>NZ_JXSY01000025.1 GCF_004329715.1 Bowmanella sp. JS7-9
CGCCATTTTCCGTTACTCAGAGGCTTCTGACACAACTTCACCACATCCCAGAAACTTATATATAAACTTGGGTCGGTCAGGTGATGTTTACCCATCACACGCAAATTGGCCCACTTTTTCTGCTCGGCAGACACCTGCAGCATCGTGGAGGTGACGCCGGAAAAATTAGAATTTGAGTTGCCTAAAATCAGCGTGATTTCAGATGACGGTGTATGCTCGCTCAACGGCTTTACCTCTGCAATTTGGGGCGCATTCTTCGCGGCTTTTGTTTACAATGCCCCTCGTTTTAGTTGCGCGCAGTGTAGCATGGCCTTAATCGAGCAAAAAATTTCTGCACAACAAAATCTGTTCGCTACCGCTGAATTTATCGGGCAGGTAACGCCTGGGTGGTTTGACGTGAACTTCTGGCAGCAACAGCAAGCCATTACCGGTCAGGCCAAGGGCCGCGGTGCCGCGATATTTATTCAGCACCAGCAGCATCAGTGGGTGTTACGTCACTATCGTCGTGGCGGCTTAGTCGGCAAATTCATCCGCGATGCTTTTTGGTTTACCGGTCAAAACCGCACCCGGGTGGCGCGAGAACTCAATTTGCTGGCCCAGATGCGCGAATGGCATCTGCCATGCCCTAGCCCAGTGGCAGGCCGGGTCATACAAAGCGGCTTGCTGTATCGCAATGACATCCTGATTGAGCGCATTGCTGATGCCACAGATGTTCACGATATCTTATGTAAGCGAGCACTTACTGATGACCAGTGGCAGTCTATTGGAAGAACCATTCGTCGTTTTCATGACAAACAGGTTTATCACCATGATTTGAATATCCACAATATCCTGCTCGATGCCAGCGATGAAGTTTGGCTGATCGATTTCGATAAATGCGATATTCGTATCGGCGAGCGCTGGAAACAGGATAATCTTGCCCGGCTACATCGCTCACTACAGAAAGAACTTGGCAAAAAATTAGGCTACCACTTCAGTCAGTCGGATTGGTTGGCACTGATAAGTGGTTATCAACCCTGAAAGGCATTAAAATCGTGCAAGTTTTATGAAAGGAATCAGCATGTTGTCTAAAAGACTGATGGCAATTCTGGCATGTACACCCTCGCTGGCCATGGCGACCGGTGTTTCCCCTTACCTGCCATTAAATATTTCGCCGGAAGCGGAATTACAAATTGAACGCGCATTTGTGCTTGCTGGACACCCTTCACTCAGCAAACCCTACAAAGCCAGTGATTTACTGCGTATTTTGCCGCAATTGCGCGAGCTCAACCCAACGCTGTATCAACAGCTAAGCCAGTATCTGAGCCGTTATCGCCGCACAGAGGCGGTAACCCATAAATCGTTTACGCTCGCCACCAATGATGGGCCGGCGCAGCCGCTACCTAATCAGCGCGGCCAAACCAGCGATTCACGGTTTAGCGTCGAAAGTACCGGCTTTTACATGTTTTCACCCTACATCGCCTTGGCGGCTGGGACCCGATGGGACGAGCAACAGGGTTTGAGCCATTTCGGCACCCACCTAAGCGTCGGCAATGAATACCTGCAGTTAGATGCAGGCTACCGCGATCACTGGTGGTCTCCGATGCAAGATAGTGCGCTATTGTTATCCACTCATGCGCCCAACTCGTTGTCCGTGACACTGAGCAATGCTTCCCCGTTGTCGCCGTTGGGACTGCGTTATGAGCTGTTTATCAGTGAGCTGGAAGATCTCACTTTATCGCCAGAAATGGGGACGCAGTCACACAATCTGATTGGTGCACATCTGAGCTTTCAACCACTAACCAACCTGAACTTGGGCATGAATCGTGTCGTTCACCTGGGGGCTAATAATCAAGCTGTTGGTATTGGTAACACTGTACAAGCACTGCTTAACACAGATGCGCACTCTGAGCCGAGCAGCTATGCATTGAGCTCTGTCAGCGCCCGTTATAATCATGGGGGGGATTTACCAGTCAGTGTTTACACCGAACGGGCCCGCAGTGAAAACGATGACGACAGTGCAAACAGCATGTCGTTTGGCGTGTTTCTGCCATTTGTCACCAAAGATATTGCGCTGCGTGCAGAATACGTTAAGCAAGATCGCAACTGGGCAACGCCGACGTTTTTCCAACAAGGTTATAGCAATGACAATCTGGCTATCGGCCACTGGGCAGATCAACCTGTTGAGCCATCAGAGTTGCGGGTAACCAGCGTCAATCTCAGCTGGCAACATGCCGGCAACCGTCTGCTGAATGTGACCTTACGTAATGTCAGTCGCCACATTGATACAGACAGCGGAAGCAAAAATCATATTCAGCTTGAAGCCAGCTATAGTTTTGCCACCAGCCACGGTTTTTATGGCATTAGCCTGTATACTGGCAAAAACAGTTGGGATCAGTCATTTACCCGACTCAGCGGATTTTACCGCTGGTAACCTGAGAGCTTGTCATGCGCAAAGTCATTACCTTCGGCACTTTCGATGTATTTCACGTCGGTCACATCAATATCCTGAAACGAGCTCGGGAACAGGGTGATTACCTGATTGTGGGGATATCGTCTGACCAACTGAACATAAATAAAAAGGGACGCGCACCAATCTATCCACTTAGTAGCCGCATGGAAATCATCCAGTCACTGCGGTTTGTCGACGAAGTGTTTGTTGAAGAATCATTAGAAAAAAAGCGCGAGTACATTCAACAGTTTGATGCTGACGCACTGGTGATGGGCGATGACTGGGTCGGTCGATTTGATGAATTCAAAGACATATGCGACGTTGTTTATTTGCCGCGTACCCCATCCATATCCACCACCGAAATTATCGAAGTTATTCGCGAGATCCCCTGATGCGCTATTTGTTTTACATTGGCCAGAATTACTCCTTTGAAATCCTCCGCCCGGTGCAGGACGAAGCACGTCAGCGTGGTGACGAGGTTGCCTGGTTTATCGAAGGGAATGACGTTAACTGCGAGTACTTTCAGTCAGATGAAATGGTTCTGGACTCAATTCACGCGGTGAAAAAATTTCACCCGGATGCCGTGTTTGTACCGGGCAATCTGGTGCCACGCTTTATTCCTGGCTTAAAAGTGCAGGTCTTCCATGGTTTTGAATGGAAGAAAAAAGGTCACTTCCGTCTGCGTAACATGTTCGATCTGTACTGCACACAGGGCCCTTTGTTTACCGCTAAGTTCAATGAACTGCGTGCACCACACCCGCACTTTAATGTGGTAGAAACCGGCTGGCCGAAGGTAGATGTGCTATTCGATAGCCCAGCCTATCAGTGGCCCGCCCGCTCAGACAAACCGGTTATTTTATATGCCCCGACGTTTTCACCGGCACTGACCAGCGCGCCGGCTTTATTCGAGGAAATTAAACGGATGGTCGGGCAAGGCAGATGGCAATGGCTGATTAAATTCCACCCTAAAATGGATCAGGAATGGGTTGAACGCTATCGCGAGCTTGAGGGTGAAAACTGCCATGTTGTCGAAACTGCCAGTCTGGCGCCTGTGTTACAAGCTGCAGACATCATGGTATCCGATACGTCGTCAATCATTACTGAGTTTGCGTTATTATCGCGTCCGGTTGTGACCTTCAAAAACAAAGCCCCGGAAGCTCATCTGGTAGACATTAATCTAGCTGACCAGCTTGAACAGGCCATCGCCAGCAACCTGCCGCCTTCACCCGCATTACTTGATGCCATCGAGCAAAATGTCGCACAGTTGCACCCCTATCAGGATGGAAAATCATCTGCGCGCATGTTGGATGCGGTGGAGTCCATGATCAAGCTGGGTAGAAAGGGCCTTAAACCGATGCCACGCAATCTGTTTCGCAACCTCAAATTACGTAAAAAATTGGGTTACTGGGGAGCATAAAAAGCATGCACAGCAAAGCAATTTATCCGGGTACCTTTGACCCAATTACCAATGGCCACGCGGACCTGATTGAACGCGCAGCAAATATGTTCAGCCACGTGGTTGTGGCGGTTGCAGCCAATCCCAGCAAGAAGCCGTTGTTCAGCCTTGAGGAAAGGGTAGAGCAGATCCGAGACATTACTGCGCACCTGAATAACGTCGAAGTCGTTGGCTTTACTGGCTTACTCGCCGAATTTGCCCGTCAACAACACGCGACCGTGCTGGTCCGCGGGCTGCGTGCGGTATCTGACTTTGAATATGAATTTCAACTGGCGAATATGAATCGACGCCTGAATCCGGAATTAGAGAGCGTATTTCTGACCCCGGCGGAAGAGAACTCCTTTATTTCTTCCACGCTGGTTAAGGAAGTCGCGCTGCATGGAGGCGATGTCAGCGGTTTCTGCCACCCTTCTATCGTCGCTGCCCTTAAGGCGCGTTTCACCTCGCAATGAAAGCGCAACTGGTTGCAGTCTATGGCACCCTGAAACATGGGTGCTGCAACCATAGCGTGCTACAAGATGCGACTTTTGTTGGAGGCTTTGTCACGCCTCCCAGCTATAGCATGTTGAATATTGGTGAATATCCGGCGTTGATCACCGGCGGTTCAACGGCTATCCGTTGTGAAGTTTACCGCGTCAAAAAGCAGCACATGGTTAACCTGGATGCGTTAGAAGACTATCCGCATTTGTACACCCGGCGGCACATCGAAACACCTTTTGGTCAAGCCTGGCTATACCTGTGGAATCAATCGCCGCAAGGTTACCCGCTGATTAACCACGGTAACTGGTCAGAAGGCTAACGCTGACACTTTGGGCAATAAAAGCTGTTACGCTGGCCTATGACCACCGACTCTATCGGCGCTTCACATACTTCACATGGCTCGCCGGTACGCCCATACACTCTCAAGTGCAGAGCGAAATAGCCCGGCTTTCCGTCCGCCTGAGTAAAATCTTTCAACGTCGTACCACCCTGTTCAATCGCACTGGCTAATACCTGCTTAATATTGTCGGTCAGGCGCAGATATCGTTGCCGGGAAATCTTGCCGGCCGGTTGGCGAGGATCGATGCCACTGAGAAACAGCGATTCATTGGCATAGATATTCCCCACACCCACCACCACTTTGTTATCCATTATGAAGTTCTTCACCGCCACCTGTTTATTGCGACTGAGCTGATACAAACGATTTGCATCAAACGCGTCGGTCAGAGGCTCAGGCCCAAGCTGACCAAACAGACTCAGTGGCTCGTCGTCCTTGCCTTGCCATAAGCAGGCACCAAAGCGGCGCGGATCGGTCAGGCGTAAACACTTACCACTGTCTAAGACAACATCAATATGATCGTGTTTTGCAGGTTCTAAACGGGCGTCCACCACCCGCAAACGTCCGGACATGCCCAAGTGCAATACAATCGCGCCACTGTCCGTATGCAGCAGCAGATACTTCGCCCGGCGCGTTACTGCATTAATAACTTCATTCTCGGCGCGCTGAATATCGGCCGGTACCGGCCAGCGCAGGCTGGCATTGCGCACAATTATTTTGCTAATAGTGCGGCCTTGCAGATGGGGGGCAATGCCCAGGCGTGAAACTTCAACTTCTGGTAATTCTGGCATCACTGGCTCCCGCTGGGGATGAGATCATTAAGGCTGAGCGCAACCTGATAAGGCTGGCCTTGATAGGCAAGTAAAAGTTGTTGCTCAACCGGTGCCAACGTGACCACCCGCCCCTTCTCCTCACCCGCTAACCACAAGGTTATGACGTAAGGGTTAGCTGGCATACTGCGCTCGGTGGGTGTCAGGATCACCTGTTGCCAATTTTGTATTATCTGATTTAAATCAACCTCATCACCGCGCATTGGCTGCAAACGCCAACCACGACCGATACGTTGTAACTCTTGTTGGCCAAACTCAATACGCTGAATCATCGCGTCTGCGGGCAATAAGGTTAGAGGCGTTTGGTTAGCATTTTCCAACATCAGTTTATTGGAAAAGTTGAACAGCACGATCATAAACAATGAGGCGAATATCAGCACATTGTTCCAGGCGCGCTTGGATAGTCTTAGCATGGGCGTAATCTTATGGAACCAAATCAGATAGATGCGCTTAGTCTACCGTCAGTCACAGAAATAAAAAAACCCAGCGATAAGCTGGGTTTCTTGTGGAGACAAAAAGCAAGCTATTACTTGATTTTCGCTTCCTTGAACAGAACGTGCTGGCGTACTTTAGGATCAAACTTTTTGATCTCCATTTTGCCAGGCATATTACGCTTGTTCTTATCTGTGGTGTAGAAGTAACCAGTACCTGCAGTTGACACTAATTTGATTTTATCACGCATGGTTTAGTTCCTTAGATTTTCTCGCCACGGGCACGCAGATCAGACAGAACTGAATCGATACCCTTCTTGTCGATAATACGCATGCCTTTAGCAGACAGACGCAGTTTTACGAAACGGTTTTCGCTTTCAACCCAAAAACGGTGGTTTTGCAGGTTTGGCAAGAAACGACGCTTAGTAGCGTTGTTAGCGTGAGAGCGGTTGTTACCTACTACAGGACGCTTGCCAGTTACTTGACATACTCTGGACATTACTTTGTCTCCAAAATTACTTTACTTACTGCCTCAGCCTGCAACTAAGCGGGCTGATCAAATATCACTCGCACAAGAGGGCGCACTTTATACAGGATTGGCGCCCACAGATCAAGCATTTCCGGGGACAAAGCACAGAAATTCGCCAGTTGTAGCGTGGATATTATTCAGGCCTTAGCCTTGAGCGCGCATAAGATAAGCCAAGGCTAGCGCGGTGTAAATTGAAACTTGCTGCTTTTGCCTTAGATTAGCCCCCGCTCCGCAAAGCTTACTGCCACACCATCACCGATCACAAAGTGATCCAATACACGAATATCCACCAGCGCCATTGCATCGACAATCCGTCGTGTGATCTGTTTATCAGCCTGACTGGGTTCAGCCACGCCGGAAGGGTGATTATGGGTGAGGATTATGGCCGCAGCATTCAGATCCAGTGCGCGCTTGACCAACACGCGTGGATACACCGCCGCAGCATCAATCGTACCGAAAAACATTTTATCGAAGCGAATCACCCGATGCTGACTGTCCAGCAACAACATGGCAAACACCTCGTTCGGCTCGTCTCGTAACTGACTGATTAGAAACTGGCGGGTCACGGCCACATCAGTCAACGCCGGTTCTCGTCGCAATTGCTCAGACTGAAATCGTCGTGCCATTTCCAGTACGGCCTGTAATTGTGCAAATTTAGCTTCACCCAATCCACGGTGCTGACAGAAACTGGCTTTATCCGCCGCCAGCAGATTACGTAAACTGCCAAATGACGAGAGTAACTGACGCGACAAATCCACCGCGTTACTGCCGCTAATCCCCGTTCGCAAAAAGATAGCCAGTAACTCGGCGTCACTGAGCACTCCCGCGCCATGTTGCAATAGTTTCTCGCGCGGCCTTTCATCGGCCGGCCAATCCGTTAGTTTCATGCCTGCGCTCCTTTGCTGTTTCTCTACAAAAATTAGCAAAGCTGAGCGAATTCGCATGGTTAGTGACTATTAACCCGTTAATCCTTTGTGGTAGGCTAACAGGCTGAATTAATGGATAAATTGCTATGTCTTCTGTGGCCAATCGCAATATTTTATTAGGCATTACCGGCGGTATCGCCGCGTATAAAACCCCGGATTTGGTGCGCAAACTTCGCGCAGACGGCGCCAATGTACGCGTGGTGCTCACTGCCAGCGCCCGTGAATTTGTTAGCCCACTGTCATTACAAGCCGTATCTGGTCACCCGGTCGGTGAGAGCCTGTTGGATCCTGCGGCCGAAGCCGCTATGGGGCATATTGAATTGGCCAAATGGGCGGACGAGGTATTGATCGCCCCAGCAACTGCTAATTTTATCGCTAAGTTGGCATATGGGCTGGCCGATGATTTACTCAGCACCCTTTGCCTCGCTACCGCTGCCCCTATCACGCTCGCGCCAGCTATGAACCAACAGATGTGGGCCGCGGCTGCAACATCGCACAACATTAATTTACTGCAATCCCGCGGTGTGCGGCTGCTCGGTCCGGACAACGGCGAACAAGCCTGTGGTGATGTTGGTCCGGGACGGATGCTCGAACCAACCGACATTGTGGCGGCAATGGGCGCACCGAACACGAACAGTCCGTTAAGCGGCAAGCACCTGATGATTACCGCCGGGCCAACCCGTGAAGCCATCGATCCGGTGCGCTATCTGTCTAATCACAGTTCCGGCAAAATGGGTTATGCACTGGCGCAAGCCGCCCTTGCATTAGGTGCTAAAGTAACGCTGGTGTCGGGACCGGTTACGCTTAGCGCGCCCAGAGGGTGTCAGCTGATTAAGGTCAGTAGTGCACAGCAAATGCAGGATGCAGTAATGCAGCATGTGCAGGCCTGTGATGTGTTTATTGGCTGTGCCGCGGTAGCGGATTTTCGCGTGGCAGAACAAGCCGAGCAAAAGCTTAAAAAACAGCAAGATGAAGACGAAATGATCCTGCGTTTGGTCAAAAATCCGGATATTCTGGCCAGCGTCGCGGCATTGGAAAATCCACCCTTTACACTGGGTTTTGCTGCAGAAACTCAGAATGTGGCCGATTACGCCAAAGGGAAGCTGGCGCGCAAGCGCCTGAATATGATTGCAGCAAACGATGTTTCCGACCATAAAATCGGTTTCAATAGCGAGCATAACGCCTTAACATTGTTCTGGAATGGCGGTGAACTCGCTCTGCCAGTGAATGATAAACTGACGCTGGCGCACCAGTTACTTGGTGTCGTCGCACAACAACTAGAAAAATAAGATGCATAAAATCGACCTGAAAATTCTCGACCCCCGGGTAGGAACAGAATTTCCCTTGCCTGAATATGCAACACCTGGTTCTGCCGGTTTGGATTTACGCGCATGTCTGGATGCGCCATTAACCATCGCGCCAGGCGAAACCCACCTGATCCCCACCGGCATGGCCATTCATATTGCTGATCCCTCTTTGTGTGCGACTATCCTGCCGCGCTCGGGTTTGGGCCATAAGCACGGTATTGTGCTGGGTAATTTGGTTGGTTTGATTGACTCAGACTATCAGGGCCAGTTAATGGTATCGGTGTGGAATCGTGGCGATACGTCATTTGAGATGACCCCGGGTGAGCGTATTGCACAGCTGGTAATCCTGCCGGTAGTACAAGCAAGCTTTAATATTGTTGACGATTTCGCTGCCACCAAACGTGGTGAAGGCGGATTTGGCTCATCGGGCCGCGGGTAAGGAGACATCATGGCAGCACAAAAACGTTCTAATCGCCGCGGACAAATTTTACAGGCTTTGGCGGGGATGCTGGAGTCCAGTCCGGGTCAACGTATTACCACTGCGAAACTGGCCGAACAGGTTGGTGTATCGGAAGCGGCGCTTTATCGTCACTTCCCCAGTAAAGCGCGCATGTATGAAGGATTAATTGAGTTTATCGAAGAAACCCTGTTCAGCCGCATTAACCGGATCATCAATGAAGAAAAAAACAGCGCCAACCGCTGTCAGTTGATCCTGCATTTATTGCTTGGCTTTGCGGAAAAGAATCCGGGGATTACCCGATTACTCAGTGGCGATGCGTTAATGGGCGAACAGGACCGTCTGCGCACCCGTATCGCGCAATTATTTGAACGCCTGGAAACGCAGCTTAAGCAAATTCTGCGTGAGCGTAAATTACGCGAAGGTAAGAATCTGCCCGCTGATGAAAACCATATTGCCGCGATTCTGATGTGTTACGCAGATGGCAAGATGAACCAGTTTGTACGCAGCGATTTTAAGCGCCGACCAACAGAAGGGTTCGCCGAACAATGGCATTGCATCAAAGGTCAGTTTTTCGAGTAAAGGTTTAAAAAATTACCAAAGCGGCCTACGGGTCGCTTTTTTGTTACTGATTTATTGAGGCTTTTCTCCCCCTAGCAGGGTCTAAATGCTGATCTATAGTTATGTGACATTTTTATGATCTAACCCATCGTGGAGTTGTCATGTCAAAACTGAGTATCGCCATTAAATACTCAATCCCGCTGCTGATTGTCGGCATCAGCATGTTATTAATTGTGATGATTAATGCGGTCGTGATCGGCAGTATGGAAGACAGCACAGACACCTTTCCCAAAGAATTTATGCCCGCGGTGAGTGTTGTAATCAATGCCGACCGTGATCTTTATCAGGCCAGGTTGGCAGAGACCTCCTATGTGCATGTCGTAAAAAGCACTGACCGCGATGCGTTTAAAAAGGATTTTGAAGAAAATGCCAAACAGGCATTGGATCGATTCCATGAATACCTGCGCTACATGCATCGCTATCCCAATATCGAGCAACAGTTTAATCGGTTCGACAGCCAATATAACGCCTGGCTAAAGGCAGCGCGGCAGAGTTTTGTGCTATTTGATCAGAATCAACCCGACGCAGCACAGGCACAGTCTGACGGTACATCAGCGCAGGAATTCGCAAAACTTCGCGAATTCTACGATCAGGCTGGCGAATTGGCTTTTAACATGGCCAACAACAAGTCTGACAGCATTAAAGCTGATAATGATCAGCAACAATGGCTGAACTGGCTGATTGTCATTGTGATTTTAGTGGTCGCCGGTGGCGTCAGCTATGTGAGTCAACGTGCTTTGATTTCACGTATTCGCGAGCTCACCACCCGCATTGATCAGATTGCTAAGGGCGGGGGAGATCTAACCTCAAAAATTCAGGTAACCCATGAAGATGAACTGGGGGTGTTAGCTCACGCCTTTAATCACTTTATTGAAAATTTACGTCACCTTATCAGTGGTATCCGTGAAGATGTGCAACAGCTGGACAGCACCAGTCAATCGCTTAATCAAAGCTCAGATTCTGCCAACAAGGCAATCAGGCAGCAAAGTGAGTCCACCAGCCTGATTGTCACCGCGGTAGAACAAATGAGTAGTGCAACCCGTGAGCTATCTATGATTGCCCAGCAAACCGCCAGTGAAACCCACAATGCCATCCACAGCGCCCGCTCAGGAATGGACAAAAACAAACAGTCTGTCAGTCAGGTTGAGGCGGTCTATACCAGTATTGAAGGTGCTTCCAACAGCGCTAAACGACTCTCTGCATCGTCCACAGAAATATCCAACGTCCTGGACGTTATTCGCGGCATCGCCGAACAAACAAATCTGTTGGCACTGAATGCCGCTATTGAGGCTGCACGAGCGGGTGAGCAGGGGCGAGGGTTTGCCGTTGTGGCCGATGAAGTCAGGGCTTTAGCGAGTAAAACACAGGAATCAACCGAAAATATTCAGTCAATGATTGAAGGTCTACAGAAAGGGGTGAACGATGTGGTCAGCACCATTGAAGAGGGCTTCAATAAAGTGAGCAGCAGTGTCAGTTTATCCCGTGAAACCGCTCAGCTGTTAAGTGAAATGCATAGCATGCTAGCCAAGGTAAATGACATGTCGATGCAAACCGCGGCGGCCACCGAGGAGCAGTCAAGCGTAGCGGAAGAGATTAATGGCAATCTGAACAGCCTCAGCGCACAAACCCATTCTGTACAACGCAGTGCAGCTGAAGCCGGTCAGCTGGCGGCCACCTTGCGCCAACTGGCAGCCAGCATTCAAAAAGGGATTGGTACCTTTCGGACATAAAAAACGCGGCGAAAGCCGCGTTTTTTTGGGGCACTTATTTGGCAAACGTATCGCCAAAAAAGTCTCCCTCATTCCAAACTGGCCGGGCAGCGGTATTCGCCAGCGTTTGGCCAATCATCAGGTTAACCTGAGTGAACGTCTTCGCCGCCTGCCAGTTAAAGCTGGCATTCAGCTCATCGGATGGCTTGTGATAATGCTTGGCCAGAAACTCCTGCCACTTGGCTTCCCCATCCACATCCGGATCTTTGGCTGTCATACCTGGCACCACAAACACAGCTGGGATACCTTGTTTTACAAAAGGATAATGATCCGAGCGGGTGAAAATCGCTTCAGCTGGCCACGGATCCTGACCTAATGTCAGGCCAACTTTTTCTGCGGCCTGTTCAACGATACCTTTGAGGCTGCTGTGCTCGGCACCAAACGCGATAATGTCGCTGGCTTCAAATGTCAGTACGGGCATGTCCAGATTCACATTGGCAACCAGCGCGCTTTTGCTAACCGTTGGGTAGTGGGCAAAATAATCGGCACCTAACAGCCCTTTTTCTTCACCCGTGACGGCTAAAAACAGCACTGAACGTTTAGGTGGTTGCCCCTCGCTCATCAAACGCGCAGTTTCCAGCAACACCGAGGTACCGGTCGCATTATCCATCGCACCATTATTGATATTGTCTTTCTCGACCGTCTTGGCCAAACCGATATGGTCTGTATGTGCGCTGTATATCACATACTCGTTTTTCAGCTCAGGATCCGTACCAGGCAGAATCGCTGCCACATTTGGGCTGCTGATACGCTTAAACTGACTGTCCTTACTGAAATCAACCCGCGCATTTAGCGCGAAACCTTGCGGTGTGCCATCTAATTCCAATTCGGCGTAGATGTCATCCAGCGAACGAGGCGCATCGGCAAACAACTTTTGCGCTGCCGGAATACTCAGATAGGCGCTGTTCAGCAGCGCAGGCTCGGCGCCATGAGGCTGACCATCCGGGGTTAACCAACGCACGCGCGGCGTATGAATATAATTCAAGCGGCTCTGGTAAGGGCGACGTTTTTCGTTGGCAGGGGTAGAGATGGTTAACATACCGATGGCACCATGCTCTGCGGCATAGCGGGCCTTTTCACTACCTGATGCAAAGTGCGCACCTTCCTCACTAGGGAATGACGCGGGTTTACCGGTTAATACCACGACAATTTTGCCAGCCACATCGATGTTGGCGTAATCATTGTGATTCAGGCGCGGCGCTTCGATGCCATAACCGACAAACACCAGTTCACCACTTACCTGCGCATGTGCATACAAGGTGCTAGGTGAGGTGGTGTAATCCTTTGGATAGGCAAGGGATGCACTGCCAGCGGCGGTTGTCAGGGTAAATGACGGTGAGTTTTGCTCTAAAAATGCCTGTATAAACGGCACTCGCTGCATATAGCCATCGGTGCCAGCCGGCCGCAACCCTAATTGTTGAAATTGAGACGCTACATATTTGGCAGCGATTTCGTGGCCGCGGCTACCAGTGTCACGCCCTTCCAGTAAATCATCAGCTAAAAACGCCATATGGCCTTTGATTCGATTGATGTCCGCTTCAGGCGCCGTTGACGCACTTTGTGGTTTATCGCCACAGGCGCTGAGTAACAAGCACAGCGTGGCCAGAGTTATCGTTCGCATTATGTTTTCCACGAGTTTCAAAGGCTGGCACATTAATCAAATTATTCGCTCAGTACCAGCTTGACTTGACCAATCAAGCGGCTAACCTTTGAGAACATTTGTTCTTAGCTATAGGTTTGGCATGCCGCGTAAGGCGCTTTACGATCTTCAGGAAGTTCTCACTCAGGCCATCGAGGTATTTCTTGAGCATGGCTATCACGGCGCCATCATGGATGAGCTCATCGCCCGCACCGGTTTTAATCGCCGCGGCTTTTATCTGGAGTTTAGTAGTAAGCAAAAGTTTTTCTATCAGGTATTGCAGCATTACCAAAATACCCACCTGGCGCCGATTATGGCGCATCTGGACAATAATCAGGGGCTGCAGTCAATCCAGGGGTTCTTCGACCATTACGTGTTATTGGTGCGCGGACGTGGCTGTTTGCTAATCAATGCGATTACCGAACTGGGCTTTGATGATGCCGAGATCCGTGAAATGGGAAGACATTATTTGGATCGTCTGCAAATCAGTTTTATCGGTTGTTTAGAAAAAGCCCTGCAACATGATGAAGTGGTAAGTAGTATTCAAATTGAAAGCAGCGCTCTGCAGTTAACCAGCTACGTGCAAGGGTTTGCCGTGAATGGCATTTTGTCTGCTGGTGCAGATGAGCTACAAATCGCCACTCGTTCGTTACTCGGGCCATTACAACGTGGATAAATTTTAAACAAGCTAGTTTAAATCGGACGTTGTTTTAAGGCATAATCGACTAGCAGCGACCCAATCGGAAGGTGATCTATGCCGTTCAAACGTGCCCGACATGATGACGAAAAACACGCCAGACGCCTGTCTATCCTCAATGCTGCGCAAACGCTGTTTGATATCGAAGCCGGTCAATTGCCCACCGTTTCGCAAATCAGTAAACAGGCCAATATCGCCAAAGGTACGCTTTATCTGTATTTCCGCAGCAAAGAAGAAGTCTTCCTTGGTTTGCTGGAAAAAATCTATATGGAGTGGTTTGCCACTCTGGAGCTTGCGCTCAGCCTGCCCGACTCTAACCGCAACAACATCATCGAGCACATTTGTTCTTTTGTAGAGTTGCGCCCGGAATTTCTGCAATTAACTGCCATTAGCCGCAGTATGATTGAGCCAAACACCTGTGATGAAGTGCTGACCGCGCATAAAACCCGCTTGCATAAAGCCTTATTGAAATCCGCGTATGCTCTGGCAGGGGTGATCCCGGAACTTTCTGAGCGTGAAGCCGCCAACCTGATGGTACGTAGTTATGCCATGCTACAGGGTCTGTGGCTGATGTGTTATCCGGCCACCAATTCAGTACAAATTCTGGAAAAGCATAATTTGTTTACCCTGCGCCCCGACTTTGGCGAGCAGGCGCGTAAAGCGCTTTCTGCCTTGTGGCGAGAGCCCTTACCTGGCACTAAACCCTCGGCATTAAAAAACACCTTATTTGCCCATTAAGTCTCTTTTAACAACACCTGATGACCCGTGCAGAGATTCAGGTAAAATGTGCGTGTTTTAGTTCATTTATGTTGTTGTATGTCTGCCAAAAACAAACCCCTGTTTAAAATCCAATTTATCAGCAACGGCGAACGTTACGAGCTGTATGTGCGTGATCTGAGCCAAGCCAGTCTGTTTGGTTTTATAGAAATCGGTGATTTTGTGTGGGACACCCATACATCCTTAGTGCTTGACCCCAGTCACGAAAAACTCAAAGATGAGTTCGCCAATGTCACCCGCACCTATATCCCCATGCATAATGTGTTGCGAATCGATGAAGTGGAAAAGCAAGGCACGGCCAAAATCAGCGTATTAAGTGATAAGGTCACCGCATTTCCTACTCCGATTTATACACCCAAGGGATAAGATGGCGCAGGCGCTGCCCTGCCAAAGACCAAAGGAGTTGAGATGAAAAAAATAATAACCCTGTGTGCCAGTCTATTCTTGCTGGCTCAAGCCCATGCCAACCCTGCCTTTGAACAATTACTGGATGATATCTGGCAATTTGAACTTCGCACTGACCCTATCAATGCGACCCGCCACGGGGTGAAAGGGTTTGAAGACAAGTTACGTGATCTGTCGGCAGCCACATTACAAAGCCAGTACGAGGCCAGACTGACTTTACGGGCTCGTCTGCTGCAGGTGGATGACAATATGCTGAGTGAAGACGAGCGTATCAGTAAAACCATCCAGTTACGTGAACTGAACAATGCCATTGATGAATACCGTTTTCACGCGCATTTCGTCCCGCTGACCTCGGAATACGGCTTTCATAATGAACTGGCATTTTTACCGTCAAGCAGCCCACTGCATACGGTGGAAGATTACCGCCACTATCTGACACGCCTGACCCACATCCCGCGTTTTATTCAGCAAAACATTGACTGGATGAAACAAGGTATCGCGGCGGGCATGACCCAGCCACAGGCGGTTCTGGCGGGCTATGAAGACAGCATCAGTGCCTTCGTGCACACCGATGCAAAAGACAGTGTGTTCTATCAGCCGTTTATTTCACTGGATAAGTTTCCTGCCGACACCGCACAGCAGCTGCGTGAGCAGGCGCAAAACGTGATTAAACAGCAGGTCATGCCGGCCTATCAGCAGTATTACGACTTTTTCACCACACAGTATTACCCGGCCGCCAAGCAAGATATTGCAGCCGCCAATTGGCCAGAGGGTAAGGCCTATTATCAAAACCGTATCAAGCACTACACCACTACGGATCTGGACGCAGAGGCCATTCACCAGATTGGCTTAAATGAAGTCAAACGCATTCGTGGTGAAATGCAGACGGTATTGGACAGCCTGAACTTCGATGGAGATATCAACGCCTTCATCGCATTTTTACGCACCGATCCGCAGTTCTATGCCAAAAGTGCTGATGAGCTGATGCGCTATGCCGCCTATTTATCCAAGCGCATCGATGCCCGTTTGCCTAAGTTATTTTATAAACTGCCGCGTACCCCATATGGTGTTGCGCCGGTACCCGACAGCATTGCCCCCAAGTACACGACTGGCCGCTATATTGATCCCAGCCGCGATGATGAGCCTGGTTACTACTGGGTGAATACCTATGCGCTGGACAAACGCCCGCTATATGCACTGCCTGCGCTAACTCTGCACGAAGCGGTACCTGGCCACCATTTACAGACCTCCTTAGCCCGTGAAATGGACGGATTGCCGCCGATTCGTCGTTACAGTTATATCTCTGCCTTTGGCGAAGGCTGGGGTCTGTATTCTGAATATCTGGGCAAGGAAGTCGGCTTCTATGAGTCAGCCTATGATGAATTTGGCCGCCTGAGCTATGAAATGTGGCGAGCCTGTCGCCTGGTAGTAGATACCGGTATGCATATGATGGGCTGGAGCCGTCAGCAGGCACTGGATTACATGCTGGAAAATACCGCCTTGTCGGAACACAACATTCGTACTGAGGTCGACCGCTATATTTCCTGGCCGGCACAGGCGCTGTCTTACAAGATGGGTGAAATCACCATCAAGGAATTACGCCGTAAAGCCGAAGCCGAACTAGGCGACAAATTCGACTTACGCGCTTTCCATGATGCGGTACTGGCACATGGTTCGATTCCGCTGGATGAGTTGCGCCGTCAGGTGGATAAATTTATCCGCCAGCACAAAGCCTGATGGCGGACTGATATGGTTCTGTTATCTGCATTATTGGCCATGAGTGTGGTGTTTGGCCTGGTGTTCTATCAACGCACGCAAACCTTGCAGCGTGAGAATGCGTTATTGCAGGGGCATATCAGTCATACCCGCCACGCCAGCAAAGAATCGCTGCGGGTATTACGGGCCAGCATGACAGAACTACAAAACCAACTGCTCAGTCAGCTCTCGCAAACGCAGTTACGTGGGGTGTTGAGTGAGCATGAATATCACACACTGGACTTTTTGCTCAGCCACTTATGTGATGTGGTGGTGTTATGCACCGAGAAACAGTTACCGGTTTCGCAGGCATTGCAGTTAATTGGCAAAAAACAGCAGGCCAATCTCAGCAGCCTGCAGTTATTTGTGCAAAAGCAATCGGCGGATGTGGTCTCGGCCTGGCAATTAAATCAGGTGCCGGCGTTTATTAGCGTCTGTGTCAAACTCAGCCGCTTTAAGGCCCACATACCGGCGCAGGCGCAGGCTAGTTAGCTGCGTCACACAACAACTGCCATTCCTGCGCGACCACCGGCATTATCGATAAGCGGTGGCCTTTTTTCACGACCCCAAGTTGCTCAATACCGGGCAGGCTTTTAATCTTATCCAGGCTCAATACCCGATTGAATTTACTCACGAATTTCACATCAACCATAAACCAGCGCGGGTTATCTGCGCTGGCTTTCGGATCATAATAATCTGACTCAGGATTGAATTGGGTAGGATCCGGATACCCGCTTTTCACCACCTCAGCAATCCCGGCAATACCAATCTGCTTGCAGCTACTGTGGTAAATAAACACCTTATCTCCGACCTGCACCTCATCGCGCAGGAAGTTTCGTGCCTGATAATTACGCACCCCTTCCCAACTGGCGGTTTGCTCTGGTGCCTTGGCCAAATCATTGATACCAAACACATCGGGTTCAGATTTAAATAACCAGTATTGCATTTCATCTACTCTTTTCTTGCTTGCCTACAGTGTACACAGTCATACAAAAAACTTTTATTTTTCTGCTAGTTAAATCAATCAAATGGATTTTGTAAACGCACCTGATTGCATCTGTGCACAACCACAATATACTGTATATATGAACAGCATATTAATGCATTTAAAAAACCGCCGGTTAATCTGGCAGGGACATCAATCCAGCGATGATCAAAAGCATCACTGGCACAGTGGTTTTGAGCCATTAGATGAGTTACTGCATGGCGGCTGGCCTAACGATGGCGTGGTGTTACTGCAAAGCGATTGCGGTATCGGCGAGCTACGCCTGCTGTTGCCAGCCTTACAGCAACGTCAGCAGCAACAGCAACGCTTACTGGCACTGATTGCCCCACCCTATCAGCTAAATGGCGAACCATTGGCCGCCTGTGGCCTGGATCTAAGCCAGATTTTACTTATTCAGCCAGCCACCAGCCAGCAGGCTTTATGGAGTGCCGAACAGTGTTTAAAAAGCGGTTGTTGCTATGCCGCCTTGCTCTGGCATGACGCGCTGGAGATCCCACAACTGAAACGCTTGCAGCTCGCTGCCCAGCAAGGTCAGGCAGTGCAGTTTATTCTGCGTCAGTCATCCGCCTTGCTCAACGCACTCCCTCTGCAATTGAGCTTGCAGTTACAGGCACAACCACAAGGAATTGGCGTAACCGTGCACAAACAGCGCGGGCAGCGCAGCGGCCGGCAAACCATGGTTAATATGCAGCGCCACTGGCCACAATTGTGTATGCCGCAACCTGCCAATAACGTGGTGCGACTTCATCAGCAAAAGGCTGGTTAACGCGGCGGCATCTATGACTCAGTTGTGGCTTTATCTGCATTTTTATCAATTGCAGCTGGATAAACTGTTTGTCACCGATAACTCGCAAGCTGTCGCCATCGTCGATCCCCGCCAGCACCAGATTGTGCAACGCAACGAGCAAGCCAGTCAGCACGGTATCGAAGTGGGTATGGGGCTCGCCACAGCCGCCTTGTTACATCAGGATATTCAGGTAATAGCCTACAACAACGAACAGGAACAACAGGCGCTGCAGGAAATCGCCAGCTGGCTGTATTTATCCACTTCAGATATCAGCTTATATCCGCCCCAAGGCTTACTGTTACGGGTGCATCCGATGCTGATGATGTATCAGGGGCTGGATAATTACTGGCTGGCTATCGAGCAGCAATTGGCCCGACTGAACATTCACTACCACTATGCCAGCGGACCTTCGCCACTGGCTGCACGTATGTTGGCGATAAACGCGCACAACCAGTTATGCGCTGATAAACAGCAAGCAATGCAGATTTTGTATGAGTATCCGTTAAGCCGCAGTGAACTCACGGCAAAACAGCAGGAAAAACTGGCGCGGGTCGGCATACGTACCCTGCAAGATTTAATAAGGTTGCCACTGGCAGATATCGCCAGGCGTTTCGATATTGATCTGGTGAACTATATTGGCCGTCTGCGTGGTGAACTGCAACATCCACAAACTTTTTACCTGCCACCAGCACGCTTTGAGCAACAACTGCCGTTGCTGTATGAAATTGAGCAGACCCAGTATTTACAAAGACCACTGCAACACCTGTTCACTCAGTTAGAGCAGTTCTTACGCTGGCGCGACTGCTATTGTACCGAGCTGGAACTGCAACTGATACAACGGGATAACGCCCCGGTCATCCTGTCAGTACATAGTGCACAGGGGGATTATCTGGCCGCCACATGGCAAAAACTCACTGCTTTACGGCTGGAAAATATTCAGCTCACTGCACCTGTCACCGATCTCAAACTGAAGGCCCTGCACATCACCTCTAAAGGCAGTGAAGTGAGTGATCTATTCGATGGTCGTCAGGGCGTGATGCGTCCCCTGCAGCTACTGTCACTATTGCAAGCCAAATTAGGTCGGGAAGCGGTGTCCAGCCCGGCTGTGGCGGACGATTTTCGCCCGGAGCGCGCCTGTACCTATCTACCCGCCCTGCAACAGGCCGACTTACCAGCGCAATTGCATAGTCAGCGCCCCATATTGTTATTACCCAAGCCGCAACCTCTGACAGACAAAGTGCAGGTAATGTATGGCCCGGAGCGGATCTGTAGCGGATGGTGGGATGAGCAGCCCATATTACGCGACTATTTTATTGCCCGTAGCCCAGATGGCCGCTGGTGCTGGATCTACCGCCAGGCTGATCAGCGTTGGTTCTTACAGGGGTATTTTGCCTGATGGCCTATGCCGAGCTGTTCTGTCAGAGTAACTTTTCTTTTTTACAGGGCGCCTCACACCCCGAGGAATTGGTGCGCCAGGCCTATTTTCATGGCTACCGGGCGCTGGCCATTACCGACGAATGCTCGGTAGCTGGTGTGGTACGTGCTTATACCGAGATAAAACAAAATCAGTTAGATATTCAGCTGATCGTGGGCAGTTATTTTCAGCTGAGTGAATTACAGATCGTGCTGCTGTGTCCTAATCGACAGGCCTATGCCGAGCTATGCCGCATCATCACCAATGCCAGAAGGCGGTGTAAAAAAGGTGAGTACCAACTTACTGAATGGGATTTAAAAACCATTAAGCACTGCCTGGTGCTATGGTTGCCCATCATGCAGGACAGTGACCATCAATGGGCACGCTGGCTCACCAAACATCATGGCGAACGTTGCTGGCTGGCGGTGCAGCGGCATTTATCCACCCATGACCAGCGTTATCTGAACTACTGCCGGCATTTGGCCGAGCAACACCATCTCCCTGTAACCTGCTGTGGTGCGGTATTGATGCATCATAACCAACGCCTGCCGTTACAGCATGTGCTAAGCGCCATCGGCGCAGGCATGCCAGTACATGCAATGGGTCGAAAACTGCTGCCCAATGGCGAACGCAGCCTGCGTCCGGTGAGCAAAGTACATAAGTTATTTCCGCCCGACTGGATTGCGCAAACCCTGATGATTGCAACGCGCTGTCAGTTTCAGCTCAGTGAATTACGTTATCAGTATCCGGCAGAGCTGGTTCCTCAGGGTAAAACCGCGAGTGAGTACCTGCGTGAACTGGTTGAACTGGGTATTTTACGTCGCTTTGGTGGCGAGCCCGACGCGCCTATCCGCGCCATTATCGAAAAAGAGCTGCAACTGATTGGCGAACAACAGTACGAGTATTTCTTTCTGACCATCTATGACATCGTGCAGTTTGCCAAACAGCGCGACATTTTATATCAGGGCCGCGGCTCGGCAGCCAATTCGGTGGTGTGTTATTGCTTGGAGATCACCGCCGTCGATCCCCGTCAAATCAACGTATTGTTTGAACGGTTTATCTCCAAGGAGCGGGATGAGCCACCGGATATTGATGTGGACTTTGAGCATCAACGTCGCGAAGAAATCATCCAGTATATCTATCAAAAATATGGCCGTGAGCGTACCGCACTGGCAGCCACCGTGATCTGCTATCGCTTTAAAAGTGCGGTGCGGGAAGTGGGTAAGGCACTGGGAATTAATCTCACCGAACTGGAATTTTTCATTAAAAATGTGAACCGCCGCGATCGTGCGCAGCCATGGCAGGCACAAATTGCCGGTTTAGGCTTAGATCCCAGCAGCCCGCAGGGACAGCGTTTTATTCAACTGGTCAGCGAAATCATCGGTTTTCCCCGCCATTTGTCTCAGCATGTGGGGGGCTTTGTGATTTCCGCCGGCCCACTATATGAACTGGTACCGGTAGAAAATGCCGCGATGCCGCAGCGCACGGTAATCCAATGGGATAAAGACGATTTGGAAAGCCTGCAATTGCTCAAAGTCGACATCCTCGCGTTGGGTATGCTCAGTGCCATTCGCCGTGCCCTGCAACTTATCGAGCGACATTATGGGCACTACTGGCAGCTGGCCGATATTACCCGTTTGGGCGATGACCGGCAGGTGTATCAAATGGTACAGCGCGCCGATACCGTCGGCGTTTTTCAGATTGAATCACGGGCACAAATGAGCATGCTGCCGCGTTTAAAACCGGCCAGTTACTATGATTTAGTCATTCAGATTGCCATTGTACGGCCCGGTCCGATTCAGGGTGACATGGTGCATCCGTTCCTACGTCGCCGGGAAGGCCATGAAGCGGTGGAATATCCTTCGGAAGAAGTGAAAAGTGTGCTGGCGCGTACCATGGGCGTGCCCATATTTCAGGAGCAGGTCATTCAACTGGCGATGGTCGCTGCCGGCTTTAGCGGCGGTGAGGCCGATCAGCTACGCCGGGCGATGGCCAGCTGGAAGAAAAATGGCAAGCTACTGCAATTTAAAACCAAGCTGACAGAAGGCATGCGTCAGCGCGGATACAACGCTGACTTTGCCGAGCGCATCTTTAATCAAATCCTCGGTTTTGGCGAATATGGCTTCCCGGAATCCCATTCCGCCTCATTTGCCGTACTGGCTTATGTATCCGCCTGGCTGAAACATTACTATCCGGCCGCGTTTTATTGTGCGTTGCTAAATAGCTGGCCGATGGGCTTTTACTCCCCCTCACAACTGGTACAGGATGCCCGCCGTCATGGCATAACCATCCTGCCGGTATGTATCAATCACTCTGGGTACGAGCACGCCATGTGTTTCCACCAGCAACGTTGGGCGATTCGCCTCGGTTTAACACAAATCAAAGGGTTGCATGCCAGCAGCGCCGAGCTGATTGAAAGGCAGCGCCCATCTACCGGTTATCAGCATATCCGCCAGATTCAGGCATTGGGGCTAAACCGCCAGCAGCTCGAGGCCCTGGCCAGTGCCAATGCCCTGGCGAGCTTAAGCGGCGATCGCTTTGCCACCCGCTGGACACTGATGGATCAGGAGCCCAGCCTGCCGCTGTTGGCCGACTTACCAGCTCATCACAGCCCGCTGCCCCATCAACCCAATCAGTGGGACACCCTGATTGAAGATATCAACAGTACCGGCCTTACCCTGCACCAGCACCCGGTTCGCCTGTTGCGCGACGCCGGATTATTGCCCAAATTTATCACCGCTGGCGAACTAACCAGCGTGGCACATAAAAGTGTGGTGAGCGTGTGCGGTATAGTAAGCGGGCGTCAAAGCCCGGGCACCGCCAGTGGTGTTACCTTTGTGACATTGGAAGACGACACAGGCAACGTGAATGTGGTGGTATGGCTGGCGGTGGCGCGGGCGCAAAAACAGGCGTTGCTTAAAGCCCGCATACTCTTTATCAAAGGCATTCTGGAACGCGGCGATGGCGGAGTTGT
Source organism: Bowmanella sp. JS7-9 (assembly GCF_004329715.1). Taxonomy (GTDB): domain Bacteria; phylum Pseudomonadota; class Gammaproteobacteria; order Enterobacterales; family Alteromonadaceae; genus Pseudobowmanella; species Pseudobowmanella zhangzhouensis. The sequence continues at coordinate 23,029 of NZ_JXSY01000025.1, forward strand.
CCACGTCATCGCCGGACAGTTGCAGGATAAAAGCGCATTACTGGCTCAGTTACACGCTACATCCCGCGATTTTCATTAGCGAATATAAAATACGTGAGTCAGTGTCCAGTCACCCCAGCCATAATCAGACTCACGGCGCACCTTCCACGTATATGTACCGACGCCCAACTCTTCGGGAGGCATCACACCACACAGCCAGTTTTCATCACAGACGCTTTGAGCATCGGTAAGCCTATTATCCAACAACTCATACCAATGTTTATTGTTTACCCCACCGTCCGGATGGAAACGATAGAGCAACACCCGATAGGTTTTATCGGTGTATTTACCTTGCCAACTTAACATTGGGTTTTGATACACCACACTGCCGGATGCAAATAAGGTTTCAACCGACGCTAAAGTACAACTGGAATCAATATCACTATTGGTGGTATTCGGTCCTAGGGTGCACTTATCCAGATAATTCATGTCCACCCCACATGCCGATTCGGGGCATTGCACATCTGACGTACATACTTGTCCGCCGGTTAAGCATCTCCCCACCTGCATAACCTTTTCAAACGGACTGGAAATCGCCAAATGAGCGAAGGTTGAGACGGCATTCAGCCCGATCTTGTTCCCAGCCGTATGACCCTCTTCTGCTCGTAAACAGTCAGCTAAACTGCGAGGTGCCGTTTGGGTGATATCTGCCGTCAGTTCGGACATACAAGACTGCATACGTTCATCCGCGAAACTAATGCCCTGTGATTCACTGCCAGTGTTTAACGAGCACGCTAACTCAGGTAAAGACGCCTCTGAGACATGGCTCACCTCCTTAACAACACTATCTCCCCCCACGGCATTATTGCCACCGATACATAATCCAGCAGCACCGTTATACAGATAACCTTGTTCTTCATCGAGTTGATATCCACCAACACTGAGCAAACGGAAGCTATCCATATCACGCCATTTAATGCCTTCGATCAGGTTGTTCACCATACTGTTACTGTTACCCGCATAGGCTGCACTGCGCTTTTCAGCCGCACAAGGAAGCAAATCTCCCGCTGCTGTGACACAATTTTTACGATGCCCACCAACATGAGCAAAACCTCCGCTGCGCTGACCCTCTTCTCCTATGCGCATATCAGCAAATAGGTTGTTTGCCACCAGGCAATGTTCACACCCTGGCAAATGCACTATTACCTGACCAGACACACTCACCACGGCGTTATTTTGCACAATTAAATCGAGTGCTCCGTTTGCTTTCGCTGGCGCGCCACCTAAGGAGAAAATGCCGTTTTCACTGTGATGGACATTAAACAGCAGATTATCTTCAATACGATTACGCCAGGACGCATTCTTACTCATCACGCCTGAAGGCAATTGACCGACACCATGAGTGATTACGCTATCGTGAATCGTATTGCCACGCACCAACCAGTCATCTCCGCCGGTAATATCGACTCCTTCCTCACCGAAGTAGCGAATGTCGTTGTGCTCTATCAGCACCTGTTGGGCATTAAAATAATAAAAATCGTTACACAGATCCGGAATCGGTAAAGTCCCCCCCATGGCGTCCAGGGCGTGCCGACCAACAATCTCTGCACAATACTTTTGCATAGACTGGGCCGGTTCAAAGATACAATCGTCTGCGACGCAATATTCATCACCGGTCGAATCGGATGCCTGTTGCATGTGCAAGCGATCAACCGATTCATCACCGCTTTGCCAGAAAAAGTATTGTGGATCCAAAGCAGCGACATCTATGACGCCCTCATCGCAACCAGGTGGCAGAATTAACTGGCCAACCGTTGGTGCAGTACCGCTTTGACAGAAATTCACCAAGTCTGTAAATCTGGCATTCATAGAGCCAGCCTGATTAATTTGGCTTGTCCGGGCACATGCATTCGGTGCGCGCTGATCCCAGGGTTCAGGACCAACCCCTTTCACTGCATCTTTGTAGCTACCGAAGATGGAGGAATATCGCAAGGCTATATGATCGGTTTCAATGGTCATTCCATACTGGGCTGCTTCAATAGCCAGGCCTTCAAACACCAGGTAGTCTGACTCACTATCATTGAAACCAATTTGCTCCGGCGAAAAGCCTTCTTCCTCCATCAATTGCGCCAGATCACCACATACATTGCCGGTGGAACGTAAATGAATCGTATGACCGACACCCGTAACAGCCAGCGATACATCTGCGCAAGATTGAATTTGCGCAGTTTTTTCAACTCTTACCAATGTACTGCCTGAGCCGCTACCTTGTGAAGCTGGGCATTCGCCAACAGAACCCGCGTCTCCATTGTGCCAAACCTGCACGTAGTATCCTGCTGAATTGACGCGCACGGGATCAGCCAGATCCAACGCTAACAAAGCATCCACACCTGCCGGGCTATTAACAACACCACAACCTTCACCAAACAAGCGCATCATCGGCATGACGTCATCTATGCCACGCATATTAGTTGTTACACCGTTAAAACTTGTATCGTCGCCGCTTATTCCTTGATGTTCACAGACTAAGGTTCGCTCATCTTCATACAGACTTTGCCAATCACTGGTTGCAACGAACGGCGTAATGGTAACGGGTACAGCAGGTATCTGAGGCGATTGCGGATCAAATTCGGCGTGCCTAAATACAATAGGATTATCCTTATCCGCATTAGTCGAAAAACGGGACAGGCCATGGGTACCGCCGGGCGTAAGGTATTTTCCCGGGGCAATAAGCACAATTTCTCCTGGCTGCGCAAATTCTGCAGCCTGCTGAACTGAACACCAAGGCGATTCAAGTGTGCCATTTCCCAGCTGCGCGCAGGACGCCAATTGCTGGCGTGAATTTATTTCGCCGCAACGTTGCGTGCTGATGCCGTATGAGACTTCACAGTGTAAAGCGTTGGCATCCAGATAGCGGAAATTCCCTGAATAATTGGGAGGATTGAATTGATAGGCATGTACTGCTGAAGAAGCCCAAAGGAGCCCTAACACTACGCTACTTGCCAAGCGAATTTTGATCATAAATATCCTTTATATTTCTTATTATTCCTCTCGGAGTATCGACAATGAAATCAGAAACTTGGATAAAACATTTCAATCTCCAAAGCGACGTATAACTGCGACAAGTGACAGGACGTGACGCGAGAAATTTAATATCATCGGGCGATTAAAAATTTCACAAACAACAAGGCGAACACATGAAGCTAACAGCAGTCAGACTTACAGCCGCAATATGTGCTGTCACTGCGTTAAGCGCGAGCGCAGCTATCAAGCAAACCAAAGGGGATTTTGAAGATAAATTCCGCCAATTGGATGAGAGCCTGCCAACCGCTAACGTATACCGCACTGCAGGCGGTGAACCCGGCCATGCATACTGGCAACAACAGGTAGACTACAAAATCAAGGTGGCACTGGACGAACAGAAACGTCGTCTACAGGCCAGCCAGTCAATTGCCTATAAAAACAATTCACCTGATAGCTTGCGCTTCCTGTGGATTCAGTTGGATCAGAATAAATTCCGCGCTGACTCCATGTCTGCCATGACCGAGGACTTCGGTGGCTTGGGCAATCGTGGCCCGGGTGGTCAGAAAGCCGGTGGCAGCGATCCGGCTAAAATCAGTTTAGCCGCGCTGCGTCGTCAACATTGGATTGATGATCATGAAGTCGGTTACGACATTCAGAAAGTCACCGATGGTAACGGCAATAAATTGCATTATGTGATTGTTGGCACCCTGATGCGTATCGATCTGGCGGAGCCACTGAAGCCGGGTAAATCCACTGATCTGAATATCAATTTCGCCTTTAACATCGTTGAAGAAGATGCCGTCTCGGCCCGCGCCGGTTATGAGCACTTCAAAGACGAAGGTGAAAACGGCAACGATATTTTCCTGCTGGCACAATGGTTCCCTCGTCTGGCGGCCTATACAGACTACGAAGGCTGGACCAACAAAGAATTCTTGGGTCGTGGTGAGTTCACTCTGGAATTCGGTAACTATGACGTAGAGATTACCGTTCCGGCTGATCACATCGTATCCGCGACAGGCGCCCTGCAAAATGCAAAAGATGTGCTGACCGCAGAGCAGCGTAAACGTTTGAAAGAAGCGGAAAGTGCTAAACGTCCGGTATTTATCGTGACAGAAGAAGAGGCACTGGAAAACGAAAAAGAAGGCACCAGCAAAACTAAAACCTGGCGCTTTAAAGCTGACAAAGTTCGCGACTTTGCCTGGGCTTCATCACGCAAATTTATGTGGGATGCCAAAGGCTACAAGCAAGGTGGTAAAGACCAGCCATTAGTCATGGCCATGTCTTTCTATCCGAAAGAAGGTGGCGACTTATGGAAAAAGTACTCCACCGAGGCCGTCGTACACACGCTGGAAGTCTATTCTCGTTTCTCATTTGATTATCCATACCCTGTCGCCCAGTCAGTTAACGGCCCGGTTGGCGGAATGGAATATCCGATGATTACCTTTAATGGCCCACGCACTGAATTGCAGGATGACGGCACCCGTACTTACTCGCTTAGCGAAAAACGTTTCCTGCTTGGCGTGGTCATTCATGAAATCGGTCACATCTACTTCCCAATGGTGGTCAACTCTGACGAACGTCAGTGGACCTGGATGGATGAAGGTCTGAACAGCTTTCTGGATGGTGTTGCCGGTCGTGAATGGGATCCAACCATTCCTTGGGGCGTAGAGCCACGTGATATTACTGGCTATATGAAATCCAGCTCTCAGGTACCCATCATGACTCAATCGGACAGCGTGCTGCATTTAGGCCCGAACGCCTATACCAAGCCAGCTGCTGCACTGAACATTCTGCGTGAGACAATTCTGGGTCGTGAACTATTCGATTTCGCATTCAAAGAGTATGCGAATCGCTGGAAATATAAGCGCCCTACGCCAGCAGATTTTTTCCGCACCATGGAAGAAGCATCCGGCGTCGATCTTGACTGGTTCTGGCGTGGCTGGTTCTACACCACTGACCATGTGGATATTTCATTAGATCGCGTATATCAATTGCGTTTAGATACCGAAAATCCAGATATCGATTATCCACGTTTGCGTCAGGAAGAGTTGGACAAGCCACTGTCACTGACCGATCTGCGTAACAAAGAAGAAGGTAAGCAACTTTGGGTAGAGAAAAACCCGGATGTGCGCGACTTCTACGACGAAAATGATCGCTGGACGGTAACGAATAAAGAACGAAACAAGTACAACAGCTACCTAAAAGGTCTGAAAGACTGGGAGCGTGATGCACTGGAGCGTGCGGTACGTGAAGACAAGAACTACTATGTTCTGGATTTCAGCAACCTCGGCGGTTTGGTTATGCCAATTATTTTGCAGCTGACCTTCGAAGACGGCAGCAAAGAGGAAATGTATATTCCAGCCGAGATTTGGCGCCGCAACAGCAAAAACGTCAGCAAGCTGATTGTGACTGATAAAGGCAAAGTATTGCAGAGCGTACTGGTCGATCCGCACTGGGAAACGGCTGACGTGGACGTAGAAAACAACTACTACCCGCGCCGCATTATCCCATCGCGCATTGAGACGTATAAATCCAGCAAGTCCAGCAGCCTGGTTGGCCGCGACTTAATGCAGGATAGTAAAGCCAAACTCAAATCCGATGACGATAAAAAGGACGCGGATAAAGAGGAAGATAAACAGTAATGCGTAAGCTGTTTAACGGCTTAGTGGTAGGCCTGGCGTTAGCACTCAGTGCTGGCGCCAGCGCACACCAGCTAAAATCGGCGTTAACTAAGATGCTGTTTAATCAGCGTTCTGGCAACGTTGAAATTATGCATCGGTTTTACATCCACGATGCCGAACATGCCCTCAAGCAACTATTCAAAACCAATGCGGATCTCATTTCCGATCAGGATGCTCAGGCGCTGTTTGCCCATTATGTTGAACAGCGATTTTTCATCAGCAACCAGGAAACACTGATACCACTGAATCTGGTCGGCTATGAAATCGAAGGCAAGTTTCTGTGGGTTTATCAGGAAACACCCATCGATGAGGCGATAACCAGCCTGGATATCCGTAACAATGCGTTGCGTGAGATCTGGACCACTCAGGTTAATACCGTCAACATTGAAGGCATCGGCGATATAAAAACCCTGACTTTCGATGGCAACACCGAATCTCTGCAGGTGACTTTACACCCCTAACCATGCGATTTCTGCGAAAGGTTTTCATTTGCGGCTAAGGCGCGTAGTCTTAACCCATTGAGCACTGTTTCGCAGGAGCATGCATGCTATCAGCTGTTATCGCCGCCTCTCTGTGGCTTGCATCAGAACAAAGTCCACCGACAGTCACGCTCGGCGTACTCGTCTTTCCTCCAGAAGTAGTTATTAATCCCGACACCGGTGAATGTGAAGGCAACGCGATTAAGAAAGTCCGCGAGTTACTCACGCCTTTCATCGTACACACAGAGTGTGCGCCACCCGCAAGAATCTTCAAGATGATTGAGCACGGCGAAGTAGACTTAACTATCAATATTAAATCCACACCCGCGGTAAAAGACTTTGTTGAGTTTGTCGACCCTGCGTACCGCTACCTAACGCTCAATCTATACGGGCATCAGGGATTCGATACGCCGGGAACTGTCGCAGCGATCCGTGGCTTTGATTACCACGGCTATCGTACCAATCTTACTAACCAAGACTTTATCTTTGTTGACCTGCCAACCAGCATTGATGCGATTAGCATGTTTACGCGGCAACGAACTGACTATCTGTTGTCATATGAATCGCCTGCCAAAGCATTGCGCGCTTATTTTCCGGATGACACCCGCACCCAAACACTGATGAAAGTGCCAACACATCTGGCAATCAGTAAAGTTTCACCATACCGAATGCAACTGATTAAGCATTTGAACAACCTGTATCAGACCCAAAAATTTGAGACATTCGAACGCTACACAGTTGAGTAGCTCTTCAACTATCCGGGTTAGCTTTCCAATACCGCGTCTGCAGCAAAATAGACGAATAAAAAAGGCCACCGGATGGTGGCCTGAGTATCAGTTCATAAAACGCGATCGCTTTTCAGTCAGATCCAATAACTGAACAGGTCGCTGTAAAATCTGCCCCCCATCCCTTGCAATAGGGATCCACGGGAATTTTGCTTTACCTGTCGCCGGTCTGAAAACAAATAGGTCCACAGGTACCGTTATATAAAAGCCTTTAGTAAAACTGCCTTCCCCATATTCTTCTGCCGATACGTTTGTAAATGCAGCATATGCTCCAACGACGATGCCACTATCAAAGCGTTTTGCAAACTCAACCTGAACACCTTTATCCTTGGCTAGAAATTGGCCGGCTTTAATTGATATACGCGTATTACTTAACATATCCAGAGTAGGCTCATAGGTCACATTTACATGACCAGTAAACGCTTTGTAGTCAAACAACTCAAACTCACTTTCGTAAGAACGCTGAGTGACATAATTAAGATCTACACCGAATGACCAATTTGCATCAACGGGACGATAAAGCCACTCAGCACCCACGCCCGCGTACATAGACTCTAAATACCCCGCATAGACCTGCCCAAACGAATTCTCATCCATACGAAAAAATGAATGACCAAATAAATTTTCCAACGTGACTGTACTGCGGGTCACATATTCACGCATATTTGTTCTCACTCTGGGCAATGGAGTTGGCATTGTATCTAGCGTGTAATTAAACTTGTCAAAATTCTCCAGCAGGGTTGCTTTGGCTGTACCGATGACATTAAATTTTGAATTTAACGAGTAAACCCCCTGGATTAACACGCCTGCCTGGTAAAGATAAAACGCTTCCGGATTACCAAACGTCTGAATAAAGAAAGTTTCAACACTTCCCCCTAGTCCAGAACGATACGCTGGTGAGTAGCGATGAGATAGTCCATCGTCTACTCCCTTTCGTTCATACGTGTCATTTAACGTAAAGGCAAAAGTTTCACCGCCAGCGGCTTGTTTAAATTTGCCCGCATCAATCTCTGTGGTTATCAGCGGCACAGCGCCAGCAAGTTCAACGACTTGATATTTTTTAACGTTATCAGGCAGTTGACTGGCTAGCACACGGCCAATTCGTTCAATACTTTCATCTGGATCGCGATAATCTAACTGCGTTCCAAAAATCGCATATGTATCTGAATAGAATTGAGTACTCCTGACTGGGAAACCCGCATTGTTATTTAACTCAAGAAGTAATGTATTTTCATCAACCTCATCGAAACTGGCAATCTCATTGTAACGATTAACCTCTTTAGGTAACGGCTTAACTTTCGGAGTAGTCAATGTATTAAAATTGGTCTGATAACTGAAACCAAACGTAACGGTATTTCCACGCTCGAAACGCAGTGCAAAATCAAAACCTTTCCAGCGATAATTGGCGGCAATATTCCAACGACTATCCTGAGTTAAATCTGGGGCTCTATCATTTTGATAATGATTAGGGTCGTACTCTACACTAAATCGTAATGGTCGCCACGGAGACTGATATTCCAATCCGCCAAACCACGCGGCCTGCCCTGAAAAAAATTTGTCGAACTCTACCTTCCCACCAACTCCTGAAAAGCCGATGGGGCGAGTACAAAATCTATCTGCCAATTGGCAGAAAGGATTAACCGCATTGTCATTTTGACCTAAATATCCAAATCCTAATCCAAGATGTAAATCAAAATCGCCCCAGCGCTTGCTGAGCGTGAGGTATTCACTGCTAAAAACACCTGTACCACCAATATCCTTAAACCCTACAGAAAATTCTGGTAACCAATAATTTTCTTCCAACAGCCTGAATTTGACATCAATACCTTTATCCTTCCAGGTTTGATCGCCACTAAACGCTTCAGACTGGCTATATAGCAAATTTCTGACATCAGTATAACGTACGGTCGATTCCATCCAGGGAAACAATTGCAAACTAACCGACCAAAATCGATACTGATCATTGTCAGAATAATTGAGTGAAATGCTACCTTCTGGAGCCATCCTAGATGTAGGAGTTTGTATCAAACCTGTACCACCAAATACTGTCTGTGAGTACAGATTGCTATCTACATAATCTTCTGTTTGTGCGTACAGATTACTAGCATGCAAACCACTTAAAAAGGTCAGGCTAGCGACCAATCGATACTTCATTTTACAACCCTGTTTTTCAATAACTCGACCATAAGTTCATTGATTGTCTTTTCTATATCGCTAAACATTCGTTCCTTTAAAGGCACATACAAGATATCCCCCGGCATGGCCTGTTGAGAATGGGGATTCCAGTAGCCAACTCCCAGTTTCGATACAAGTCCACGCGAATCAATGCGCCACACCAAACTTTCATCAGCTAATGAGAATGTATCTGCGTACTGGGCAAGCACCGAAATAACGTCTTCATGTAATTTTGGTTCAATCATGCGTTCCGTCCCTGACCACCCAACAACCAAAATAGTTGGTTGTTCTGTCGGAACAGATAGCCAAAAACGACCTGCTGGTAAATAAGGGTTAGTCTCTCTGTTTAGAATATTGATAAACGGGTCGAATATAACCGGGAGTCTTCTGACCAATTGCCATTGTTTCACTGAATCTATAATTGATAAAACAACTTGACTATCCTGAGAGTCTAACGTTTCAGCATAGTTGTAAAGTAAAGTTAATAACGATTCTCTTGTCTTCTCAATTGTGCGGTCAGAATCTGCATACAACATAGATGAGGGCCAATACCAATTGGTGAACTCCATATATTGATTAGATATATGTTTGACCGGCACTGGGTTATTCAATGTAATTGGCACAGAAATTCGGTCAAATGCGCTCAGCACGTTAGAAATTAATAAGAAACTAAAAAAAATTACCACACGGAGAACATTATTGTTCATTGCTTAATTCCCTGAATAATTTACTTAAAAACGTAAATTTCAACGCGTTCTCTGTGCCACGAAAGTTTATTTCAGCTTGCAACAACACATGTCTCTGACAATCAAAACGATAGATATTAGAGTACGTAGAATTGGAATTTCTATCTTCAATGAATGCTCGTTCGGTAATAACTTCTTTTACCACCTTAACACAAAAGTTTTCCTTATTGATTTCGATGGTTGCCTGATAAGGAGCCTGCAAGTTCGAGGATATTTCCGTCCTGGAATCATCTTTCCAATGTAAATGCGCAATATATTCTTGAGCATCATTAAATGTAGGCAACGGATCCGGTGTTAAAGGTAACAAATATAGTAATTCTGGCCGAGTGCCATAGGTTTTGATAATTCGCCAACGGTCAAAAACAATCATGCGCTGTCGATCTTCTGTAGCTACAACTAATTTATCGTTATCTTCAAAAATTGTGCTCAATAAAATTTGCTTATTGGCATCTTCGACAAGCACTAAATCCTCTGACGAAGCACCAATTTGTTCCCAGGTTAATTGGACAGGCTCATATTCTTTAAGCGCCAATTGAAACGAATCTTTGAAGATTCGATAGGTATTTGAGCACCCACTTACAACTAAAATACATACGGTAAATAATGAGCTATATACAAAACGCATAAAAGTTCTACTAATAAAAAAGGCCGCTAGCTAGCGGCCCTTAAACGAGAAAATAAAATTAGTGTAATGTAACTACGGTCGCTGGATACGTGCTGATAACTGTTACTGGGATTGAAACAGTACCAGTACCACTGACCGTTACGGTAGTAGTTACCTGTGTGTTCACGCAAATGTTACCGTCTAAGGCGTCTCCGGCATTACACACTCTACGCTGAACATCCATAGAAGTTTGTTCGTCACTACCAGTAAACTGTGCGCCACCAACAACTGCAACTGTACTAGCCACAATAGCAGTTTCTAATGACAGACCGGTTCCCATAACACCTTCAGCTGCATGCGCGCTTCCTGCCATCGCTACAGTTAACAAGCTAGAAATAATTAACTTTTTCATCTTCGATCCTTGCGGTTAAAAAATATTCGCCAAGAATAATCCACCAATGCAGGTTTCGCAACTTGTTTATAGAAGTATTTTGTATAGTTGAATGCAGTGATTATCAAATATTCAGGATGATATACAGCTGGATTTAGGCAGCGAAAATCTCCATGGAAATAAACCAATCTTCAGGCAATATATGCTCGCAAACACCTCTAAGCACTAAATTGTAGGAGCAATTTAGGACGTCGTAGCCGGTTCGAAAGACATTTTACCGAGAGATAAAATGCAAAAAACCCAGCACAAGGCTGGGTTTTTCACGTTAATTGGGAGCCTGGCGG
>NZ_JXSY01000026.1 GCF_004329715.1 Bowmanella sp. JS7-9
GTTTGCGCAAGTTTTAAACAAGCTGATTATTTACCCGCCAAACACCTCTGTTTGTTTTGCATTCAAATTATTGGCTAAAGCTATTTAAATCAGTAAGATAGCCTTGTATTTCTATTTCCGGATGTATTTTCATGGATTCTCCAAAATTTGTTTCAGCTCTTGTATTACTGGTTGTCGCAGCCATCGCCTATTTTATTAGTGATAACTTTTTAACCCTTGCTCCAAGCGTAGCCATTGCCGTTGGCACTCTGCTGGGTGGCTTGACTGTTCTAGTGTTCTTCACTGTCGTGCCAGGCACCGCAGCTATACCTGAACATATCACCGAAGAAGACAACAACGACGACAAAGTCACATTATATGTGGGTAACCTGCCTTATCGGGTAAATGAAGGTAATGTGGAACAGCTGTTTAGTCGCTTTAGCCGTGTGTACTCTGTACGTCTGATGCGTGACCGTAAAACCGGTAAACGTAAAGGATATGGATTTGTCGAAGTCGATAGCATGTCTGCGGAAAAAGCTATTGGCCAGCTCAATGACAGTACATTTGAAGACCGAACCCTGAAAGTTCGTCTCGCCAATCAAAAAGCCGCGGAATAACCGCGGCTTTTTTTGTCACTCTATATAGGTATTTAAGGTTGATTTGCCGACGCTGGCTGATTTAACTCTTCCAGCCTTTGCTTGTTAAACCCATTAAAGCGATTAATTGCCGCGATAAGATCCGGCACTTGTACATCTTTCATCTGATTAATAATACCCGCTACCAGCGAGTCAAAGCTTTCCGGGCCAGACAGGGTTTTATCCGCGCGCTCGGCTACATCGACCATTTGCGATAAATATTCAGCAATTGGGCGAATACGGTTCTCAATACTCTGTGGTTGCTGCTTTTCCTCTTTTAGCGACGCTACGTCCTGGTAAGTTCGGGTTACCTGCGTCTGCTGCGTTTGGGTTAACTGCAACGCAAAGCTTGTCAGTGATTGCTCATCGAAACCAATCGATAAGGCTTTTTCAAACGCTTTATCTATATCACCGGCAAAAAACTCATCGGCAAGATCAGCCGTCTTTGCAACAAGATCGGCAATCGCAGTCAGTTCGTCCTCATTCAAATCGCCCTCTACGCTAAATTCAAAGCGCTTTGAAGCAGCCAGCACTGCATTGAATTCTGATGAGCGACTTGTCTCTGTCTCTGCGGGCTGTGGCGATGTTTCACCATTTTCATCAGCATTCTTTTGCTGATCACGCAATTGCTGGAATTGCACCGCCATACTGCGGATCGACTCGAAACTAATATTTACTTTGTCACCTTCTTTGGTTTCGATCGTTAACGAACCAGCCTGCAACTCGGAACTGGAGACGCTGAGACGTTCGGTGACAGACTGTTCACCAAAGATTTCTTTGCGCAGATCATGCAATCCTTCCGTAATGCGCTGATGACTTTTAACAATGCCATTATCTATTTCATCGTTCATCAGGCCGGCCAGATCTTTGCGCGCCATTTTTATACCTTTAGCAACGCCCGCCTCTGCCTGACCAAACATTTTTTCAAGTTCGGCATTATCTGCTCCCCCCGCTTTAGCACCACGAATAACGCCACCAACAAAGGACAGTACGTTTTTGGCGATTTCTTCAAAATCAAACGCACTCTTGGTATCAGCGTTTTCAACCGGAACGGGTATCTTTAGTGATTTGTCCGAGACCTGCAGTGACTGCATTAGCGACGCGGATAATATTCTCGCTCCCATCACACTGGATGATTGCAAGCTTAACGTCGTCTGTTGCACCAATGTCGTGGCCGCCGGCAATGGTTCACGAGTTGCCACGTCATTCGTTTTAGTGGTTTGCGGCGCAGACTCTCGTGATTCAGGACGAGCAACGCCCTTAAGTTCACCTATATTCATAAATAAATTCCTCTCAACCTCAACCGCTGTTATCGGCGCCTTTACTAAAAACTGTAGACTTTTTGTTCACTATTGATACTGGCAATTTAATCGAATGTCCGTAAAATCTGCCCCCCAATTTTACGACAGGCTTATTGTATGCGCGCAGATCAACTCTCTACTGACCTTTATCCAACTCAGCTCGAGGAAAAAGTTGCGCGGATCCGTGAGCAATTTGCCGGTTTTACGCAACTGTCTCCGGAAGTATTCACCTCTGAGCCAGCCCATTATCGCCAGCGGGCGGAATTTCGGGTTTGGCATGAGGGCGACGAGCTGTTTCACATCATGTTTGATGCGCACAGCAAAGAAAAATACCGGGTCGACCAATATCTGGCGGCAGACGAACGCATCAATCATGCCATGCAGGTCATTATTGACTACCTGCGCCCACGCCCAGCCCTGCGTAAAAAGCTATTTCAAATAGATTATTTGAGCACACTGAAGGGTGAATTACTGATTAGCCTTATTTACCATCGTCAGCTAGATGAAGAATGGATAAACGAAGCAAAGCAATTAAAAGCTTACCTTAATCAATTTGGCGATACGCACCTGATCGGCCGTGCGCGGAAACAAAAGATAGTGCTGGATCAGGAGTTTGTGGTGGAGTCCTTACCTGTTGCTGGCAGGCACTATCAATTCAAGCAAATTGAAAACAGCTTTACCCAGCCTAATGCCGGGGTGAACAGCAAGATGATTGAGTGGGCACTGGATGTCACAGTGGATAACAAGGGTGATCTGCTGGAGTTGTACTGTGGCCTGGGTAACTTCTCATTGCCTCTGGCACAAAACTTTCGACGGGTGCTGGCAACCGAAATCAGCAAACCGTCAGTTGCGGCTGCACAATATAATATCGCCGCCAACAACATCGACAATGTGACAATTCTGCGCATGTCGAGCGAAGAATTCACGGCTGCAATTACCGGACAACAAACTTTCAGTCGCCTCGAAGGTATCGACTTGGCCAGTTATCAGTGTGATACGATATTGGTTGACCCACCAAGAGCAGGCCTCGACGACGCGACGCTGGAGATGGTCAGTGGCTACCAGAATATTGTCTACATATCCTGTAACCCTGACACACTGGCAGACAATCTGGCAGTTTTGCAGCACACCCACGAGATCAAACGTTTTGCCCTGTTTGATCAGTTTCCTTACACCCACCACGTGGAAACCGGGGTTTATCTGGTGCGCAAAGCCTGAGTCCGAGGTTATTTAAACGCTGCGGCGCCGATGGCGATAATTCGTAACTGGCGGATTAATTGATCTGCCAATTGTTGGCGCTGTAGTTTATTCATATCGATCACGTCGGCCCCGGCGGCAAATACCAGCTTGACCATGGCATCGGCCTGTAATGCTGCGATTTCCTCACTGAGCTGGGTATGGGTTTCGATATAATCGGTCAGCTCCAGAGTGAAGTGCTTAATCTCGCGGGCAACCGCATCCCGAAACGCAATGGATGTGCCAGAGCGTTCACGTAACAGCAGTCGAAAAGCATTGGCGTTTGCAGTGACAAACTCCAAAAACGTAGTCACCGAGACTTTTATGACGTCACCGCCACTTTCAATCCGTTGTCTTGCCTGACGCATGAGCTGACGCAGTGCCAGGCCGCCTTCATCCACCAGTGTAAGTCCGAGCTCATCCATATCCGCAAAGTGCCGGTAAAACGAGGTTGGGGCAATGCCCGCTTCACGGGCGACTTCACGTAAGCTGATACTGGACAGACTGCGCTCCTCACTGAGCAAATTAAACGCTGCATTTATTATGGCGTGACGGGTGCGACGTTTTTGTTCCTGACGGTTCATGTAATTTTTTGATTATTAACCTTATCAGTAGTTTACCGCTAATTATCCACGGTTCACAGCAATACTGCACAATGGGGTATACACTTGTTACCTTATGAATTAAGACAAACTGTGCTTTTCGCTTGTTTAAATGCCCCGGCTAATTTAAATTAGCGTACAGTTGTAAGCTGTAATTTTTTACCATGCAAAAACCCAAAATTATCTTCATTAACGTTTTACTGTTTTCACTCACCGGGCTCGCTGCGCTATTTCTGGTCCCTATTGAAGCCATCATGCATGGCATCGACTGGAAAGAATGGTTGGCTTTCGTCCTGTTGGCCGGCTACGCAGGTATGTCGATTACCGCAGGGTATCACCGTTTATGGTCACACAAGGCCTATCAGGCGCACCCTGCCATCCGTTTTATTTTCGCGTTAGGCGGTGCACTGGCTTTGCAAAACAGTGCGCTGCACTGGTCTTCCGATCACCGTGTACACCACAAACATGTGGATGACATCGACAAAGATCCGTATAGCATTCGCCGTGGATTCTGGTTTGCACATATTGGCTGGATGTTGCGTGAGTATCAGGCAAACCGTTACAGCGATTACGCCAACTGTCGGGACTTGCAAAAAGACGCCATCGTCATGTGGCAACATAAATATTACCTGCCACTGGTAATAGTGATGAACATCGGCCTGCCAGTTGTGCTTGGCTGGTTGAATGGTGATGTCTGGGGAATGTTCCTGATGGCTGGGGTGTTGCGTCTGGTGTTTTCACATCACGTCACATTTCTGATCAATTCTGCCGCACATATGTGGGGTAAACGTACATACACAGAAGATAACACCGCACGAGACAACGGCGTATTGGCGCTATTCACCTATGGCGAGGGTTATCACAACTTTCACCATAAGTTTGAATATGATTATCGCAACGGAATTCAGTGGTGGCATTACGACCCGACCAAATGGCTGATTGCGGTCTTAGCGAAAATGGGATTGGCGACTGGCCTGCGTCGCTGCCCGCAAGAGAAAATTGAACAGGCAATTGCCAGTATGCAGCTTAAACAATACGAACAGCAGTTATCTCAGCTACCGAATGCCGACGAGTTGCTGGCTCGGTTACATGCAGAATATGACGCGCTGATTGAGCGTATCGGTGCCTACTATGACACCCGCAAACGCCTGCTGGAAATCAAACGCAAGCAACTGTTGCGAGCGTACGACAAATTCGATTTAGATATGCATTACCGTGAACTGAAAATGCAACTCCAGGTGCAGCGCTATAAATGGGCGCAATTTGGCAAACTTACCTGCGCCTGACTACCCAGCCCGCGATTGCGGGCTTTTTTATTTTGTGCTGATTATTTTTTCCCCGATGAATCCTGCTAATATCATTAAAACTATGATTTTATTGGCTTTTGGAGTTTACCGTGGGCAAGAGTTCGGCAAAAAAGAATAATAAAACCTCTTACCAGTATGATGCCATCGTAATAGGTACCGGCCCGGGCGGGGAAGGTGTAGCGATGCAACTGGCCAAAGCCGGCAAACAGGTTGCCGTGATTGAGCGCTACGATATGGTCGGTGGTGGTTGCACCCATTGGGGGACTATTCCGTCCAAGGCGCTGCGCCAGTCTGCTTCACGCTTGATTGAATACAACGCCAATCCACTCTTTAACGATGGCAACAATAACCGTCATTTGTCTTTTCAGGAAATGCTCGCCCACGCCAGTGCCGTGATCCGTAAGCAAACCAATTTACGCGGTGGTTTTTATCAGCGTAACCATGTAACAGTAGTACATGGCGAAGCCGCCTTCGTCGACGCCCATCATTTGCAGGTAAAACGCAATGATGGCTCACTGGATATGCTAAGCGCTGAATTTATTATTATCGCTACAGGCTCACGTCCCTATACGCCAGCGGACATCGATTTCAGCCATCCGAGAATTTACAACAGCGATACAATCCTATCGCTTAACCATGATCCAAAGTCGATCATTATTTATGGCGCAGGGGTTATCGGCACTGAATACGCATCGATTTTCCGCGGGCTGGGCGCCAAGGTTGATCTGGTCAATATGCGCGATCGACTGTTGTCGTTTCTGGATGCAGAAATTTCTGATGCGCTCAGCTATCACCTTTGGAATAACGGTACCGTCATTCGTCACAATGAAACCTACACCAGTGTCGAGGGACGCGATGATTGCGTGGTAATGAATCTCGACTCAGGCAAACGCATGCGTGCCGATTGCTTACTGTTTGCCAATGGCCGAACAGGCAATACCGACATGCTCAATCTGGAGGCTATTGGCTTACAAGCAGACTCGCGCGGCCAGATAAAAGTCAATGAACATTATCAAACGACGGTCAGCAATATCTATGCAGTCGGCGATGTGATCGGTTATCCAAGTCTTGCCTCTGCAGCCTACAATCAGGGGCGTTTTGCCGCAGAAGCCATCCTTAATGGCCAGTGTGATAAAGCCTTGGTAGAAGATATTCCAACCGGGATTTACACGATTCCGGAAATCAGTTCTGTGGGTAAAACCGAGCATGAGCTCACCGCCCTGAAAATCCCTTATGAGGTAGGCCGCGCCCAATTTAAACATTTAGCGCGCGCACAAATCGCCAACACATTGGTTGGTAGCCTGAAAATCTTATTCCACCGCGAAACCAAGGCAGTTCTGGGCATCCACTGCTTCGGTGAACGCGCGTCCGAGATTGTGCATATCGGTCAGGCTATCATGCAGCAAAAAGGTGAAGGCAATACCATTGAATACTTTATTAATAACACCTTTAACTACCCAACTATGGCAGAGGCTTACCGGGTGGCCGCTCTCAATGGTTTGAATCGTTTATTTGACTGATGCAACAGCTACTTAAGGAAATTCACCAGTGTCAAACGTGTGCAGGTGAATTGCCCTTTTCTCCTCAACCGATTATTCAGTTAGATCCAAAAGCATCCATACTGATTATTGGCCACGCCCCGGGCATGGCGGCACATAAGTCGGCAACTCCCTGGCGAGACCCATCGGGGGTCAGATTGCGTGATTGGATGGGTATCAGCGAGCAGCAATTTTATGATGCTAGTCAGGTGGCGATTATGCCGATGGGATTTTGCTATCCGGGCAAAGGGCGTAGTGGCGACCTGCCACCACGTAAGGAGTGCGCGCCACAGTGGCACAACAGGACCCTGGCGAAGTTACCTAACGTTAAATTGACGCTGATTATTGGCAGCTATGCGCAAGCCTATTATCTTGGAAATGCCTCCTCACTGACAGATAAGGTAAAAAGCGCTGCACAGTTTTTGCCAGCCAACTTTCCACTCCCCCATCCTTCACCGCGCAATAATTTGTGGCTAGCAAGACATCCATGGTTTGAACGGGACATCCTGCCAACCTTGCGTGCTAACGTGCAGTCGGCGTTAGGTAATATTTAGCGGCTGGTAATTTGCAATGTAATCCAGCAGTTGGTCGAACGGCATAGGTTTGGCATACAGGAAGCCCTGCGCCTCATCACACCCCAGATCGCGGATATAATGAACTTGCTCAGGGTTCTCCACCCCTTCAGCAATGGTCTCCAGACCGAGACGTTTCGCCAGCGTAACAATTGTGTCAGCAATAAATGCCGAGCTTTTCACATGCCCGACATCCTTAAGAAACGCTCTGTCGACCTTTAACCTATCCAACGGCAAACTTTGCAGATAACTCATCGATGAAAACCCGGTACCGAAATCGTCAATGGCGATACGGATCCCGAAATTTTTCAGCGTGGTTAATGAGTCTACAACGATTTTAGGTTCATCCATGGCCACACTTTCGGTAATTTCCAGCTCCAGCTGCGCCGGTTCGACACCATGCTGACTGATAATATGTTTTACCAGCGGCACAAAATCCGGATCGCGGAACTGCGGCACCGATATATTTACCGCCATACGTAGCCCTTCGTAGCCCTTTTTATTCAGCTCTACCAGACGACGACAAGCTTCTTCCAACACCCAATAACCAATGTCCACAATTAGCCCGGTATACTCAGCCAGCGGGATAAACACGGCGGGCGAAATATAATTACCATTGCCCTCAGGCCAGCGCAGTAATGCTTCCATACCAATTACAGATTCGTCTTTGAGGCTTATCTGCGGTTGGAACCATAGCTCTAGCTTGCGTGCAGTAAAATCGGTACGTAATTTACGCATCATGGCCAGCCGCTCATAGGTGTGCTGCTCCATGTCGGCCGCGTAATATTCAAAGTTGCTGCTGGCACTTTTCTTGGCACGATTCAACGCGATATTTGCCTGCTTAATCAGGGTCAGACCATCCGCCTGATCATCACGCACCCGAGTCAGGCCAATGGCAGCGTTGACTTGAATAAGCTGGTCGCCAGCTTCAAATGCCACTTTAAACAGATCGTTGATTACACTCGGGTTGACGTCCTGATCCAGACCAATCAAACCAAACACATCGGCCCCAATCCGCCCCTTGCCAACGCTGGGCGGTAAACGGGACAACAAACGCGTTGCTACGGCTATCAACAGCTGGTTGCCCACTTCCTGCCCCAGACCATCGTTAATATCAGCAAAATGGCTTAAGTCAATTAGTGCCGCGACGCGATTTTCACCGCTTTGACTGGTGTCACGCATCGCATCGAGCATATTGATAAATTCATTACGGTTAGGCAGCTTAGTCAGACTGTCACGGTAAGCCGCTAACTTTAACTCGTGGAACAGCCGGGCATTTTCGTAGCCTACTGCCACGCTGGATAAAAACACCTGAAGTAAGTCTTTTTCAACATTTTCAATACCGTGTCCTGAGCGAATAAATACCGCCGCTTCGTGACCGGCAGCACTCATATACAACACAGTAAAGCTTGGTTGGAAAATGTGCTCTTTTTGCAACAAACACTGAATCACGTTGTGAATAATCACCGAGTCATGCATGACTTCCAAACGCTGGTTGATGTACTGGGCGTACTCACCGGCCGCCCCAAGCACATAAACACCATTGTCATCGCGATCCAACAATGAGCCGGCACGTGCACACACCAGGCCTGCCGCATCCAAACCGATTAATGAACTGATTTGCGTGACGACCCCTTCGCAATAATCTCTGACCGAATGCTCTTCCAGCAGGTTAGCGGCTGATTCGATGACTTTACGTAGCCCACGACGGTTTTGGTTGATGGTAACAATCTGGCGATAAGAACGAATCGACGCGATCACTGTGGTTAACAAGCGACCCCGGGTTAACTCAGTTTTGGTCTTGTAGTCGTTAATGTCATAGTCTTTGATGACGCTTTCTTCCGGCGCGTAACCTGGCTGGCCAGTACGTAAAATAATACGGGGCTCTTCCAGACGCATTTCGCGGCGCATGGTTCTGACCAGAGTCAAACCTGCGTCGTCGGTTTCCATGACTACGTCAAGCAGAATAATCGCCAGTGAATTGCCATATTCCTGTAAAAACTCCAGCGCTTCATGGGCACTGTAGGCATGCAAAAAGCGCAACGGCCGTCCGGCAACGTCTACGTTAGACAATGCCAACCGGGTGACCGAATGAATTTCCTCATCATCATCAACAATCAGTATGTTCCAGAAATTCTCATCCGCGTGCTTACTGGCGGGTAAGTCATCATCATCCAGAAAAACTAATACATCGTCATCGTTTTCATGAGTCGTCATTTACAGGGAGATCCTAATTTATCAGGCGCGAACCGCATTGCGCATAACTTCGAAACCTTACTCATTCGGCGTAAGTTTTTTCTTACCTTACATGTTTAGCAGGGAACTTGCACACCTGCTCAACTATGACGAAAAATATTGAAATAAAAAAGAAAAAAGGCGCAACGCGCCTTGTTAAATTCCATCTCCAAACTCGTGTAAACCACATTCCCGTTTTAACCCGAAGAAGCGGGTGTCCTGCTCACTCATGCCAGCCTGTAAAGGCACACTGGTGTGCCAGTCTCCGACCGACACATAGCCCTGTTCCCACAGCGGATGGTAAGGGAGGTCGTGGGCCTTGAGGTACTCATGTACGTTACGATTCGTCCAGTCGACAATCGGCATGAGTTTAAAGCGCCCTTTTGTGTGCTGTAAGACAGGTAACGCCCCTCGTGTATCGGACTGGGTACGGCGCAAGCCTGCAAACCAGGTGCCTACCTCAAGCTCGTCCATGGCTCGCTGCATGGGGTCTACTTTGTTGAGCTTGTTGTATTGCTCGATACCCGGCACACCCTGCTCCCACAATTTGCCATAGCGCACTTCCTGCCACGCCGGCGAGATATCACTGCGATAGACATGCAGATTCAGCTTTAACCGCTCCGTCAGTTGATCAATAAACTGATACGTCTCAGCGAACAAATAGCCCGTGTCGGTCAGAATGACCGGAATATCCGGATACTGACGCGTCACCAGATGCAACATCACCGCGGCCTGAATACCAAAGCTGGAGGACAGCACCACCTGACCCGGCAAGTTATCCAGCGCCCAGCTGACTCGTTGTTCTGCATCCGCTTTTTCCAACTGTTGATTATGCTCAGCCAGATTGGCGATTAAATCCGCGTTAGATGGTTCAGATACGATGGCGCGAAGTTGCTCAGGCATAAAAATCCCTCGCCGAGTCGATGACTTCATCAATCACACCGGTACGGATGACAAAATCGCCGAAGCCTTCGCCAGGTTCACGATTTGCCGCCCAGGCGCCGATTAGACTATCCAGTTCCTGCATAATCTCAGCCGTACTGAT
This sequence comes from Bowmanella sp. JS7-9, assembly GCF_004329715.1. Classification (GTDB taxonomy): domain Bacteria; phylum Pseudomonadota; class Gammaproteobacteria; order Enterobacterales; family Alteromonadaceae; genus Pseudobowmanella; species Pseudobowmanella zhangzhouensis. The sequence continues at coordinate 10,451 of NZ_JXSY01000026.1, forward strand.
ATTCTCACGGTACATTTTCGGGATACGCGTGCCGGCACGGTTACCGCCTAGATGCAGGTTGTACTTACCCGGACCTTTACCTACCAGACCTACCTCGGCCAGCATGGCGCGTCCACAGCCATTCGGGCAGCCAGTGATACGGTAAATAATGCTGTCCTGCTGTAAACCATGTTTAGCCAGTATTCCTTCTAACTCGGTAACCGATTCAGGCAAATAGCGCTCAGCTTCAGCCATCGCCAACGGACAGGTTGGTAATGACACACAGGCCATCGAATCACTGCGCTGGCGGGTTAAGCTGTCTTCAATCAGGCCATGCTCGCGGGCGATTTGCTCGATGCGGACTTTATCCTGAACAGGCACACCGGCCACGATCAAATTCTGGTTGGCGGTCATACGAAAATCGCCCTGATGGATCTCGGCAATTTTGCGACAACCGGTTTTCAGCGGTTTGCCCGGGTAATCCAGAATCCGCCCGTTTTCGATAAACAAGGTCAGATGGAACTTCCCATCCACGCCCTCTGCCCAACCAATACGATCACCCCGTTCTTTAAATTCATAGGGCTTAACCGGCGCGAACAAAATACCTGCGCGCTTTTCCACTTCCGCTTTAAAGGTGTCGGTACCGACCCTGTCCAGCGTGTATTTGGTTTTGGCATTTTTACGATTCACCCGATTGCCCCAATCCCGTTGGGTGGTCACTACAGCTTCAGCAACAGCCAGCGTGTGCTCCAGCGGGATAAAGCCAAAGTCGTCTGCCTTACGCGGATAAGTGCTGGTATCTCCATGGGTCATGGCAAGGCCACCACCTACCAGTACGTTAAAGCCAATCAACTGCCCTTGCTCAGCAATCGCGACAAAGCTCAGGTCGTTGGCGTGCACGTCTACATCATTTTGCGGCGGGATAACCACTGCCGTTTTGAATTTACGTGGCAGGTACGTATCACCGAGGATTGGCTCCTGCTCGGTCGTCTCCAGCTTCTCTTCGTCTAACCAGATTTCTGCATAGGCGCGGGTTTTCGGCAATAAATGCTCACTGATCTTTTTCGCCCATTCATAAGCCTGCTGGTGCACCACCGACTCGACCGGGTTTGAGGTGCAAAGTACGTTACGATTGACATCGCCGGCGGTAGCAATGGAGTCGATACCAATGCTGTTGAGAGTTTGGTGCATCAATTTAATATTCGGTTTTAACACACCGTGAAACTGGAACGTTTGGCGGGTGGTTAAGCGAATACTGCCGTAGAGGGTTTTGTCATCGGCGAATTTATCAATCGCCAGCCATTGGGTCGGGGTGATAATCCCGCCCGGTAAGCGCGCACGCAGCATGACATTGTGCAGCGGCTCCAGCTTTTGCTTTTGACGCTCGGCACGAATATCCCGGTCATCCTGTTGATACATGCCGTGAAAGCGGATTAACTGGAAATTATCTGCACTAAATCCACCGGTCAGGTCGTTTTTAAGATCCTGCTCGATCGTTCCGCGCAAATGATTGCTTTCACGTTTAAGACGTTCGTTATCAGACAGAGGGCCGCTGACAATATTCGGGTTGTTTGACTCTGACATTAGTACACGTCCTTCTGGAATCGTTTGGCTTTACGTAACGCGGTTAAATATTCTTTGGCCTGTTCAGCTGTTTGCTGACCGTGCTGTTCAATCACACTCAACAGCGCCTGTTCGACATCTTTAGCCATACGGTTGGCATCACCGCAGATATACAGATGCGCGCCATCCTGCAGCCATTGCCACAGCTCTGCGCCCTGCTCCAGAATGCGGTGCTGCACATAGATTTTTTCCTGCTGGTCTCGGGAGAAAGCCAGCGATACGCGGCTTAATAAGCCATCCTTTACGTAACTTTGGATCTCAGTCTGGTAAAGGAAATCCTGAGTAAAATGCGGGTTGCCGAAGAACAACCAATTCTTGCCTTGTGCCTGCTGTGCCTGACGGTGTTGCAAAAAGGCTCTGAATGGCGCGATACCTGTACCCGGCCCGATCATGACGACTGGAGTATTCAGATCCTGCGGTAAACGGAAATTATCGTTGCTTTCCACAAACACACGAATTTGCTGATCCGCTTCGGCGCGACGGGTCAAAAAGCCAGATGCGCCACCTTCACGTGGTTGCCCGTTTACCTCATTGGCTACGCGAGCGACGGTTAAATGTACCTCCTCATCCACTTCTTCCTGACTGGAAGCAATAGAATATAGCCGCGGCGTCAGCGGGCGCAGGGCGTCAACCAGTTGCTGAGCACTCAGGCTACCAGGATGCAGTCGCACGATATCTACGATTTGCTTATCCGCCAGGTACACCCGCAAGGCGGCTTTGTCCTGTACCAAAGCAGTTAACTCAGGTAGCTCATTTTGCTCTGCATAGCGCTGTACAAACGTTGGATAGGATTGAGTCAATTCCAGCTGGTCAGTCAGTGCGCTATGTAATGACACAGTTTTACCCGCTACTGACACAGCCTCGCCAGCATCCAATTTTAATAGTTCAAGCAGCTCATCCACCAGCGCGGTATCGTTAGTGAAATAAACACCTAAGGCATCACCCGGTTGATAACGAAGACCAGAGCCCTCCAGTGAGATTTCTACATGGCGCACATCTTTGCCTGAGTCCCGACCGGTAATCTTCTGGCTTTCCAGCAAGGTGGCAACAAATGGCATCTCGCGGCCATAAACTGAGCTGGTTGCGAATGTCGCTGAACCCGCCACGCTGGGCGTATGGCTAACTGGTGCAGACTTGGCAAGCTCTGCCAGTAACTGCTCGCTCCAGGCGGCAACGGCAGGGGCATAATCCACATCGGCATCCAGACGTGGCAAAATTGAGGTTGCTCCGAGGGCAGTCAGGCGCGCATCAAAGTCTTTACCTGTCTGGCAGAAAAACTCGTAACTGCTATCCCCAAGTCCAATCACGCCATAGCGTACCTGTGGCAATTTCGCCGCTTTCTTTGAGGCCAGGAAAGCATGCAACTCAACGGCATCGTCCGGCGCCTCGCCCTCGCCATGAGTGCTGACCACCACCAACACCGTTGACTCATCTTTTAAACTACGCGGTTTGTAATCCGCCATACTTTGTAAATTTACGGTCAGCCCGGCTTGCGATAACTGTTCGGCAAGTTTTTTCGCTACCCCCCGGGCATTGCCGGTTTGTGAGCCATACAACAGGGTTATGCTGTTACTGGCAACCGTGGGCACGGGCACCTCGCTCGCGGCATGGGTGCTGAGCCCGGCAAAATAGCCGCTTACCCACAATAACTGTTGGGCATTTGCGCTTTGGGTAAAATCCGTTAACGCACGGATCTGTTGCTCTGTCAGCCCAATACCGGGATGCAGTGAAAGTGGAAGATTGGCCGTCATATCTCTGGTGCTTTGCTCATGTTAATGGCGTAAGCGTACCGGCCTTTTAAAATAACACTAAAGAATAAAAACTGATTTTTTATTCCAATTTTGCAGAAGTACAGACACAAAAAAACGGCCCTTAGGCCGTTTTTAATCAAAGCATTGATTAGAAATGAATTTCTACACCCGCAAATGGGCCAGTGAAATCCAGATTGGTGTATATACCATCCAGATCATTCAGTTCCATATTGAATGAGCGGTAACCCAGTTGCAGGGTCATATCCACCGCAATGTTATCCAGCACATCATAGGTCAACGCCACTTCGTATTCGGTCATGGAATGACCATCAAACGATAAGAAGTTACCCAGCGCATACGCACCAAAACCGGTACCTGGCACGCCAAATTTAGCGTGTGCATACACCAGTGGTACGAATCCAGAGAACGTCTCATCAGCTTTTTGGGTTGGATCATCCTGAGACTCGGCATAAATCTCGCCGTCGATGTCTTTCAACGTCAGACCCGCGTCAAAGCTGAACAAATCGTTATCAAACAATTCATAGTACAGAGTGTAATCTGTGTTGCTCATATCCAGCGATGACATCAGATCGGTGTCCGCCGCAAAAGTTTCACCATTGAAGGTAAACTGTGAGCTCAAGGTCACCAGGCCGTCGTTGGCCATTTCACTGCGACGCACGCGCACGTTTGGCAGCAGTGGAATTGGGTGCTCCAATGCCACATAAAACGAACCTTTGGTCTTTTTATCGAAATTGAAATCGACCAGATTATTGTCATTAGCGAAACCGCCGTCGGTACTCTGCTGCCAAGCCTGCCCACCAACATATAAACCCAGCAAAGTATCTGCTGAAGCCATTGGTGCTAACAATGCTGCACTAACGGCAGCTAAAACGAGTGATTTTTTCATAGTGTTAACCCTGAACAAGTAATTCCGTTAAATCGATAATCGCGGCATTGGCCCGGGAGATATAATTCGCCATTACCAGCGAATGGTTGGCGACCACTCCAAAACCGTTGCCATTTAAAATAACCGGACTCCAGACGGTGTCCTGTGTTGCTTCCAGCTCACGAATAATCTGACGTAAGCTGACGGTCGCGTTTTTCTTTTCTAATGTATCGGCAAAATCCACTTCCACTGCTTTAAGAAAGTGCAGCAGTGCCCAGCACGCACCACGTGATTCATAAAATACATCGTCCAGCTCCCACCAGCTGGTTTTGGTGTACAACTGGGCTTGTGCCGGGGTGGATTGCTGCGCACTGGCATCACCGGCCAAATCCGTATTCAGTCGCTCCTGCCCCACACTGGCACTTAAACGTTGCGACAAACTGCCCAAACGCTTCTCTACCTGTTTTAACCAATCACGCAGGTTATCGGCACGGGTATAAAATTGTGCACTGCTCACATCGCGGCTGGCCAACGAATTACGGTAGGCATACAGCGCCTCAATGCCCTCACGGTACATGGACTCAGAGGACGGCAGTAACCATTTATTGTGATCGTTATTAAACTTAGGTTGCGCTTTGGTCAGATCCGGATTTTCTACGCTTTGTGACTGCGACCGGCTGAAATCTTTGCGCATCGCCAAAGATAAGTCCCGCACCATCTCCAGCGCACCAAACTCCCACGCCGGCATGTTATCCATCAATACCGATGGCGGTAAAATGTCATTGGACAAATAGCCACCCGGTTTATCCAGCAGAGTTTCGCTCACATGAATCAACGCCGTCGTGGTGGTGAAACCCACCACAGGCTTCGATTCCAGCCCAGCCCACTGCTGGGCGGCTAGTTGACGTGGCTCGACCACATCCGGTTCACTGCTCCAGTAAACCGCCAGTAAATAAAACAACAGGAATACCACGCCTGTGCCAATCAGGATCCATCTAGTTGATAAACGTGACATTGTTCTCTCCTTAATGCTGATGCGAGTGCATCGACATGGTTTCGCCCGGTTTCACTGCAACCGCAGTAAAGGAATAACGATTACCGGTGGCGCTGATTAACGTGACTTGTCGATGTTCGCCCGGTTTAACCGACCCGGTTAACCCTAGCAGCATCACATGCAGTCCGCCCGGCTGAAATACCAGCGTCTCATGTGCATTTACCGTAATACTATCTAACTTACGCATCTGCATCATGTCGCCGGATTGTTCGTGGGTATGAATTTCAACACGTTTAGCGAAATCTGCTTCGCCAGAGACAAAGGTTATAGCTGTGTCAGTATCATTGGTTACCTCGAAATACGCGGCGGTGTTGGGCACACCAGGGGGCAACGCACGAATTTGGGTGTTGTTGAATAGCACATGGGCATTTACGCCAAAGCTACTCAACAACATCACTAACCAGATTTTTTTCACAGCCGACTCCTAAATATTTGCTTTACCTCAAATTATTCAGCAAAGCGTAGGATAAACCAAGCGGTTTCAGCTATGTTTGCGCCTATCTTTGGCAAGCAGGACAACCAGCATCAGCACCAGTATCACTGGCCAGAATGTCGCAATACCCGCCAGCATAATCGCCCCGAACACCATTGCCATAACAAATAGCACGACACCGGCGACGCTTACGGCAACGAACAAACCAATCAGCACCAGTAAAATGGCTACCAGCGCCAGGGCGCCCAATTCTCCCAATCCACTTAATGTGGTGTCGGCCACAATAATTTGCAGACCGAACAGGGTATCGACGATAGATTCAAAGCAATACACAAAGACAAACGCCAACAGCACTGCAATGAGGATCTTTTTCATCATAGCCTCCCTAGCGGGTAAAGCGTTTAATCGACGTCATTTCCGGCAGTAATATGGTTGCCAATAAGTAAGCGATGCCGGTTACCATCGGGGCAAATATTAATGCCACAACACTGATCACCCGCACGATATCCACATGCAGGTTAAAATGGTCGGCCACCCCGGCACAGACACCAGAGATCACTTTTTTATCACCATTTTTATATAACTTACGTGAACGAAATACACTCATGTTACGTCTCCAGGCAAACACAGGCAGGTTCTACCCTGCCTGCCAATTCGGGTGTTAAGCCACTTTCTTTTTCAGGGCGTCCAGTTCCTGCTGTAAACGCTCTTCATTTTCCAGCGCGCGGAACTGTTGTTCTAAGCCGTCATTACCCAGTTCCATGGCTTCTAGTTGTGCTTCCAGATGGTCTATGCGCGACTCATATTGATCGAACTTGTGCATTACCTGATCTACTGCCTCAGCCTGTTTGCGTTCCTGCACTTTAATGCGCACGCTGGCAGTTTGCTGGCGCATCAACAGCGCTTTTTCGCGCTGACGCGCTTCTGTCAGCTTGCTCTGCAGGCGACTGGTGTCTTCACCCAGCTTAGTCAGAGTGTCATCCAGATGAGTCAGGTCATCAGTCAGTGCATCGGCATTATCCTGCGCCTTTTGTTTCTCCAGTAACGCAGAACGCGCCAAATCTTCTTTACCCTTGCTCATGGCCAGTTCGGCTTTTTCATACCAGTGCGCAGCCTGCTGCTGCCATTGACGTTGTTTACGCTGCAAGCCTTTTTGCTCGGCGATATAACGGGCCGCAACTGAGCGCACCTCAACCAGGGTTTCTTCCATTTCCTGAATAATCAGGCGCACCACTTTTTGTGGATCTTCCGCCTTATCCAGCATGGCATTGAGGTTAGATTGCACGATGTCGCTGATTCGGGAAAACATGCTCATGGTTGGTTCCTTAACGTTTTAAAGTTCACAGAATCCTTTTCAATCCCCGTGCCAACTACACAACATGCCCTAACCTATTGTTTTAACTAAACAAAATAACATTCACTTGCAAATTCATCACCAACATCAAATGTGAGAGCATGTGGGTTTTAGTCAAATTCGCTAATAAAATGGTGAAAATGCGCACTGCCCGGCCGCAAGACATTAATCAGCGTATAACCACCCTAAAAACTGGGGTGCGGCATTGATTTAATGCGACAGCCAAGGACAATTTGGAGAGTGCAAAGTATCAAAGCTTGTGAGTGGGCAGTTAACGGATTACTGTTTGGCTTGACGCAAAATATAGCGTTGCTGAATTAAAAGTGATGTGACAAGGATGTAACCCAATGGAAAAGAAAGCCGCTGAAAAGATACTTGAAGAACTAGCAATTATTTCAGTAAACATCGAAAAACTATCTAAGAAAGTTTCAGTCGAGAATAGAAAGCTGTTTTCAAAAGATTTAGGCTCTCTGATGAAAGCTTGCTGCGCGATTGAATCAGAAATAGGTTTTATAGTACCGGAACTTCATCCTCATTACCTTGGCTGGGAAAACTATTCCAATTTGCGCAAAAAACATGAAGATCCCAATTTCCCAATTGACTTTCCGTCGACTCAGCAATTACAGGACGCATGCGAACAATGGGATAGAATTAAAAAAGCAAAAAATCTTTAATATCGCATTAAAGCACTATGGATAAAGCAACCAAATCTGCCATTTTCATCTTCTTAAGAGCCAATTTTTTATTGGGATTACCACTTTACATTGGCCTATTCGCCTGGTTGCAAAAACATACTTTGTCCAACGCGAATTTTGATGATCTCAAACTGATTGCAGAGTTAGGTCTTTTATTAACGTGTCTTAGCGCAGTAATAGGTGTCTCATCTTTGGTTCCTTTTTGGGTCATTGCCAAAAAATTTAGGTTTGCCTCCTACACGAGCATTACATTTTGCAGCGTATTACCTTCGTTTGTATTTTACCTAATGGGAAACGATAGATTTTACTTGTATTCACTAGTAATCAGTGCAGCAATTGGAGTTGCTTTTTTCAAAATGAATAAAACGCGAAACGATGAGATAACACGCTAAATCACCGAAAAACCATTCACTTTACCTTCTTTGCCCGCGACTCAAACAACCCATAAAAAAGGCCACTTAACAGTGGCCAGGACGGGAAAAAAATTTACGTGTGCGGGGACGCCAGTTTTGCAAACGGCTGGCGATAATTGCCGCGCCGGTGAAGGTGGCGACCGGGGCTAACAACAGCCCCAACAAATGCGCGTGACTGATTAACATTATTCAATCCTCAGCATGGCGGTCTGATCATCGGCATCGCTGGCCTCTATATCAACCTCGCTGGTCACCACTTCGCCATCCTTAATTGGCAGCTCAGTAGGCAGTTCGCTGAAGAAGTTATCAAGCGAGTGCTCCAGGCGTTGCTGTAGCTGGCTCTCCAGTGCATCGACCGCTTCGCTGATAACTTGTTGTGTCAGTGTGTTTACGGTGACTTCCTGACTATGGGCACTGACCGAAAGGATACCCATGCCAGCAACCAAGATGCTGGTGAAACTCTGCTTGAACATAATGTGCTCCTGCGCTTTTTTAATTAAGTCGCAGGAACTATTGCGATAGTTGTGCCAACCAATGAAAAAACCTTTAACATGCTGTTATTAAAGGATTTTTAATTTAAACCTCATTTCAGGGTTGCACTGGCACAAGTCAGAAACATTCGCCGATTAGCGAAATTGACCACCAACTTAGTCGATTTGACTACTTTCCAAAATATGTTGAGTGCGCGCCTGCCAGTCGGCATAGGCCGCCAGTAAGGTAGCGCCACTGGCATCGGCCGCGGGGCCGTTTTCACTGAGGTAACGGCGCCAGATCCGCGCGCCAGGCAAGCCCTGAAATAACCCGAGCATATGGCGCATGACATGCCAGGCTCGTCCGCCACTGGCAATATGCTGGTCGATATAATCCGCCATGGTGACGATCACCTCTTCGCGACTGGCTACGCGGTGGTTATCACCATAGATGCGTTGATCAGCCTCAGCCAGCATATAAGGATTGGCATACACTTCACGGCCAATCATCACCCCATCTACATATTGCAGATGTTGTTCGGCTTCCCACAGGGTTTTGATGCCCCCGTTGATACTGATATGCAAATGGGGAAACTGTTGTTTTAACTGATAGACGCGGTCGTAGATCAACGGCGGAATATCGCGGTTTTGCTTAGGGCTTAAGCCTTGCAGCCAAGCCTTACGTGCGTGAATGATAAAGGTATCACAGCCCCCTTCTATCACCTGTTCGGTAAAGCGGGTGAGATCTTCATATTCACACATATCATCGATGCCAATGCGGCATTTGACCGTAACCGGAATCGACACTTTGTCCTGCATGGCCTTCACACACTCGGCGACGACCTGTGGCGTGGCCATTAAGCACGCCCCAAACGCACCGTTTTGCACCCGATCCGATGGGCACCCCACATTGATATTCACCTCATCGTAGCCACGTTGCTCTGCCAAGTGTGCACACTGCGCCATATGCGTCGGATCCGACCCGCCCAGTTGCAGTGCCAGCGGGTGTTCCTGTTGGTTAAAACCCAGGTAATCGCCCTTGCCATAAATGATCGCGCCTGTGGTAACCATTTCGGTATACAGCAGAGTATGACGCGTGATGAGTCGCAGAAAATAGCGGCAATGACGATCTGTCCAGTCCAGCATGGGTGCAACGGACAAACGACGATTGAAATCTAATGACTGAGGCTGGCGCAACATAAACGACCTGAGGAAAACAAACCGGCGCGCAGTTTAGCAAAATTTCCGCCGTGTCTCACTCGTAAAACCCGTAAACAAAGACGCGTTTTTTGCCGCCTGTGCTAGCTTCAATACTGGTAATTCACCAAGTACAGCTTTTCACTTATTTATGCCAAGGAGGCAATATGAAATTTCCCCGGTTATTACCCCTTTCATTTTTGGTTATGGCTAGTTTCAGCACGCAGGCCGCAGATGATCCCGCCACCGCCTGCCAGCAGGCGGCCAAGCTTTATCAACAACAGGATATTAAAGCCGCCAAGGAAGAGGCTCAGTGGTGCGTCACCCTGTTGCAACAACTGATGGCAAAACAAACCCAACAGGTCTTTCCCGACAAAATCGGTGGATATACAGGTCAGGACATAGAGCAAAACAGTGCTATGGGCATGAATATCACCGAGCGCCGATACCAGAACAAGCAGGGGGAGATTAGCGTTAAACTCACCAGCGGAGATAACGGGGCGATGGCCAGTGCGTTATCTGCGATGGCACAATTTGGCATGAGCCCGGGTAAAGCTATCCGGGTGCAACGCTACAAAGGCACTGATTTAAGTGAAGATGATTTTACCCAGTTACAGTTTGCGTTAAAAAACGGTGCAGTATTGTCGTTTGAGTCCAGTGACGTCCCCCGCGACGAGGTCCTTAGCTTCGCCGAAAGCTTCCCGTTAGCAGAAATAGAACAGGCCCTGTGAGGGCCTGTTTTGCATAATTATTCACCTGCATGCAGATAACATCTGCTTGCGATTGAATATTATTTCAACTTAACTATATTTTCACTATTGAGCATTTTACTCATACTTGCCAACCAACGTTGACGTGAAGACATCAGCACGCTAGGTGCTTTTGCGTTAACTTTTGATTTACAATGATTTTCAACAATTTGCATAATTTCATTCCATCTGGACAGGGGCTAACCAACGCTGTTATTTTGCCCAATAACAAGCTAAAAAACGAACAACACCTGATTGGTATTAATATAAGCAAAACTTATGGATAAGCGTTTACGCCACATTGCCCTGCTGCGTTGTTTTGCGGCCGCGGCAAAATATGAGTCTTACAGTCAGGCGGCGCAGCGTCTGGCCATTACTCAAGCCGCGGTGAGCCAACAAATACGCTCGCTGGAAGAGGTCTTAGCGGTGAAGTTATTTGTCCGTCACGGCCGAAGTATGCGCCTCACCCCGCAGGGCAAAACCCTGTATCAACATGTGGACGACGCTTTTACCACGTTATCTGCCGGGTTCGACAAAGTGCAGGTGGAACCCGCAGAGGGCGTGCTGAATGTCACTACCGGGTTATCATTTGCCTCTATCTGGCTCGTACCGAAATTATGGAAGTTCTCCGCCCGTTACCCGGATATCAAAGTCAAAATCATTGTGTCCACTGAACTGGAAAGCCTGCGCTATTCGGATATCGATGTGGCTATCCGTCAAGGGGACGCCACCGATCACCGGGTGCATCAGGAAACTCTGTTTATCGATCCGGTGTTTGCGGTATGCGCGCCTCAGCTGGTGGAAACCGCTCGAATTGCCCAGCCGGCGGATTTACTCAATTGCTTACTGGTGGAAGCGGAAGATCCCGGGCGCTTTAGTTGGGCCAACTGGTTTTCCTTGTCCGACCTGACCATTCCACGGCATAAACGTGACTGGCTGGAGGTATCGACACTGGAGATGGGCATCAATGCCGTGCTGGCTGGTCAGGGGATCTGTCTGGCCTCCTATTGTCTGGTAAAAGATCTTATCAACAGCGGCTTGTTGGTGCGCCCATTCCCGTTGCAGATTGAACCGGGACAGCGGTTTTCGCTGTTATACGACCCCAACTCACCACGTAAACCGCGCATCGATATTTTTACCGATTGGCTAAAACAGGAACTGATTGACGACTGTATCGTTTCGCCGTCCGATGCCGGGCAATTTGCGCGCTAAACTGTAGGGTTTAGCGCCTGCCTCTGGCATACTTGGCGGCTGATTTTTACCTGTCTCGGGGAATGGGTTTTGCGAAAAGGGTTTGCGGCGTTTTTTCTGCTTTTGTTGTTGGTCACGCTGCCGATTGTGTTAGTTATCGATACCTCGCCGGCGGTGCGGGAGTTATCCAGCGCGCAGCTACAACAGGCGGATCGTATTCCAACCTTGATTGGCCAGCTAAAAGCTTTTACCGCCAACTCGTCGCGCCCTCAACAAATCACCCTGAACAAAGCGCAGATAGATAGCCTCAGCGCATTGATTGCCCGTGCCCGCTCTGGCTGGTTCAGCTCAGTGGCGCTTAGTCCCACAGCGGCAGAGTTAACCCTTTCCCTGCCGATTGCTGACAGCGGGCTGTTTTTTAATGCCCGCGCCAGTGTGCAAAGTGGCAACGGGCTGACGCTTGATAATGTGAAAGTGGGAGATCTACCGATTCCCGCCTCGCTGGCGCGCTGGCTGTTAGTTAAGATTGGCGACCGGGTGGTTAATCTCGATATCAGTGAACGGTTACTCAATCGGGTTGAAAAGGTTATCACCACCGACAATGCCATCACCATTACCCTGGCGCCGGTAGCTGATTTGTTGGCAGAGCTCAAATCCCGCCCGACGCAGCTGGATGAAGATTCCGAACAGTTTCGCCGCTTAACCACCCACTATCTGACATTCCTTGGCCAGCAGCCGCGACCTGCCCCTGAGGACGCCACTCTGACCTATTTACGCGCGCTGTTTGGCCATGTAGCGCAGCAAAGCCAGGGCGAAGATGCCGCATTGCATAATCAGGCGGCAACCATGGCCATGGCCATTTTTGCCGGTAGCCAGCATTTCAGCCGTTTCATTGGTGGCGTAGAACAACCCGTACTGGCCAACGCCAAATCACCGTTGCCGCTGCAGTTTGCCAATCGACACGATTTGTTTTTGCACTTTATTTTTTCTGCAGCCATCGAAATTCTGTCGGATCATCAGGTCACCTATGCCATTGGCGAGTTTAAGGAACTGATGGATCGCAACATGTCCGGCTCGGGATTTAGCTTCGCCGATCTTGCTGCGGATTTAACCGGCAGTAAATTCGCCCGCTGTCTGGCCAGCCCGGATTATGCACCAGAGCTGCAACAGCGCTTACCGGTGCTGTTTAATGAGCAGGCACTGTTCCCGCGCATCGATGACCTGCCGGAGGGCATGCATGAAGACGAATTCCAGCAAAAAATTGGCGGCGTCGATAGCCCGGTCTACCGTCAGTTAACCGAACAGATTCAGCAACGAATCGACGCTCTGCTGCTGTTCACCGCTCCCACTTCTAATATGATCCCGCTGTGTTAAACTGCGCGGGTCACAGCACAGAGAGTCAACAATGAGTATCAGCAGTCAGGTCAATAAAGCCCGCGAATATTGTGAGAAAAAAGGTGCGCGCTTTACCCTGTTGCGTGAAAAAGTCTATGCCCTGTTGGTGGAACGTGATGGCGCAACCGGCGCATACGAATTGCTCGATCGTCTGAAAGAAACCGAGCAAAGCGCTAAACCCGCAACCATCTACCGCACATTGGATTTTTTACTGGAATTTGGTCTGATCCATCGGATTGAATCCAGCAATGCTTTTGTTGCCTGTCACCATTTTGGCTGCTCCCATCCGGTACAATTTCTGATTTGCGACGAGTGTGGTGACGTGCGCGAAATTCAATCTGCCGGTTTACAGGAAACCCTCGACCGTCAGGCCAACCAACACGGCTTCCGCGTCCATACACAAACCATCGAAGCCCACGGCATCTGCGCAAACTGTCAATTACATCAGTAACTTGCACCTGACTCTGCACTCCATTAGCATGGTATGCAGCGAGTCAACTTCAGGTGGCAACTATGTGGCGACAACACATCTTGCAGCTAACTGCGCGTAAACGCGGTCTGCATTTGATCACCGATGAACTCATAAGCCAAGTACCCGACATTGCCGACTATCAGGTTGGTTTACTGCATTTGTTTCTTTGCCATACCAGCGCAGCTCTGACCCTGAATGAAAATGCCGATCCCAGCGTCAGGGTCGATATGCAGCGCTGGTTGAATCATACCGTGGCGGATAATACCGCTTATTTTACCCATACCTATGAAGGTCCGGACGATATGTCCGCACATATCAAAAGCAGCTTATTTGGCGCCAGCCTGACTGTGCCGATTACGGCCGGCAAATTAGCCATGGGTACCTGGCAAGGTATTTATTTATGTGAGTTTCGTGAGCATGGTGGTACACGACGACTCATCGCAACACTTCAGGGCGAACTACGCTGAATGACACCAACGAGGGACTAATGAAGATCACAACACGTTACGCAAGCGCATTACTGGCTGGCACACTGGCCGCCTCAGCCATGGCCGAAGAGACTCCCAAAGCAGATGGTTGGGTAGGATTATTTGGCGAATATTATTGGGTTGATAATGATAAACCTGAAGGGTTGGGCACCCTGGATAAAGGCCCGGGGGTTGGCCTGGAATTTGGCTTGCACTTTAGTGAGCAATGGGCCGGCCGTATCGAATGGTCTCATCTGAATATTGATGGCGAAAACGGTGGCAGTGACGAAAGTGGTGACCGGGTGGGCGTCGACGCGCTGTATTTCTTTAAACCCAATGGCAATGTGTATGCCTTTGCCGGGTTAAAAAATGAAAATCTCGACCAAACCTACCGTTTGGCCAACGTGGGCCTAGGTACCCATATGATGCTTGCGCCCCAGTGGCGCTTGATGCTTGAGGGCGCGCTGTACCACGATTTCGGCGAAGGATTTAAAGATTACTCGGTAAAACTGGGCATCGCCCGCGTATTTGGCGCGGATAGCCCGGCTGCACCGAAACCCGCACCTGTGGTTGCCAAAGCCAGCGATAGTGACAATGACGGTGTAATGGACGCCCAGGATGCCTGCCCAGACAGTGCAGCGGGCACTCGCGTAAATGCCAATGGCTGCAGCGACAGCGATAACGACGGCGTCATTGATGGACAGGATCTGTGTCCCAACTCGATGCCCGGCAGTGTGGTCAACGAAATGGGCTGCGCGGATGATGACAACGATGGCGTCGCCAACAATCTGGACAAGTGCCCCGCCACCCCGATGGAAGATAAAGTCGATGCCGATGGCTGTAGTATCTTCCAGGAAGAGTCGCTGAGTGTGACGCTGAATGTGTTGTTTGCCAATAACAGTTCGATCATTGGCAATAAGACCGATCCACAATTTGCCGACTTCGCCGCATTTATGCGCCGCTTCCCCAATACACAGGCTGAAATTGCCGGTCATACCTCGGCAGTAGGGTCGGCTGAATACAACCAGATGCTATCGGATAAACGTGCTAAAGCGGTACGCCAACTGCTGATTGACCAATATGGTATCGCGGCTGACCGCTTGACGGCCAAAGGCTATGGCGAAACCCGTTTACTGGATAGCGCCGACACGGCAGAAGCACATCGTAAGAACCGCCGCATCGAAGCCGAGATTACGGTGAAACAACAGACTGAGTTGAAACGCTAGAGTAAGACCTGCGTTCAGCGCCTATAAAAAACGCCGCAATTGCGGCGTTTTTTAAACCTTCTCAAACTCATCGCCATAATACAGGCCGATTTGCCGACGGACCTCATCCATCTGCGTCAACACTGCCAGCGTATCTCTGTGCGGCACCACATCCGACTGGCGTTTTCCGACCAGAATACAGCGGGCCATGTCCTCAATCTGGTACTCAAAGCCATTATGCGCCCAGGGCAATGTCAAGGTTTGTATATCATCCCCCCGTTGCAGGCTAACCTGTGAGCCAGACCAAAAACGCGGCTCAAGGGTAATCGTGCCTTCACTACCATAGACATGTAATGCGTTTTGCTGCTGGCTGACAATCGAGGTCGCAAACTGGGCAAGTTGCCCACCGCTGTATTGCACTGTCGCCATCACACTCTCATCCACGCCATCGGCAGACAGTTTCCCCAACGCCTGGATAGCGGTATGCGACTGGCCGAGCATAAACTGACTCAGCGACAAGGCATACACCCCCAAATCCAGCATGGCACCACCGGCCAGCGCTTTATTGTTAATCCGGTGCTCGGGGCCATGTTCAAACGCAATACCAATGGAGGATTGAATAGATTGCACCTCGCCAATTCGCTTGTCTGCCAACCACTGTTTGGCCTGCGCCACATAGGGCAAGAACCGACTCCACACCGCTTCCATCAACATGCAATCATGTTGTTCAGCCAGCTCGCAAAGACGGGCAAACTGGGCTGCATTCACACAGGCAGGCTTTTCAATCAATACATGTTTTCCGGCCTTAAGGGCACGCATGGCGGCCGGATAATGATAGTTGTGCGGCGTGGCAATATACACGGCCTGCACCTGAGGATTGGCCAGTAATGCTGCTTCATCGTCGTAGGCATGCGCCAACTGCCAGCGACTGGCGAATGCGTCGGCATTTTGCTGGGAACGACTGGCCACCGCGACCAGTTGATTGTGATCACAATATGCTAACGCATCGGCAAATTTGTGCGCGATTCGGCCGGGACCGATGATGCCCCAGTGGAGCGTCGTGGACATGACGTTTGCTCTCCTTAAACGGTCAACTTTGAGAAGCGGGATTCAGCAAATAATAATGCGCCCGCAGGCGCATTATTAATATTCATCGTCGTAATCGGGGCCGGTGTAATTGTCGAAACGGGAATACTGGCCCTGGAAGGTCAAACGTACCGTACCGATGGGGCCGTTACGCTGTTTACCGAGAATAATTTCGGCGACGCCTTTTAATTCACTGTTTTCGTGATATACCTCGTCACGATAAATAAACATGATTAAGTCGGCATCCTGCTCGATGGAGCCGGATTCACGCAAGTCCGAGTTCACTGGGCGTTTGTCCGCACGTTGTTCAAGGCTTCGGTTTAACTGGGATAGCGCCACCACGGGACACTCCAGCTCTTTGGCCAGCGCTTTGAGTGAGCGGGAAATCTCCGCGATTTCCAGGGTACGGTTATCCGATAGTGAAGGCACCCGCATTAATTGCAGGTAGTCGACCATGATTAGGCTGATGCCCCCATTATCACGGGCGATCTTGCGCGCTCGGGTGCGCACTTCCATCGGTGTCAGGCCGGAAGAGTCATCAATAAACAAATTATTGCGATCTTTCAGGTTGGCCATGGTCTGCGACACCCGGGTCCACTCTTCATCGTTGAGCTGTGCGGTGCGGATGCTGGTCTGATTAACCCGGCTTAGTGACGCCAACATACGCATCATGATCTGTTCGGATGGCATCTCTAAACTGAATACCAGCACTGGCTTGGTTTCTGCCATCATGGCATTTTCCACCAGGTTCATCGCGAAGGTGGTTTTACCCATGGACGGACGCGCTGCGACGATAATCAGATCCGATGGCTGCAAACCCGAGGTCTTTTTATCTAGGTCGACAAAGCCGGTGGTCACCCCGGTGACTTCCCGGTTATCTTTCACCAGTGCTTCAAGCCGCTCAATGGTTTTACCCAGCACCTGTTCAACATTGCGCGGGCCCTCATTCTCGCCGGTACGTTTTTCGGCAATTTCGAAAACCTTACTTTCGGCAAAATCGAGGATCTCAGAGGCATCGCGGCCCTGGGGGTTATAGCTGGTATCAGCTATTTCATTGGCGACCGCAATTAATTCACGGGCAACGGCACGCTCTTTAATGATTTTCGCGTAGGCCACCACGTTAGCGGCACTGGGCGTGTTTTTTGCCAGCTCACCTAAATAGGCGAAGCCGCCTACTTCGTCCAGTTGTTCGGTGTTTTCTAGCTGTTCAGAAACGGTAATGACATCAACCGGCTGATTGGCCTTGAGCAGCGCCAGAATCGCAATATAAATAATCCGGTGAGAGCGATTGTAAAAATCGTCCTCGACCAGTTGCTCGGTGACTTTGTCCCACGAGTCCGGTGCAATCAACATACTGCCGAGTACAGACTGTTCCGCTTCAATGGAGTGAGGCGGTATTTTCAGCTTTTCTATGCTGACTTCGGCTTTTTTACTGCTGGTCGATTTCACGTGCACCGATCTGGTTTAATTAGCGGAGGGTTATTATGCGTGAAAATATTCCATTAAAAAAGGCGCAGTTACTGCGCCTTTTGCTAATGCTGTTGCTTAGCGATGTTGCAGCGTAATCTTGCCGCCCACCGTGGTGACTTTAACCCGCCCTTCACCGCTACCTGAGGTAAAGCGCAACCATTTGGCCGGGCCGTATTTGGCTTCTTCTGTGCGATCATCAGTGAGTTTATTGATGATTCGGCCACCGTGTGAGTCTACATCGAAGCGCGCTGACACATCGTCCTGGAAGCTCAGAGTTAAATCTCCGCCCACACTTTCTGCCGCGATACGTCCGTCGGTGTCCAGTCGAAAGCGCATTTGGAAATCACCATTCACGGTTGAAGCAGACAAGTCTTTAACCCGCTCCAGATACAACTCGCCATCGCCATTTACGCTTTCGATTTTAACTTCCTGATAATCCGCGTTGACTTTGATATCGCCATTGACGGTGTCCACCACCAGACGCTCGCCCACTGAGCCATCATCATCCAAATCGCCGTTTACACTTTCCAGTTTCACATTGCCTTTTAGCTGACGACTTTTCACGTCGCCATTGACGGTCTCTATCTGAATCTTGCCGCTTAAATCATCGGCGCGGATATCGCCGTTCACCACATCGATATCCACCCCGTTGCGCAGACCACTTAGGGTGAAATCAGTGTTCACGCTGTCCACCTCAAGATGATTTGTCGCAGGCAGATACACCTGCAGATCATCGCCTTTAGAGTCATTGTGCCAACCCCAGCCGCGACTTTCCTTAAGCTTAATCTTGATCAGAATCTGCTTGCCTGAACGTTCGAAGATAAATTTCTCCATGCGGTCATCCAGTTCACCACTGACCCGCACCTCGTTTTTATCCCAACTGATAAATTCGACCTGACCATTAACATTCTCAAACTGCACATAACCATCCGCGGCGGCATCCAGGCTTTTATCGACTTTTTCACCTGCATAGGCCAAACCAGAACATACGCTGACTAATGCAATTACACCTTTAGTTAGTTTCATAATCATTCCTGCCTGTTAAATTTGCTGCCACTGAGGCGC
The DNA here is from genome assembly GCF_004329715.1 of Bowmanella sp. JS7-9. Classification (GTDB taxonomy): domain Bacteria; phylum Pseudomonadota; class Gammaproteobacteria; order Enterobacterales; family Alteromonadaceae; genus Pseudobowmanella; species Pseudobowmanella zhangzhouensis. Next base: position 29,406 of record NZ_JXSY01000026.1, read on the forward strand.
ATGAACTTTTTCAATTAAATCAATTTGTTGCTGGTGGACCTGAGTAAGCATTTTCAGCAACGCCATATTATCCGGATCTTCTTTGAGTGCTTTTTTGATCGCACTGGCCGCATCATCCAACTGCTGTAACTGTGCCTGCCAGTTATCCGTCAATGCCGGTTGCTCGGCGTATTTAACCAGTAAACTATCCACCTGCTGCTTGTGCTGACTGGATAACTGCGCCAATAAACTTTGCTGCGCGTCATCCCGTTGCTGCACCACCACAAGGGTGCCAACCAGGCCAAATAATGCGATGGCTGCGGCAATCCCATAAGGACGTTTTTTAGGCGCAACATGTGTGTCGATACCGCGCTCAATGGCCTGCCATAAATCACGTTCTGGCCGAACGTCTTTCGGTAGTGCGTCAATCTGCTGCTGCAGTTGTTGATCAAAACTTTGCTTATTCATGACCCATCCACTCTTTTATCATCTGCTTGGCACGGTGAAACTGTGCCTTGCTGCTGCCTACAGCCATATTTGTCATCTGTGCAATTTCTTCGTGGCGATAACCATCGATAGCATGCAGGACAAACACGATACGGGTGCGTTCCGGTAATCTTGCTATCCAAATCGCAAGTTTATCTTCCTGGTGATCTTCCACTTCTGGCGCCGCAACGTCGGAAATATCCACCTCTTCGCTACTAAACACACGTGATAACCAGCTTCGCTGTTTGCGTAACTGACTGATCGCCACATTCGCCGCCACACTGTGTAGCCAGGTGCTGAACTTACTATCACCTCGAAAGTTGCTCAGCTTGTGCCACAACTGGATAAACACTTCCTGAGTCGCATCTTCCGCTAATGCACGATCCACCATCAGCCGCAAACATACGCCATACACCATGCCCAGATAGTTTTCGTATAAACGGTGAAATGCCTGTTTATCGCCTTGCTGAGCCGCACTTATCAGGGCGGCTTCAGGATCGAAACGCTGTTGGGCATCAATCACTGAGGCTGTTGAATTCAATTTTTCTTCCACTGAATGACGTTCTTGTTGAGTTAGTCGCGGGCTACCCTAGCAAGGTTTACAGACAAGAAAAATTATTTTTGAAAAAGGCGGAGAATTCCGCCTTTGATTAGTGCGAATTAACGCACAAATTAGTACTGATATACGTTTGCATCGCATCAATCGGCATCGGCTTGGCGTACAAATATCCCTGACTAAAGGCACAGCCCTCTTGCAGTAAAAATTCATGTTGCTCGGCAGTTTCCACCCCTTCCGCAATCACCCGCAAATTCACCGCATCGCCGAGCTTAAGAATCGCACGGGCGATTTCAATATCATTAGTTTCGTGAGGGATCTCACTCACGAATGAGCGATCCAGTTTCAGCCGGGTGATTGGCAGGCGTTTCAGGTAAGACAATGAAGAATAGCCGGTACCGAAATCATCGATGGCGATGCCGACGCCTAGTTCACGCAAGGCTTGTAACTGAGCAATGGCAAATTCACTTTGATGCATAACGAAACTTTCTGTCAGCTCCAGCGTGATGCGCTGAGGTTCACAGCCCGTTTCGGCAAAAATAGCCGCAACCCGTTCGACGAAGTCCGTTTGCAATACCTGTTTGCCCGACACGTTAACTGCCAGAAATTGCAAGGGAACGCCATTTTGTATCCACTGCTGCATTTGCATGCAGGATTGCTGCAACACCCATTCGCCCAGGGGCACGATCAAATTACTTTCCTCGGCCAGCGATATAAATTTATCTGGTGGTATAAAACCCCGCTTAGGATGCTGCCAGCGCAATAATACTTCCGCCCCGACGCAGCGCCCGCAACTGAGATCAATCACCGGCTGGAAGTAAAGTTCCAACTCAGTCTCTTCCAGCGCGCGGCGTAAATCAGCAGTGAGTGCCACCCGCTCCTGCACATATTCAGTCATGCTGTGGTTATAAAACTCGACCCTATTGCGGCCCGCCTCTTTGGCTTTGTACATTGCCATATCGCCGTTTTTTAATAAGGTCTCACTGTCGTCGCCGTCATCCGGGTAACAAGCAATACCTATACTGGCGGACACAAACAACTCTGTTTCACCCACCAAAATGGGGACCGCCAGTTCAGATAGTAACTTTTGCGCCAGCGTCGCGGCGGCACGATGCTCTGACAAGTTTTCCATCAGGATAAGAAATTCATCGCCGCTTAATCGCGCTACGGTGTCGCTTTCCCGCACGGTCGCTTTCAAACGTTCAGCCACACTGCAAAGCAACTGATCTCCATAGCTATGCCCATAGGTGTCGTTGATTTGCTTAAAATTATCCAAATCGATAAACATCAACGCAAAACGTTGCTGCTCGCGCTTGGACTTATCCAGTGCATGGGCAAAGCGATCCATAAACAAAATTCTGTTTGGCAAAGAGGTCAGTACATCATAATGAGCCAGGTAGTAAATCCGCTCCTGCGAAGACTTTTGCTCACTGATGTCATACATAGTGACTAAGTACTTTTCCAGCGACCCATCAAGCCTGTATAAAGCGGTGACACTCAGCCAGAGTGGGATAACCCGACCGTCACGATGACGATTCCAGACTTCACCCTGCCAACGGCCATTTTGATTGGTTTGAGTCCAAATCGTTGAAAAATCTTCGGTCTTTTGTCTTGCTGCTTTAAGCATGGAGACTGGCTGATTCAATACGCTGGCGCCGGAAAAGCCCATGATCCGCTCAAACGCGGCGTTGACTTTAACAATTTTCAGGTGCTCATTGAGGATCAGAATCCCATCCAGCGTATTTGAAAACACATTCGCAGCCAGACGCAGTTCTTCTTCTGCGTGTTTGCGGTAAGAAATATCCGTCACCATTACCACCACACCATCATCTCCGGCGGAGACAGGCGCTAGCGCAACTTCAACGGGAAACTCGTGGCCATTCTTATGCAAGGCAAATAGTTCACGCCCATCCCCCATACTGCGATTTACCGGATTACGTGAATATTTTTTACGGAGATATAAATGCGAGCTGCGAAAGCGCTCTGGCAACAGCGTTTCAAGCGGTTGCCCTTCCAACTCTTGCTGGGTATAGCCAAACACCAATTCCGAACGCGGATTACAGATACGGATAAGGCCATTGCCGCCGACGACTAATATCGCTTCGGGCATCACCGCCATCACCTGACGGACTTGTTCATCACTCTGGCCATTGGCTATCAAAAGATTACTTTCCATTTCCTATTACTCTAAGGCCCTCAACAAAAACACATATACCACTTGGCATTTGGTTAAAAGCACTGCTGCCCTGCACAACCGAGTCATTGCGTTACTCTATGGCGTGTAACCGACTCGTTGAAAGCTAAGCGTAGTGCAAATTCGAAGCTGGAGAGGAAATAATCAATTTTGTAAGAAATATCCGATTGAGGCGATCTTGAGACAAAAAAAACACCGCACTAGGCGGTGTTTTCTTGATACCGGAAAGGTAACTTACGCTTCTGCGATAACAACTACTTTGATAGTTGCTACAACGTCAGAGTGCAGTTGCACGTCCAGTTCAAATTCGCCAGTTTCGCGAATTGTACCGTTAGGCATTTTAACTTCTGACTTAGTCACAGCTACACCAGCAGCAGTGATTGCATCAGCAACGTCACGCGTGCCAACAGAACCGAACAGTTTACCTTCGTCACCAGCAGGTGCAGCAATTGTTACTTCAGCCAGCTCAGCGATTTTCGCTGCTTTAGCTTCTGCAGCCGCTAACGCGTCAGCCAGTTTGGCTTCCAGTTCTGCACGACGTGCTTCGAACTTTTCAACGTTAACTTTAGTTGCAGGAACTGCTTTACCCTGTGGGAACAGGAAGTTACGTGCGTAACCAGATTTCACAGAAACCTGATCTCCCAGGCCGCCCAGGTTGGCGACTTTGTCTAGTAGAATGATATCCATCGATGCTACCTCTTAATTATCGCCAACAATTACTTGTGTGAATCAGTGTATGGCAACAGAGCCAGGAAGCGCGCGCGCTTGATGGCAGTTGACAATTGACGCTGATACTTAGCACTGGTGCCAGTGATACGGCTAGGAACGATTTTGCCATTCTCAGTGATGTAGTTTTTCAGCAGAGAAGTGTCTTTGTAATCGATTTCTTGCACGCCTTCAGCTGAGAAACGGCAGAATTTACGACGTCTGAAAAAACGAGCCATGGTGAATTCTCCTATTATTCTGCAGCGTCAGCAGATACTTCTGCTGGCTTTTCTGCGCGTTTTTCACGACGCTCTTCACGAGCGCTTTCTTTAGCCATTGGAGAGGCTTCAGTTACCGCGCCTTTAGTGCGGATAACCATGTTACGCAGGATGATGTCGTTGAAACGGAAAGCAGTTTCGAGTTCTTCGATTGCTTCAGCAGAGGCTTCAGCGTTGATCAGAACATAGTGTGCTTTGTGCAGTTTTTCGATTGGGTAAGCCAGTTGACGGCGGCCCCAGTCTTCCAGACGAGTGATAGAACCACCGTCCTTCGTGATAATACCAGTATAACGCTCGATCATACCTGGTACCTGCTCGCTTTGATCCGGATGGACCATAAATACGATTTCGTAATGACGCATAATAGCTCCTTACGGTTGTAGCCTCTTCAGCACAGCCAAATCACTGGTGGAGGCAAGGAACAAAATTGGGTTTAGGCTGTTTTAAGGCGGCGAAGTGTATAGAAATCCGCCGCTTAACACAAGCATTTCCTGTGACAATAACCTTGATCAGGCCAGTACCATCACCGCAACCCCGACCAGCGCCAATAAAGACCAGCCAGCCGTGTGACGATTGACCGGCTCACCGAGTATTTTGGCGACGCCCAGCGATAGCACCACACTGGTCGCGAACAGGGTTTGCACCACTGCGGCTTTGGCGTTTTGCAGTGCAAGCATTTGCAAAAACAGCGCGGCAAACGTGCCGACCACAGTCGCCCAGAAAAACGTAATCCAGGTCTTGCGTAGGTTATTGGTCACGGGTAGCCAGGCTTTGCGTTGCCACAGCATCAACAACACAATAATGACGATCCCGCCGAACAGTCGTTGGGCACTGGCATTGGCCGGATCGATGCCCGTACGGGTCAGTACATCGCGGCTGATTACCGCACCGACGGCCTGACACAACGCAGCCAATGCCGCATATACATAACCCGTCAATTCAAACAGGTGCATTTGCGCGCGCTTTTGGACTTTCACCACCATATCTACCGACAGGATCACCAACGCGACACCCAGCCATTGCTGCCAGGTTAACCATTCATTGATCCAGGCCAGAGCTATCAGCGCAGTAAAGATGGGCGCCAAGGTTTCCACCACCAGAATGGATTGACTGTCACCGATTTTATTCAGACTCTGAAAGAAAAACGTATCGCCCAGACCGATACCAATCGCCCCGGATAGTGCCAACCACAGCATATCGTTAGTCGATAGCGTAACAGTTGGTAACGCAAACCAAATCAGCGGCAACAGGATCACCAGTGCCGCAATGCCTTTCCATAAATTTAGGGATAATGGCGAGAAGCTGCTGCCCAGCACACGAAATAAACGAGCGGCCACAGCCCAGCACAGCGCGGTCGACAGCGCTGCGATTTCACCTGTCATAGATTACTCCGAATAGTATTGACTGATGGCGCGAAACAGCGCCTGATGTTTGTCCTGCCAGCGCAGAGACTGGTCATTATACCTGTGATTCGCCGAGGTTTTCACGATCACAATGTGTTTATCCGGGTCGATAACGATATATTGACCGTAAATCCCCTGCCCCTGATATTCATCGTCTCGTCCGTCCGGCAGCCACCATTGATAGCCGTAGCCATATTTGTGTTTTGAGGCCGGGTTATCACCCGGTTGCAGATGCGGGGCATCCGCAGTCACAGAATCGTGTATCCAATGAGACGGCACGATCTGCAGGCCATCACGTTGGCCGTTATGCAGGTAGAGTAAGCCGAAGCGCGCGTAATCACGCAATGTGACATTTAAGCCCCCCAGCGCCAGCTCCATACCGGTAAAGTCAGTCAAATAATAGGCCTGACTGGCCATACCGGCTGGTTGCCAGATTTTTTCCTGCAAGTATTCGGTCAGTGGCTTGCCGGTCGCATTCACCAGCACCATGCCCAGTACCTGGGTGTCTATGCTGACATACTGATTATACGTACCTGGCTCAAACTCACGTTGTAGAGTCGTAGCAAACTCATTAAATGGTTGCCCCAATGCGACTGTGCGCGAAAAACGATTAATATCTGAGAAAAAATCGCCATAATCTTCATTGAACCCCACGCCAGAAGACATCTGTAATACATCTTTGATGCGCACACCGTCATAGCCTGAGCCTTTCAGCTCTGGTGCATATCGGGTCACAGGCTCTTCGATGCTGCCAATGGCGCCTTCCTCCACTGCAATCCCAATCAACGCAGATAAAAATGACTTTGCCAGCGAAAAAGACATATGGGTTGAGTCGTCACTCATCCCCTGCCAGTAGTGTTCATACAATATTTGCGCATCTTTGAGCACGATAAGGCCCGTTGTGCGACTGTCAGCCAGAAACGCCTGGGTATCCAGCATATGCCCGTCAAATTCAAATTGCGCGGGTAACTCCGCTAATGCAGGTGTTAATAGCTGTGGATTGCTAGAAGGCTGTAACACCTTGGTGGGAAACGCGTCTTCCATATGCAGGAAGTTATTAACGATTTTGTCTTCGTCATACAGGGTGACGACTTTGTACAGGCGCACCAGCAGTGGCCATTGCCACGCCACGTAACAAGCGCCAATAACTAACACCAACAGGCCAATTCGCGACCATCTGAACCCCGACTGCATACCACATCCCTTTTTTAAAATTTTTTATTTCTTGCCTATAAATGCCTGGCCTCAGAGTAACACTAAATCATCACGATGCAGAGCTACTGCCTGCTGGCTATATCCCAGTACGGTGGCGATTCGCTGGCTGTGCAATCCTTTTATTTGCTGTAATTCAGCACTGGAATAGGCGCTTAACCCTCTTGCCACCAACTGCTTACCGAGACACACATCCACCGCATCCCCCGCATTGAACTTGCCCTCAACGCCAATAATCCCGGCCGGAAGCAAGGAAGCGCCGCGCTCTTTAAGCGCATTATGTGCGCCTTCGTCGATCAGTATTTGTCCCTGCGCCTTTAACGAATGTTTTAACCAATGTTTCTTGGCGCTGGCAATACTTTGCTGCGGTAACACGCGGGTACCTGCTGTCTGCCCTCGGGCGAGCGCGGCCAGCGCTTGTTCATTCTGGCCATTGCAAATAAAGGTTTGAATGCCTTGTGCACTGGCTTTTTGCGCTGCCTGCAATTTGCTTAACATGCCACCTGTGCCAACTCCACTGCTACTGCCCCCCGCCATTGCCAGCGTTGACTCTGTGATCTGTGTCAGTTCGGCCAGCAGACGGGCATCGCTGTGACTACGCGGATCTTTATCAAATACACCCTCCACATCAGTGCAAATGACCAGCGTATCCGCATCGGCAACCAAGGCGACCTGGGCGGCCAGGTTGTCGTTATCGCCAAACTTAAGTTCTTCTGTGGCAACCGTATCGTTCTCATTGACGATGGGCAGGACCCCATTATCCAGCAGCTCGCGCAGGGTATTTTTGATATTCAGATAACGGGCACGGCTGGCAATATCCTGATGGGTTAACAGAATTTGCGCACAGGGAAAATCAAATAACCTTGCCCAGTTGGCCATCATCCTGGTTTGTCCAACCGCCGCCATGGCCTGCTTGCCGGCCAGACTGAGTGGGGCATGGTGTGCAATCGCATTACGCCCCGCCGCTACCGAGCCGGAAGACACCAAAATAACCTGTTTGTCTTGGTGGCGCGCGGCAATAATGAAGCGCGCGATGGCGAGTAAGTGCTCCGTCTTACAGCCATTTCCATCGGGTGAAATCAGCGCACTTCCAACCTTGATAACCACACGTTGCCATGCAAATTGCGCTTTTTCCACGAACAATCCTGCCTATTAATGGATGAAATTTGTCAACAATGTGCATTAAAATACGCGCTTGTGACTTGGATAAGCAATAAGCAAACGGGTATTTAATTGCACATGATGTATACACTTCGCGGAATACTGGCCTTGCTGGTGTACGTTTTCAATACACTCTTCTGGTTTGTACCGATTATTCTCGGCGCCGTGCTGAAGCTGATCCCAATAAAGGTCTGGCGGGTGTGGCTAAGTCGCTTTTTAGATATGTGTGCCACCGCATGGATATCAGTCAACTATCTGATTCAACGCGCTTTTACCCGCACAAAAGTGGTTGTGCATGGCCTCGAACAACTATCCCGAAAGGACTGGTATCTGGTTATTGCCAATCACCAGAGCTGGGTCGACATTCTGGTGTTACAGCGTATTTTTAATCGCAAAATCCCGTTTTTAAAATTCTTCCTGAAAAAAGAACTCATCTATGTGCCGGTCATGGGACTGGCATGGTGGGCGCTGGATTTCCCGTTTATGCAACGCTACAAAAAGGCATTTCTGGAGAAAAATCCCCATCTGAAGGGCAAAGATCTGGAAACGACGCGTAAAGCCTGTGAAAAATTCCGTCATATGCCGGTCAGTGTGATGAACTTTGTCGAAGGCACGCGCTTTACCCGCAATAAACATGCACGTCAGCAAAGTCAGTTTACTCACCTGTTGAAGCCAAAAGCCGGTGGTATCGCATTCGTGTTGTCGAGTATGGGTGAGCAACTGCATAAGTTGCTGGATGTAACCATCGCCTACCCCCATGGGATCCCGAATTTCTGGGACTTTATCTGTGGTAAAGTCAAACAGGTCAATGTCGATGTGCGGGTATTGCCCATCGATAAGAACCTACTGGGTAATTATTTTGAAGATGCCCTTCAGCGTGAGCGTTTTCAGCTATGGCTGAATCAACTGTGGCTGGAAAAAGACAACAAACTCAAAAGCCTGACGGTGCTGGATTAACCTTTTATGCTGTATTTTCTTCCCACTCTGATTATTTACCCGTTTAACGTGGTTACCCAGATCCTCAATCTGATGTTTTGGGCGTCGCTGATTATCATCACCGGCTTAATCAAGCTAATCATACCCTATGCGCCGGCACGCCATGCACTGACCCGTTTGATGAACCTCTACCTCAGTGGCTTTGGGAAAGGCTGTTTCTGGCTGTTGTCGCTGACGAACCGCCTTGAGTGGGATATCAAAATCGATGGCCAGCTACATAAAGACGGCTGGTACCTGATTATGGCCAACCATCTTAGTTGGCTGGATATTATGTTACTGGCCGATTTCTGCAGTGGCCGCATTCCGGCCCCGAAGTTTTTTATTAAACAGGAACTCATCTGGATGCCGTTTGTGGGTTTAGGTGCGTGGGCGATGGATATGCCATTTATGAAGCGCTACAGCAGCGAATTCATTGCCAAACACCCACACCTGAAAGGTAAGGATATCGACACCACTCGCAAAGCCTGTGAAAAGTTTCGGGATATCCCCACCACAATGGTGAATTTTGTTGAAGGAACCCGCTACAGCGAGTCAAAACTCAAAAGACGCCCTAGCCCATTTAAACATCTGATGCCGCCTAAAGCGGGTGGCGTGGCATTTACTTTGGCCACAATGGGTGAATTGTTCAGCAATGTGCTGGATATCACCATCGCCTTCCCCGATAACCCGGGTAAAATAATGCATCAGGCGCTGCTGGGTAAGCTGCGCCGTGTGGTTCTGGATGTCAAAGTAATGCCGGTCGACAGTTCCATGGTGGGTGATTACTTTAATGATGATGAATTTCGCCAGCAATTTCAGGGTTGGCTCAATCAAAACTGGATACAAAAAGACGCCTTACTCACCAGTATCAAACAAGGATAGTTATGTCAGCCCCAGGTCGTTTGCAGGAAATATTATTAACCACGCTCCAGCAAATAGGCTGGGTTGAGTCTGCCGCCAGTCATACCTATTTGGCTATCGCACTGGGCAGCATAGTTATTTTGGCTGCGCTGATGTTTTATGTGGCCAATAGCGTGCTGCGTTCGACAGTGGCCAACATGGTGGCACGCAGCAAATCCCATTGGGATGATGAACTCTACCAGCACGGTTTCTTTTTCCATCTGGCCCATATGGTACCGGCGGTGGTTATTCAACTGCTCACCCCACAACTTTTAGAGCCGGGGCTGTTTATTAGTGCATTTGTCAGTAAAGCGGCATTGGTTTACCTGATAGTGGCCGGATTGCTGACCCTCAATGCGCTGCTCAATACCGTAGGCGACCTCTACAATCAGTCGGAACTGGCCAGGCGCGCGCCGATTACCGGCTTTATCCAGGTGGTTAAACTGGTGCTGGCTATCGTTGCCTTGCTGATCGTAATTGCCAATCTGCTGGACCGTTCACCGATTATTCTGTTATCCGGTTTAGGTGCGGTGACTGCCGTGCTGATGCTGGTCTTTAAAGATGCCATCTTAGGCTTCGTAGCGGGTATTCAAATTGCCGCCAATCGTATGGTCACCAATGGTGACTGGATTGAAATGGCAAAATACGGTGCGGATGGCACGGTACTGGAAGTGGGGTTAACCACAGTTAAAGTACAAAACTGGGACAACACCATCACCACCATTCCCACCTATGCGTTGATTTCCGAGTCGTTTAAAAACTGGCGCGGCATGCAGGAGTCCAGTGGCCGGCGGATTAAACGCTCCTTGCTGATTAACCTGCAATCGGTGCGTTTTTGCGACGATGAACAACTGCAACGATTTAAACAAATTCGCTATATCAGTCAGTATGTAGAAAACAAAGTGAGCGAACTGGCCCGTTATCATCAGGATAACCAAATCACCGAGCAAGATTTACTCAACGCACGCCGGCTGACCAATTTAGGAACATTTCGCGCCTACATGGAACAATACCTGCGCCATCACAAAGCCATTCATCAGGAGATGACTCTGATGGTGCGGCAACTGGCGCCCAGTGAAAAAGGCCTGCCGCTGGAAATCTACTGTTTCAGCAGCGACAAAAATTGGGTGAACTACGAGAAAATTCAGGCCGATTTGTTCGACCATTTTATCGCCATGCTGCCGGTGTTCGACCTGTTGCCTTATCAGGCCATCAGCGATCAGGTCAGTATCGACAGAACCGTTTGATCCAAAACTCCCCCACACCCCACAGTTTACTGGCGTTTGGTAAATATTAACTATACTTGGTGACCTTATCGGCCAAGAGGTCACCGGGTATGCGAATTCGCAGTGCAGTTTGTGCGGCGCTATTCAGTAGCGCCGCGTGTGCCGCCGACATTTCGGCATTTTTTACTACCGATTACTCCAATGTGATAACCGGCGGGATACGCGAAGACTCAACATTACGGGCATTAGCCGGTTTAAGCATTGAACGTCAACTCAGCGATGACTGGTTATTTTATGCCGAAGGGCAGCTGCAACGTGGCAATAACGGTAGCGACAGCGTTGGCGATCTGCAGGCGTTTTCAAATATTGATGAAGATGATTTCAGTCGTTTATATGCCGCCTGGCTGCAATGGCAAATTCATGAAAACTGGCAGCTCACCGTTGGCCAGCAAGATGCCAACGCCGAATTTGCCGTAGCAGATAGTGCCGGTGAGTTTATCAACTCCAGTATGGGTTTTAGTCCGACTATTGGTTTTTTACCCACCTACCCCTTACCTCGTCTGGCCATCACCAGTGCCTATCAGCAGGATAACCATCGGTTCTCAGCCGGTCTGTTCGCCGACGATGATAATCGCCTCGATGCGCCATTTTATATTGCTGAATATAAGCTAGCCGGCGAGCTCATTTGGAAGCTGGGGTTGTGGCACAAGCGCAACGCCGACAGCTTGCAAGGCGAAAAAAATATCACCGGTGGCTACGCCGTATTGCAACCTGCAAAGACGCAATCCTCGCACCTTGGCAATTGGTACATACAACTTGGCGCAAGCCCAAATGATGCGGAAATCACCCGGCATTTAGGCGTAGGCTCCAGCTGGGCGAGCGTGCCATCCCGGCCAGACGACAGCTGGGGACTGGGTGTGAGTCACGTTCAAACCAGCAAACTCGCCAGCGAACTGCGCCGCAGCGAGAGCAGCATAGAGCTTTATTATCGCGCGCAAATCTATCCGCAACTGGCGGTAAAACCCGAGTTGCAATGGATTCAACATCCTGCTGCGGCCCCCGAGGCGGATGATGCGCTGGTTTTTACCCTGCGTTTTGAACTGACTCTGTAACATAAAGGACATCCTGATGACCATTGCACGTAAAACCCTGTTAGCCACTTTAATCTTTGCGGTGATCGTGGTGATGATTGGCGGGGCCAGCTTCTGGAGCCTGAGCCGTATGTCATCGATTCTGACCTTTATCAGTGGTCCCGCCTGGCAGACCGCTCAAAGCACCTCTGAGGCATCTCAGGCAGTACAAAATCAGGTGCTGTATATGCAAAAGTATCTCAATGGCGATGTGGAAAGCCGCAATCAAATTGAAGAAAATGGCCGTATCGCCAACCAGGCATTACAAGCCTTACGCGAGAGCGCCGTCGTCCCTCAGTCACAACTCAATGCACTGCAGGATCAGCTACAGCGCTATCAGTCACTGCGTTCGCGCCTGATGACTGAGCATCTGGCATTCAGCAAAGCCAATGCGTTATTTGAACGGGAAGTTGAGCAATTCGTCCAATTAGGTGAAATTCTTGAAGAGCGCGGCGACGGCGCAGTAGAAGAGTTGCGCAGTCAGCCATCGCGGCAAATTAGCTGGCAGTCAGGTTTGCAGCAAAAATGGGAAGCGGCTGACGGTGGCATGGAGGCCAATATTGGCATGCTTACCGCCCTCTATTATCTGCGCATTTATCTGGCCAATGCCCCTTCTGACAGTATCCGCGAGGAAATTAATCAGGCGCTGGCGTTTCAACAGGAAGCGGCGGACGGCATGCTCGCCACCGGGCAATTTGATATCAATGTGCCCGCCCCTTTCAGCGGCACGATGGCAAGCAGCTATCGGGCCGCATTCAAGCGATTTCAGGATGAGCTGACCCAGGTTGTCGATACCTATCGGGGCTTTTACAGCGCTAATCAGGAGTACCAGCTTGCTGCGCGCAAATTGCTTAACGATTTGTCTGAATTTCGCAACCTGAGCCAACAAGCGGTCGAACAACGTCTGGACGACGTCAGCGGTACAACCACCGCGGCCTACTCGATAAACACAATAATGATGTTGTTGGGTTTAGGTTTAACTGTTTTGATTATCTGGCTGAGCCGCTTACAACTGGTTCGCCCGATTTATCGGCTTAATCAAAATCTTAAAGATATTGCACAGGGCGAGGGAGACCTGACCCGCAGAGTACGTACCTATTCCAATGATGAGCTGAGTGAACTGGCAGGTTATTTCAATACCTTTGTGTCGAAACTACACACCATAGTCGGTGATGTACTGCGTGCCAGTGAAGCGATCTCCGGTAGCGTGAATCACTGCCTTGGCCGTACTGACAAAATTAATCTGGAACTCCGGCATATGACAGCGTTGAGTCAGGAAGTGGCCGCCGCCAACAATCAAATAGCCCAAGCGGCAAAAGACATTGCCGAACGTTGCAGTGAAAGTGCCTCCAGCGCCGGTAAAGCAGCGCACTACGCAGAAAGTGGCCGGGATATCGTTGCAAAGGTCGATTCTGGCATGAATGAGGTGGTAAAAAGCGTTGATCTGTCCGCGCAACGAATTGATGCCCTCAAGACCCGCGCCGATAAAATTGGCCAGACCGTTGGCGTCATCAGCGATATTTCTGAGCAAACCAACCTGTTGGCGCTGAATGCCGCCATTGAGGCTGCCCGAGCGGGCGAGCAGGGCCGTGGATTTGCTGTGGTCGCGGATGAGGTGCGCACGCTGGCACAACGTACCGCACAATCAACCAAAGAAATTGCCGATGTAATCGGCTCGATTCAAAGCGATACCAATCTGGCGTTTGATGCTATGCGCAGCTGTCAGGAGCAGGTGTCAAGCAACACCACTTTATCAAGACAGGCGCAGCAGGCATTATCCGATATCGCCAGCCATATTGAGAATGTCAGTCGGTCGGTGGATATGGTCGCGGTAGCCGCGGAGCAACAAGCGGTGACCATTGAGCATATCAATGAAAAATCCACCTCCATCGCCGACCGTATCAATAATGTGCATGATATGGCGGAGGAGAACGCAACCTTATCCTCGCAAATGCATGCCAATACCCAGAAGGTCAGCCATGCATTGGGGCAATTTAAACTGTGAGTTAATTCAGTGCCGGTAGCAGTGGCGTGATATCGCCATCTACCGGTGCCATTAATTCCAATCCAAGAATACGCGCAATTGAGGGATAGATGCTTAGCGCGTGGAGTTCACCCACTGACACACCTTGCTTAAATGCCGGCCCTGTCGCCACAAACAGCGCGCCCATATCAGCCAGTTCAGGCGGATAACCATGGGCACCAATGTCTAGTTTTTTACCCTTGGAAAAACGCGCCGGTGGCACGGCTTCAATCAAAATATCACCGCCACGATTGCGCTGCTCCAGGCCCCGACGCTGACGTTCTTTCACATCCACCACCCGAAAACGGTTGTCCTGTAACTGACTTAAGCGCGCAACCTCACTCTGTAAACGGGCATCTGAGGTGTCTTCATTGCCGTAGATCATCAGGTGACTACCATCATTGACCCATTGAAAATTCTCGCCATCCAATTCCAGCTCGTCCAGCTTAATCGCCTGGTTCGGATCCGTATACGTCATGCCGTGATCAGAAACCAAGACCAGATTCACCGGTAATCCCAGCTGCAAAATACCATCGTAAAGTTGGCCCACTAAGCGATCGACTTTTTGCACTGCCGCCCGGGTTTGCGCGGCATCCGGTCCATATTCATGGCCCTTACTATCGACGATAGAAAAGTAACCGGTAATAAAATGCGGGCGCTGTACTTCAGGCAGACGCAGCCAGTCGAGGATCTGTTCCACCCGCCACTGATAATCGGCATTATGTGCATAGTGGTAAAAGTAACTGGGCGTGCGGCCGTTAATTCTGGCATCCGACTCAGGCCAGAACATTGCTGCCGCTTTAATGCCTTGCATTTCCGCCAGATTCCAAAGCGGGATCCCTTCTACCCAGGAAGCATCCTGTTTACCCTGCCCCATCTCATAATATTCGTTGCGCTGTTTGTCGTAGAATCGGTTCGCAACGATGCCATGGTGCCCCGGGTGTAAACCGGTCACGATAGACAAATGGCTTGGAAAGGTATTGGCTGGATACACCGGGGTCAAACGCTTGGCGCGAACACCATTGGCCGCAATTCGGGCAATATTCAGTGCCTGATGTTTTTCAATATAGTCCCAACGAAAACCATCGATCGACACCAGTACCACGTAGGGTGAGTCCGTTGACGTCTCTGCTGCATCCGCGTGGGTTAATCCCAGCACCAACCATATGCCGATGAATATCAATCTGGCCATTTACCTCTCCCTTAGCTTCCCTGGTAACAACAACTGCATTTGTATGATTTCCGCCAATGATGTCAATCCTAGCTTAAGCGATGAAAGACACCCACAAAAAAGGCCGCGAATGGCGGCCTTTTTTACGACTATATCACTTACGCTTTGGTACGTGATGCACGCTTACGATCGTTTTCAGTCAATAATTTCTTACGAATACGGATGCTCTTAGGCGTCACTTCTACCAGTTCATCATTGTCGATAAACTCCAGTGCCTGCTCAAGAGACATACGAATAGGTGGTACCAGTGTCTGTGCTTCGTCCGTACCTGCGGCACGTACGTTAGTCAGCTGCTTACCCTTAAGAGCGTTAACCGTCAGGTCGTTATCACGGCTGTGAATACCAATGATCATGCCTTCGTACACTTCCACACCGTGGCCGATGAATAAACGACCACGCTCCTGCAGGTTAAACAGGGCGTTAGTCAGGGCTTTACCGGCCGCATTGGCAATCAATACGCCGTTCTTACGCTGGCCGATCTCGCCGCCTTTGTGCTTATCGTAATGACTGAATGTATGGTACAGCAGGCCAGAACCTGAGGTCATGGTCATAAACTCAGTCTGGAAACCGATCAAGCCACGGCTTGGCATCATAAAGTCCATACGGATACGGCCTTTGCCATCCGGCGACATGTTGGTCATTTCGCCTTTACGCAGACCCATCTGCTCCATGATCGAGCCCTGATGCTCTTCTTCACAGTCGATGGTCACAGTTTCGAACGGCTCTTGCAGTTCACCGTCAACTTCACGCAAGATTACTTCCGGACGAGAAACCGCTAGTTCGTAACCTTCACGACGCATGTTTTCAATCAGGATACCCAGGTGCAATTCACCACGACCTGACACACGGAATTTATCCGGATCTTCGGTTTCTTCCACACGCAATGCTACGTTGTGGATCAATTCATCTTTCAGACGCTCAAGGATGTTACGCGACGTCACGTACTTACCTTCTTTACCTGCAAATGGCGAGGTATTCACCTGGAAGGTCATCGTAACCGTTGGCTCATCCACAGACAGCGGTGGCAAGGCTTCTACCAGGCTATTGTCACAGATAGTGTCTGAAATTTTCAGCTCACCCAAACCAGTTACCGCGATAATGTCACCAGCGGTAGCCACTTCGACTTCATGACGTTCCAGACCCATGTAACCTAATACCTGACCCACTTTACCAATGCGCTTCTTACCATCGGCACCAATCACAGTGACGGCCTGGTTTACTTTCACGCTACCGCGTTTAACACGGCCAACGCCGATTACGCCCACGTAAGAGTTGTAGTCCAGCTGAGAAATCTGCATCTGGAACGGACCGTTAACGTCAGCATCTGGCGCAGAAACCTGGCTTACGATGGTCTCAAACAATGCGGTCATGTCTTCGGCTGGCGTGTCAGCATCGTGGCTGGCCCAACCGTTCAGGGCAGAAGCGTATACCACCTGGAAATCCAGCTGGTCATCGGTCGCACCCAGGTTATCGAACAGGTCAAATACCTGATCCATTACCCAATCAGGACGCGCGCCTGGCTTGTCAATCTTGTTAATGACCAGAATAGGCTTCAAACCCTGAGCAAACGCTTTTTGCGTAACGAAACGGGTTTGCGGCATCGGGCCTTCCTGTGCGTCAACCAACAGCAGCACAGAGTCAACCATCGACATGACACGTTCTACTTCACCACCGAAGTCGGCGTGTCCAGGGGTGTCCACGATGTTGATACGGTAATCGTTCCAACGAATGGCGGTGTTTTTCGCCAAAATAGTAATACCACGCTCTTTTTCCAGCGCGTTGGAATCCATTACCCGCTCCTGCATTTCACCACGGCTTTGCAGCGTGCCTGATTGTTGCAGAAGTTTGTCTACCAGGGTGGTTTTACCGTGGTCAACGTGGGCGATAATCGCAATATTGCGTAAGTTAGAAATGTCTTGACTCATAAAGGATGCTGTCTAGTTAGTTACTGACCGAACCAAGATTAGCTTAGCCCGGGCAAAAGTGGCGCGGATTGTACAGGGTTATTCCGCACTTTGCGACCACAATTCGCGCAAATATCCAGCGTATTCACCAGATAGCCTGCTGCAACATTTTCGCGCAATTTAGCGGGTTTTCCGCTTTACTTAATCACCATGCTTGCTGAGAATGCATCGACTTGGATCATTTCAGTGCGAACAAGCACCATTTTGGTGCAAATGCACGGAATGATTTGCGTCTGGGTGGGCACGCTCGTCATATTTTATGCGGATTCGCGCCAACCGAAAATGTTGGCACGTTACTGGCTTCAACGCTGGCAACAATAAAACGTTTCACCTTGTGAGCCGTTAAGGACACAACCCGTCGCACTCGTGGAGGACACAATGTCAATTCAAAAGGTTATCGACCTGATTAAAGAAAGCGAAGCTAAATTTGTCGACCTGCGTTTTACCGATACCAAAGGTAAAGAGCAGCACGTATCGATCCCGGCACGTTTAGTCGACGAAGAATTCTTCGAAGAAGGAAAAATGTTCGACGGTTCATCAATCGCGGGCTGGAAAGGCATTAACGAATCAGACATGGTTCTGATGCCAGACGCATCTACTGCTATGTTGGATCCGTTTGCTGAAGAGACTCAGGTTAATATCCGCTGTGATATCCTTGAGCCGTCTACTATGCAAGGTTATGACCGTGACCCACGCTCTGTTGCTCGCCGAGCAGAAGAGTACCTGAAGTCTACCGGTATCGGTGACACCGCGTTCTTCGGCCCAGAGCCAGAATTCTTCATGTTCGATGACGTGAAATTCAACTCAGAAATGAAAGGCGCGTTCTACGAGATCGACTCCAGCGAAGCGAAGTGGAACTCAGGTTCTGAATACGACAACGGTAACAAAGGTCACCGTCCAGGCGTAAAAGGCGGTTACTTCCCGGTACCACCAGTTGACTCAGCTCACGACATCCGTGCCGCCATGTGTTTGGTGATGGAAGAAATGGGTCTGGTTATCGAAGCGCACCACCACGAAGTAGCAACTGCCGGCCAGAACGAAATCGCCTGTCAGTTCAACACGCTGGTGAAAAAGGCTGACGAAATTCAGATCTACAAGTATGTCGTTCACAACGTAGCGGATGCGTACGGCCTGACTGCGACCTTTATGCCTAAGCCACTGGTTGGTGATAACGGCTCTGGTATGCACGTTCACCAGTCAATCAGCAAAGATGGCAAAAACATCTTCGCCGGTGACAAATATGCCGGTCTGTCTGAAGAAGCCTTGTACTACATCGGTGGTATCATCAAACACGCTCGTGCACTGAACGCGTTTACCAACGCTTCAACCAACTCGTACAAGCGTTTGGTACCTGGATTCGAAGCACCAGTTATGCTGGCTTACTCAGCCCGTAACCGTTCCGCGTCTATCCGTATTCCACACGTAACCAGCGCCAAAGCGCGTCGAATCGAAGTTCGCTTCCCGGATCCAACAGCCAACCCATACCTGGCTTTCGCCGCTATGATGATGGCTGGTCTGGACGGTATCCAGAACAAGATCCACCCTGGTGATGCGATGGATAAAGACCTGTACGATTTGCCAGCAGAAGAAGCGAAGCAAATCCCAACCGTTGCCAGCTCGCTGGACATGGCACTGGCTGCACTGGATGCAGACCGTGAGTTCCTGACCCGTGGTGGCGTAATGACTGACGACATGATCGACGCTTACATCGAGCTGAAAAAAGCCGATATCGAGCGACTGGCCATGACACCGCACCCGGTTGAATTCGAAATGTACTACAGCGTATAAGCGCTGATACACAAGATTAAAAGCCCGCACCCTGCGGGCTTTTTTATTCCTGCAATCCGGCATACACTGTTGATATGAAAGCACTTTATCTGACACTGTTGGTAGCCAGCCTGTCTGTACAGGCAAGCACCCTGTATAAACTCAAAAAACCGGATGGCAGCATCATCTATACCGACCAACCGGTACCTGGCGCCGTGCCTGTGGATTTATCCAAAACCAACAGTGCCGTTATGCCAGCCTATCAGGGCAAACTACCGGCACGTACATCAACCACGCGCACCAAAACCGACGCGGCAATTGATTACGCCATTGATATCGTTAACCCGGCAGAACAACAGGCGATTCGCTCGAATCCCGGAGACCTAACGGTACAGGTGAATATCAAACCCGCCTTCAGCGGCCAACTGCAATTATTGATGGATGGTAAGGTCGTCAAAACTCAGGCAAACCGCGAATTTTTGCTAAATAACGTCGACCGTGGTGAACATCATTTACAAGTGCAACTTATCGACAATTCGGGCAAGGTTATTGCATCGAGTCCTGTAAGGGTGTTCTACCTGTTGCGGGCAACTATCTTAAACCGCTCGCAATAGGGCAAAACTGCCACATCTGGCAGCATTTTTTTCAGAGCATCCGCGACTGGCAAAATCAGTGCACCAAATTAGTGCATGCTTTATAGTGACAGGATGCAGAACGATCATATCGCCCAACATCTACTCCAATCCATGACGACAGCTCTGGTGCTGGTAGATAACAAACTGGCCATTCAGCGCGCCAATGCCGCAGCTGAAGCCTTATTGCGTGCCAGTGAACAACGTTTACTCGGGCAGCGTTTGCCCGACCTGTTGCTCTATGCCAGTTTGCCGGTCATTCGCCTTTACCGGGCAGCCCGGCACCCCCGCAGTTTTTCCGACAGTGAAGTGCAGGTCAGTTTCCATGATGGCCGCCATTCGCTTATCGACTTTACCGCCTCACCGCTGGAGATTGACGGCGCTATTTACCTGCTGCTGGAAGTCAAAGTGATCGATCAGCAACGACGTATTAGTCAGGAAAATGTGCAATGGGCACAGCAACAGGCAGCCAAAGAAATGGTACGAGGCCTGGCCCACGAAATTAAAAATCCTTTAGGCGGATTGCGCGGTGCCGCACAGTTACTGCAACGTCAACTGGATGAACCGGAACTGCAGGAATTTACCCAAATTATTATTGAGCAGGCCGATCGCCTGCGCAATCTGGTCGACCGCCTGCTCGGTCCAAACCGTCCGGCGCAGTTTACCTGGCAGAATATTCATGCCGTGATTGAAAAAATCCGCACGCTCATCGCACTGGATGATATTCAGGACACCGTCATTATTCGCGACTATGACCCCAGTATTCCCGATGTATTTATTGATGCGGAGAAAATGCAGCAGGCTCTGTTAAACATCGTGCGTAATAGTGTGCAGGCTCTGCAGGGGCGTGGACAGATTAGCCTGATTACCCGCGTTCAACGCCAGCAAATGATCCACGGCCGCCGGGTACCGCTGGCGGTGGAAATTAAAATTATTGATAACGGTCCGGGGATCCCGGAACACCTGCGCGATACCCTGTTCTATCCCATGGTGACCGGCAAACAGGATGGCACCGGGCTGGGCCTGTCTATTGCACAAAACATAATTGACCACCACAAAGGCAAAATCGAATGCGTTAGCTGGCCGGGTCATACCGAATTTGTGATTTATTTACCCCTCGAACATAAGGAGCACAGCTGATGGAATACGCACCGGTCTGGATCGTAGATGACGACAGCTCAATCCGCTGGGTACTGCAAAAAGCTCTGCAGGCAGAACGCCTGGAGTGTTTTAGCTTTGCCGATGCCCGGGATGTGGTGCGCCAGTTAGATGCGGGCCAACAACCCGAAGTGATCATCTCGGATATCCGAATGCCCGGCATGGATGGCATGCAACTGCTCAGTGACGTCCACAGCCGCTTTCCAAACTTGCCGATCATTATCATGACAGCCCATTCGGATCTGGACTCCGCGGTTAACGCCTTTCACGGCGGTGCATTCGAATACATTCCCAAGCCGTTTGATATCGACGAAGTAGTCGCGCTGGTGCAGCGTGCATTGCTACAGGCGCGGGAAAATGCCCGTCGCCAGCAGGTCGATGCGGCACCGACAACCGATATCATTGGCGAAGCACCTGCCATGCAGGAAGTGTTTCGTGCCATTGGCCGCCTGTCTCGCTCCAGTATCAGCGTATTAATTAATGGCCAGTCCGGTACCGGTAAAGAGTTGGTGGCACGCGCCCTGCACCGTCACAGTCCACGTGCGCAAAATGCCTTTATCGCCCTGAATATGGCGGCCATCCCGGCGGATTTAATCGAATCTGAATTATTTGGCCATGAAAAAGGCGCGTTTACCGGCGCACAAAATGCCCGCCAGGGACGTTTTGAACAAGCCAATGGCGGAACCCTGTTTTTGGATGAAATTGGTGATATGCCACTGGATGTGCAGACCCGATTATTACGGGTGCTGGCAGACGGGCAATTCTATCGGGTTGGTGGTCACAGCCCGGTCAGCGTCGATGTGCGCATCATTGCCGCGACGCACCAAAATCTCGAGCAACGGGTTGCTGACGGGAAATTCCGCGAAGATTTATTTCACCGTCTGAATGTTATCCGCGTACATTTGCCGTCGCTGGCAGAACGCCGCGAGGATATTCCGGCATTGGCGCGTCACTTTTTGCTGCAAGCCAGCAAAGAACTGAAAGTCGATGCCAAGACTTTGAATAAAAAAACCGAAAAGGTCCTCACTGACTTGCCCTGGCCGGGTAACGTGCGCCAGTTGGAAAACCTGTGTCGCTGGCTGACGGTCATGGCTTCGGGTCAGGAAATTTTGCCGGAAGACTTACCACCAGAACTGCACCAACCCACCATGCTCAGCAGCACCCAGCCCACTGTGGCCCAGTGGCATGAGTTACTGGCGGCATGGGCCGATCAGCAACTGCATAATGGTCGCAAAAACCTGTTAGATGATGCCCTGCCTACTTTCGAAAAAGTGCTGCTGGAGCGAGCCCTGCATTTTACCCGCGGGCACAAACAGGAAGCGGCCAAATACCTCGGCTGGGGGCGCAACACCCTGACTCGTAAGCTTAAAGAACTGGATATTTAGCCAACCGCTAACGGGCAGAATGAATTTTCTGCCCCTTTCTCCTCTTTGTTTGCATGGGTTGTCTGATATAGTCTTTTTATAAAACGTTCGTTTCGTGAAACTATGGATAATACCGACAAACTCATTCTGACTACCCTGCAACACAATGGCCGCCTGTCTGTTGCTGAAGTTGCCGATCAGGTTGGTTTATCTAAAACCGCTTGCTGGCGCCGCATCCAGAAACTGGAAGAAGATGGCGTTATTGATGGCAGTGTCACGCTGCTCAACAAGGAAAAGCTGAATCTTGGTCTGACCGTATTCATTTCAATCAAGACCAACCAGCATAATACCCTGTGGTATCAGAATTTCTGTCAGGTCGTAGCAGGGATTGCCGAAGTGATTGGCGTGTATCGGATGAGCGGCGAACTGGATTATCTGATTCAGGCGGTGGTACCTGATATGCGCGGCTATGACGCCTTATACAAGCGCATCATTGAGGCCGATTTACATGATGTCAGTGCCAGCTTTGTCATGGAAACCATCAAGCACACCACGGCGCTGCCACTTGAGCATATTAATTAAATTTTTTTCAAAATTTTTTAAAACGTTCAGACACAGAAAACGTCAAATTCGCAAGTTTTTTGAACTATTGTTTCGACAAACATTCAATTAGCAACCTATCGTTCCGAAAAGAGACAAAATAACAAAACGAACAATCACAACCCGCATTGTAATACGCACCACTCGCTTTATAATCGCCTCATCTGAGTGTCCGGTTAGACGATAAAAAGCCATGTCTCTTGAACAAACGTTCCAACAATATCGCAAACACATTATTGGTGAACGCCTGCGCCATACTATCAATGGTCAAAGCCGCGATATCTTGTATGCCGACTGGACTGCCAGCGGACGTTTGTACCAACCGATTGAAGATTTTATCAGCCAGCAGTTGGGGCCTTATGTGGCCAATACGCATACAGAGACCAATCTGACCGGCACGACCATGACCCACGCCTACCATCAGGCGCAGAACATCATTAAACGTCACGTAAATGCCAACGATCAGGACGTGTTAATTGCTGCCGGTTCAGGCATGACCACAGTCATTAATAAACTACAGCGCATTTTGGGCCTGCGTATCGCCGAAAAATGGCAGGAACGCATAAATCTCAGTGAAGAAGAAAAGCCGGTAGTGTTTATTACCCACATGGAACACCACTCAAATCAGACGACCTGGAATACCTGTGAAGTTACCGTAGAAGTGATCCATCCCGACCCGCGCGGCTTGCCAGATAAAGGCCACTTGCTGGCTTTGCTGGAGTTATATCAGGATCGTCCACTCAAAATTGGTGCATTTACCGCCTGTTCAAACGTGACCGGGATTAAAACGGATTATCATGGTCTGGCAAAAATCATGCACCAGCATGGTGGTTTGTGTTTTGTGGACTTCGCCTGTTCTGCCCCCTATGTGGATATCGATATGCATCCGGAAGATGACGACGAACGTCTGGATGCGATCTTTTTCTCACCGCATAAATTTCTTGGCGGCCCGGGTAGTAGCGGCGTGATGGTGTTTAATCGCAAACTCTACGCCAACAAAGTGCCCGATCAACCTGGCGGTGGCACGGTGCGCTGGACCAATCCTTGGGGCGGTCAGGGTTTTTACGATGATATCGAAACCCGTGAGGACGGCGGCACGCCGGCATTTTTACAAACCATTAAAGTAGCGTTGGCGATCCAGTTAAAAGAACAGATGGGTACCCAAAAAATTGCTGCCCGTGAGCAACAGTTGGTGCGTATTCTGATGGATGGTCTGGCGGAAATTCCGCAAATACACATGCTGGAACCCAACGTACGTGAGCGCCTGTGCGTGGTGTCATTTTATGTCACCCATATGCATTACAACCTGGTGGTACGCCTGCTTAACGACAAATTCGGCATCCAGGTACGCGGTGGCTGCTCCTGCGCTGGTACCTACGGGCACATCCTGCTGAATGTGGATCAAAACCAGTCCTGCAGCATTACCAACAAGATTGATGCGGGTGATTTAAGCGATAAGCCGGGCTGGATCCGCGTTTCGCTGCACCCCACCAATACCGATGCCGAAGCACGCTTTATTGTCAAAGCGATTCGTCAGGTAGTGGAGAACGCGGACAAATGGCGGGATGAATATCGCTTCGACCCGACGCTGGGAGATTATGTTGCCCTGAACGCCACGCCTTCAGAACTGGTTACGCTGGAGCAGATTGACTTGCTCCCGACTCAGGCAGTGGCCGCGAAGTCATCCATGCTTAAGCGGGTATTTACCGGCCTCAGACTGAAACGGGAAACCGCCCCGCTACAGCACCTTAATTAAGTTGCCTTGGCAGGGTGTCAGGACAATTTTTACTAGTTTGAGTAGTAAACATGTTCCTGACATCCTGTTCTTTTTGAATTGACCGCTACCACGGGATGGGTTTGCCATCCCAGTCCAGATAACTCAACTGACCATCGGCTTCGGCTGCGTGCATCATGCTGGCCAGCCGCTTAGCAACAAACGCCGGGGTAAACAATTTCTCAGCCGGCACGTTGGCCTGAAACGGTTTGGACAAATTAGTATCCGTCGTGCCGGGATGAAACGCGATCAATTTGCATTGTTTTGCACGCCTCGCCAGTTCCACCGCTGCACATTGCAGCCCCATATTCAGCGCAGCTTTGCTCATGCGGTAGCTATACCAACCACCGAGGCGATTGTCGCCAATACTGCCGACCCGCGCCGATAACACCGCGACGGTTACTGGCTTTTTGCCGCTCAGCAGCGGTATCAGATGCTTCAGCCACAACAACGGCAATTGCGTATTGATGGCAAATACCCGCTGCATCGCAGTGTCGGTCAGATCTTCAAGGCGTTTTTCCGGGGCAAAAGTGTTGTCATGCAGCACACCGGTCGCGATAACAATGTGACGGAATTGCCTGCTCTGTGCCACCCAGCGCTGACAAAGCTCGGCAATGCCGGACTCTTCGCCATTATAATGTTGTTGCTGTACCTCGTCCGCCAGCCCGGACACAGTTGAACGAGACACGGCAATAACGTCATGTCCCTCTGCACAGAATTGATTGGCACACGCAGAACCAATACCGCCGGCGCCGCCAATAATCAACACCGACATGGGTTAACCCCGAGTTACCATAGTCGCCAGCGGATGACGCTGATTCGGCGTTTCTTTTTCCCGGGTATCAGCGTCGGCGCTGCTGAGATCACCCAGCTTGCCAATGGCGAAGCCCATAATCACCTGTTCAGCATCAGGATCGAGACCAAATCCATCGATGATCTTATCTGTCTCAATGCCGCCCATGCCATGTACATACCAGCCAAGCTGATTGGCCTGAAGGCAAAATGCCATCCACGCCGCACCACAGTCAAACGCAGCGAAGCCGTTAGGTTTGCCATTACGGCTGAACTGCTGACGCGCGGTAATAAAACCAATCGCGGAGGTATGTTTTGCCCACGCTTGATTACCTTCCACCAGCATGTCCAGATAGCGCGCAAAGGAACGCTCATCACTGATGTAAAAATGCCACGGCTGTTCGTTGTAACAACTGGGTGACCAACGCGCGGCATCGAGCATCACATTAATCTCATGATCAGAGATTGGCACCGGTTGAAAATAGCGCGGAGACCAACGCTGTACGAAGCGTGGATCGGTATCAGACAGGGGATCTCGCTTGCTGAGGTCGACGGCTGGCAGGGTATTCATATTCTATCCTTTCGAATGAAATTAACGGTAAACAGCTTGCTACTTTCTATTGTGTCGGTTTAACTAGTCTAGTCACTACGCAATAAATCGCGAAATCGCTCAACCCGAGATCCAATTATGCTCAAAAGTACCCTTGAACAATGGCGCATGTTAAAAGCAGTGGTCGACCATGGCGGCTTTAGTCAGGCCGCTGAGGCGGTGCACAAAAGCCAGAGCACGGTGCACCATGCGGTGCATAAGCTGGAAGAGTTGTTAGGGGTCAAACTCTTGCAGGTGAATGGCCGTAAGGCTGAGTTAACCGAAGCTGGCGAAATGATGCTGCGCCGCGCCAGTTATGTGTTGCAGGAAGCGCGTAAACTGGAAGTGATTGCCAACAACCTGAGTAAAGGTGTTGAAAGCCGGTTAAAAATTGCGGTAGATGAGGCCTTTCCCCAATGCCATGTATACCATGCGCTGAATGAAGTCTCGCAGCGTTACCCTCATACCCGGGTGGAAATTTATGAAACCATTCTGTCTGGTGCCCATGAGTTAATCAGCAGCGGCAAAGTAGATATTGGCATCAGTGGTTTCCTGTTATCCGTGGGCAGTAATGAACAGCTGTGTGCTGCGCCGTTCGTGGCGTTGGCCCACCCTGCCCATCCGCTGCATCAACTGGGAACGCTATCGTTTGAAGATTTAAAATCTTACCGCCAGATTGTGGTGCGGGATTCCTCTGCCACCCAAAGCCGTGATTCCGGCTGGCTGGGCGCCGAACAACGCTGGACGGTAAGTAACCTGCGCACCAGTATTGATCTGATCAGCAAAGGTTTCGGCTTTGCCTGGCTGCCCCAGTCTGAAGCGCAGCAAGCCATCGACGCCGGACTGCTTAAACCTCTCACTCTGGAACATGGCGCAGTACGCACCGAAAACTTCTATCTGAATATCAAAGACAGCGACCAACTGGGACCCGCGGGGAAAACCTTTGTCGATCAATTGAAAGCATCAGTTGAGGCAAGCACATCAGAATAATTCTATTTATTAGAAAATAAACGTCGTTTATTTCATCTTTTATTCTAATGAATCGGTTATAAACTATCCTCACATCAAAACGAGAGGAGTTTATTATGGATTATTTCCGTCCGGCATCTGCCCGCGGCCGAGCCGATTTTGGCTGGCTGCGCAGCGCACACAGTTTTTCGTTCGGCCGTTATTATGACCCTCAGCACATGGGATTTTCTGTATTGCGTGTGATTAATGATGATTGGGTTGCCCCTGCCAGCGGCTTTGACATCCACCCGCACCGGGACATGGAGATCATTTCCTATATCACCGGTGGCACCATTGAGCATCGCGATAGTATGGGTAACGCCTATCAAATACCAGCTGGGGACATTCAGGTGATGAGTGCGGGCACTGGCATTACTCATTCTGAATACAACGCGTCAAAGCAAGATCCCCTGACCTTTTTGCAAATTTGGATCACACCGGCAGTCAACAGCGTGACGCCCAGTTATGCGCAGCAGGCGGTATCTGACCAACCCGGATTAGTGTGGTTAGTCAGCCGAACCGGTGAGCACGGCACCCTGAAAATAAATCAGGATGCGCGTATTGCCCGCATTGCACCGAATGACGCGCAACCTATTGAGTTGAATACCGCTCAGCGCTTTGGTTATTTGCACGTGGTGCGCGGATCAATTCAGGTCAATGGCCAGTTGCTAACGACGGGCGACGGTGCAGGCTTTGTGCAGGATCGTGCTGTCACGCTGACGTTTGCCGAGCAAGACGCCGAAGCACTGTGGTTTGATCTGCCCGCCGCAGACTAACGTAATACCCACCTATTGTTACCAGACCAAATTCTGCTGTGAAACTAGGTGTTATTTTGGGTGACCAGCTCAGCCTTGAGCTGGCCACCCTTCGGGCGCTAAACCCACAATCTGACCTGATTATGCTGGCCGAAGTGCCGGTTGAAGCCGGTTATGTCAAACATCACAAGCAAAAGATTGCATTAATATTTTCCGCTATGCGCCATTTCGCAGAGGAGTTGCGTGAAGCAGGCTGGCAGGTCGTCTATTTTGCTTATGGCCAGCATCCCCATCAATCGTTACTGGATGCGCTAAGCACTACCTGCCAGCAACATACCATCGACGAAGTGGTGATTACCCAATGTGGTGAATACCGTCTCCAGCATGAAATTGATAGTCGTTGGTGCGATGCACTTAACCTGCCTTTGACCTGTCTGCAGGATGACAGATTTATTTGCCCACTTGATTGGTTTCGCGATTGGGCGGATGGACGCAAGCAACTGCGTATGGAATATTTTTACCGCGAAATGCGTCGCCGTACCGGCCTGTTAATGGACGGAGATCAACCCGCCGGCGGGAAATGGAATTACGATGCCAGTAACCGCAGTGCCTATGATGCTAAAACTCCGATACCCGAGCCACTCAACTTTGACAGGGATGCCATCGACCAGGAGGTGCTGACCCTGGTAGCTAAGCAGTTCAGTGATCACCCCGGCTCTGTTACCCGCTTTCTGTGGGGCACCCGACGGGCTCAGGCGCAGGCCGCACTGGGACAATTTATTCAACATCGATTAGTTAATTTCGGTGATTATCAGGACGCCATGGTCAGTGGTGAGGACACTCTGTTTCACTCACTGCTATCGCCGTACCTGAATATCGGTTTGCTCGACCCGCTGCAGGTTTGTCAGGCGGCTGAACGGGCCTATCTGGATGGCCGTGCGCCACTCAATGCGGTGGAAGGATTTATCCGGCAAATTATTGGCTGGCGCGAATATGTGCGCGGTATTTACTGGTTACATATGCCCGATTATGCCGCGCTGAACAAACTGGGTAACCAGCGCGACCTGCCGCCCTATTACTGGAATGGCAAGACAAACATGCACTGCATGGCGGAATGTTTCCGCAACACATTTGATAATGCCTACGCCCATCATATTCAGCGTTTGATGGTCACTGGTAATTTCGCATTGCTTGCCGGTATCGAACCTGAGCAAATCTGTGACTGGTATCTGGCAGTATATGCCGATGCCTTTGACTGGGTCGAATTGCCCAACACCTTAGGCATGGTGATGCATGCCGATGGCGGCTATCTGGGCAGCAAACCCTATGCGGCATCGGGAAAATACATTCACAAAATGTCCGATTACTGTCAGCACTGTCACTACAACGTAAAAACCGCCGAGCAGGAGGATAGCTGCCCGTTTAACGCCATGTACTGGCACTTTTTATATCGTCATCGTCAGGCGTTTGAAAACAACCCACGAATGGCCATGGTGTACAAAAGTTTTGCCCGCATGAGTGAAGCCAAGCAGGACGCCATCCTGCGCCGCGGAGAACACCTGCTGGAGAACATTGCATGCCTGTAGGCTCGCGGATGCACAAGTCCCACTTACCCAGCAAACTCTGCGCGACTTGTGGGCAACCCTTTGCATGGCGCAAAAAATGGGCTCGCTGCTGGGACGAGGTGAAATATTGCTCCAAACGCTGTAAAGGCGGCGTAAAATGAGTGGTTTCAAAAGTAATCCATCCACACCGGTTGTGCTGTGGCTGCGTAATGACCTGCGTTTGCACGATCATGCCGGCTGGCACTTAGCGCAGCGCCTTAAACGCCCGGTGTGTGCCGTGTTTGTTCTGCCTGCACATTGGTCGCAGACCGATGCCCATGGCATGCATCGCCTCGGTGCAGCCAAACTGACGTTTCTGCATCGCACACTGGCCGGCCTGCGCAATGAACTGGCGCATTTTAATCTACCGCTCACTCTGCTGTGCGGCGATCCCGTTGAATTGTTCACCTCCATGGCCAACCAACAGGCGTTTACACTGCTAACCAGTGAAGCACAGGCCCCGGAAGAACAAGCGTGGCTGCAACAATTGCAACAACGCCACCTCACAATAGACACCTACTGCGCTCAGCCGCTGTTTAATTATGCTGATATCGCTAGGTTGCTCACGCCCTTTCCCGGTAGCTTTTCAGCGTTTCGCCGTAAAGTGGAGGCAAAGCATGGCCCGGCCATACCGGCGCCTACCCCGCCAGTTACCCAACTCATCCCCGCCAGTTTCGATTGGCAGACAGAAGAATATAATTTGCCCAGCGGAACCGAAGCCGAGGGTGAACAGGCGGCGCTTGACTGGGTCAATACCTATTTATTTCAGCGCCGCGCCATCAGCCACTACAAACAAACCCGTAACCGCTTGCATGGCAGCGATTACGCCAGCCATATGAGTGCATTTCTGGCGTGGGGCAGCCTGTCTGCCCGTACCCTGTGGCACAACATCCTTGCCTATGAAGCAGCCTACGGTAGCAACGAACAAAGCTATTGGTTGCGTTTTGAGCTGCTGTGGCGCGAATTCTTTCACTGGTCGTTGCGCAAGCATGGCGCGCAGTTTTTTCATTATGGCGGCTTGTGTGAACAGGGGTTGCCGCCGGCGCAATTTGATCCTGTCCGCTGGCAGGCCTGGTGCCAGGCAAAGACCGGCGTTCCTATGGTCGATGCGGGGCTGCTGGAGTTGCGCTACACGGGGTATGTGTCTAACCGGTTACGCCAGAATCTGGCCAGCTATTTTATCCACCAGCTCAAACTGGACTGGCGCCTCGGTGCACGCTGGTTTGAGCAGCACCTGACAGACTTTGATGTGGCGAGCAATTATGGCAATTGGGCGTATATCGCCGGTGCGGGGCATGATCCGCGCCATGGAAGGGAATTTAGTCTGAACAAACAATTGCGCCAGTATGACCCCCACTGCCAGCACATTCGCCACTGGCTGCCTGCCCTGAAAGATGTCAGCCTCGGTGAGATTGAACGCCACCAGCAGGGTACTGCTCAACTGGCGGGTTATCCGCCTCCTGTGGTGGTTTGCCCCTGAGTATGCTGCAGGTTGTCTGGCTTAAACGGGATTTACGTCTCGATGATCACTCCGCACTGCATGCTGCGGCCTCTGCCGGAGCACCGGTGGTGTTGCTCTATGTTGCCGAGCCCTCCCTGTGGCAACAGCCAGATACCAGTCTGCGTCACTGGCAATTTGTGCGCGAAGCACTATCCAATCTGAATAAGCAAACCCAGCGTTATTATGGCGTCCAGATCGCCTGCTGTTTCGGCGAAATTGATCAAGCGCTGGACAGGCTGTACCAGCAGTTTGGGCAGTTTTCACTGCACAGTCATCAGGAGCATGGCACTGAATTTACTTATCAGCGCGATAAGCAGGTCAAGCACTGGTGTCGGCAACGGCAGATCACCTGGCGGGAATACGCACAATTTGGCGTACGCCGTCCCAATCCGGAGCGCGACAGTTGGGCCGATGCCTGGCATGATTTTATGTCACAGCCCTGTCTTGCCAAGCCAGAAACACTAACCAGTGTGTGGCCAACCAGCTTCTTATCTGTATCTGCATTACCGCGCCAGCTGGGGTTTGAACAAAAAACCACCCTGCAACGCCAGCAAGGCGGCGAAACGGTCGCCCAACAGGTGCTACAACATTTTCTCGCTCAACGTGGCCGGGATTATCATGCAGCCATCAGCTACCCGCTGCGCGCCCAACACAGTTGTACCCGCCTGAGCCCGTATCTGGCTTATGGCTGTATCAGTGTCAGACGCACCGTTGAAACTATTACCGATGCCATGCAGGAAACCCGCGATAGCATGTGGCACAAGGCGCTCAGCGCAGTGATTTCGCGTTTTTGGTGGCACTGCCACTTTATTCAGAAGCTGGAGGACGATGTGACCATGGCCGAACGAAATCTGCATCCGGCCTTTGACACGTTAGGTAAAGCTCAGAGCAATGAGTTTTTAGTGCGCTGGCAACAGGGTCACACCGGCTGGCCTTTAGTCGATGCGGCCATGCGCAGTGTCAATCAAACCGGCTGGCTGAATTTTCGCTTGCGCGCCATGTTGATCTCCATTGCCAGCTATCCGTTGTGGCTGCACTGGCGCGAACCTGCATTGCATCTGGCACGGCAATTTACCGATTACGAACCCGGCATTCATTTCCCACAGGTGCAAATGCAGGCGGGTACCACGGGGATCAATATTCCACGCATGTACAACCCATTAACCCAGGCACAAAAACTCGATCCGCGAGGAGAGTTTATCCGCCGCTGGGTGCCTGAACTCAAACAGGTACCGGATAGTTGGCTGCATCAACCCTGGCTGATGCCAAAAAACCAGCAAAAAAATGCCGGTTGTGAGATAGACATTGACTACCCCGCCCCCTGTGTGGATTTTGAGCAGGCCTGCCGGGCGGCGCGCAAAGCCTATGCGGGATTGCGTGACAGCCATTTTAAGCACACTGCGCAACATATTGGTCAACGCCATGGCTCCAGACGCCGTAACAGCATGCAATCCTCAACTGCAGCAGTACATAATCAGCTAAGCTTGTTTGACTAACGCGGCAGGACTGTTATGGTGCCGAGCAGACAGACCCAACGAGATGACAAGCATGTCCGGAGAAACTAATCTGGCCCGATTACTGGCCAATCTCACCCCTGAGTTGGACAGCACCGAATATGTGTATTGTTGCGTAAAGCAACGACCCGATGGGATAACTGATGAGGATTGTCTGGCCTATATCCACGAGCGGGAAGGCTTAACGCTGGTGTTAACCAGACAAAAAGCCGATGCATTACAACTTAGCTGGCAAGGACCGTTTCATTGCGTGTGTCTGACTATTCATTCCAGCTTGGAAGCGGTAGGATTGACCGCGGCCGTATCCGGCGCATTGGCGCAAAACGGTGTCAGCGCTAACATGCTGGCCGGTTACTACCATGACCATATATTAATCCCCTGTGCACAGGCAGAACAGGCCATGCAAGTGTTACAGGGGCTGACGAAAGATTATTGAGCCGGTAACTTTATTGTATTAACCGGATACCATAACGCCTTGTTATTCAATGGGGTGCCCGCCGGTAAAACCGGGTTTTCCAATTCAAAGATACTGCGTTTAGTCAGATTGGCATTATCCAGGTAACCGCGGTAATGGCGCTCAAACAGCTCATCAAAAGTGCCGTCCGCCAGGGCTTTTTCCAGCCCCGTCTGCAATAAGTTAGCCAGCACCGTATTTTTCTTATTCACAAAAAAGTACACCGCGGTGGGATAGTAAATCCCCATGGATTGCTCTATTTCAATAGGATATTGCTGGCCAAAGGTGTCTTGTTCCAGCCAGATTTCTACCACCGAGCGCGGGAACAATTGCGCCTGACCATCATTGAGCATGCCAAATAATTTGTCATAGATGGCAGACGACACCACATCGAAACCATTGAACTGCAATATCTTAGTATCCGGCCAATCTTTGCCCTGCACCATTTTCAGGGTGCGCAGGCCGGTGAGGGAGTCAATCGTCGCGACTTGCTGGACATTGTCTTTGCCGACCAAAAACAGGCGCAGACCAATCAATCCTTTATAAATCGGAATACGGATCGGCCGTAACTGGCTCTCGCGGCTGGCATCGGTCATGCTCCATAGCACCGAAATTTCCCGCGCGGCTGCCAGGCTTTTAATCGCCTGACCCTGTTCCAGATGGCGACGGGACGGTAACAAACGATACTTTACGCCTGTCTCAGCCAACGCCAGATGCAATAACTGGATCGGATATTGATTGAGTGGATTCTCTTCATCACTTGGCTGCGGATAGGTCAGTTCCCAAACCGCCCCGTGTGCCAGACCTGGCAGCAATAAAGCAAGACATAACCAGCGTGTGAAATTAGGCCTGAACACCCAGTTGCTCCCTGACAGATGCAATAATTTTACATGGTTCGCCCTGTTTGCATTTAAGCGTGTAGGACGTTGGTGTCACCATCAGCGTTGCACCATCCGCAGACTCCAGCGTCCAGCGCACCACACAAAAGGTAATATCATCAGCCAGACTCATTTGAGTCTGCATTTTCGCACTTAATTTGGCCATTCCCATAGCTGTGCATTGTTGAATAATCTGCTGCAAGTAATCGGAGATGTCCTGTTGGGATTGCAACACGGTGGTGGCGTCACCACACATATCCATGGATGGCTCTGAATAATACTCGACTAAGGCCTGAGTATTACCCATCTCAAATTCCCTGGCGTATGCCTTGAAAAACTGCTCAATTGTCATGCGACGTCCTGTTACTCAATCCCGATAAACTTGTGTGTTTGTAGCGATAAACGCCAGTTATTGTCAATGCATTGTGCGACGGCTAGCTCAGTGGCACGGGTCTGCTGACTGATCGGCTGTAAATATACCAGCGCGTTGCTATTACATGCAGGGCGTGCAAGCAGCGCTTTGAGGTCGTCCACATGTTTTTGCATCGCAACCGGATGTTTGATTTCACTGGCAACGTTTAACGGTTGATCCAATACCGCATAGCCGCCTTGCATGCCCACTTTGGGCGACACCGTCACCCAGGTGCGCGGATCAGCTATCACCTCAAACGTACCACTGGTTTCGATTTGCACACTAAAGCCCTGATCCAGCAGCGCCGAGGTCAGGCTGGTGAGATCGTACATACATGGCTCACCACCGGTGATAATAATGTGCCGGGCTTTATAGCCTTCAGTCTCCATCAGGCTGATTAGATCCAGTGCGGTGGCTTCAAACCAGCACTCATCAGGCTCAGATTTTGCCAGTACGGCAGCACTGCTGGTTTTTAATTCAGGATCCACAGTCCAGGTATGTTTGGTATCGCACCAACTGCATCCCACCGGACAGCCTTGAATGCGGATAAACACAGAGGGCACGCCGGTAAAGGCGCCTTCACCCTGAATGGATTGAAATACTTCGTTAATCTTATAGGTCTGCATGTTTCGTTTCAGGGTACAATTCAATAAAATTCAGCGGGTTAATCCCCATAGTATAAAGAAGGCAAGCCCATGGCACAAAAGGCAGTTGTAATCTATTCCGGTGGAATGGACTCATTTACCCTGTTAAACAAGGTTCATTGCAGTGGTACAAAGGTCTACGCCCTGTCGTTTAATTACGGACAGAAACATAAAAAGGAACTGGATTACGCCGCGCGCGTCTGTCAAACACTGGGTATCAATCATAAAGTCGTCGATATCAGCAGTATTAACAGCTTGCTGGCCGGCTCGGCGCTGACCTCAGAGATGGATATGCCTGAAGGCCACTATGAAGATGACAATATGAAACAAACCGTGGTGCCGAACCGCAATATGATTCTGTTATCACTGGCGGTGGGCTATGCGGTCTCACTGGGCGCGGAACAGGTTTACTACGGCGCCCATGGTGGCGACCATGCGATTTATCCGGATTGTCGCCCACTGTTTGTGGAAAAGATGAATGATGTCTGCGCCATCGCAAACTATGAGGCCGTCAGTATCGACGTGCCTTATTTGCATAACGACAAAACCGAGATTTTGCGCGATGGCCTGGCCATGGGGCTGGACTACAGCCAGACCTGGACTTGCTACAACGGTCGTGAAAAAGCCTGCGGTAAATGCGGCGCCTGTCAGGAGCGTTTGGAAGCGTTTCGGGAAAATGGCCAGCAGGATCCCCTTACCTACGAATAACCACATCTGGCCGGTTACCCCCGCCCGGCCACTCTCATTTACATCCCTGTTTTTTACCTCTTATTAAATTTGCGCATTTGCCAATCCCGGACTAGTTTTTTGTCTGCCCGGTTTCTGTAAGTGGCATCTGCACTGCCCTCCATTCGCATTAAACAAATTATTCACCGGGCCATCGTTATTCAACAGCAGTACAGAGGGGTACTAATGAGTAAAACCATCATGATCGTTGATGATTCCATGTCGATGCGCGAAATGGTCGCACTGACTCTGACCGACGCGGGCTTTAGCGTAGTCAAAGCCAATGATGGGGTCGATGCGCTGAGCAAGCTTAATGGCAATCGGGTGCATTTGATTATCAGCGATGTGAACATGCCCAATATGGATGGCATGACGCTGCTGGGCAAAATTAAAGCCAATCCATCCTATCAATTTACACCGGTGTTAATGCTGACCACCGAATCACGGGAAGACCTCAAACAAAAAGGCAAAGAGCTGGGGGCGAAAGCCTGGATGGTCAAACCTTTTAAACCCGAAATGCTCATCAGTATTGTGAATAAACTTATCTAATCCGCTTATGATTATCAGTGCGCCGGAAGAACTCAATATTTTCAATGTCGAGGCCTTATATTCCAGCATTGTGGAAGCCGAAGGACAGGACCTCACCCTTGACTGTGGCAATGTTACAGAAGTGGATGGTAGTGGCTTGCAATTACTCTGTTATTGCCAACAGCAACAGCTCGCCTCGCTGATTAACCTCAGCGAATGTATCCAAAGCGCCGCGCCGCTGCTTGGCATGCAAGATTTGCTGGCAGCAAAGGACTAAGCCAATGGACTTAGTACAAATCTTCGTGGATGAGTCCTTTGAGCACCTGCAGGCGCTGGAAGAAGCGTTACTGGAGCTGGAAGACTCGCCCGGCAATGCCGAATTGATCAACACAGCCTTTCGCGCCATGCACACGATCAAGGGCTCGGCGGGCATGGTCGGCTTTGACCATGTGTCTTATTTTACTCATCATCTGGAAACCTTTTTTGACCGCGTGCGCAATGGTGAATTCGCCCTCACCGCGGCCATGTCCAGCCTCATTCTGGAATGCCGCGACCATATAAAAAGTCTTATCGAGCAACAATCGCCGCCAGAATTAATGGTGCAAAGCGAAGCCCTGCTGGCCCGTTTACACCAACTGGCACCTGTGACACAAAGTGCCCCCGCCACTGCCCCCGCCAAATCCACAGTTAGCGAAGCTGATAGCCTGGCGGGATATTGGCGAATCGAAATGACCCCGCATACTACGACCTTTACCGAGGGCTTTGATGTCTTACCTGTGATCCGCGAATTACAGGGGCTCGGCGAGTCCTTGGTGAGCTATCGCTGGCACGCTCCGGATACGCCATTCAATCCGCTCAGTTGTATGCTGCACTTTACCCTGTTGCTCAGCTGTAATGTTCCTCGCAGCAGTATCGACGAAGCCTTCATGTTCGTTGAGGGTGACTGGCAGATTCAGATTGAAAAAATATCCGTCCTTGAAGACGCCCGATTGGGGGATTTATTGGTCGAAAATGGCGTGGTCAGCACCGAACAAATGGAAATGATGCTGGATAGCAAACCCCGCACCGGAGAGGTATTGCGCGATAAAGGAATTGCAACGGATCACCAGATCAATCAGGCATTACAACAGCAGGAATTTATTCGAAAACAAACGCAATCTCAGGATGCTCCCCAGCAAACTCTGAAAGTCCCCGCCAGCAAACTGGATAGTTTGATGAACCTGGTCGGTGAACTGGTCATAGTCCAATCGGCCATCAGTCAGCATGCGGTAGAAACCAATGACGATAAACTAAAAACCATCGCTGAAGAGTTGGCCATGCTGACCGCGGGGGTGCGCGATCACACGTTTGACATCCGAATGTTACCCATCGGCTCAACGTTTGGTCGCTTCCGCCGCCTGATCCGCGACCTCAGCGTGGATCTGAAAAAAGAAGTGCGTTTACACACCTTTGGTGCCGAAACCGAAATGGACAAAATGGTACTTGAGCGTATCGGCGATCCGCTGGTGCACCTGCTGCGCAACAGCCTCGATCACGGCATCGAAATGCCAGAGGTGCGCGCCGAAAAAGGGAAACCGCGGGAAGGCTCGATTACCCTTGGCGCCGTGCATGAAGATGGCCAGATTAAAATTGTGATCAAAGACGATGGCGGAGGCTTGAACACAGATCGTATTCGCCAAAAAGCCATTGAACGCGGCCTGATTAACGAACATAGCCAACTCAATGATGACCATATCCACCAACTGATTTTTGAACCGGGCTTTTCCACCGCCGAGAAAGTCTCGGATGTGTCCGGGCGTGGGGTTGGTATGGATGTGGTGAAAACCTCTATCGAAAGCCTGCAAGGCACCATTCACATTAGTAGTCATGCCGGTCAGGGCACCCAAATTAATATCTATTTGCCGCTTACCCTGGCCATCATCGATGGGCTGATGGTCAAAGTCGGCGACGAGCACTTTATTTTACCCCTGTCTGCGGTGGAAGAATGTGTGGAAAGTCCGCGGGAATATCACCGCCAGGGACCGCGCCTGATTAAACACCGGGGTGAACGCATCTCGGCAGCCCGATTACGCGAAGCCTTCTCTATCACTGGCGAGGGACCCGCTATCGAACAAACCATCGTCACCCGCATTGCCGATGAACGATTCGGCATCACAGTCGATGAAGTTGTCGGCCAACACCAAACCGTTATCAAGAATCTTGGCAAAATGTATCGCCAGGTTCGGGGGCTGTTAGGTGCCACCATTTTAGGCAATGGCAATGTGGCGCTGATTCTGGATGTCGCAGATTTTTATGAGCAGTGTAAGTACCAGTTAGCTCAATCGACCTTAGGAGCAAACGTCAATGTTAAACCGCATTAACCTCACCACATTAATCACAGCCAGTTTCGCGCTTTTAATTGTGCTATTGCTGTTGGCCAGCGGGCTGGCGATTAATGCCACGTCTAGCCTGTATCAACGACTGGACGACACCATAAATGGCTCGGCTGAGCGGGTGCGCCTGTCCGCGCAGGTGCGTTCTAATATCCTGACCACCAGCGGTCTCGTGCGCAAATTGATCCTCACCACAGATGAGGCAGAGATGCGCAAACTGTTGAGCAGTATTGATCAGGAAAAAGTGCAATATCAGGATCGCTATGCTCGTCTGCTCAATATTATTTCCCCCGAAAACAAAGCCTCATTGGAGCAAATTAACAGCGACGTGCAGCGCTATTTCGATATTGCCGTGCGGATTGCTGACTTTAGTCTGCTTAACTCCAACCAAAAAGCGATGGCGCTAAGCAGCGGTGAAGGCCGGCGTCTGGCCCAGCAGGTTACCGATGAGTTGTCTGATGAAATAAAACGGTTGGGGGCCAGTCAGTCGTCCAATGCCAGACAACAATTGGTTTATCTGTCTGAGGTGACATTCGGTGTAGGCAATATGATTCGCCAGGAGAAAAACCATATTCTGGCGCGCACCGATGCGGAAATGAAAGATATTGAGCGCAAACTGGAAAACGCCCGCACGTCGGCAAAAAATGCGCTGGATAACCTGCAAAAGATTAATAATAGTGATGACATTACCCGCCTTATTAATTACTTCAATGCCTTTGCCAATGGCCAGTTAGATATCACCGAACTGTCTGCAGAGGCGGGCAATACCAAGGCATTCAATCTGCTTCTTAGTGACGCCGAGCCCACCGTGGCCAAAATTGAAGAGGCCATCAATTCCCTGATGCGCAACAACCAAACTCAAATGGATGAGTCGGTCAAACAGGCGGAAGAAAATTACCAGTCAACCCGCAATTTGCTGGTAACCTGCACGGTGGTATCGCTGATTATTGCGGTCGTCATCGCGCTGATGGTGTATGCCCGGGTACGCAATCTGGCGCGGGTAATCAATGATATCGCCTCTGGTAATCTCAATCACAATTTCCAGGATGGCTATGCCAGTGAGGACGTGTATTCACGACTACGCGGTATGAATGACAAACTGCGGGATATTATCGCCGATATCGTACAATCATCTGAAAATGTCTCGTCCGGCAGTATTCAGCTATCCAGCACCGGTCAGCAAATTGCCGAAGGCGCGACCGAACAGGCTGCCTCACTGGAAGAAGTTGCCTCGTCCATGGAGCAGATGTCATCGAATATCTCCCATAGTGCAGATAATGCCCGTCAAACCGAACAAATTGCTCAACAAGCCGCTAAAGATGCCGAGGAGAGCGGCGTGGCAGTATCGCAGTCGGTGGAGGCAATGCAAAACATCTCCGAACGTATCGGTATTATCGAAGAAATTGCCCGCCAGACTAACCTGTTAGCACTCAATGCCGCGATTGAAGCCGCCCGCGCCGGTGAACATGGCAAGGGCTTTACCGTGGTAGCCGCAGAGGTACGTAAACTGGCGGAGCGCAGCCAGCGTGCTGCCGGTGAGATTGTTGAATTATCCCGCGACAGCTTATCTGTCTCCGAACGTGCCGGCCAGATGCTCAACTCTCTCGTCCCCAATATTAAACGTACCGCCGAACTGGTGAATGAAATCAGTGCGTCGGCCATTGAGCAGGACAAGGGCGCGGCGGAAATCAATAAAGCCATTCAACAGCTGGATCAGGTGGTGCAGCAATCTGCCGCAGCCGCCGAGGAAATGGCATCTACCTCCGAGGAATTGTCGGCACAGGCAGAACAAATGAATGAAGCATTGGGCTTTTTCACGATAGACACCAAGGGACGTCGCTCCAGTGCGCCGGTCAAACCCAAAAGTAAAATGAAAAGCATGCCGATGCCGGTAAAAATGGCTAAACCCAGCAAAAGCAAAGGCATCGAGCTGGATATGAGCGACGATGACTTCACCAACTATTAAGCACGGTGGGTCTGTTTATGAATGATGCGAAACTGGAAAAACTGCAGATTCTGTCTTTCGTGCTGGATGATGAATTTTTTGGCACCGAGATCGGTATTATTCAGGAAGTGATTGAATACCGGGAGGTCACCAAAGTCCCCCGCACCCCGGAGTTTATGTTGGGGGTGACTAACCTGCGTGGCCAGGTCATTCCGGTGATTGACCTGCGTCGCTATTTTAATATTGGCTGTCAGGCCATCAGCGTAGACACCTGCATCATCATTATTGAACTGATGCTGGATAATGAACGCACTTCCATCGGGGTGCTTGCTGACCGCGTGTGTGAGGTACTGGAGCTTGACGTCGGTGCGATAAAACCACCGCCCAATATTGGTACCAGCATAGATAATCGTTTTATTTATGGAATTGCCGATCACGACGAGCAGTTGATCGTATTGCTAACTATGAGCAAAATTTTTTCCCATGAAGAGCTGCAACAAGCGTTTGAATCCGGAAGCGTAG
This sequence comes from Bowmanella sp. JS7-9, assembly GCF_004329715.1. Classification (GTDB taxonomy): domain Bacteria; phylum Pseudomonadota; class Gammaproteobacteria; order Enterobacterales; family Alteromonadaceae; genus Pseudobowmanella; species Pseudobowmanella zhangzhouensis. The sequence goes on from NZ_JXSY01000026.1 coordinate 70,368, forward strand.
CGAGTCAACAGCATGAAGTCGCAAGCGAAAGCCAGTGATGGAATTTCTGATCGCTACCATCAAAAGGTCGCGGAATATATCAATCAACAAGCAGGTATTCAGTTACCCCGCCAGAAACGCACGTTAATTGAAACGCGACTGCGTAAACGCCAGCGCGAACTGGGCATAGAGACCCTGCATGATTATATCGATTATGCGCTGGATGCACGCAATGACGAGCAACTGCTGCTGATTGATGCGCTGACCACCAATAAAACCGAGTTTTTCCGCGAGGCCAATCATTACCCCTTGTTGCTATCGCACTTGCCAGAGGTACGTGGCGAGTTGAAGCTGTGGAGTGCAGGTTGCTCCAGTGGCGAAGAGCCCTACACGCTGGCGATGTTGTTGCAGGATCACGGGATGCCACATTATTCGATTCTGGCCACCGATATTTCCACCTCAGTGCTGCACATCGCCCAACAGGCCATTTATCTGCATGATGACGTTGAACCGGTTCCGCTGGCTATGCGAAAAAAGTACCTGCTACGTGCCAAAGACCCCACTCGCGACGAGATCCGCATTAGCCCAAAAATCCGCCAGCACGTGCGCTTTGGCTTGTTTAATCTGATCACCGGTAATTTTGCCAGTATGGGACCGTTCCATGTGATTTTTTGCCGTAACGTGATGATTTACTTCAACAGCGCGCAACGGGACCAGCTGATCCGGCGCTTTGTCAGTCGTTTAAAACCAGGTGGCTTATTTTTTATCGGCCACTCCGAAAGCCTCGAAGCCCACCGCTATGGTCTGCATCAGATAGCCCCTACGGTGTACCACTTAAACCAGGGAGGCGCCCATGATTAAAGTCATGCTGGTGGATGATTCCGCATTAGTGCGCAATGCGCTGGAAGAGCTATTCAACCGCGCGCCGGATATCGAGGTGGTGGCCTCCGCCCCCGACCCTTTTATCGCGGCAGATAAGCTAAAACGAGTTGTGCCGGATGTAATCTTATTGGACGTGGAAATGCCCAAAATGGATGGGCTGACGTTTCTGCGCAAACTCATGAACCAGCATCCAATACCTGTGATCATCTGCTCTACTCTGGTGGGAGATAACAGCACCACGCATATTCAGGCACTGGAGCTGGGTGCGGTGGATATAATCCAAAAGCCCAAAATCGGTCTGCGCCAGTTTGTAGAACAACATCAGCAATACTTTTTTGATGTGGTGCGCGCCGCCGCGCAAAGCCGCTTAAAACCGTTGATTAAGCGAGTGCAGGCCAGAGAAAAGCACAATGCCGATGTGATTTTACCGTCCGGTGGCCGCCGCGCCATGCACGAAACCACCGAAAAACTGATCATTATCGGCGCCTCCACCGGTGGTACCGAAGCGATAAAAACAGTACTGATGGGGATGCCATCTGATTGTCCGGCCATAGCCATCGTACAACATATGCCGGAGGGATTTACTAAATCCTTTGCAGCACGGCTGGATAGTCTCTGCCAAATCAATGTGCGTGAAGCCACTGACAATATGTCGTTGCTACGCGGCCACGCGGTAATTGCGCCGGGCAATATGCATATGATGATCCGCCGCAGCGGTGCCCGCTATATGGTGCAGTTGCAGGACGGTCCGCCCGTGTCGAGACACAAGCCCTCGGTCGATGTATTGATGCGTTCTGCCGCCAATTATGTGGGTAGCAATGCCGTTGGGATCATTCTGACCGGCATGGGTGATGATGGCGCTGCCGGATTACTGGAGATGCGTGAGGCTGGTGCGCATACCATCGGTCAGGATGAGACCAGTAGTGTGGTATACGGCATGCCGAAAGAAGCCTATAAAAAAGGGGCCGTTGTCCAGCAACTGCCCCTTGAACGCATTTGTGCCGCCGCACTTAAAGAAGCCGGCTATTGAGTCACAAAGTACTCCAGCTCCCGAATAAAGTGTTTCAGCACCGGGTTCATGCGGGTGTTTTTACCATTCATCACATACATAGTGTGTTTAAAGGTAAATTCACTGCCACCGATAGGCACCAGATCATCTCCAAACGGGTGGGTTTCCACAAACGCATCCGGTAACAAGCCAACATATTCACCCGTTAAAATCGCCGGTAAACATGACTCGTAAGAGTCGGAGAAGGTTTGAATATTCAAACGACGCTCATCACCGATGTAATTGGCAGGCGACATACCAGTGATGCCTATGGCCGGGTGCTCTTTTAAATTCACATTATCCGGGATGGCCTCGATACATTTCGCCAGCGCATGACTTTTCGCGCAATAAAGCTGCCCTTCAATACTGCATGGCAGTTCATGAAATATTATCGACTCAGGTTTGACCATGTCATAGCACGACACCACCAGGTGACATTCGCCACTCAATGCCGCGTGTTCCACCTCGTTATACAGACGGGTCTGCACATTGAAGTGAATATCTTCGAACTTATCCATCGCCGATTTAACCGAGCGACTGACCGCTTTGACGACATTCATCGGCAATCCCGACATCAGCACAATGGTGATATGGCCGGAATAATCGTCATGTAAGCTTTTCAGGTTAAAGACAAAGTTATCAAACGCATTAAAAATCCGTTTGGTCTCCTGAAAGACTACCTCACCTTCCTTAGTCATCTGAAACCCGCCCCGGCCACGATGGCACAGCACCAGTTCCAGACGCTCTTCCAATTTTTTGATCGCCGCACTGATATTCGGCCGCTGCATGCGTAACACCGGTTCCGCCGCAGTAAAGCCATTACAGGAGGCGACCGCAAAAAAGACCCGCAATAATTTTATATCTGATTCTTGTAAGCGGTTTAGCATGTTGAGCCTGTATGTTTAAGGTATGCTTTTCTATACTATATAGAGCCCCTACCCCTGCGCAACAAATATTTTTCATCGCTGACAAGACCACGAATTTCCACGCTAAAAAATGATTCTGTCTGCTAAACAATCACTTGCAGTACCTGTCTGGTCTGCTAGACCTAATGGGGTGTATTAAACCGCCCAGAGGCATGCATGGATGACTCACGTCCACGTATTTTAATTGTCGACGATTCCACAATTGATATTCAGATTATCCTCAATTGTCTGCAGGATGAGTATCAGGTCACGGTTGCCAAAAGTGGTGAGCAGGCGATGAATTTGCTGGCACAAATGCCTGCGCCACCGCAGGTCATCTTACTGGATGTGATGATGCCAGGGATGTCTGGTTATGAAACCTGCCAACAGATCAAACAACAACAAGATACTGCCGACGTGGACGTGATTTTTATCAGCGCCAATCAGGGTGCCGACGAAATGTTGCGCGGCTATGAGTCGGGTGGCAGCGATTACCTGTGCAAGCCGGTGATCATCGAAGAAGTACAACAAAAAGTACGCCTCGCGGTTGAGCGCAACAAACACCGCGTGGCGCAAAGCCAACAGGCCAAAGACTATTTACGTACCGCCATGACGGCCATTCACGATCTGGGCGACCAGGGGGTGATTATTCACTTCTTGCGGGAAAGTTTTGCCTGCCCGTCAATTCAAGATCTGTGCCGCTTGATGCACGATGCCATTGCCTCCATGCAACTTAACGCCAGTGTGCAAATCCGTACGCCCTGGGAAACCTACCACTACATGGGTGATGAATCGCCCCCGCCGCTGGAAGTAGAACTTTTGAAAAAATTGCGAGACAGCGGACGAATCAATCAGGTAGGGCGACGCCTGATTATGAATCATGATGCCGTATCGCTGCTGATTAAAAACATGCCGGTGGATGATGAAGATCGTTGCGGACGCATCCGTGACCACTTAGCACTGCTGCTGGATGGTGCGGTGAGCCGCTTCGAGACATTACTGGTACATACCGAGATTCTGAGCATTTTACAGGACATTCAGGACTCTATGACCACCATGCATTACCAGCAAAACAAAAACAAACAGCGCAGTATTGAGATCATGGATGCGCTTACTCAGGATATTCACAAGATTGTGGTCAATGAACACATGACCGAACAACAGGAGCAAACGCTGCTCGACACCATTGAACGACACTCTGACGAAATATTCCAGGCCTATGAGGAGGGGTTACAAATGGATGAACAGTTTTCACATATTGTTAATCACCTGCAACGGGCGATTCGCCCAAAGGGAGGCCAATGATGCATCAGGGTAAACACATCCTGATTGTGGATGATTCATCCTCTGTGCGGCAAATGGTCAAAATGACTCTGGCCAGCACCGGTTTGGCAATCACCGAAGCCAGTAATGGTCAGGAGGCGTTAGAACTGCTGGATGGGCATAAATTCCATTTAATTATCAGTGACGTGAATATGCCGATAATGGACGGTATCACCCTGTTACAGCAACTGCGCCAACGGGAAGACTATCAGTACACGCCAGTGTTAATGCTCACCACCGAAACTAATCCAGACTTACAGGCACAGGCACGCGAGTATGGCGTCAAAGCCTGGCTGAATAAGCCCCTGCGCCCGCCGGTTCTGCAAGGCGCCATTAACAAACTTATCTAACTGCCGATGCACCATGCCCGCAGTAAAGTGTTTCTGAATGTCGGTGATTTTCATTTTGCCGGGCGACAGACTCATATCCATACCCTGCTCGGTTCCTGCGTATCGGTCACCGTTTGGCACCCGCAATTATTGGTAGGTGGCATGTGTCACTTTGCCCTGCCCGAACGCTTGTCAGAGCGTCTCTCTGGCCTTGATGGACGCTATGGGAACGATTGTTTAAAGCTATTCCAGCGCGCTATCAGCAAACGCAAATTATCGCCCGCTGACTTTGAGGCGAAAATTTTTGGTGGCGGTAATATGCTCAATAAAGAACCGGGCAATTATATTACTGATAGCGAGACGCAAACCATTGGCGACCGCAACGTCGAAGCCGCATTTCAGTTGGTCATGCAATTGGGATGTGATCTGCAGGTAGCCCATGTGGGCGAGTTCGGATATCGGCGGATCATCTTTGATATTGCCACCGGCGACGTGTGGGTAAAATTCCGCGATGCACGTAAATCCGATAAGGATTTAACTATCCTCACTGGCCGCAATTAACTGGTTATTCAGTTGAGCCAATAGTTGTCGAGCCTGCTCCACCTCGAAGTTTTCCAGACAATCGGCCACCTCTGCCAATGCGGCCCGTTGGGGCGCGGAACAGTGCTTCCACAAGGTTTGCCAGTGCTGCATCGCACTGCCCATATTGGTTAGCAATAACTGATGAATTTGCACAAGTTGCGCGGCCATTCGCTCCGGCTCGACACCTTGTGGCTCAGATGGGTCAATATCTGGCTGCGTGCTTGCGTCAGCTTGATGCTGACTCACCCACACCGTCAAAGGTTCAAACGCCTGCTGTAACGCGGTTAACGTGGATACTTCCACTGACTTCCCCTGCTTCAGGGTCTGTTCAATCTGTGCCGCCAACGACGAAATTGTCTGTAGGCCCAGATTCGCTCCTGCGCCTTTAACACTGTGGCTAATATGAATGGCACGTTTGTTATCGCCGTGCTGTAAGGCCTCGCCAAGCTGTGCAGCAGCGTCGGCAAACTGCTGATGAAACTGCACCAGTAAACGGTTCAGTAACGCCGGGTGCTGACGTAAATGGGTTGCCGCATCGGATAAGGATAACGAATGCCAGGGTTCGTCATCTGCTTTTGCACTGCTGGCCCCTGCGGGAGAATTGGAAGGCCCCGGTTTAGTCGCGAGCCGTTTCGATGCCGGCACAAATTGCTCAAGCACCCGATACAGGACAGTGGGTTCGATGGGTTTGGAAACATGATCATCCATGCCGGCATTCAGATGCTTTTGTCGCTCTTCTTCCAGGGCATGGGCTGTCATCGCAATCACCGGCAGCGCGGCAAATTTACCGCCCATTTGCCGAATCTTTTGGGTGGTGGTCATGCCATCCATACCGGGCATTTGAATATCCATAAACACCAGGTCAAAATCCCGTTCAGCCAACAGCTCCAGGGCTATCTTCCCTCCCTGTGCACAAGTGACATGACAGCCCAACTCGGACAATAACGAGTTAGCCACCTGTAAGTTAATATCATTATCATCGACCACCAGCACTCGCACATGCCGCCACGGTAGCACAGTGAGCTTGGCCCCCTGTGACATCTGTAACCGCTCAGACACCACTTCATCCAGAATACTCTGCAATAATTCACGTACCCTGACTGGTTTTAACAGGTAGCCATCGACCTCATCACTTACCAGGTAATGGTTGTCATAGCTCTCCAGGCATAAGATGCGCAAATGAGGGTGTTGCTGACGTAAGCGGCGCAATAACTGCAAGTCGGCATTACCCTGCTGACCCACATCATAAATGAGACAAATTTTTGGGGCGTCATGCATAAAGGCCTCGCCCACATCCTGCAGGGAGGTCACGCCGCGTAAAAAAGCCGGATCCAGAGGCCGAAAAATATGCTCAAACTTTTCGATGTAGCGGCTGTTGGCACTGACCACAATAATACCTGTGGCATGCAGCCGGGCTCCTACCCAACTGAGCATATTGCCATCCGCCAAAGCACGCAGTTGCACATCAAAATAGAAACAGCTGCCATGATTTAACTCACTGGTCAGATTTAACTGACAGTGCATCGCCTGCAGAATTTTGGCGCAAATCGCCAGGCCAAGTCCGGTGCCACCAAATTGCCGGGTGACCGAGGTATCCGCCTGATTGAAAGCCTGAAATATTTTCTCTACGTTTTCACTGGCAATGCCGCAACCGGTATCTTCCACCGCAATCCGTATCTTGCCGTTATCCAACACCTGCGCGCGCAAAATAATGTGGCCCTGCTGGGTAAACTTAACCGCATTGGATATCAGATTATTCACTACCTGTTGCAGGCGAAAGCCATCTCCTTTGCAGGCAAAGGGTAAGCGCATATCCAGTTCGGTAATCACATCAATGCCTTTGCTTCTGGCCATTGGCGCGAAGCTGTGCGCCACTGATTCCAGCGTCTGGCGCAGATCAAACTCCTGCTCTTCCAGTTCAATGCCGACTGACTCGATTTTTGAAAAATCCAGAATATCGTTGATAACGGCTAACAATAACTTGCTCGACCCCAGCGCTGAATTGATCAGCGAGCTGCGTTGCACCGGATTTTCGCAACTTTGCAGGGCGTGCAACATGCCCAGCACCCCATTAAGCGGAGTACGGATTTCGTGGCTCATATTGGCGAGAAATTCGCTCTTGGCTTTGGCGCTGGCCAGCGCCGCATCTCTGGCCTGCACAAGTTCCAGGGTTTGCCGCGCCACTTCCTGCTGTAAATTCTGGCTGAGATTAAGTAACTGCTGATTACTGGTAAAAAGCGCCAGACTTTTTTCTTCCAGCAGATTTTCTGCCAGTTGTCTGGCCTGTTTTTCCCTTGCTAAACGCCGTTCCAAACGGCGGATTTTATCGTCGTCTTCAGTCATAAATCAGAGACGGCGCACCTGAAACGTTTCATGGGCACCGTCATCACAGGCATGTTGCTGACGTTCGATGTGGATGGGGGTTTGGTAATATTCGGCGCAGGCTTCAATGAGGCCATGAGCCAAATCGCCCAAATGTCGGCTGGAGCGATAATGCATCGTCAGCAGATCTGGCTGTGACTGCTCAAAACTAAAATGCGGTAATTCCGCATCCGGGTATAGTTTGCGAACCTCTACATGAATATGGTTATCAATTTTTTTGAGTAGATCGAACAGATCCGGCGAGGTGGTAAAAAACAACGGAAATTTGCTGGCAAACCTTGGCCCCAGGTAACGACCAAAAGTGTGTACTAATTGCGGCACAGGGATCCCGGTTTTTTCCGACAGCGCACTGACCAGACTAACCAATTCTTCATAGGTATAGGTCGCGACTGTGGTGTATGCACCCCCGGACGGTGGATTCACCTCATCGATGAGATCGTCCACCATATCTTCACCCCAGGTCGACTCGACCAGCGACATGAATTCAGTAAATACCAGTCCTTTCACAGCTTACTCCTCTGATGACGTCAGACTGAGTATAGACAGCGTACTATTAGCGCAAATAAATTTATTGAAGAATTATCAGGCAGTTGTGCGCAGTTGTTGGCGCAGATTCTCGATATCGTCGCGCAGCGCCGCGGCTTTCTCGAATTCCAAATCGCGCGCAAAAGCAAACATTTGCTTTTCCAGCTTACCAATATCCGCCAACAGCTCTTTCTCACTCTTCGCCTGATATGTGCCTTTTTTGTCTGCCACTTTGCGCAGCTTAATGCCACCGGAGCCCTCGCCTTCTCCCACGTCCATGATGTCGGTGATTTTTTTATTCAACGCGGTGGGAGTAATACCATGTTGCTGATTAAACGCGATTTGCGCTTCACGGCGCCGTTCGGTCTCCGCCATTGCCCGTTGCATCGAGCCGGTAATCTTATCCGCATATAAAATCGCTTTACCTTTTACGTGGCGCGCCGCACGGCCGATGGTCTGGATCAGTGAACGATCGGAGCGCAAAAAGCCCTCTTTATCGGCATCCAGAATCGCCACCAGCGATACCTCTGGCATATCTAAGCCTTCACGCAGCAGGTTGATCCCCACTAACACATCAAATTTACCGATCCGCAGGTCGCGAATAATTTCGATACGTTCAACCGTATCAATATCCGAGTGCAAATAGCGCACTTTGACATCGTGTTCGTGCAGGTAATCCGATAAATCTTCCGCCATTTTTTTGGTCAGCGTGGTCACCAGTACCCGCTCATCGTCGGCCACCCGCAGACGAATTTCAGATAACAGATCATCAACCTGGGTCGCGACCGGACGCACTTCAAGCACCGGATCGAGCAAGCCGGTGGGGCGCACCACCTGCTCAACCACTTCATCATTACTCTGCTCCAGCTCATATTTACCGGGCGTCGCGGATACATAAATGGTTTGCGGTGCGAGCCGTTCAAATTCGTCAAATTTCAGCGGCCGGTTATCCAGCGCCGATGGTAAGCGAAAGCCATACTCCACCAAGGTTTCTTTACGCGAACGATCCCCTTTATACATGGCGCCAATTTGCGGCACGGTCACGTGCGATTCATCGATAAACAGCAAACCATCGGCCGGAAAATAATCGATCAGGGTTGGCGGCGGCTCTCCCGGCGCACGACCGGACAAATAGCGCGAATAGTTTTCAATGCCCGAGCAGTAGCCCAATTCCAGCATCATTTCGATATCAAACTGGGTGCGCTGGGAAATACGCTGTTCTTCAATCAGCTTGTTCAAGTCTTTCAGCTGAGCGCGGCGATCCACCAGTTCCACTTTAATCTGATCGATCGCTTCGAGGATTTTCTCTCGGGGCGTGACGTAATGGGTTTTCGGGAAAATGGTGGTACGCGCCACCACTTTATCTATGCTGCCGGTGAGAGGGTCAAACAAACTGATTTTTTCAATCTCAGCATCAAACAACTCCACTCTGACCCCGAGGCGATCGGAGTCGGCCGGGAAGATATCAATCACATCGCCCCGTACCCGAAACGTGCCACGCTCAAAGGCCACGTCATTTCGGGTGTACTGCAATTCCGCCAGGCGGCGTAGTATGTCCCGTTGATCCATCAGATCGCCCTGACGCAAATGCAGCAGCATTTTCATATAGGACTCAGGATCGCCCAGGCCATATATCGCCGATACACTGGACACAATGATGACGTCGCGGCGCTCCATCAGGGCCTTAGTCGCCGATAAACGCATCTGCTCGATATGATCGTTAATCGATGCATCTTTTTCGATAAAGGTGTCGGTCGACGGCACATACGCTTCTGGCTGGTAGTAGTCGTAATAACTCACGAAGTACTCTACCGCGTTATCCGGGAAAAACTCTTTCATCTCCCCATATAACTGCGCCGCCAGGGTCTTGTTATGCGCAAGAATTAACGTGGGTCTTTGCGTCCGCGCAATGACATTGGCCATGGTAAAGGTTTTACCTGAGCCGGTCACACCCAGCAGGGTTTGATGGGCTAAGCCGGCGTCCAGCCCATCCAGCAATGCCTCGATGGCTTTGGGTTGATCACCAGCCGGTGAATAATTAGAAGCCAGAGTAAAACCGCGACTCATGCCGTCACTCCTGCGTTTAATTCCGCCTTAATAACCCGGTTAAACCAACTATATGCCAGGCCTGCGGTGAGCAAATTCGCCACAATACCCGCCCAGAACATACCGTGTAATCCAAATAACAAACTGCCGAAATATGAAAGCGGCACAAAAAAGATAAATAAACGTGCGGTGCTAAGCCCCAGTGCGGACATGGGCTTATGCATCGCATTAAACGAGGAATTAGACAAAATAATCACGCCCTGCAAACCATAGCCAAGCGGTACGACCGACAAAAATAAACCGATCAACTCAGCAACCTGTGCTTCCTTGGCAAACAGGCCAGCCAGTAAGCCTGACGCAATCCACAACACGGCAAACATGACAAATTGCCACACCAACACAAAGCGGATCGCCAGGCGGTAGGCTTCAGCCACCCGATGCAGCTTACCGGCGCCAAAATTCTGACTGATAAATGGCGGCAGGCTCATGGAAAGTGCCAGCACGATAATACTCGCCAAAGATTCCAAGCGATTACCCACTCCCCAGGCCGCAACTGCCTCCGTGCCAAATCCAGCCACAATGGCCGTTAGCACCCCGCCCGCCAGTGGCGTGAGCATATTGGCACCCGCTGCTGGTAAGCCAATATGTAAAATCGCGCGACTACTGGCGCGAAATTCCGGCCAGGTCAACAAGCGCGCTAGGATCAGTTTGCGCCGAAAAGCGAGCAAATAAATGATGGTAATCACACCGACAATCCAGGCTATCAGGGTGGCCAGTGCCGCCCCTTGTATTCCCATCGCCGGTACCGGCCCCCAACCAAAGATCAGCAGGGGATCCAGCAGCGCATTGATCAGCCCCCCGGCCGCCATGATCTTACTGGGTGTTTTGGTATCGCCGGCACCGCGCAACACGCTGTTGCCGACCATGGGCATTGCCAGCATTATCCCGGCCAGATACCAGGTGCCCATGTAATCGCGAATATGTGGCATTTCCTGCGCGGTGGCGCCCAGCGCCAGGAAGATGGGATCGATGGTCAGCCAACCGATTAAACACAATCCCCCCACCAGCAAAAATGCCAGCATTAATGCCCCGGTGCCAAATTCGTGCGCTAAATGCTGCTCACCACGGCCAAGATAGCGGCCAATCACCGCTGAGGTGCCGATCCCAAGCCCAATGTTCAGGCTGATCACGGTAAAGGTGACTGGAAAGGTAAAACTGATGGCAGCCAATTCATCGGTGCCCAGCAAACTAACAAAGAAGGTATCTACCAACCCAAACGTCATTAACAGGATCATGCCGTAAATCATCGGCACCGTCATACGTTTAAGGGTTGGGCCAATGGGATCTTCGAGTAAATTAACCGGGGAAGGTTTGACAGATGATGAGTGACTCAAGGGATCTCTGCGATCTAATGAAATAGTCCTGCCATGTTAGCGCAAACCAATAAGGCGTGTCATGGTAACAACCTGATTAACAAACAATTGCACCTTAATTGATCAAAAGCGGGCTAATTCTCACCGATATCGCGCATTCGACCGGCAACTCATGTCGCTCAGCCATAAATCCCAACCGGAAACAAGCCTTTTTTAGGACTATTTAGCACTGCACAAATAAACAACACACAAGCATTACGGTTAAATTACAAACAAACCCACATCATTATTTACATTTCATTAACTATGCATAAATTGTTGAATTATAACAATTTTAATAAGTGAACAGGGGTCAATTGAAGTGAAACTGTGAATAAGCCGCTAATCCAGAGCAGCTTATGCCCAGCACTCATACACACACTTATCCACAGGTTTCGTGGATAACTTGGAGCAACGCACGACGCGCGGGGCGTCCACTATGATCGTGATCGAATTTTTGTAAGTCATCACTCACGTTTGAACCGACATAATCAGGCTGGATCTTATTAACTGCTGATGATCGATCCAGTATTGCGATCCTATACTTATACCTTTTTCTTATTCCTTTATAATTTTTTATAACATTGAAAAGAAATAATCCGCGCTAGATGCAAGCGCTTACATTTAATTACGCTAATTTGCCTCCAGCCGATCATAAACCTGTCGAAAACGCCCAAATTTGGTTAGCAAACGCCCAACCTGCTCATCTTTCAGGCAAACAAATCAAATCCCGTGAAAATCTGTATTTCCCTTATTGACAGGGTGAGGTTCGATGCATATCATTCGCCCCCGTTGAATCTGGTCCCCCTTAGCTCAGTTGGTTAGAGCGACGGACTGTTAATCCGCAGGTCCCCCGTTCGAGTCGGGGAGGGGGAGCCAACTCAACAACGCGTTTTCGATTCCCCCTTAGCTCAGTTGGTTAGAGCGACGGACTGTTAATCCGCAGGTCCCCCGTTCGAGTCGGGGAGGGGGAGCCAACGCAACAACGCGTTTTCGATTCCCCCTTAGCTCAGTTGGTTAGAGCGACGGACTGTTAATCCGCAGGTCCCCCGTTCGAGTCGGGGAGGGGGAGCCAACTCAACAACGCGTTTTCGATTCCCCCTTAGCTCAGTTGGTTAGAGCGACGGACTGTTAATCCGCAGGTCCCCCGTTCGAGTCGGGGAGGGGGAGCCAACGCAACAACGCGTTTTCGATTCCCCCTTAGCTCAGTTGGTTAGAGCGACGGACTGTTAATCCGCAGGTCCCCCGTTCGAGTCGGGGAGGGGGAGCCAACTCAACAACGCGTTTTCGATTCCCCCTTAGCTCAGTTGGTTAGAGCGACGGACTGTTAATCCGCAGGTCCCCCGTTCGAGTCGGGGAGGGGGAGCCAACGCACCTTCCACTTATACTATCTCTCTTTCTAAATTCCTGATTAGTTTACCGTAAATACCCTTGTGATTCGGGATATTCTGAGCAATATCAAGTTGTTAATTCGTCAAGAAATTCGGATAATACCCTCTGTTTTTTTGCTACGCGTTCCACGTTTCTGATTAATGACAGACTACCTGTTACTGCTGATTGCGACCGTATTGGTCAATAACTTTGTGCTGGTCAAGTTTCTCGGCCTGTGCCCGTTTATGGGTGTGTCGGGCAAACTGGAGACCGCCATCGGTATGTCGTTAGCAACGACATTCGTACTCACCCTAGCCTCGCTATCCAGCTATTTGGTGGAACACTACATCTTATTACCTCTGGGGATCGGCTATCTTCGCACCCTGACCTTTATTCTGGTCATCGCGGTGGTCGTGCAATTCACAGAGATGGTGGTACATAAAACCAGTCCAACTCTTTATCGCCTGTTGGGCATCTTCTTACCTTTGATTACCACAAACTGTGCGGTACTGGGTGTCGCCCTGCTTAACATTAACGAGAATCATGGTCTGGTGGACTCCATTGTGTATGGCTTTGGTGCCGCGCTTGGCTTCTCACTGGTACTGATTTTATTTGCGGCCATGCGTGAACGCTTAGCCGCTGCAGATGTGCCAAAACATTTTAAAGGTGCATCCATTGCCATGATCACCGCCGGATTGATGTCTTTGGCGTTTATGGGTTTCAGCGGGCTGGTGAAAATCGGATGATCACAGCACTTATTATTCTTGCCCTGCTGGCGCTGGGCTTTGGGCTGTTGCTTGGCTACGCCGCACTGCGCTTTAAAGTGGAGGGCGACCCGCTGGTCGAACAAATTGATGCCCTGCTCCCGCAGACCCAATGCGGACAGTGTGGTTATCCCGGCTGCCGTCCTTATGCTGAGGCGATCGCGAACGGCGACGAGATCAATAAATGTCCTCCTGGCGGCGAAGCCACCATCAAAAACCTCGCGGACCTGATGGGCGTTGAAGCCAAACCTTTACATGGTGGCAGCACTGAGCCGGAAGTTAAAAAAGTCGCCTTTATCCGCGAAGATGAATGTATCGGCTGCACTAAGTGTATTCAGGCCTGCCCGGTCGATGCCATTGTCGGCGCGACCCGCCAGATGCACACGGTGATCACCAGCGAATGTACCGGCTGTGACCTGTGCGTGGAGCCTTGCCCGGTGGATTGTATTGATATGGTTCCGATCAAAACCGGCATCACTAACTGGCGTTGGGATCTTAACCCTATCGCCATTAAGCAGGTAGATTAAGCGTGTCGATGGAAAGTCTGTTTAACCGCCTAAAAGCGGGTCGTCTGTTTAGCTTTCCCGGTGGCGTCAAGCCGCCGGAGCGTAAAGCCTTATCTAATCAGACCGCAATCGCTGCCCTGCCCCTGCCTGACAAGTTATTTGTCAGCCTGAAACAACATATTGGGGTTGAAGGCAAAGTGCAGGTTAAAGAAGGGGATAAAGTGCTTAAAGGCCAGGTGCTTACGGCCAGCCCCAACCCGTTCGCCGTGCCCGTGCATGCCCCAACGTCAGGCACGGTTACCCGCATTGGTCTGCATGCCGCGGCGCATCCGTCTGGTTTACCTGAGCAAACCATCGAAATCACACCCGATGGTCTGGGACAATGGACGACCCTGTCGCCCATCCCCAATTATGCGCAATTACCAAAGATGAAAATCATTGAAGCCATCTGTAATGCCGGGATTAGCGGCATGGGCGGTGCAGGCTTCCCGACCCATCTGAAAATCTCCAGCAAGAAAGACGTGGAATTTTTGATCATCAATGGTGTGGAGTGTGAGCCTTATATTACTGCCGATGATCGCCTCATGCGTGAACACGCCTGGCAGATCCGTCAGGGTATCGACATTCTGGTTCACCTGCTCAATCCGGGTGCAGTGCTGATTGCCATTGAAGAAAACAAACCCGAGGCAATCGACGCTATGCGGGTGGCGTGTAAAGATCAGAGTCGTTATCTAGTTTGTCCAATCCCTACCCGTTATCCGGCTGGTGGTGAGAAGCAATTGATCCAGAATCTGCTGGATCGTGAAGTACCGCGCAAAGGTCTGCCCATTGATGTGGGCGTGATCATGCAAAACGTCGGCACTTGCTACGCCATCGCCGATGCCATTTTCAGCGGTAAGCCACTGATTGAGCGGGTCGTTACCTTAACCGGTGAAAGCTTGCAGGCCCCCGGCAACTATTGGGTACCGCTGGGTACGCCGGTATATCACCTGTTAAATCAGGCAAAATACGTCAGCTCATTACAACAGAAAAAACGCATTATTATGGGCGGCCCCATGATGGGCTTTACCCTGCATACGGATCTGGCCCCAGTGGTGAAAACCAGCAACTGTGTGCTGGTACCCTCTGACCAGGCCATGCCACTGCCACCAGATGAACAAAGCTGTATCCGCTGTGCAGCCTGCGCCGATGCCTGCCCTGCCAGTTTGCTGCCTCAGCAACTTTACTGGCATGCCAAAGCCAATGAGCTGGAGCGCGCTCAGGACTTTAATCTGTTTGACTGTATTGAATGCGGTGCCTGTGCTTATGTGTGCCCCAGCGATATTCCGCTGGTGCATTACTATCGCCGCGCCAAGGCCGACATCCGCATTCAGGAACAGGAGAAACAGAAATCTGACAAGGCTCGTCAGCGCTTCGAAGCCCGTAATGCACGTTTAGAGCGTGAGGCAGAAGAGCGCAAAGCCAAACACGCCGAAGCCGCTGAACGTCGTCGTCAGGCGATGCAACAACCGGCAGACAATCCGCAGGACAAAATTGCCGCCGCACTGGCCCGGGTACAAGCCAAGAAGCAAGCCGCGCAGCCCGATGCAGTGCCAGAGGCCAATGAAGATAAAGTGGCTGCCGCCATCGCCCGTGCCAAAGCCAAACGCGAGGCGCAGCAGGCCCAAACCGGTGAACCGGCCAAGGCCTCAGCGCTAGCCGACGATCCTAAAAAAGCCCAGGTCGCGTCGGCCATTGCCCGCGCTAAAGCCAAGCGCGAAGCCCAGCAGGCACAGACTACAGAAACCGTCGAATCTGCCTCGCCAGCAGCAAGCGATGATGCTGAGGCGGCGAAAAAAGCTCGGGTTGCCGCCGCCGTTGCACGCGCTAAAGCAAAACGCGATGCAGAAAAGGCCGACGACGCACCTGAAAGCGACGCTCAGCCCGCCGAAAATGCCCAAATTGATGACGCAGACGCGGCGAAAAAAGCCCGTGTCGCGGCAGCCGTTGCCAAAGCGAAAGCCAAGCGCGACGCAGAAAAGGCCGACGACGCACCTGAAAGCGACGCTCAGCCCGCCGAAAATGCCCAAATTGATGACGTAGACGCGGCCAAAAAAGCCCGTGTCGCGGCAGCCCTTGCCAAAGCTAAGGCCAAGCGCGATGCAGAAAAGGCCGCCAGTACCACTGAAACTAACCACCAACCAGACGATATCACGCAGGTTGATGATGCAGAGGCCGCAAAGCGCGCCCGGGTAAAAGCCGCGGTCGCGCGTGCCAAAGCGAAAAAAGCGCAACAACAGGATGATCCATCATGACCTTTAAAGTCGCCAGCTCTCCCCACCAGCATGCCATGCGTAATACCGCTGGGTTAATGCGGTTGGTCATCTATTGCGCGGTGCCCGGCATTGTGGTGCAGGGCTATTTTTTTGGCTGGGGCATACTGGTGCAACTGATATTGGCCGTACTGACTGCACTGGTCAGTGAAGGCGTATTTCTGGCCCTGCGTAAGCGCAATTTCGAACGGGCGCTGGGCGACTATTCTGCCGTATTAACTGCGATTTTACTGGCCATCAGTATTCCGCCGCTCGCCCCCTGGTGGATTGTGGTATTGGGTACCTTTTTTGCCATCGTGATCGTAAAGCAACTCTATGGGGGATTGGGTAATAACCTGTTTAATCCGGCTATGGCCGCCTACGTGATGTTGCTGATTTCCTTCCCGGTGCAGATGACCGCCTGGGCACCGGTTCAAGCACTGACCCAGTTTTCGGTGAATTTGGCTGATGCCGCCAGTGTCGTGTTCACCGGCTTTACCACCGATGGCTACAGCCTGGGGCAGCTGCAAACCAATATTGATGGCGTGACATTGGCTACCCCACTGGATCAGGTACGTACCGATCTGACACTGGGCCTGACCTATCATGAAAGCCTGCAAAACGAAATTTTTAATCATGGAATGGGCATCGGCTGGGCATGGGTCAATCTGGCCTACCTGCTGGGTGGACTGGTTCTGATCAAGACACGAGCGATCAACTGGCATATTCCCGGTGCCATGCTCGGTACCTTAGCCGCCATCGCTGCGGTTATGTATGCCACCGATGCCAGTATTTATGCATCTCCCGCATTCCATTTATTCAGCGGCGCAGCCATGCTCGGGGCATTTTTCATCGCCACCGATCCAGTTTCCGCCGCGACCAGCAACAAAGGTCGCTTAGTGTATGGTGCGGGCATTGGTCTGTGGGTTTACCTGATCCGCACATTTGGCGGCTATCCGGATGCCGTAGCATTTGCTGTCTTGATTATGAATATGGCCGTGCCACTGATTGATTACTATCTGAAACCCCGGGTTTATGGGCATTGGAGTAAACGCCGATGATTAAACTGGTAGGTAAAAATGGCCTGATCCTCGGTGGTTTTGCGCTGGTCACCACGTCTTTGATCGCCGTGACGCAAACCATCACCGCTCCGGTTATCCGCGCCCAGCAAGAACAGCAATTGGTCGACACACTTAACAGCGTGCTGCCAAGCGGCATGTTCGACAATGATGTGCAGCATGATTGCGCACAGTGGCAGGATGCAGAGGTATTTGGTACTGATGAGCCTGTACGTATATTCCGCGCCCGACAGGAACAACAGCCCGTGGCGATGGCTATCGAGACTGTCGGCCCCAATGGCTACAATGGTCGCATCAACTTGTTGTTAGGGCTCACCGTTGACGGCACAGTCAGTGGCGTGCGGGTATTAAATCACAATGAAACACCCGGACTTGGCGATAAAATCGATTTACGCATCAGCGACTGGGTGTTGTCCTTCAACGGCAAGCAATTGGATGACAGTAACGGCAAACAGTGGGCCGTGAAAAAAGACGGTGGCCAGTTTGATCAATTCACCGGTGCCACGATCACCCCACGCGCGGTAGTCGCCGCGGTCAAACACGCAGTAGAATTTGCCAACGGGCAGCGTGATGCCATCTTTGCTGCCAGCAATCATTGTCAGGTTGAAAACAATGAGTGAAATGAAAGAGTTAACCCTGCAGGGGTTATGGAAAAATAACCCGGCGTTAGTGCAGCTGCTGGGCTTATGCCCATTACTGGCCGTCACGTCCACCCTGATAAACGGATTAGGGCTTGGCCTGGCCACCACCGCCGTATTGATAGGTTCTAATGCTACCGTGTCACTGGTACGCAATGTGGTGCCCAATGAAATCCGCATCCCGATATTTGTTATGGTCATCGCGGCATTCGTCACCATAGTGCAGCTCCTTATGAACGCTTACACCTATGAGCTCTATCTCACCTTAGGTATTTTTATCCCACTGATCGTGACGAACTGCGCGATTATCGGCCGCGCCGAAGCCTATGCCTCCAAACATCCACTCAAAGAGTCGGCGATGGATGGTCTGATGATGGGACTGGGCTTTACTCTGGTCCTCGTCGTCTTAGGTGCCATGCGTGAACTGCTGGGTAAAGGCAGCCTGTTTAGCGGCGCCGAACTATTGCTCGGTGACTGGGCACGTAGCCTGACTGTGCAGTTATTTGTGCCGGATAGTGCGTTTTTACTGGCCATCTTGCCGCCCGGTGCATTTTTAGGTATGGGGCTGTTGATTGCCGCCAAGAATGCACTGAACGAACGTATCGAACGCAAATATGCCAAACCGGCACAAACCCAGACCATTCAGCGCGTGCGCGTGACCACTGAATAAGCATGAATAAACAAAAACGCCATGAAATTTTGACCCGGTTGCGCGACGCCAATCCGCATCCGACCACGGAGCTACATTTTACCACGCCATTTGAATTGTTGGTTGCCGTGACCCTTTCTGCTCAGGCTACCGATGTGGGGGTGAACAAAGCCACCGCCAAACTATTTCCGGTTGCGAACACGCCGCAAGCCATTTTGGATCTGGGCGTCGACGGCCTGAAGGAGTACATCAAAACCATCGGCTTGTATAACAGCAAGGCCGAAAATGTCATCAAAGCCTGCAAAATGTTAGTTGAATTGCATGGCGGAGAAGTACCAGAGAGTCGCGAAGCACTGGAAGCCCTGCCAGGTGTAGGGCGTAAGACGGCGAATGTGGTACTCAATACCGCATTTGGCTGGCCGACTATCGCGGTGGACACACATATTTTCCGGGTATCCAATCGTACCAATTTTGCGCCGGGTAAAAATGTCGATCAGGTTGAGCAAAAGCTGCTGAAAGTAGTGCCCGCCGAGTTTAAAGTGGATGTACACCACTGGCTGATCCTGCATGGGCGTTATACCTGCGTGGCGCGTAAGCCTCGTTGTGGTTCGTGTTTAATCGAAGACTTGTGCGAATTTAAGCAAAAAACCGACTGATAAATTACGCTGATAGCGTCATTGATCTGCAATGAGTGGAGCGCCATTCATCGCGTATCAACGGCACCGTTAACCTGTTTTATACGGTATAAAAATGAACTTAGAAGACATGATCGAACGCCTGATGTATGCCTCTCGCTGGCTGCTGGCGCCTATTTACTTTGGCTTAAGCCTTGCCCTTATTGCACTGGGCGTTAAATTTTTTCAGGAAGTCTTCCACCTGATGCCAGTGATTTTTGAGATTAAAGAAGCCGATCTGGTATTAGTGGTGTTGTCGTTGATCGATATCGCGCTGGTTTCCGGCCTGATCATTATGGTGATGTTTACCAGCTACGAAAACTTTGTATCGCGCATCGATCTGGGTGAAAACACCGAAAAATTGTCCTGGCTAGGCACGTTGGATACCAACTCACTGAAAAGCAAAGTGGCCGCGTCGATTGTAGCGATATCATCCATTCACTTACTCAAAGTGTTTATGAATGCCACCAATATCGCCAATGATAAACTCATGTGGTACGTGCTGATGCACCTCACCTTTGTCGTTTCGGCCTTTGCGATGGGCATGTTAGACAAAGCCACACGCAAAAATTAACCGGAGAACCACCATGAGACTGTTACATACCATGCTGAGGGTCGGCGACCTGCAACGCTCACTGGATTTTTATACCCAGTTAATGGGCATGCAGGTATTAAGACAAGCCGACAATCCGGAATATCGCTATACCCTGGCATTCGTCGGCTATGGCGATGAAGCCAACCACACCGTGCTGGAGCTGACCTATAACTGGGATCAGGACAGTTATGATTTAGGCACCGCCTATGGGCATATCGCCATCGGTTGTGAGGATATTTATGGCCTGTGTGAGCAGTTAGAAGCCAAAGGCGCGGACGTATATCGCAAACCCGGTCCGGTATTAGGTGGCAGCACGATCATCGCGTTTGTGCGTGATCCGGATGGGTATGCCATCGAGCTGATTCAGCGCAGTTAAAAAAACCGGCAATTGCCGGTTTTTTATTAGCCTCTGCTCATCTTTACCACCACCCGGCGGTTTTTGGCGCGGGTCATTTCGTTGTCGTTCGGGGCAATGTGGCGGCGTTCACCGTGGCCGGTCACTTCAATCCTGGCGGCATCCACCCCCATATCAATAAAGTACTGTTTGACTGACTCGGCGCGCTGAACCGACAGGTTAAAGTTGGTGCCACTGCCGCCATAGCTGTCGGTGTAACCGTCCACCAGCATCAGCTCCAGTTGCGGATCTTCTTTAAGATACATACCGATCATCTGCATCTTTTTCTGCGCTTCTTTAGTCAGCTCAGCAGTATTTTTTTGATAGGTCAGCACAGAATACTGAATATCTTCAAATGAGTACGGCAGCAGATTTGCCACACACTCCACGAAATCCTGATAGGCCGGGGTAAAGTTTGCGGCATTGAGGCCTACCGCTATTTTATCGTAAGGGTTATACCAGTCCTGATACTGCACCGTTGGCCAGAAACCCTTCTCCAATTCACTCAACATGGTCCAGGCCGGCACCTTGGGCAAGTCGCCTGTGTATTGTCTGCGCAGTGGCATCTCGGCGATGGTGCGCTGCATTGCGCCCGGCATCCAGCGCGGTGGTACCGAATAAACTGCCGCCATAGCATACACATCTGGCAACATCAGCATATCCAACTCGAATTCCATATTCAGTTGTTTACTGGCGCGACTGTAAAAACGCGCGGTACCGTAGCCAGGCACGGGATGGGATAATTCACATTGCAGCCGGTTGGGCGCATCTAACTGCCAGTCAGATTGCTCCACGGAAGCTGCATAGTGACGCACACCGGCGTGTGCCAGCATGGGTAAAATACTCAGGATTGTGATTAATCGTTTCATAAATACCAGCCTACTCTCGCCTGATACTATCGGCCATTGCGCAAATTAATTGAGGATCAATTATCAGATCGCTGAGTTTCTCCCCAATCGAACCGCCGCTGGGTGGTAGTTACCCGGTAGTCTTGTCATAATACGCGCTGATTTCCAGCGATGCGAGCACCATGTCTGACCCAACCTTTGCCCTTAATCAACGTTTCCGAGGCTATTTCCCGGTGGTTATCGATGTCGAAACCGCAGGGTTTAACAATCAGACCGATGCGTTACTGGAAATTGCCGCTATTACAATGAAGATGGATGAAGATGGGTTCTTACACCCGGATAAAACTTTTCATTTTCATATCGAACCGTTTGAGGGGGCGAACCTGGAAAAAGCCGCACTGGATTTTAATGGTATCGATCCTTATTGCGCGCTGCGTGGGGCCATCAATGAAACCGATGCCATGAAGGCGCTGTGCAAGGGCATTCGCCATGCGCAAAAAGATGCCGATTGCCAGCGCTCAGTGGTGGTGGCACACAATGCCGCCTTCGATCAGGGGTTTCTGAATGCCGCCATCGAACGCTCCCATATAAAGCGCACACCATTTCATCCGTTTGTGTCGTTTGATACTACCAGCCTAGCGGGATTAGCACTGGGACAAACCGTGCTGGTAAAAGCCTGCCAGGCAGCCGGTATTGAGTTTGATAACCGACAAGCGCACTCGGCCCTGTACGACACGCAAAAAACCGCTGAGTTGTTTTGCCACATCGTCAATAAATGGCACAGCCTGGCTGGCTGGCCGGTTTAAAAAGTATTTGATTTACGTCAGCTTTTTTTAAATTTTTGGCCCTATACTGAATCATCCAACTCAGTCATAGGGCACGGCAATGCAATTTAAACACATTCTGGTCATCGCAGATCCGCAGGATAAACAGCAAATGGCGCTGGCCTGGGCAAAAAGCCTCGCCAATGATCAAAAGCTCAAACTGCATGTGGTGGCGTTTTGTTATGAAGCCACCAAGGGCCTGGGTAAAAAGCTTAGCGACGAGCAAAAACAGGCACTTAAGAAAAATGCCATTAGTCAGCGCGCAGTCTGGCTGGACAAAACCCTGAGCAAAACCGCCCTGCCCGGCACCGTCAGCAGTGACACGGTCTGGACGCGAGATATCGGTAAATGGGTGAAATCCTACTGTGAAAGCAATCGCTGTGATCTGATCGTCAAAACCGGCCACCGCACAGAGACAATGTTTTATACCCCCACCGACTGGCATGTAATGCGAAATGGCCACAGCCCGGTGTTATTGGTCGCAGAAAAGCGCTGGCGACGTAAGCAAACGGTTATGGTCAGCCTGGATCTGGGCAGCCGCTCAAAAACCAAGAAATCCCTCAATCAGACTTTGATAAATGCGGCGATCACTATGGCTAATGAGATGCAACTGCCACTGCATGTAGCTTATAGTTTACCTATATCCCCTATGCTCAAGGATCTGGGCATTATCGATAAAGACAAAGAGTTAGCCAAAGCACATAAAAAGTTAGTGCCTAAAATTTTGGACATGGCCGGTGATTACGCGTTGCCGGAGGAAAATATCCATATCAAAGTCGGCGAGCCTCATTTGGTGATCCCCAGCCTGGCCTCTGAATTTGGCGCGGCATTGATGGTAATCGGTACGGTTGGCCGTAAAGGCCTGAAAGCCAAATTAATGGGGAATACCGCAGAGAGCACCCTCAGCCTGCTGAAAACCAACGTGCTGGTGCTGCAACCAGATTAAATCCACTGGCATTAAAAAACCGCCCGTAGGCGGTTTTTTGTTTTTACAGACCTTCGCTGTTCTCAGCCAGGTACTTGGCAACACCTTCCGGACTTGCATCCATACCCGCTTTACCTTGCTGCCAACCGGCCGGACATACTTCGCCGTGTTGTTGGTGGAAATCCAGAGCATCAACCATGCGCAGCATTTCGTCGATATTACGACCCAATGGCAGATCGTTAATTACCTGGTGACGTACCATGCCTTCTTCATCAATCAGGAACGAGCCACGGAATGCCACGCCGGCTTCCGGGTGCTCAACATCATAGGCCTGACAAATTTCGTGCTTAACATCAGCTACCAGGGTGTATTTAACCGGGCCGATACCGCCATCATTGATGGCGGTGTTACGCCATGCGTTGTGAGAGAACTGAGAGTCAATTGACACGCCAATCACTTCACAACCACGCTTTTTGAACTCGTCATAACGCTTGTCGAATGCGATCAGTTCAGACGGACATACAAAAGTGAAATCCAGTGGGTAAAAGAACACTACGGCTTTTTTACCTTTAATGGCTGTGCTCAAAGTGAAATTATCAACAATCTCACCACTACCTAATACCGCTGCGGCGGTGAAATCCGGGGCTGGGCGACCGACTAAAACGCTCATATTTATCTCCAGTTGTACTGTGTTAATCGTCAATGGCTTTGTGCCACTTGCCGGGGTTAAATGGGGTCGTTCCTACGCAAAACAAGTAACCGATTGAAATTAATCAACTTTGTTTTGATTGGTCGGATTACTCCATACATTGCTTAAAAAATCTCCTTGCAAAGCACCTAAATAATAACTATTATCATTTGCACTTTGCCGGAGGTCACATGTATATCTGTCTGTGTTATGCCATTACTGACAAACAAATTAAACACGCTGTGCGAGAACAGGGTGTTGGCAGTATGCGTGAATTACGTCAGACCCTGAATATAGGTGGCCAATGTGGTAAATGCATCAGAGCCGCTCAGCAAATCATCGATAACACCATTATCGACGAATCTTTGTTTAAAGAAGTCGTCTAGACCGTTTCATTTACCGCCCGCTTGGGTTACCTTTTTGGTTGTACAAATAACAACCAACGAGGAAGGGCTATGCGTGGCGACGCCAATATCATCAAACATTTAAACCGCTGTTTAGGTAACGAGCTTATCGCGATTAATCAGTACTTTCTGCATGCCAAGATGTACAAAGACTGGGGGCTGGACAAGCTTGCCCATAAGGAATACGAAGAGTCCATCGATGAAATGAAGCACGCCGACAAACTGATCGAGCGGATTCTGTTTCTGGAAGGCTTACCTAATTTGCAGGATCTGGGCAAATTACGCATCGGCGAAGACACCAAAGAAATGCTTGAATGCGATCTCGCGCTGGAATTGGATGCGGTGCCGGATCTGAAAGCCGCCATCGAATACGCGGAATCCGTACAGGATTATGTCAGCCGTGATGTGTTTGCAGACATATTGGAAAGTGAAGAAGAACACATTGATTGGTTGGAAACCCAGCTAAGCCTGATTGAAAAAGTCGGGTTACAGAATTACCAGCAATCGCAAATATCCCACCACAGCAGCTAAGCATTAAAAAAGCCGGCAAATGCCGGCTTTTTGCTTATTCTGGCTGCTTGTACTTGGCGGCCGTTTCTTTGATTAGCGGCTGCAGTTCGCCCTGCTGGAACATCTCCAGCATAATGTCGCACCCACCGACCAGCTCACCGTCTACCCATAATTGCGGGAAAGTTGGCCACTGGGCATAAGCAGGCAACTCTGCACGGATATCCGGGTTTTGCAGAATATCCACATAAGCGAATTGTTCACCACAGGCCATCAGCGCCTGTACCGCCTGCGCCGAAAAACCGCAACTTGGCAGTTTAGGCGAGCCTTTCATATAAATCAGAATTGGATTTTCAGCGATTTGCTGTTTGATCTTTTCCAGGGTATCCATTGTATAAAGCACCTTCGAATACATGTGTGATGGCCTATTTTACCTGCTGGCACATTTTCACCCAAGTAAGTTGTTGAATTATTTATAGCTAACCCCTATATCAATGGGACACTGAAATTTGAGACACTGGGCTCAAACTGACTGGTTAGCGTTCCCGACTATATGGGGACGTGCTGAACAAACACAATGGAGATTGCAACATGGCTTTTGAATTACCGGCTCTGCCTTACGAAAAAAACGCACTGGAACCACATATTTCTGCGGAAACTCTGGAGTACCACTATGGTAAGCACCACGCTACCTACGTGACCAAACTGAATGGTTTAATTGAAGGTACTGAGTTTGCAGGCAAAAGTCTGGAAGATATCGTGCGTACTTCACAAGGTGGCGTATTCAATAATGCTGCGCAAATCTGGAACCACACGTTCTACTGGCACAGCCTGAGTCCAAATGGTGGTGGTGAACCAACAGGCGCGCTGGCTGATGCCATCAACGCGAAATGGGGCTCATTCGCGGCTTTCAAAGATGCGTTCAATGACAAAGCAGTGAACAACTTCGGTTCAAGCTGGACCTGGTTAGTAAAAACTGCTGCCGGCTCACTGGACATCGTTAACACCAGCAACGCAGGTACCCCGCTGACTGAAGCCGGTGTCACGCCACTAATGACGGTGGATCTGTGGGAGCACGCCTACTACATCGACTACCGCAATGTCCGTCCTAACTATATGCAGGCATTCTGGGCACTGATCAACTGGGAATTCGCTGCGAAAAACTTCGCATAAGCGTTATTCCAGCAAAAAAAGGCAGCCATGTGGCTGCCTTTTTTGTATCTACTTAGAAACCACGTTAGCTTTTTTCGACCTGATTGCGTAATGCCAGCATCATGCCGTGGGCTCCTTCACCGGATAATTCAAACGGTAAGAATTCATTTTTAGGGGAATAGGTCAAAATCAGTTGTTCTTTCATACGGGACGTAGGTACATAGCCCATACTCCAGTCCGCAAATTCACGCCGATCAATCTGGCAATAATCTAAAATCACCACATTCTGATGACGTTTATCACGACAAATTAACTGGTATGTTTCATTAACCACAGCACGGGATCCTTCCAAACACTGCAAAAAATATTTTCGGTTAAAACACAGCATGCCTGTGATAAAGCGTTTTTTATTATCCCGTTGTGCCACCTCAAGAATATTTTCAATATCCTCCGCTTTAAACTCAGGACTAATTTGGCTGGCGTAAATAAGTCTGACTAAATACATAACTAAAAAATCCGTACGAACCTGACTAGCGACAGTGTAGTCAAGTCCGTCAACGATCGCGCAATCTCTTTAATCGCATCGGATTAAATCTGCGGCACGCTCAGCAATCATAATGGTTGGGGCGTTGGTGTTACCACCAATCAACGACGGCATCACCGAGGCATCCACCACCCGTAGACCCTGCACACCGCGTACGCGCAACTGCGGATCCACCACGGCTTGCGAGTCCTGCTCCGCTCCCATTTTGCAGGTACCCACAGGATGATAAATAGACTCGGCATGCTGACGAATAAATGCGGTCAGGGCGGCCTTATCGTTCACCAGCTTACCCGGTAATAATTCTTCTGTGGCAAACTGGCGCATGGAAGACGTGGCCAGAATCGTCCTCGCTTGCTCGATACCATCGAGCAAATAATCCAGATCTCGCGAATCGCTTAAATAGGCCGGGTCTATTAATGGTGCGTCGGCCGGATTGGTGGATTGCAGGCGGATTGTACCGCGGCTGTGGGGATACAGGTGACACACATGTAAACCATAGCCGTAGCCACCGACCAGCTTGCGGCCGTGATCCTGTAAAATAGCCGGCAAGAAATGCAGCTGCAGATCGGTACGGCCATCCCCATGCCGACTTTGCAGAAAGCCCGCCCCTTCGGCGATATTGCTGCTGAAAATATCATTACGTGAAAACAAATAGCGCCATGCCGCCTGCGCATAACGTGGTACTTGTTTGGCGCTGATCGCATAGCTGCCCGGTGCCTGGCCACGATGCTGAATGATCACATCCAGGTGATCCTGCAAATTTTGCCCCACCCCGGGCACGTCAGCCAACACCTGAATACCCTGTTGGTGCAGGTGCTCTGCCGGGCCAATCCCAGATAACATCAATAGTTGCGGTGAGTTAACCGCACCGCCGGATAAAATCACTTCGCGACTGGCAATCAGGCTTTGGCGCTGATTACGCAAGCGTACTTGCACGCCAATCGCCCTGTCACCGGCAAACAACACTTTCTCACTCAGGCAACCGGTCAAAATGGTCAGATTGCCGCGCGCCTGCGCCTCGCTCAAATAGGCTTTGGCGGCCGAGCAGCGTTGGCCGTTTATTTGCGTCACCTGATACTGCCCTAAGCCAATTCGCTCTGGACCATTGAAATCGTCTACCTGTTGATGTCCTGCCTCAGTAGCGGCATCTATAAACGCCTGCGTGAGAGGGCTGATATAACGCAAATCCGAGACCTGTAGCGGCCCACTGTCACCGTGCCAGTGGTTGGCTCCACGGCTATTACGCTCAGATTTTTTGAAATAGGGTAAAACCTGCTGCCAGTGCCAGCCTTCTGCACCCTGCTCTGCCCAATCATCATAATCGCGCTCATCGCCGCGGATATAACACATGGCATTGACCGAACTGGAACCACCGAGGGTTTTACCCCTTGGCCAATAAAGCCTGCGTTGATTCAGCCCGGCCTGCGGCACCGTATTATATTGCCAGTTCAGATGATTAAACCGCGCCATCAGCGCCAACCCGAAAGGAATATGAATGAGGGGGTTACGATCTACCCCACCAGCTTCCAGCAAACACACCTGTATATCTGGAACTTCGCTTAATCGTGCGGCCAGGGTGGCACCGGCAGAGCCTGCACCTACGATGATATAGTCATACTCTTGTCTGATAGCCATAGTTATTATTTTCGGGCTAAAGTGGGATTCCATTTTGCGCAATTCGTCACCAGTTAACAACCTGATCATTAAGGAAAAACTATGCCAATCAGCACAGGCTACCAAGCGTTATTGGCACAAGCCAATGCCAGAATAAAGACCATCAGCGTTGAGCAGGCCAAGGGCATGGTGCATCAGGCTGATGTGCAGTTTGTTGATATACGTGATGTCCGCGAGTTACAGCGTACGGGCAAAATAGCCGGGGCCTTTCATGCACCGCGCGGCATGCTGGAATTCTGGGTTGACCCGGCCAGTCCCTATCACAAACCTCTGTTTGCTCAGCCACTGACCTTTGTGCTGTATTGTCAGTCAGGCTGGCGCTCGGCGCTGGCCACAGACACATTAAAGATGATGGGTATGGACAACGTGTGCCATATAGAAGGCGGCTTCAGCGCCTGGCAACAAGCCGGTGGGACGACGGAAAAGGTAGATTAAAAAAACCGCCCAAAGGCGGTTTTTTTGATTTAGATAAGCGGTTCCTGATCCGCGCCTTCTTTTTCCACCTCAGGTGGCATCAGATCTTCGCGGCTTACACCCAGTAACAGCGCCATGGAACTGGCGATATAAATAGATGAATAAGTACCGATAAACACACCAAACAGTAACGCCGTGGCGAAACCATGAATAATCGCGCCACCAAAGTAGAACAGCGCGACTAATACCAAAATGGTGGTTAATGATGTGATGATGGTACGGCTCAGGGTTTGCGTCAGTGAGTTATTCACCACCTCAACCGGTTCACCTTTACGCATCTTACGGAAGTTCTCACGGATGCGGTCACACACCACGATGGTATCGTTGAGCGAGTAACCAATTACCGCCAGCAGCGCCGCCAGGACGTTTAAGTCAAACTCCATCTGGATAACTGAGAAAAGACCTAGCGTAATAATCACATCGTGCGCCAAGGCTAATACCGAGCCCAGCGCAAAACGCCATTCAAAGCGCATCGCCACATAAATCAGGATACACAGCAACGCCACCAGCATGGCCAAACCGCCCTGCTCAGTCAGTTCGTCACCCACGTTTGGTCCAACGAACTCGATACGGCGCTGTTCCACCTGGCTACCATCGGCACGCAGCAGGCTAACAACCTGATCACCCAGTTCCGCAGCTTTCACGCCTTCACGGGGTGCCAGACGGATCAGTACATCGCGGCTGCTGCCGAAGTTTTGTACCACCGCATCCGGGAATCCGCCATTGTTCATTTGCTGACGAATCGCATCCAGTTGCGCGGGTTGTTCATAGCCGACTTCAATCAGCGTACCGCCGGTAAAATCCAGCCCCCAGTTCAGGCCATTGACACCCAATGAAATCATTGAGCTAATCAGTAACGCGCCGGACATGATCATGGCCGGAACACGCAACTTCATAAAGTCGACAACGTCATTTAATTTGATTAACTGAAACATAGTGACGACTCCTTACACCGACAGCTTGGTGACACGTTTGCCACCCCAGACGTTATTCACAATCACGCGGGTTACCACAATCGCAGTAAACATCGAGGTGATAATCCCGATAGCCAGCGTAATGGAGAAGCCTTTAATCGGACCGGTACCGATACCGAACAGAATCACTGCGGCAATCAACGTGGTGATATTGGCATCCAAAATGGTGGAAAACGCACTGTCATAACCATGATGGATTGCCTGCTGTGGTCCCCGGCCTTCTCGTAATTCTTCACGAATACGTTCAAAAATCAGCACGTTAGCATCAACTGCCATGCCCACCGTCAAAACAATCCCGGCCATACCCGGTAATGTCAGCGTCGCGCCCGGGATAAGCCCCATCACTCCGATAATCAGAATCAGGTTAGCCAGCAAGGCTGCGTTAGCGACCAGACCAAACTTTTTGTAGTAGAACAGCATAAATGCCAGTACCAACACCAGACCATATAATATGGCGGTTTGACCCAGTTCGATGTTCTCTTTACCCAGGCTTGGGCCGACGGTGCGTTCTTCGACGATCTGAATCGGCGCAATCAGTGCACCGGCACGCAGAAGCAGTGCCAGATTATGTGCTTCACCCGGGCTGTCCAGACCGGTAATGCGGAATGCCTGACCCAGTGTGGTCTGAATCGTTGCTACGCTGATAACGCGCTGGATTTTCTCAAACACAGGTTTGTCGTTTTCATCACGCTCTGGCAAAGGCTTATATTCGATAAAGACCGTTGCCATTGGCTTTCTGACATTTTCACGTGAAAACGCGGTGATTTGCGCACCACCTTCAGAGTCCAGCTTAATGTTGACCTGTGGACGACCGTTTTCATCAACCCCGGCACGGGCATCGACGATATGGCTGCCTTTGAGCGCGATAGTATCTACCAACAATTCCGGACGGCCGGTTTTATCATTATCGATCAGGATAGAACCCGGTGGCACACGACCGTTCAGCGCATCACGCACATCGTGTTCGGTATCCACCAAGCGGAATTCCAGCGTCGCCGTAGCGTTAAGAATTTGCTTAGCGTAAGCCGTGTCCTGAATACCCGGTAATTGCACCACGATACGATCTGGGCCCTGACGCTGAATCAGCGGCTCTGCCACACCCAATTGGTTAACCCGGTTGCGCATGATAGTGATGTTTTGCTTCACTGCATTGTCGCGGGTTTCTTTCAGGCTTAATTCGCTGAATACGACTTTTAGCGTCAGCTCACCGGATTCGCTGACCACCACGTCAGGCTTGGTACGTTTGATAAACGACTCCGCCAGGCTCAGCATGTCCGCATCACGGAACAGCACAGACACGCTGTTACCTTCAACCTCTACGGTACGGTAGCGAATCTTTTCAATCCGCAGCGAACGGCGCAGTTCATCACGCAGACTTTGCAGGTTGTCTTTGAGCACGGTATTCATGTCCACTTCCATCAGGAAATGTACACCACCACGTAAGTCCAGACCCAGCTTCAGCGGCTCACCGCCGAGGGCTTTCAGCCACTCTGGGGTATCCGGTGCCAGGTTGTTTGCGACGATAAATTTGTTGCCCAGTTCGGCAGCAATGGTCTCGCGCGCCTGGTTTTGTTGATCGGGGTTTTCCAGACGGATCAGAATTTGTTTGCTATCCGCATCAAATTTGGACCCTTTAATCTTAATGCCCGCATCGGCCAATGCTTGTTCAGCATTCAGCAACACGGTGCTATCGATGACGGCATTGCGATCCGGCGAGATTTGTACGGCATGATCCTCGCCGTAAATATTGGGCAACGCATACAAACCGGCGACCGCAATCACCAGTATGACCATCAGCGTTTTCCACAGGGGAGTCTTGTTCAACACAACTCAACGTCCTTTTTGCAGGGTTAGTAACCCAAAAAACGAAAAAAGCCGGGCCGGGCCCGACTTATTCACATTAAATATTTTTCATGGTGCCTTTAGGCAGAACCGCCGTCACCGCACCTTTTTGTACGACGATGTTGGTGCTGTCGTTCAGGCTGATTTCGATAAAATCTTTGTCAGCACTGACTTTGTTGATTTTACCGACCATGCCGCCCTGGGTCAGGACTTCATCACCTTTGCTCAGGCCTTCCACCAGCGCCTTGTGCTCTTTCATGCGTTTAGCTTGTGGGCGATACAGCATGAAATAAAACACTAAACCAAACACGGCCAGCATGATGATCATTTCGAAACCACCACCTTGTGGTGCACCGGCACCCGCTGCATGGGCACTAGAAATAAAAAAGCTCATAGGATTCCCCTGTTTAACTTGTTATTTATTGTACGGGAGCCGCGGCTCCCTGTTATTGAATTACTCTGCCAGTGGCGGTACGTCCATACCTTTCTGGGCATAAAACTCGGCGACAAACTCATCCAGCTTATTCGCTTCAATGGCGTCACGCAGCCCCTGCATCACGCGCTGATAATACCGTAAGTTATGGATGGTATTGAGTCGTGCGCCGAGGATTTCATTGCATTTGTCGAGATGATGTAAATATGACCGTGTGTAGTTTTTACAAGTGTAACAGTCACATTTTTCATCTAGTGGACGCGTATCGGTTTTATTCGCCGCATTACGGATCTTGATCACGCCTTCGGTAACAAACAAATGCCCGTTACGTGCGTTACGGGTCGGCATCACGCAGTCGAACATATCGATGCCGCGGCGTACCGCTTCAACGATATCTTCCGGCTTGCCCACGCCCATCAGATAACGGGGTTTGTGCGCCGGAATTTTCCACGCGGTGTGATCCAGAATGCGGATCATATCTTCTTTAGGCTCACCCACCGATAACCCACCGATGGCGTAACCGTCAAAGTCGATATTGACCAGGCCTTGCAGCGACACATCACGCAGGTCTTCGTACATGCCGCCCTGAATAATGCCGAACAAGGCAGATGGATTATCTGCATGGGCATCTTTACTGCGCTGTGCCCAGCGCAGTGACAATTCCATGGAGGTACGAGCCTGCTCATCGGTGGCGGGATACGGCGTACATTCATCGAAAATCATCACGATATCTGAGCCCAGATCGCGCTGCACTTCCATGGATTTTTCCGGCGTCAGCAGGATCTTTTCGCCATTAATCGGTGAGCGGAAGGTCACGCCCTCTTCGCTGATTTTGCGCAGATCGCCAAGGCTAAATACCTGAAAACCACCTGAGTCGGTCAGAATCGGCTTATCCCAGTGCATAAAATCGTGCAGGTCACCGTGCATTTTCATAATTTCGGTGCCCGGACGTAACATCAGGTGAAAGGTGTTACCCAAACAAATATGCGCACCTGTGTCTTTCAGTTCTTCCGGCGTCATACCTTTGACCGTGCCGTAGGTCCCCACTGGCATAAATGCCGGGGTTTCAACCACACCACGATCAAAAATCAGACGGCCACGACGGGCCTTGCCGTCGGTATTAATCAGTTCAAATTTCATATCAGTTCCCAGAGCCTTCCGGAAAACAGTCCAGGACTCAAAAGGTTAAAAAAACGCGCCGGATTATACCTGATTTTATGGAACGGGAGGAAACCTTTCGCCATGGGATTTTTAGCATTTAGACTGTTTTGTGATGAGCAGTTCAGCATTGTTGCGGGTGCCCTGCTCCAATTCACTTATTTTGCGATTGCGCGATATTCCTTAATCAACAGACCGTAATCACTTTGTTCCGCGCGAAGCGTCAATGTCCCATTAGCGTTTAGCTTTTGATAGAAGGGCTCTGACACACAGATATAGGTTGAATCCCAATCTGGTTTACCCAAAAGTCTTAAACGGTATTGACAGAGCTTTGATCTTGAACGTTTTTCATAGGCCATTGCCACATTTACAGGCTCTACAACTGCGAACTGATGCATACCTAGCGGAACGACACGGTCAACAAAATTATCAACCAATAACCACACCAATAACGGCAAACAAAAGACCATAACGAGCCCTCGCTTGGACTTCATCAAATAATGCGAAAACCCTGCATCCTTTATGAGAACCACGCACCAGAGTAGTAAGAAGCCAATTTTGAGCCCCCAGATCAAGCCAGACAATTCTGATGTAATATGATTAGCCGGCAGGAAATCGGCGAACCCGCCAAGCAATTGAGCAAGTAGCAACCCGAAAAAGGACAGCAACGTTGTGCGAGTTATCCATAGCAATTCTGCCCAACGAGGTTTTTCTGCTGACTCGACACCTTCACCGGCCAAATCTGCCCCCGTTTGTGGCATTTGCTTTTCGGTTAACTTTAAATCAAGTGCACGTTGAGCTGCGACGTAACGTTCAGGAAAACGAGTCTGATCTATACGAGCCAATACATCCTGTAATTCGTCAACGCTGTATGTGGCATAATTTGGCGTATTTTGATTCATAGCACCTCCCTGTGCTGCAGATTCATGTTAGGTTTTGTCAGGCCCTGTTAATAAACATGGCATCGCCATAGCTGAAGAAACGATAACGTTGCGCAATAGCCTGCTGATAAGCATGCATCACATTATCGCGCCCGGCAAAAGCGCTGATCAGCATAATCAGAGTCGACTCCGGCAAGTGGAAATTGGTCAGCATGGCATCCACTAGCTGAAACTCGTAGCCCGGGTAAATAAATATATCGGTATCGGCAAAAAACGGTGCCAGCCCGGTTCCCGCATGTTTCGCTGCCTGTGCAGCAGACTCTAATGAACGTACCGAGGTAGTCCCTACTGCCACAACGCGTTTGCCGGCGGCTTTGGTGGCAAGAATAGCATCCACCACTTCCTGCGGCACTTCAGCATATTCAGAGTGCATTTTATGTTCAAGAATATTATCGGCACGCACCGGCTGGAACGTCCCCGCGCCCACATGCAAGGTCACAAACGCCTTGTTGACTCCCTTAGCCTCCAGCGCAGCAAAAATTTCATCGTCAAAGTGCAGGCCCGCAGTAGGCGCAGCCACCGCCCCGGGTTTTTCACTGTATACCGTCTGATACCGTTCCTGATCGCTCTGTTCGTCAGGACGGTCAATATAGGGTGGCAACGGCATATGGCCATGGGCCTGTAAATCGGCCAGCACATCACCTGAGGTAAATTCCAGTTCAAACAGTGCATCATGGCGCGCCAACATGGTGACTTCGACACTGTTTTCCAGGATCAGTTTTGTACCCGGTTTAGGCGCTTTGCTGGCGCGCACATGCGCCAACACCCGGCGCTCATCCAGCAGACGTTCTACCAATACCTCAACCTTGCCGCCACTGGCTTTTTGCCCCAGCAAGCGCGCGGGGATCACACGGGTATTGTTAAACACCAGTAGGTCACCGGGTTCCAGTAAATTCACAATATCCGGAAAGTGCAGATGTTGTGTCGTCCCGCTTTTTCCATCCAGATGGAGTAACCGGCTGGCACTGCGTTTTTCAGTGGGATAGCGGGCAATCAATTCATCAGGTAAGTCGAAGGAAAAATCACTGCGTTTCATGGGGTCCCCTTGTTGATAACGGCGGGATTATAAAGACTGTTTAGGGTATGCACCAGTATACTTATGTAGCGACCTGAATACTTTTTCAACGGAGAAACAGGGTTATACTTCAAACATCAAATGTGTGTGTTGTTCTCTGCGTGTTGTTCCTAGTAACAAATTCGTACACCGGCCTCCCCTGGCCGGTTTTTTTTGCCTGAATGGGTATGCTTTTACATACTATGCATTTAGCACTAATACCTTAAACGTTTTAGAATTGTGTATACTTTACTCAGTTTCTCCCAACTTGCTTAACACCTGTTGCAAGTCCGAAACTGACACTTAATTTGCAGCGCCCAGATCCCCTCTGGGCGTTTTTTTATTTCTGCTCCAGTAATCGCGCCATGCGCGCCTGTACTTCTGTCACCAATAAATCTGGCTGGAACTTAGAAATAAATGCATTGCAGCCCACCTTCTCGACCATAGCCTGATTAAAACTGCCGCTTAAGGACGTGTTGAGCACGATATAGAGATCCTGCATGCGCGGATCACTGCGCACTTCGGCAGTCAGTCGGTAACCGTCCATTTCCGGCATTTCTGCATCGGTAATCATCAGCAGGAGTTCCTCGCTGACTGATTTCCCTTCATCTGCCCACGCTTGCAATCGTTTCAGGGCATCCAAACCATTTTTATCTTCAATGATCTCCAGCCCTAACTGCTCCAATGTCTGACGACTTTGCATACGCGCCGTCGCTGAGTCGTCCACAATCAGGACTTTGCGACCCGGCATTTTCGCAACCAGCGCTTCGTCAAGCACATCTTCTGAGATAGAAATATCGTAATCGATAATTTCGGCCAGCACTTTTTCCACATCGATGATTTCCACCAAGCGCTGCTGACCCTCAATATCGCAACGGGTAATCGCGGTCAGGTAATTACTCCGACCTGCAGTGCTCGGTGGCGGCTGGATATCACTCCAGGAGGTGTTAACGATATTCAGCACTTCACCAACATAAAAGCCCTGCACGCTGCGATTGTATTCAGTAATGATTACGTTCTCACGCCTATCTTCGACCGGGCGGGAGGCAGGCATACGGATCGCCATGCGCAAGTCAATTATCGGAATAGATTTGCCACGGTAGTTGGTCACACCGCGCATATTAGGGTGTGAGCCTGGCATCATATTCATTTTCGGCACAGTGATCACTTCACGTATCTTGAACACGTTCAGCGCAAATACCTGCATGCCGTGTAAACGAAACAGTAAAAGTTCGAGGCGGTTTTCTCCGACCAGCTTAGTACGCTGATCAACCGCAGCTAATACACCTGACATAATTTTCCGATGATGATTCGCGAGCAGGTATAACAACTTTAGTCACGAACCTGTTGATTTGACCAATAAAAATGCCGCCCGAAGGCGGCTCAGTGTTGGGAACACCGAAGACGGTCAGATTACCCAACACAGATTGCGCAGCAATAACATTTTGCCCGCATTACCTATGCAGATAGTAACCTTAAGAATTCTGTTTTTCTATTTAATTCAGTGAGTTAAATAAAGACAAAAATAGCAGCACCCGGCCATAACCGGATGCTGAGCAGGTGTTTAACCAAATTGGTTCATGGTGTTGTCTTTACCGGATGCCTTCAGTGCGGCATCGCCAGAGAAGTACTCTTTATGATCATCACCCATATCGGAACCCGCCATGTTCTGGTGTTTCACACAGGCAATACCCTGACGAATTTCCTGACGCTGTACACCCTGTACATAAGCCAGCATCCCCTCGGCACCGAAGTAACCTTTTGACAGGTTATCGGTAGACAATGCCGCCGTGTGGTAGGTAGGCAAAGTAATCAGGTGGTGGAAGATGCCCGCTTCACGCGCCGCATCCGCCTGGAAGCTACGAATACGGTTATCGGCTTCCTGAGCCAACTCAGTCTGATCATAATCCACGCTCATCAGCTTGGCACGGTCGTAGGCACTAACGTCTTTACCCGCTTCCTGCCATGCATCAAACACCTGCTGACGGAAGTTCAGCGTCCAGTTGAATGATGGGCTGTTGTTGTATACCAGCTTGGCATTCGGCACGACTTCACGGATACGGTTAACCATGGCGGCAATCTGGCCAATGTGAGGCTTTTCGGTTTCGATCCACAGCAGATCCGCACCATTTTGCAAGCTGGTGATACAGTCCAGCACCACACGGTCTTCGCCAGACCCTTTCTTGAACTGGAATAATCCAGATGGCAGGCGCTTAGGACGCAGCAATTTGCCGTTGGCTTTCACAACCACATCACCATTGGCGATATCATCAGCACTTTCGATATAGTCACCATCGAGGAAACTATTGTATTTGTCACCCAAATCGCCTGGTTCGTTTGTTACCGCGATTTGCTTGGTCAAACCTGCACCAAGGGAGTCAGTACGTGCAACGATGACACCTTCATCCACACCCAACTCCAAAAACGCATAACGCACCGCATTGATCTTGGCGAGGAAGTCTGCGTGGGGCACTGTCACTTTACCGTCCTGGTGACCACACTGTTTCTCATCAGATACCTGGTTTTCGATCTGAATCGCGCAAGCTCCGGCTTCAATCATTTTCTTCGCCAGCAGGTACGTCGCTTCTTCGTTACCAAAACCGGCGTCGATATCGGCCACGATAGGCACGACATGGGTTTCAAAGTTGTCGATTTTGTTCTGAATTTCGTCAGCCTTGGCTGTATCACCGGCAGCACGGGCTGCATCTAATTCACGGAACAGGCCGCCCATTTCACGTGCATCAGCCTGACGCAGGAACGTATAAAGCTCTTCAATCAAAGCCGGCACCGCCGTCTTTTCGTGCATCGACTGATCAGGCAGAGGGCCGAATTCACTGCGTAGCGCAGCAATCATCCAGCCAGACAGATACAGGTAACGTTTGTTGGTGTTACCAAAGTGCTTCTTAATGGAAATCATTTTTTGCTGACCGATAAAGCCGTGCCAGCAACCCAGTGACTGAGTATAAGCTGCAGGATTCGCATCATATTCAGCCATGTCTTTACGCATGATAGACGCGGTGTAACGCGCAATATCCAAACCGGTTTTGAAACGATTCTGTGCCTTCATACGCGCCGCGTATTCCGGGTTGATGGCATGCCAGGCGTCACGCTCTTTGCGCAGTTGAGAAATGGCTTCGATATCCTGTTGATAGCTAGACATAGGGTTTCTCCTTTGTGGGCCACCTCTTGGGGTGCGCGCCGTTATTGCTGTAGGGTCAAATACATCAGACTTCAGTCGCAATTTCGTGCTTTGCTGAAATCTGTTGCTGACAAGCATAGCCAGCCTGATTACAATTCAATAAATTTATAAACCTCATATCCGGCATTGATTTTATGAATATATCCAGAATCGACCTGAATTTATTGGTCTATTTCGACGTGTTGTTAC
Organism: Bowmanella sp. JS7-9; assembly: GCF_004329715.1. Classification (GTDB taxonomy): domain Bacteria; phylum Pseudomonadota; class Gammaproteobacteria; order Enterobacterales; family Alteromonadaceae; genus Pseudobowmanella; species Pseudobowmanella zhangzhouensis. The sequence goes on from NZ_JXSY01000026.1 coordinate 108,572, forward strand.
GTGAAAAAAGCGTTACCCGCGCCGCCCATCAGTTATCTATAACGCAACCCGCCATGAGTAACGGCCTCAAACGGCTGCGCGAGCTATTCAATGATCCGGTACTGGTGCGCACCAGCGATGGCATGACCCCAACCCAACGGGCACTGGAACTGCAACCTGTGGTGCGTGACGTGTTGTCTAAACTGGAAGCGGCGATACAGCCTGAAGTGGAATTCGATCCGGCCAGCAGTGAGCGTACCTTTCGGATTATGGCCAGCGACTACGCCGAATCCACCCTGTTGATTGAGGTCTTGCGCCGCCTGTCACAAGTGGCGCCGGGGATTACCCTGGATATCATTACGCCATCAGATGTGACCTTCCATGATGTGGAGCATGGCAAAGTAGACATGGCGATTAACCGCTTTGACGAGCTGCCCCTGTCGTTTCATCAAAAGGTTCTGTGGTACGACAGTTTCAGTTGCGTAATGAATGAGAGTAATCCGGCCGCGAAAGACTTCACACTGGATAACTATCTGAAAGCACAACATATTTGGGTAAGTAAAACCGGCTTTGGAGTCGGTGTGGGGATTGACCCTAATGAGGTCCAGAAGCTCGGCTGGGTTGACGCCGAACTGACCAAACTGGGCAAGAAACGTCATATTAAGATCTTTACCCGTCACTACCATGTGGCACTGCAATTGGCGCGCGAGCACAATCTGGTCGCCACCCTGCCAAGCCGCGCGGCGCAAATTTATCGCCATGATCCGACTATGGTGATCAGCGATCCGCCGTTTGATATTCCTCCCATCGCACTGAAAATGGCCTGGAGCGCATTACTGCAACACGATGCCGGGCACATCTGGCTACGTCGTTTGATTATGGACATTGCTGCAGAGTTATAAATGTGATGAATGTTCGCAATTGCGAGCATTCACTCAACAACTGAGTTGAGCTTACCCATAATAGTCAGACATGGCTCCAAGGAGATGCTTTTTTATGGCCCAGACCCCCCCCTACACCCAATACGGCCCGTTGCAGGTTGCCACCCAACTGGCAACCCTGATTAATGACACTCTGTTACCGGCTGTTGGCCTGCAGGAGCAGGATTTTTACCCCGGCGTTGTGCAGTTACTCGGCGAATTTATGCCACGAAACGCGGCACTATTAGCCAAACGAGAGACGCTACAACAACAAATCGATCAATTTCACAAAGCGTTTCCTACCGCCTGCTTCGATGAATACAAAGCGTTTCTGCTGGGCATTGGTTATTTGCAACCTGAGCCTAAGGATTTTTGCATTGAAACCAACAATGTCGACGCTGAAATCGCGACCATGGCCGGTCCGCAACTGGTCGTGCCGATTAACAATGCGCGCTACGCACTGAATGCGGCCAATGCCCGCTGGGGTAGCCTGTATGATGCACTTTACGGCACCGACGCCATCAGCGAAGAAGGCGGCGCAGAAAAAGGCCGTCAGTACAATCCCATCCGTGGCGAGAAGGTCATTGCGACGGCACGCCGTTATCTAGATAGCATGGCGCCACTGGCCAGCGGCAAACATGCCGATGCGATCAAGTATGAAATTTATGCCGGCGCACTGCGTGTAACGTTACAGGATGGCCAGAAAACCGGATTACGCCAGCCTCAGCAATTGGTCGCTTATAACGGTGAGCAAAGCAGCCCGCAATGCCTGTTACTGGTTCACAATGGTTTGCATCTGGATATTCAGTTCGACCCCAGCCATCCGGTCGGTAAATCTGATCCGGCAGGCATCAAAGATATCGTGCTCGAGTCTGCCCTGACCACTATCATGGATTGCGAAGACTCTGTCGCTGCCGTGGATGCCGAAGATAAAACCCTGGTTTATCAGAACTGGCTGGGCTTGATTCGCGGCGATTTAAGCGAGTCGGTGCAAAAAGGCGATAACGTCCTGACCCGCACCCTCAATGGTGACCGCCATTACACAGCACTAGACGGAAGCGAAACGGTTCTGCCGGGTCGCAGTTTGATGTTTGTGCGCAATGTCGGCCATCTGATGACCAATGATGCCATACTATTTAACGGTGCAGAGATTCCCGAAGGGATCCTCGATGGCATTATTACCAGCCTGATCGCCAAACAGGACGTGATGGCGCTGGGTAAATACCGCAACAGCCGTCATGGCAGCATCTATATCGTGAAACCCAAGATGCATGGCCCGGAAGAAGTGGCGTTTACGAATGATTTATTTGCCGCCATCGAAGATCTTCTTGCGCTGCCCGCCAACACGCTGAAAGTCGGCATTATGGATGAGGAGCGCCGCACCACGGTGAATCTGAAAGCCTGTATTGCCGCTGCTAAGCAACGGGTGGTGTTTATTAACACCGGATTTTTGGACAGAACCGGCGATGAAATTCATACCAGCATGCATTTGGGTCCGTTCGCGCGCAAAGCCGACATTAAAGGCATGCCATGGTTGGATGCCTATGAACGTGCCAACGTACACAATGGCCTGATTTGTGGCCTGAGCGGTAAAGCACAGATTGGTAAAGGCATGTGGCCAATTCCGGATCAAATGGACGCTATGCTCAAGGCCAAACTGGGTCACCCTAAAGCTGGCGCCAACACTGCGTGGGTACCATCGCCCACCGCCGCTACCCTGCATGCTTTGCACTATCATCAGGTCGATGTTTTCGGCGTACAGCAACAGCTCAGTTCGCAGCCTTTTGATGACGCGGATGTCATCCTGCAAATCCCACTGTTAAGTGACAAAAACCACTTAAGCGAGGAAGAGATTCAACTGGAGCTGGAAAATAACATTCAGGGCATTCTGGGTTACGTAGTGCGCTGGGTACATCAGGGCGTAGGTTGTTCAAAAGTGCCGGATATTCACAATGTGGGCCTGATGGAAGATCGCGCGACACTGCGTATTTCCTCCCAGCATATTGCCAATTGGTTATTGCATGGCCTGGTCAGTCGCGAGCAAGTGGACAGCACCATGCGTCGCATGGCGAAACTGGTGGACGAGCAAAACGCCGGCGACACGGACTACATTGCCATGGCACCGGATTTTGATGACTCTATTGCGTTTCAGGCGGCCGCTGCACTGATCTTCGAAGGGGTAAACCAACCAAGTGGTTATACCGAGCCTTTATTGCACCAAAAACGCAAAGAAATGAAGGCGCGCTTGGCCGCTGGCTAATTGCGAGTTTTAGTAGTAAACCGTGATACCAGCCATCCCCGGCAAAACGGTTTTATTCAGCACCTTCGGGTGCTGTTTTTTTGAAAAATAGATCCTGCATAAAAGCGCGTCAGCCGTCAGTTTTGGCAATGTAAATCCACACTTGCTGACCGGACACGGTATCAGCATGCACCCGCTGATAATCGTCGACTTCATATTCGTCCGCTTGCGCCAGTTCAGCCTCGGTGATTTCAAACACTGTGCCTTTTACCCGATCGGCCGGATTACCGGTGTAACGCAAGATGGGATGGACTGATTGGCCACTGGTTTGCAGCACCTGCGGATCGCGGATCACTAACTCACCAACGATATAACCAGGCAGTTGATCCATGGTGCCATCCAGCAGGCGTCCAAATGTCGCTAATTGCACATCCGGTAATTGCAGGGTTCCGTATGAAAATAACCTGGGCATCAGACGCATCCTCCATGTGGTGAGCGAATACCTTAGCTAAAAATTCAGGCGAAAAAAGCCGCCCAGTTGGACGGCTTTTGGCCAATTATTTTACATCTTAAAATACAAGGGTTGGCGCGACGTCTTGGTTGGCAGAATTTGATTCATGCTGGCGGCATCAAACAAACGGCCATTTTGCATCACATGACTAACCCGATCGCTCTGACGAATATCTTTAAGTGGTTCGCCATCAATAATCATCAGATCGGCTAACTTACCCACCTCAATACTGCCCAGCTCCTTCTCCAGTCCAAACGTTCTGGCCGGGTCAATGGTGGCGGTTTTGAACGCCTCCAATGGAGTCATACCGCCTTGCACATACATCCATAATTCCCAATGTGCCCCCAGGCCTTCACGCTGACCATGGGAGCCAATATTGGTATAAACCCCGGCGTCATGCAGTTTTTTCGCCTCTTCAGCTACACGGATGTGGTTGTAGTGGTGCTCGGGCGCAATATCTCGGCGCATTGATACCGGGCGCAGAACGTTTTCCGGCACATACTGACTCAGTCGCGGATGCTTCCACACATCAGTATGGGAATACCAGTATTTCTCGCCCCAAATCCCGCCATAGGCTACCACCAGCGTCGGGGTATAGGCCGTTCTGGCCTGCGACCACAACTGCATCACGTCGTCATACATGCGCTCCAACGGAATCGCGTGTTCGATGGTGGTATGTCCGTCAACTACCATGGTCATATTGTGCTGAAACAACGACCCCCCTTCCGGCACGACCATCATTTGCGTCTGACGACCGGCTTCAATCACCTGTTGGCGCTGGTTACGACGTGGCTGGTTATAGCTTTTCACGCTAAATGCCCCGGCGGCTTTTAAACGCTCTAAATGGAATTTGGCATCGTCGAGGCTATCAATATGCGAGGTATAGCCAATGCCTTTGGCACCATACAGAATCGTGCCGGTGCTATATAAACGAGGCGCGACGATTTCACCGGCCTTTTGCATTTCACTGGCAGTAAAAAACTCGGTGGTGTCATTGGATGGATCATGCACCGTGGTAACACCAAATGTCATGGCGGCCAGCGTCACCCAGTTCTGCTGAGGAATGATTTCATTACTGCCCTGCGGGCCATGGGCGTGGGCATCGATCATACCTGGCAAAATAGTCTTGCCCTGCATGTCCACCACCTTCGCATCGGCGGGGATATTCACGTCACCGCGCTTTCCTACTGCCGCAATCCGGTTGTCCTGTACCAATACCACACCATCGGTGATTACTTCATTGCCCTTCATGGTGGCAATGGTGGCACCGGTCAGCGCAATCAGGCTTTTGGGCTTATCCGCTTTAGCCCTGAAGCCTAAAGAGGTCACAGTCGGCTCAGACTCAGATGATTTGTCAGCGATAAACACATCCGCCACAGAGGCCTGATACAAATCGGGCCCCAGACTCCAGTAAAGGCCTTTGCTGTCGGCCTGCCAACTGATATTTTCTCCGGCCCGCAGCGATAACTGATGCACCGGCAAGGCACCATTACTGATCCCACTTTGAATGGTTTGCGCCACATCCAGCAATGGGGTGACGAATACCTTAAAGCGTTCTGCATAGGCCAGCAGCTTGCCATCAGGTGATACACGATATTCCGTGGCAAACTCATTCTGATACAACTTTGTGGCGTCCTGGCCATCAAGATTGATGCGCCACAATTCGGCCTGCTCACCTATGCCCATGTAATACAGCACAGCGTTATCCGCAGCAAAATGCGCGAGCATACCGTTTTCAGTAATCAGTTCAGGCTTGCCGCCTTTGGTCGCGACGCGATAAAGCCCGGGTTCGGCATCCCAGATCGGCGGGGTAATGTAACCGC
>NZ_JXSY01000027.1 GCF_004329715.1 Bowmanella sp. JS7-9
GCGGGGTAATGTAACCGCCGGTGACTTTTCGATACACCACGGTGTTGCCATCCGGTGAAAACACCGGTTCCACATACTTGCCCGGTGCACTTACCAGCTGCGTAGATTTACCGTTTTTTACTGAGGCGATATGCACCGCTCCCTGCTTATCATCCCGCCAACTGGTATACACCAGTTTCTTACCATCGCGGCTAAAGGATGGATATAACTCAAAGGCGTCGGTCTGTTTGGTTAAACGGCGCGGCTTATCACTGGCCAGATCGCGCAGCCAGATATACCCCAAGGCCTCGAACACCACTTGTTTACCATTTGGCGAAATCTGCACATTGCGCAGCATTTTTACCGGGAATTCGTCACTAAATACCTGCTGTGGAAAACGCAGTGCCTGATTGACCTTCTTGGTGGTCGCTACATGAAAAGGAATCACGCTGGCATTACCGGTTTGGGTATCTACCTTACGCAATTCACCACCAGCCCACAGCACGATATGACGATTATCCGGCAGCCACTCCATCGTGGGGTACACACCGTGAATCGCCCAGGTTTCCTGCATATCCCGCTCTAACTCGCCATAGATTTTGGTCTTTTTACCGCTGGCCAAATCATATAAATACAGGGTGCTTTGGAAATCGTCGCGGCTAATGTAGGCCAGCGTCTTTCCATCCGGGGACGGCGTTGGACGGATGGCACCACCTACGCCACTGATTAACACCTCTATATCGCCATTTTGGCGATCATAGCGCTTAATCTTATAGATCCCCTGCACGGAGTCCTTGGAGTAGTGAAAGGTTTTACCCGGGGTATCATCCTGGGAAAAATACACATATTGCCCGTCTGGCGAAAAGGCTGGTTCGCCGAGATCTTTCTGATCATTGGGCCGTGCGGTTAATTTAACGCCCGCGCCGCCGCTGCGGTGATACATCCATACTTCGCCTGCGCCTAACGAGCGGCCGCTGGTAAAGTGTTTGCGTGCCAGCAAGTACTCACCGTCCGGACTCCAGGCCGGGCTATTGAGCAATCGGAAGGTTTCTTCGGTCACGGCTTTGGCATCTGAGCCGTCGAGATTCATCACCCAGATATTGTCGCCGCCGCCCTGATCAGAGGTAAACGCAATCGTTTTGCCATCCGGGCTAAAGGTGGGTTGCATTTGCCACGCAATGTCATGGGTCAGCGCTTTGGCTTCACCGCCACTGATGGGCAGGGTGTAAATATCGCCAAGTAAATCGAATACCAGGGTCTTGCCGTCCGGACTGACGTCGACGTTCATCCAGGTACCCTTATTGGTGTCGATGTTAACGTCATACCACTGACCAGGTGGATTGTTTACATCCCAACCTGACTTTTCTTCGGATGTGGAGTCTTGTGCCATGACACTGTTGGCGGACAACAGCAACACGGCGCTTAGAATTTGCGGGAATTTTTTCATAAGGATCAGTCCTTTGACTAAAAACGGATCCAGCATACGCCAAGCAGATGAAAAAATCGTATAAAAAAACGCCGGAATACAGGGTTCCGGCGTTTAATGGGTTCGGCTTATTTGCCCTTCTTGTGGAACTTCAGCAAGCGGCTGCGCTTACGTTGCTGCGACAGGGTCAGCTCGTTCTTTTTGCCTTCAAACGGGTTCTTGCTCTCACGGAACTCAATTTTAATTGGCGTGCCCATCACATTCAGCGACTTGCGGAAATAGTTCATCAGGTAACGCTTGTAGCTATCTGGCAGATCATCAACCTGGTTACCGTGAATCACGATCACTGGCGGGTTGTATCCCCCTGCGTGAGCGTACTTCATTTTAACCCGACGACCACGTACCAGCGGCGGCTGGTGATCTACCTGGGCCATTTCCATAATGCGGGTCAGCATGGAAGTACCCACGCGGTTGGTAGCCGCCTGATAGGCCTCTTGCACAGACTCGAATAAATTACCGACGCCGGTGCCATGCAAAGCGGAGATAAAATGTAATCGGGCAAAATCAATAAAGCCCAAACGACGATCTAACTCACGTTTCAGGTCATCTTTAATGTCCTGTGTCAGGCCATCCCACTTGTTCACTGCCAGCACAATAGAGCGGCCGGCATTAAGCGCGAAGCCCACCAGTGTCAGATCCTGGTCGGAAATCCCTTCACGTGCATCCACCACCACCAACACCACGTTGGCTTCTTCGATGGCCTGCAGGGTTTTGATAACCGAAAACTTTTCGACCACGTCGTTGATCTTGCCACGGCGACGCACGCCGGCCGTGTCGATCAACACATACTCGCGGCCATCACGTTCCATAGGAATAAAAATACTGTCACGCGTGGTACCCGGCATGTCGAACACCACCACCCGCTCCTCACCTAAGATACGGTTAGTTAACGTTGATTTACCTACATTAGGGCGGCCGACAATCGCCAGCTTAATCGGCTGACTCTGCAAACGCTCTAACTGGGCGTCGGCATCTAACTCTTCCTCTTCCAGCGTTTTTTCCGGCACATGCATATCCGGGAATTCGTCTTCCAGCGGGTCGAGAACGGTGCGTAATAACTGTAAAACACCGCGACCATGGGCGGCAGCGATCTGGTGCACATCACCTAAACCCAGATCGTAAAATTCGGCGCTGGCGGAATCGCCGTCAATGCCATCAACCTTATTGGCCACCAGATAACAGGTTTTGCCTTTACCGCGCAGGTGCTGGGCAATCATCTCATCGGCTACCGTCAAACCGGCACGGGCGTCGAGCATAAACAACACCACATCCGCTTCGTCGATGGCAGCAATAGACTGGCCGGCCATCTCCATATCTATGCCCCGTTCATCGCCGCTGATCCCGCCGGTATCCACCACGATAAATTGCAGACCTTCATATTTGGCCTGCCCATACTTGCGATCCCGGGTTAAACCGGGGTAATCGGCAACCAGCGCATCGCGGGTACGGGTTAAGCGGTTAAACAGGGTTGATTTACCAACATTGGGACGACCAACCAGAGCAACAACAGGTAACATAGATTTTCCTAACTAAAACGGCCCGGATACTGCCGGGCCGTTGTGAATGCGTTATTTCGCAAGGCGCGTTTTACGGCGTTTCGACGGCGTAGACCTGACCGTCCCGGGTTTGAGTATAGAAAACATTTCCATCAACCACGGGCGCAGTGTAAATCCCTTCGTCCTCGTCATCACCACCTAGTGACAGACGCGCGACGATTTTACCATCAGTTTGGTTTAACCAGTGAACAAATCCCCACTTGTCACCCACCACCACATAATCAGCAACAGTTTGTGCCGCGGTCAGGCCGCGCTCACGCAAGCCAGACTGGCTCCACAGTTCGATGCCATTACGGCGATCCAGCGCATAAACAACACTGCTGGTATCCACTACAAACAGATTATTTCCGGCATAGCTCAATGATTGAAACGACGCGTACTCACGTTTCCACATGATGCGGCCAGAACGTAAGTCCAGCGCCGCCAGCGTACCGTCATAAGACACCACATAAACACTGCCGCCAATAATCAATGGCTTGGTGTCGATATCAGCGATACGGTCCAGTTCGGTCGCACCGGTCGGTGAGGCTACCGCCTGCTCCCATGCCAGCACGCCGTTTTCTGCCACTACCACAGCCAGTTTGCCGTTGGCGGTGCCGGTCAGCACGCCACCTGACGCCATCACCGGCGAAGATACACCACGTAGCGACAAGGGTGGCACTTCGGATTCAAAATCCCACTTTTGTTCACCACTGTCGGCATCCAGCGCCAGGGTGTGCCCTGAAGTGGTATTTACCACTACCAGACCACCATCCACAGCCGGCGTAGAAATCACTTCACCTTTAACATTCGCCTGCCAGGCGATTGAACCATCGGCCTGATTAAGGGCATACACGATGCCATCTTCGGTACCGATAAAAATTTTGTCGTAGGCGCTGGCAATACCGCCGGCGACTTTCGCTGTTGGATATTGCGCGTTAAACCAGTCCATCCAGCCCCAGTGGCGATCCTGATCTAACTGAACGCGCCACAGAGTTTTACCCGATTGTGGGTCAAAGGCACGCACCGCGCCATCACGGCTGGCCACAAACACTTTGCCGTAAGCCACGGCGGGGTGCAGATGAGAGAAATACTCCTCAACACCACCACCCACTGAAGCTTGCCACTTCACCGTTGGTTTAAATGCCATTTCAATCGGTTTCAGTTCACGGATCTTCAGCTCTTCTTCATCCGCAAACCAACCAGAAATTGTGCTACAGCCACCAAGCAGAGTGCTAGCCAGCAATAAGGTGGTTAATTTTTTCACTGGTTTTCACCTGCTACGGCCAGATTGTCCAGTTTAACCTGTACCAGGCTGCTAACACCGTCTAACTCCAGAGCTTCGGTATAGGCTGCACGTGCAGCATCAGTGTTACCAAGCTTCTGTTGGATATCGCCACTGATTTCCAGCGCACGGGCACGGTATTGATCCACATCCATCTTATTGATGGAGGCCAGGGCTTCGTCATGTTTGCCCAGTTCCACCTGCACACGGGCCAGACGCAATAACGCCAGGTTTTTCACCGCCGCCACTTCAGCATGAGCCACCACGTTAGTTAACTGCTTTTCTGCTTCGGCATAGTCTTTACTGACAATGGCATCGCTGGCTAATTGCAGCGCCGTCAGATTGGCGTAGGATTCACCTTCATTGGCTTTAACAAACTCAGCGCCCTTAGTGAATCCACCTTCCCCTTGCAGGGCATTCAGTGTGGTTTCATAGGCTGTTGAGGCGGCTTCCTGCGCTTCTATTTGCTGCTCATTGTAATAACGCCAGCCAAACAGGCCACCCAGTCCAATAGCACCGCCCAACAGGATGGCTATGCCATTTTCTTTCCAGAAATTTTTAATCGCTTCTATTTGTTGTTCTTCTGTTGCGTAGCGCTCTTCCATTTTTCCCTCACTGCTTTTTCAGTCGTTCAATCAGCTCTTCAACACTGACCGACACTTGTTGTTCTTGTACGCGTAAATCTTTCAGCCCTAACTGACCGGATTCTGCTTCCTGATCGCCGATTATTACGGCAAAACGTGCACCACTGACGTCGGCACGTTTCATTTGTTTTTTGAAATTACCACCACCGCAATGCATCAGCACGCGCAAACCGTCGATGCTATCGCGTAATTGTTCACACACCCGGGCGGCAAGGATTTCGGCCTGCTCACCCATTGCGGTGACGTACACATCGGCAGCTTGCGGCAATCGCGCCTGAATATCCATTTGTTCCAGGATCAGCACCAGTCGCTCCATGCCCAGCGCGAAGCCAACCGCTGGTGTGGCTTTACCACCGAGCTGCTCCACCAGACCATCGTATCGGCCACCGGCACAGACTGTGCCCTGTGCACCCAACGAGTTGGTGACCCACTCAAATACGGTACGGTTGTAGTAATCCAGACCACGCACCAAACGTGGATTAACCCGGTATGAGATACCCAAATCGGTCAAACGTTCACACAAACCTTTAAAATGTTGTGCCGAGTCGTCGTCCAGATAATCCAGCAGACTTGGCGCATCTGTGATAGCGGCCTGCACATCCGGGTTCTTACTGTCCAGCACACGCAGAGGATTGGTATACAAACGACGTTTGCAATCTTCATCCAGCTTATCGATGCGCGCTTCTAAATAGGTAACTAATGCGGCTTTGTAATTAGCCCGCGCTTCATTGGAGCCCAATGAGTTCAGTTCCAGCGTGACATCGCTGGCCATCCCCAACTGTTTCCACAGACGGGCGGTGAGCATAATCACTTCGGCATCGATATCCGGTCCCTGCAGACCAAACACTTCGACGCCAAACTGATGGAACTGACGATAACGGCCTTTTTGCGGGCGTTCATGGCGGAACATCGGTCCCATGTACCACAGGCGCTGCTGCTGGTTATATAACAAACCGTGCTGGTTACCGGCACGTACACAGCTGGCGGTGCCCTCCGGACGTAACGTCAGCGAGTCGCCGTTGCGATCGTCAAAGGTATACATTTCCTTTTCGACGATATCGGTCACTTCACCAATGGAACGCTTAAACAAATCGGTACTTTCCACAATCGGCATGCGGATTTCCTGATAACCATAACTGGCCACCAGTTGACGGATGGTGGATTCAAGATATTGCCATACCGGACTCTGGGTTGGCAGACAGTCATTCATACCGCGAATGGCCTGGATTTGTTTACTCACGTTGCGGGAACCTTACTTGCTAATCGGACGTTTGCAAAAGCTCGGCATTATAGGGCGTAACGCCCTAAATACCAACAATCTCAGTCTTCCAGCTGATTTACATTAATTCGGTTTTGTTCACTGAGCATGGCGGCTTTGGCCCGAATGCGTTTTTCCAGTTGATTAACCAGATCATCATTGGCCAGACGCTCCTTCTGGCGCACGCCGCCTTCATAAAAGCCACTCATATTACGTGCACCGGTCAGGCCGATATCAGACACCTCTGCTTCGCCGGGGCCATTCACCACACAGCCAATAATGGACACATCCATCGGAGTGAGAATGTCTTCCAAACGTTGTTCCAGCGCATTCACTGTACCAATCACATCAAATTCCTGACGTGAACAGCTAGGACAGGCAATAAAGTTGATGCCTCGAGAGCGAATGCGCAGGGATTTCAGAATATCGAAACCCACTTTGATTTCTTCCACCGGGTCGGCCGCCAGCGAGATACGGATGGTGTCACCAATACCATCAGCCAGCAACATACCAAGGCCTACGGCACTTTTCACTGCACCGGCGCGTGCGCCACCGGCTTCGGTGATCCCCAAATGAAGGGGTTGTTCAATCTGCTTTGCCAGCAGACGATAGGCACCTACCGCTAAAAATACATCGGATGCTTTGACACTGACCTTAAACTGATCGAAGTTGAGACGGTCGAGAATATCGACGTGACGCATGGCCGACTCAACCAACGCTTCCGGGGTCGGTTCCCCGTATTTTTCCTGCAGGTCACGCTCCAGCGAGCCACCGTTAACGCCGATGCGGATAGGAATATTCTTATCGCGCGCACAATCTACCACCGAGCGAATGCGTTGCTCGTTACCGATATTACCCGGGTTAATGCGCAGGCAGTCTACGCCATATTCCGCTACTTTAAGCGCAATGCGGTAGTCAAAGTGAATATCTGCCACCAGCGGAATATCCACCTGCTGACGAATATGTTTAAACGCCTCGGCAGCGTCCATGGTCGGCACAGAGACACGCACAATGTCCGCGCCCACTGCCTGAATACGCTTAATTTGCGCGACAGTCGCATCCACATCCACGGTTGGCGTGTTGGTCATCGACTGCACCGCAATAGGCGCGCCATCACCAACAGGCACATTCCCTACATAAATTCGTTTGGACGGGCGACGTTTAATCGGAGATTCAGCAAACATGATCAGTCCTGCAGGGGTAATTCAATTTTCGCAATTTGATTGGAGGGAAAGCGGCTCATATCCACTTCCGCGCCATCATAAGTAATGGTCACGCCATTGGGCGAACCCAGGGTAACCTGAAACGGTGGCTGACCGCGCACCGGCATTACACGGCCGGCTTTTTTCGTGCCATATGCAATCTTTTCACCGCTGGCATCCGTCATTTCCATCCAGCAATCGCTGGCAAAGGTAAATATCACCTCGACCGGTTCAATCGTGTCGTCCACCGACGCGTTCTGTTGCTGGCTATCATCCGGCATGGCAGCCGTAGACTCCAGCGTCGCTGAAGGTAACGCTACGGATTGCTGTGCCTCGTACTCGGCGTCATTTGTAATGAACTCATCAGCAGGTTGTTCGTTATCAAGTTGCTGAGGCTGGGAGACATCCTGCACTAATTCCATCACCGCTGGCGGTAACTCGTTTTGCACTGTCTCGTCACTTTGTTGCACCCACCACAACACCATCGAGCCGACTAACCCGGCCAGAATCGCATAGGACACCAGCATTAAACGGTTATCGTTGGTTTCATGGGTCACACGACGTGAAAAGCTTTGTAATTTGCTCGGCTCAGTTGGTTCAGTGTTGAACGCATCATAGGCGGCCAGCACCTCCTGCTCCGGCACGCGCACTTGGCGCGCATACACACGCAAATAGCCCCGGGTAAACGTCGGCGCGACGGTCGGACTATACAGGTCGTTTTCCAGATCCTGAATCTGCTGAGTTTTCAAATTCAGGCTTTTTGCTATGTCGGCCTGCGAGATGCCCAGTTGTTCACGGGCGGTTTTTAACAATGCACCGGGCGAGACCGGTGTTACAACTTGTTCAATTTCAGTTTCTTGAGTCATTTTTAATTATTGTTCTGGTGGGGTCAGGCGGATCACCTGACCTTGTTTAACTTCGCCACTGGCAGGCAAATTATTCCATTCGATCAACGACTGGAGGCGCACATTATATTTGAGTGAAATCCGGTACAGGTTTTCATTTTTACTGACAATATGGACGTTATTCTGTTGGCTTAGTTCCTGCGCCGCCGCATCTTCCGTGTCGTTGGTTTCAACGTCTGGTTGGGCTTGCTCTTTCGCCAGAATTTCAGTCAATGGCACAGGTTTGCGCTCGACAGGCTCTGCAGCAGCCTGCTTGAGGCTGTTCAGGTAGGCGCCTGCATTGGGATGCTGCGGGTACATCTGCACCAGCATATTTCCATAAGCCTGCGCTTTTTCGGCATTACCTAACCCCTGCTCTATCTGGGTGCGGAACCACAGAATATTCGCATTAACTGTGCCGACCTTCTCATATTGGGACAAGATGTCATCGGCTTCCTGCCAACGCTGTTGTTCCAGCAACAATTGAATCAACAAGGTGACACTTTTGCTACGGCCCGGTTCGTGTTTTAGGGCATTTTGCAGGTAATTAATCGCATCGGTTGGCTTACCGGCGTTTTGCGCACACAGCGCCAGATTTTCATAACTCTCTGCGACACGAATATAATTGGGGTTTTCGATGGCCCTAATAAAATAGGTCTGCGCGCCCTGATAATCCCCGGCCTGGCACAAATACGCACCAAAGCTATTGGCAATATCAGGATTGTTTGGCGCCAGCTGCATGGCTTTTTGATAGCTTTGGCGGGCGGCGATATCCTCACCCACCAACTGGTAGTAATAGCCCATGCTCAGGTGGCCATCAGCCATCTCAGGGGCAAACTGCAGGGCCTTGTCCAGATTGAACTTGGCTTGCTTGAAGTTACCATTTTTCAGGTAGGTCAGTCCCAGCGACAAGCGTGTTTTGGCCGCTTCCTGCGGGTCAAACCCTTGTTGATTTAACTGTGGTTGCTGAGTCTGCGTGGCACACCCTGCAACAAGTAACACACCTAAAGCCAGTAACTTGCGCATCCATCCGTTCCCTTTTTTCGTTATTGGGACATTTTTACTGAAATTGGCTCGCCCTTCATCTGTTTTTTCAACATTCGTTTGGTGCGGTCCACCACATCGCCCACTAACTGGCCACACGCTGCGTCAATATCATCGCCACGGGTTTTGCGCACTACCACGGTAAAACCGTATTCCATCAATACCTTAGCGAATCGATCGATACGAGAATTACTGGAGCAGGTATAAGGTGAGCCAGGATATGGATTAAATGGGATCAGGTTAATTTTGCTCGGCGTGTCTTTCAGCACTTTAGCCAGTTCATGGGCCTGATCGGTGCTGTCGTTGATATGACTTAACATCACATATTCGACCGTCACCTTGCCCTGATTAGCACGGGACTTTTCCAGATAGCGGCGCACGCCGGCCAGAAATTCTTCAATCGGGTATTTCTTATTAATCGGTACGATTTCATCACGCAGCGGGTTATTGGGGGCATGTAACGAAATAGCCAATGCCACGTCAATCTGATCACCCAGCATATCCAGTGCAGGTACCACACCAGAGGTACTCAAGGTCACGCGGCGTTTGGACAAACCAAAACCAAAGTCATCCAGCATAATGTCCATGGCTGGCACGACATTTTTCAGGTTCAGTAACGGCTCACCCATGCCCATCATCACCACGTTGGTGATCGGACGTTTGGCAGTGTCTTTTGACATACCAATGGTTTTCGCGACGCGCCAGACCTGACCGATAATTTCCGCCACCGATAAGTTGCGGTTGAAACCCTGCTGGGCGGTTGAACAGAACGTACATTCCAGTGCGCAGCCTACCTGCGAGGATACACACAAGGTGGCGCGATCGGTTTCCGGGATCCACACGGATTCCACTTCCTGTCCACCATCCAGCATCAGGGCAAATTTAATCGTCCCATCGGTCGCATTTTGCTGACGGGAGATCTCGGGCGCACGGATTTCACAGTTGGCCTCCAGCTTAGCGCGCAGCTCCTTATTGATGTTGGTCATCTCGGCAAAGGTGTCCACCCCTTGCTGATAGATCCATTTCATTACCTGGTCGGCACGAAACGGCTTCTCACCGATACTGGCGAAATATTCACGCAGCATGGTGCGGTTCATGTTCAATAAGTTTACTTTAGCTTGCGACATAGCTTCCTCTCTGGCTTAGCCCGACATTTTAACGTGTTTGGCGGCAAAGCCCAACTGGCAATAAGACCACGCGTGGGTGGCTTTTACTCACAAAAAAAGGAGCCGTTCGGCTCCTTTCCCTGGATTCGACGAGCGAATTAACGAGTACGTGGGCAAATTTCTTCGTCAGAGAAGAAGTATGCGATTTCACGTGCTGCAGATTCTGGTGCATCAGAACCGTGTACTGCGTTTTCATCGATAGACTCAGCGTAGTCTGCACGCAGTGTACCAGCCAGTGCGTCAGCAGGATTAGTTGCGCCCATGATTTCACGGTTTTTACGCACAGCGTTTTCACCTTCCAGAACCTGAACCATTACCGGGCCAGACGTCATGAAAGATACCAGTGCGCCGAAGAAAGGACGCTCTTTGTGTTCTGCGTAGAAGCCTTCTGCTTGCTCCTGACTCAGGTGAACCATTTTTGAAGCAACGATTTTCAGGCCAGCAGACTCGAAACGGTTGTAAATTGCACCGATAACATTTTTCGCCACTGCGTCAGGCTTGATGATTGAAAAAGTACGCTCTAAAGCCATGTGATAGCTCCCGTAAAATTAGGTTTAAAAAAATTTGGCGGATTATACGCAATGGCACCACGAAACACTACTTTTTGCCGGATAAATCATTAAAAAAACCGCGTTTAGCCGAATAAAAACAAAAAAGCCGGTAAAAATACCGGCTTTGTGTAGTAAACAGACTCAATTATTGGCGTAACAGCGTGAGCAATTCTTCTAATCTCAGCGCAACCAATGCCTGATCGCCGGCACTTTCCACATTTAAGCGCACCACAGGCTCGGTATTTGAGCTGCGCAGGTTAAAACGCCATTTTCCGTCCGGACCATCGAATTCCATGCCGATACCGTCGGTTTCATCAATTTTGCTGGCTTGTGGGGCATAGGCTGCACGCACCCGTTCGATAGCACTTTTAGGGTCGGTCAGCTTGGAATTCACCTCGCCAGAGCTGGGGAAACGGGTAATCCGATCCGCCACCATAGACGACAGCGACTGGTTTTTAACGCACATTAACTCGGCCACCAGTAACCATGGGATCATCCCGCTGTCACAGTATGCAAAGTCGCGAAAATAATGGTGGGCACTCATCTCGCCGCCGTACACCGCATCTTCGGCGCGCATGCGCTCTTTAATAAAGGCATGGCCGGTTTTTGACATCACCGGTACCCCACCATTGTTTTCAATCATCTCAACCGTGTTCCAGTATACGCGCGGATCGAAGATGATCTTGGCGCCCGGCTGGTGTTGTAAAAACGCTTCCGCCAACAGGCCCACGATATAATAGCCTTCGATGAATTCGCCATTTTCATCAAACAGGAAACAGCGGTCGAAATCACCATCCCAGGCAATGCCCATATGCGCGTTATGCGCTCTGACCGCTTGCGCGGTATCAGCGCGATTCTCTGGCAATAATGGATTGGGGATGCCATTGGGAAACGTCGGATCAGGCTGGTGATGCACTTTAATAAACTCGACCGGCACATTCAGCGCGGCAAACTGGCGTTCAATTTCATCCACCACGTGACCCGCTGCGCCATTGCCGGAATTGACCACCAGCTTCATGGGCTTGAGGTTGACCGGTTTAATATAGGTCAGCAGATGCGCCACATAGTCTGACAGCACATCAACTTGTCGGAGCGAGCCTTTGCGACTTATCGGCTGATTCAACCAGGGCTGCTGTTCAGCCAGCAGCTTGATGTCATTCAAGCCTGTATCACCCGAGATAGGTTTACTGTGCTCACGCACCAGTTTCATGCCGTTGTAATCGATAGGATTGTGCGACGCAGTCACTTCGATGCCACCATCGACATGTAAATGCGAGGTAGCGAAATAAATCTCTTCGGTACCAGCCAGGCCGATATCCAGCACATCGACCCCGGCATCCATCAGGCCGTTAGCTACCGCTAGCTTTAAGGCTTCGCTGGTTGCACGGGCATCACCACCGACCACGACCTGTTTTGGTTGTAAATGTTCACCAAACGCACGGCCAATGCGGTATGCCACGTCTTCATTCAGTTGCGTCCCCAGTTGGCCACGAATGTCATAGGCTTTAAAGCAGCTTAATTCCTGCATGCTTAGTCCCTTCCCTGCTGATTAAAACGCACTACATCATCCTCACTCAGATAACCACCTGAATGGACTTCGATGACTTTCAGATCCACTTTGCCGACATTTTCAATGCTGTGAGCCACCCCCAGTGGGATATAAGTAGACTGGTTTTCCGTCAATACCTGCTCATTATCCCCCACCACCACCTTGGCGGTGCCAGAGACAACTACCCAATGCTCAGCGCGGTGATAGTGCATCTGCTTGGCAATTTTAGCGCCGGGTTTGATGGTGACATTGCGCACCTGATAACGCTCACCTTTATCGATGGCATCCATGCGCCCCCACGGGCGATAAACTTCGCGGTGATCGGCCAGTTCTTCGCGTCCTTCCAGTGGGGTGAGGATCTTTTTAATATCCTGCACCTGATCTTTCGCAGCCACCAGTAAGGCATCTTTGGTGTCGACAATCACCATATCCTGCAAACCTACCGTGGCGATCAAACGATTGGCACCATGGATCAGGGTGTTGTGGGTATTAAAGGTCACCACATCCCCGTGAAAGGCATTACCCTGATCGTCTTTATTATCGATATCCCAAATCGCTGACCAGGAGCCTACATCACTCCATCCTGCATCTAAGGTGACCATCGCGGCTTCGGTGGTGCGTTCCATTATCGCGTAATCGACCGAGTCGGATGGCGAGCGTTCAAATGCGGCTTTGTCTACGCGGATAAAGTCCAGATCACTCTGATTGCCGGCATAAGCCTCTGCACAGGCTTGATACATATCAGGGGCAAATTGCTGTAATGCCTGTAAATACTGGCTGGCGCTGAACATAAACATGCCACTGTTCCAGCAGTAATCGCCGCTGGCAAGATAGGCAGTGGCGGTGTCCACATCCGGTTTTTCTACAAACTGTGCCACTTCGAAGCCAGCGTCAGCGAGCGCGTTACCCGCTTTGATGTAGCCATAGCCGGTTTCAGGATGCGTCGGCACAATACCGAAGGTGGTCAGTTTGCCCGATTGCGCCAAGGTCAAGGCACGGGCAACCGACGCTTCAAATGCAGCGACATCTTCAATCACGTGATCTGCCGCCATCACCAACAACAGTCCGTCGCCCTGACGCGCCTGCACATCCAGTGCAGCTAATGCAATGGCAGGGGCAGTATTGCGCCCGGCGGGTTCCAGAATAATACGACTATCGCTGCGACCTAATTCTCGCAGTTGCTCCGCAATCAAAAATCGATGGTTTTCGTTACCAATAATCACCGCGGTATCGGTATCCAGCCCATCGGTGCGCAGCAGGGTTTCCTGCAGCAAACTGTACTTTGAGTTCAATCGTAGAAATTGTTTTGGATATTGGCTGCGCGACAAAGGCCACAATCTGGTACCTGAGCCCCCTGCCATAACCACCGGCGTTATTTTCATGTTGTTTTACCTTTCCATCGGTTTGCGCCGATTCTACCGTTTTTTTAATGATGTCCAAATGCTAATAGGGTAAAACCTTAGCACTGAACTAAAATAGAGATCCCGCAGGAGTGATTTACGGGTCCATCAATTACCAAGGAGGAAGTAATGAAAAAGTCGATTTTATCTGCCTTAATCCTGACTGCCGCACTGACCACTAACGCCTATGCTGTTGTGCAAGACAAGCAAGCTGGCAAAGCGATGGCCATGCCCCAGCAACAGTTGCAGATGGTCAATATTAATACGGCCACTGAAGAGCAGCTGGCTGCTTTACCCGGCATAGGCAAAAAGAAAGCCGCCGCCATTGTGGCCTATCGCAACGAGCACGGCGCATTTAAGTCCGTCGATGAGTTGCAAAATGTCAGTGGCGTTGGCAAAGCATCGATGAAAGCGTTAGAAGGAAAAATAGGCATTTAACGCTGTCCAACAAAAAGCCCCGCATAGCGGGGCTTTTTTTACATCAAAGGCCTTATTTCATCACGACCGGCTGAACCTCAGCATTAACACTGGCCGATTTCTTGCCGCGGAAGGTCTTTTTAATGTCCGCCAGCATCATGTACAACGCCGGGATCAGGAACAGCGTAATCACTGTTGCAAACAAGATACCGAACGCCAGTGAGATAGCCATTGGAATAACCGCCTGTGCTTGCAAGCTCTTCTCAAACAACACGATAGGTGCTAAGCCCATAAAGGTCGTCAGAGACGTCAGGATAATAGGGCGGAATCGCTCCGCACCCGATTGCATCACCGCATCGAGCAATGACAAGCCTTCTTCCCGCGCACGGTTAACAAAGTCGACCAGAATCAGGCTGTCGTTTACCACCACCCCAGTCAACGCAATGATGCCGCAGAATGACAGCACACTGACCGGATGCCCCAGCAACAGGTGGCCAAAGATCGCACCGACCATGCCAAATGGGATCACCGACATAATAATCAGTGGCTGGCTATAGGATTTCAGTGGGATCGCCAACAGGGCATAAATTGCAAACAGCGCGAAGCCAAATCCTTTGAGTAAACCAATACCGGCTTCCTGTTGCTCGCGGGAGTTACCCTCCAGCTTGACTTCTACGCTGGGATAGCGCGCCAGTAAATCCGGGACAAATTCTTTGCTAACCGTATTAGCCACTTCATTAGCATCGATTTTATTTTTATCCGCTTTGGCGGTAATGGTGATGGAACGCTGACCATTGCTGCGGATAATTGCACCATAGCCTTCCGCCAGCTCGATATCTGCCACCTCAGAGAAGGGTACTTCATCCCCATTAGGCGTGCGTATCCGCATGGTTTCAAGATTACCAATCGAGGAGCGCTCGGCTTTTGGATAGCGCACCATGACTTTCACTTCTTCGTCACCACGCTGGATACGTTGCGCCTCGGCGCCATAAAATCCATAGCGTACCTGACGTGCCAATGCATCCAGACTTAATCCCAGCACCTCGGCCTGTGGCTTAATCTTAAGACGGATCTCGTCACTACCGCCGGCAAAGCTGTCATTCACATCTGCCACCCCATCAAAGGTAGCTAAATGGGCTTTCAGTTCGTCGGCAGCCTGTTTCAGTTCATCCAGATTTTCGCTGGTAAACTGGAAGGAAATGTCGGCACCACCGCCCGGACCACCCGCAGAGCCAATGTTGACGGTTTTGACGCCAGGTAACTCAGGTAATTGTTTACGCCACTGCTCGGCAATACCGTCGGTATTTATTTCGCGCGTTTCGCCTTTGGTTAATTCGATAAAGATCGCGCCACCTGTGGTGCCCTGATCAAAGGCAACAGAGTGCTTAATCACGCCCTCGCCGTATTGCTCGGCGATTTCCTGATCCATGCGATACATGGCTTGCAGCAGTTCATCCAGCGCTTTATCCCGCTGATTAATGGACGAACCCGGCTGCAACTCAACCGATGCACGCATAAAGTCGCTGGGAATATCCGGGAAGAAGCGGAACTGCACGAAACCACCACCAAACAAACCGATGGTGAGCAATACCGCAGCAATAAATGACGCAAACGTGGTCATGCGATTGCGTAAACATGCAGCCAACGCTGGTTGATAATATTTAGCGATAAAGACTTTGATCCCTTCGCTGAAGATGTCGCGGAACTTCTGCAGGCTATTGGCCTTGGCTGGATCATACGGTTCATCGCGCATGTGCACTAAGTGCGCAGGCAGGATCAGCTTGGATTCAATCAGCGAGAAGATCAGACACAGAATCACCACCCAGGCGATGGTTTTCCACAAGATTGCAAACGGACCGGTCACCATCAGCATAGGCACGAACGCTGCAATCGTGGTCAACACGCCAAACGTAGCCGGCATAGACACTCGCTTAACGCCGGCAATCACCGCATCGGTACTGTGTCCCTTGCGGCCGATCTCGGAATAGGCGGATTCACCCATAATAATCGCATCGTCAACCACAATCCCCAGCACCAGGATAAACCCAAACAAGCTGATCATGTTGATAGACAAGCCGAACATATCCATCGGCATCAGGAACAGCGTACCGAGGAAACACACCGGCAGGCCCATCATTACCCAAAACGCCAGGCGGATTTTCAAGAACAAGGATAACACCAGGAAAACCAGCACCGCCCCCTGCGCCATGTTCCACAGCATCATATTCAGACGGCCTGCCAAATAGTAGGAACTGTCGCCCCAGCTATCCAACTTCAGGTGTTCCGGTACCGAATCAGCCTTTTTCTTGAGGTAAGCATTAACTTCTTTGGAAATCTCCAACGCGTTTTGATCGCCGACCGCCTGCACACGTAAGTTGACCGCAGGCTTGCCGTTGAACAACGCAAAGTTGTCATCTTCCACAAAGCCATCACGCACAGTAGCGATGTCGCCAAGTTTCAGGCGGGTACCATCAGGACGCGTTAACAGTACAAGCTGCTCAAAGTCCTGACGGTTATATGCCTGTCCTTTGGCACGCAGCAAAATATCGCCGTTCTTAGAACGAATAGACCCACCCGGGATATCGATGGAAGAACGACGCACCGCACGCACCATCTCATCAAACGTCAGGTTATATTCCTGCAGACGCGACTCAGAGATCTCAATTGATACTTCGTAATCACGGATGCCCACCACCTGTACCTGAGAGATACCATGTAAATTGGCAATCTCATCACGCACGGACTTGGCATATTCTTTCAGTTCACGCTCAGTGGCTTCCCCATAGACTGCCACCCACAGCACGTCCTGAGTCATTTTCTGGCGGTATACCACCGGCTTTTCGGTGTTTTCCGGCATGGTGGGAATTGCATCCACCTGTACCTTCACTTCATCCAGCAACAACTGTGGATCATAGTCGTCCTCGACTTCGATCATCACCGTTGCCATACCTTCACGCGCGGTAGAGGTGATGCGCTTGATGCCTTCGAGGTTTTCTATCGCTTCTTCAATCTTAAGAACAACACCCTCCTCCACTTCCTGTGGCGCCGCGCCTAAATAAGGGACACGGATCATGATGTTGTTCAGTTCAAATGTGGGAAATACCTGTTTGTGAATACTGAATGCGGCAAACACACCGCCCACCAGCAATATCCACATCAACAGGTTGGCCGCCACGCTATTGCGGGCAAACCAGGCAATCATGCCCTTATGGGTGTCGATATGATGCATCAGTTGACTCCCTTACTGGCCAGTTCAACCTGTTCTTCATTGTCATCTTTTACTTTATCTGACGGCAGGCGCAGTGCCATGCCATCCACAGCGTTTGGTACAGCCGAGGTAATAATCAGTTCACCCGGTTGCACGCCGCTGCTGATATAAGCGTTGTCTTCATCGCTGCGCAGAATATCGACTTCGCGAATCATCAGCTTACGGGTAGCATCCGTCACCAAAAGCGTTCCGTCCATACGCACCACATGACGCGGCACCACCACCACGTCCTGCGCAGCACTACCGGTAATAGTGGCATTGACAAAACGGCCGAATTGAATCGGGGTTTGCTGTGTTTGCTCGTTGCGGGCATAAGGGTCTCTAAGTTCAGCTACCACATAGATTACACGGCTAGACTGATCGACCACGCCTTCATTGCGCACCAGTTCAGCCTGCCATTGATGAGCTTTTCCAGCCACACGCGCAGTCAGAGTGACGGGAATTGACTGACCTTCACTGCGCTGCTGTAAATAGGCCAATTCATTATCACTCAGTGGCAAACGCACTTCCGCGATATCTGTTGCATACAACACACCCATTTGGCTGCCCATGCCAACAAACTGACCGATGTCGACATTTTTACTTTTCACCAGGCCATCAAACGGCGCGCGAATAGTGGTACGTTCCAGATTGCGTTGGGCACGCTCATATTGCGCCTTGGCAGCGCGCAGGTTTGCCTGCGCTGTGGCCAGTTGCGGCTTACGTAAACCCAGTTCAGGCGCTACCGAGGATTTAACCGTTTTCCATTCTTCTGCGGCAACTTTGCCGCGGGCGATTTCTTCCTGCAGCGCGGCTTCAACCCTCGCCAGTTCAGCTTCAGCCAGTTTAAGGTCGGTGATGTAATCTGCTTGTTCTAGCTGTACCAGCACATCGCCTTGCTTGAAAAAACCGCCTTCAATAAATTGTGGTGCAACTTCCAATACCCGCGCACTCACCTGCGAAACCAGATTGGTTTCAACTTTTGGTAACAGCGTCCCTTGCGATGGCACGACAAACTGCACATCACGCTTTTCTACCAGCATGGTATTCACCAAAAAGCCTTTGTCGGGCTCGGATTTCTTCTCTGGTGGCTGTTTCGACATAATCATAATGGCCATCACCGCGATGGCGCCTAGCAATATCAAAACAGGGAGTGCAACTTTTAGCGGGTTCGATTTCATAACGACTTCAAAATTCAGGCAAAAATGGACAGGCTAAGTGTACGGATTCACAACGCAAATTGCGCGCTTCAATCTGTTAAATTTTGTGTCTGCGCCAACATAGTTATCTATTTATATACGCAGGTATTTATTCAGCGACTTTTATGACTGGTTAAATTACGTACTATCACGCTATCTGAATTTGGAAGTGAGTAAAAATGATGCGTAATAAAGTTTTGATGCTTTGTTTAGTTGCAGCTGGATTTACCAGTGCTGCGCAGGCGTCGCCGTTACAGTCAAATTGCATGACAACACTCCCAACCGCAGCCAAATTGTCCACGCGCGGCGTAACACCTGAAGTGTCACACACGCTCGCTACTCAGAATAATCATGTTTTGTGTCATGAAGTCCCCAAGGCCCTGTTGGCAAAGCTCGCAGAAGCCAAACCGGTGAACTTACAATCTGAGTCGACACGGCAAGCATTGATTGTCCGAAACGGAAAATAAAAAACGCGCCAAGGCGCGTTTTTTTTATTATCTGTGTTAAATCAGAACGCGTAATGCTGTGACTTACTGAGTAAATCCTGCGGTTTGATCTTTCCGCCCACACAGGCCATCACATCCGCATTTTTGAACACATAGATCAGATCCTGATTATTTTTGCTGCCCACATCGCCCAGGTTGTTCAATACAAAGCTGATATGCTCGGCGCTGTCCATTGACTTTAATCCGGCACCATACTTACACAGTACGTCTGTCACTGTGCTTTCAAACTGCCCCATGTAAGCTTTGTATTGTTTTTGCCACTCGGCTTGCTGCTCCTCGGCTTTTTTTGCCTGCTCTTTGGCAATTTGCGCCGAGCGTTGTTCAACCTCGGCCTGTTTGCGTTTTAGCTCGGCCAGTTCCTTATCCAGTTGAGCCAATTCCTTTTTAATCTCGGTGCTGCGCTCTTTATCTGCATGACGCGATTCAAACTCCAGGTCACGCTTACGTCGCTCGTAATCACGTAACTCCCAGTTGATTTCACGCTGGTCATCACGCAATTCAGACATGTGTTCACGCACCTGCTCCAACGCTTCGCGCGCATGTTCCATGGCATCACTGTAGAGATCTGCAAACTCGTCCGGATCCAATACCTCATCTCCGTTGATAATAATGTTTGGTATTGCAGGTGCTACGGGCATAGGCGGCGCTGGAATGCGTAAGCCGCGACCTGCCATATTTGACTCCAGGCTAAATACTACGCCCTGATCCGCCAGATACTTATAATCCAGACTGCGATAGCGAATGCCGTCCCGGCTGGTGTTGTCTTTTAATGCCGTATGCAAAATGTTGCTCATGATCTTCAGATCTTTGGTCAGCTGCGCTGTATCAGTTTTTGCCGCTGCATTCATTGCCAACGCGCTACCTACTAATATTCCCATTGCATGTTTGAATTTCATTGTTTACTCCTGATATTCAAGGTTATCTGTGGCGCGACCGTTTCTGCGCGGCGTATCGCTTACTTTGTCCTGCAGTGCATTGATTTGTCTGGCGTAATACACCTGGTCGTCACTGCGCTGTTGATTCACAAACCGAATAAACTCAGCAAAATCTTCACGTCGTTCCTGGCGGCTGCTGGTCAGCAGGTAATTGGTTAATTCGGCATTATTCAATTTCTGCCGTTCGACGAGTTTGTCGACGGTATCAGCCAGCGCCAGTTGCTGAGTCTGCTGATAGGCATCGAGGCGGGCATTCACTTCCGCAAGAATTCGCTGTTCATCGCTACCAAAACGCATAGTCAGTTGGCCATCGGTGGCACTGAGCTGCACATTAAATACCACCAGCATGACGGCCATAACCGACATCGCCATCGACGACACGGGTAACCAGGCGCCCTGCCACCAGGGTATTGTGGCCTGAATCACAAAAGACTCTTTGGGATCCCAGCGTGGCATAGCCATTTGCGTGTATTCTGCAGCGTCAGCGGCGTAATAGTTGGCGGCAGCAACGCGGGCTGCGAACGCCTCATCCTGTATACACAGTTGCTCAAATTCGTGTCGTTGTTGCTCGTCCAGGGCATTATCCAGCCACAAGGCGAACAAGGTTTCTTTATGCTGCATCTTGCGCCTCCAGAATCAGTTTCAATTTGTCCAACGCGGCATATAACCGGGATTTAACTGTGTTGGCCGACACGCCCAGCTGCGAGGCAATCTCATCGCAGGTGAACTGGCCATAAAATTTCAATTCCACCACTGCTTTTTGTGCCAGCGGTAACTGCTGCATCGCGCCTGCCAGGTGCTCGCCCTGACGTTGGCTAAACAACACAATATCCGGGTCATGCTGGCTTTCTTGCGCCACCTCTGGCTCATCATCGATACTCTGCAGCGGTTTCTTGCGGCGGTAATATTCCACCACCCGAAAATGTGCGATGCGAAACAGCCAGGCTTTAAATTCGCCATCACCACGATAGGTGGCCAGGTTGCGGCACACCGCCATAAAGATGTCCTGCATCAAATCCTGCGCGTCATCATGACGACTGCACATCCGCAGAGCGTAGTGATATATCGCCTTGTCATAGCGCCGCACCAGCTTGGTCCATGCACCTGCATGCCCTGCCAATGCCTTGCTAATTAATTTTTCATCCGTTTGCTCAAACACCCTGACGCCCCGAATTGGTGGTCTATTTGCTTTGCTTGTGAATAAAGTCGCGAGACGGGATTAAATAGTTTGAAAAAAATTTAAAAAAGTTTCGCCCATAAAAAAACCCGGTCTTAGACCGGGTTTTTACACTATCAGAATTTGTGTTCAATACCGACTGCTAACCAACTGCGGTCAACACTGGCATCGTAATCGCGGTCAGTGTACCAGGCGAATAATTTGGTTTTATCACCCAGTTTATAATCCGCCCCCAAGGATACAGACTGGTCATCCTCTAATGTCTGCAGCTGTGCCTTGTAGGTGACTTTACCCATTTTGTAGCCGGCAGACACCATTGCGCCATTCTTAGAGGTACCGCCCTCTGACGGCTCCTGACGTTGTACGCTGGCACCTAAGGTCCATGCTTCCAGCTTGGTTTGCACGGTGGCACGAGTAGTGTCATAACCATTGATATCTTTGTCGGTGGCAACGGAGGCAAACCAGTTGCTCTTTTTCAGGCTCTTGTCACCGTAGAAGACTGCCGCTGAGATACCGTCTTCACCTTCGGTGCTGCCTGCGGCCACATAGGTAATGCCAAACGAAAACTTATCAAACGCCGGGGTCACATAAGTAACCGTGTTACTCAGGCGGTTCTCACCTTTCCACAAACCTTTTAAGTCGGCTTCGTAGTCATTAAATAAATCCACACCGCCCTGAGATTGTTTCAGCATGGTATCGTTACGGCCCAGTAACACAGTACCGAAATCACCTTTCAGGCCCAGGTATTGGTTACGTGATTTGATATTGTCCGAACCACCCAGGTCCGCCACATCCACCTGCCATTCAAGGGTGTAAACTACCTGCAGACCATCTTCCAGGGCATAGTCGCCTTTAATTCCGAAGCGCGAATTATTGCTTTTCAATTCCGTGAAAGAACCATCACCCTCATCGCTGGACTGCGCGGTCACATTGATTTTGCCATACACGGTCAGTGGATCAGCAACCGCACCTGTTGAAATCAGACCGGTCATTAGTAATGAAGCTAAAGTTACATTCTTCACAATTTGCACCTTTTGTTTGGCCCTTGGCCGTTTAAACCTGAAAAGTATGTCAGATATTGCCTACTTTTCAATTTTATGACTATTTGATAAAACACGTAAACAATTGTATTTATTGGGTTTTATCTAAAAATTTATTGTTTTACGAACCCATCAAACGCCATTCGTGACATTTTTTTTGCACTTTTATGACAATCGAAAATGAGCCCAAAAAAAGGGCTGTTTCCAGCCCTTTAAAATTGTCTTGCTGATTAAGCGAATACGCCCTTAATCATAAAGAAGAATACGATAGATAAACCGGCACCTACTGGCAGCGTGATTACCCACGACACCACGATGTTACGCACTACCGCCAGGTTAAGGGCCGCGATACCACGCGCCATACCAACACCCAATACCGCACCGACCAGAGTTTGCGTGGTAGAGATTGGCAGGCCTGTACCCGAGGCGATAACTACAGTTGAGGCAGCAGCCAGTTCCGCCGCGAAACCACGGCTAGGAGTCAGGTGAGTGATACCTTTACCAATGGTCTCGATAACGCGGTGACCAAACAGTGCCAGACCCGCAACGATACCGAAACCACCTAACGGCAGAATCCACCAGGCTAAGGTCGCTTTCTTAGCGATCTCGCCGCCGTGTTCAACCACGCTAACTACCGCAGCCAACGGACCAATTGCGTTGGCCACGTCATTTGAACCGTGTGCGAAGGCCATACAACAGGCGGTAACAATCATCAGAATCGCGAAAACTTTCTCTACGCTGGCATAATGCATGCGGTGATCGGCTTTCTCATCCATCTTGATACGGTTGATAAACATGCGACCGATAAAGGCAACGATTACCGCGATAATTACAGCGATCATATAGCCTTCGAATACGCCAGGTTGAATACCAACGTGTTTCAGACCTTTCTTGATAGTCACCAGCGACAGTACAAAACCTGCCAGAGCCATGTACACAGGTACAAAACGCTTAGCATTTTTGAAAGGATTATCCGTGTCGAAAATCAGACGCTGTGCGCTCATGAAAATCAGGTAAGCAATAAAGCCCGAGATCGCAGGGGTAACAATCCAGCTACCAACGATACCGCCAATCTTGCCCCACGCTACCGCATCCGCACTCACACCTACCGCAGCAAAACCTACGATGGCACCAACAATCGAGTGCGTAGTGGATACCGGCCAACCCAGATAAGACGCTAATGCCAGCCACAAGCCTGCCGCCAACAGAGACGCGATCATGCCGTATACCAGCAGTTCTGGAGTATCGGTAAAGTAAGCAGCATCGATAATGCCTTTACGGATGGTGGAGGTAACCTCACCACCGGCCAGATAGGCACCAGCGAATTCGAAAATCATGGCAATAACAATCGCCTGTTTGATGGTCAGGGCTTTTGAACCTACTGACGTACCCATGGCGTTGGCTACGTCGTTCGCACCAATACCCCAGGCCATTAAAAAGCCGACTACGGCCGCGATGCCAATTAACATGGCACCGTAAGTGTTTAAAATGTCCATTAAATATCCTGCCTTAACTTGCTAACATCAGTTCCAGACGAGAACCAACACGCTCAGAAATGTCGGCCAAATCGCCGATCCACTCGATGATGTCGTATAAGAAGATCACATCAACCGGGCTCATGCTGCCTTCCATCGCGCGCAACATCTTGCGCATTTTGACCTGCATAGCGTCCGTGTCGTCTTCAATCTTGTCCAGTTCGCTGATCATGCCTTCTACCAGTCGTACTTCACGACCTTTGAAGCCAGTTTCCAGCAGTTCATCCAATTCGTTGATTACGATCTTGGCCTGACCGGTTGCATCCAGGCAGCGCGTCAGATACTCAACAAACTGTGCATGCATTGCTTCTGGCAATTGCAGTTCACGGCCAATTACGCGGCCAGAGATATCTTTGGCACGGTTGGCAATTTTGTCTTGCTGCGATAACAGATCCAATAAATCCTGGCGGTTGATCGGCATGAAGATGCCGCTTGGCAGACTCATGCGTAATTCACGTTTTACTGCGTCAGCCTGCTTTTCCAGCTTGGAAATTTTTCGTTGTAGATCTTCAGCTTCCTGCCAGTTGTTTTCAAATACCGCTTCAAAAAACGGTAACAAACCCTGGGCACACTGGTGTACCAGGTCGATGTGCTTTTCAAGCGGTTTTAACGGAGATTTTGCAAATACCCCGAGAAACGAATTAGATGGCATAGGTACCTCTAGTCATTTTTGGTTTCGGCGCGCATTTTACCACTGCGAATATGACAGTTTTATTACACCTTGTAATATTACTGTCACAGACCTGTCATATTGCACCATGAAAGACACGTAAGCATAAGCAATATAAGACTTTTTTCCAGTTAAGCGAAAGACAAAAATTTTATTTTTTCACCTGTAAAAAACTGGACAGCACGCCAATATAACGATTAACTCTTAGTCAAAATGCACAAAAAACAGGCTTTTATGACATGCAGCAAATCGTGATTACCTTAGTTGGAAGTGATCGTCCCGGGCTGGTCGACCGGGTCTCCCGTTTAATATTAACCCATCAGGGTAACTGGCTGGCGTCGAGTCTGAGCAAAATGGCCGGGCAATTTGCCGGCATTATTCAGGTTCGCATAAACGATGAGCATATTCAGCCATTAGCGGATGCGCTGAATGACATCAAAGAATTGCAATGTATTGTGCAGCGCAGCGACGACAGTGAGCAGCCAGCCCACAGTATGACGCTGTCGATTACCGTCACCGGCAATGATAAGCCCGGCATCGTGCAGGAAGTGGCCAGCGCGGTGCATAAAGGCGGAGGCAATATTCTTAAAATGGTCAGTGAGTGTGAAAGCGCACCTAACTGGGGCGGCGAATTGTTTAAAGCCACCTTGCAGGTGGGCATAACACAAGCTGGCCAGCGCGATGGCATTCGCCAGCATATCGAAAATATTGCCAATGATCTGATGGTGGATATCAGCGGTAACTAAGCAGACTTGTCGTTAAGCGGCGCAGCCACCAGTGTTTTGGGGATCACAAAACTAAAGGTGCTGCCCTGCCCCACGCGACTGCGAATACTCAGGCGGGATTGATGACGCGCCAACACATGTTTGACAATCGATAAGCCCAGCCCGCTGCCACCGGTTTCCCGTGAGCGCGCCTTATCGATACGATAGAAACGTTCGGTCAGCCGGCGTAAATGCTGTGGCGCAATCCCTTCACCATTGTCTTTGACGCTAAATGCCACGCCATTGCGCACGTTTTTCCAGCAGACCTCGATCTTACCGCCCTCTGGCGTGTACTTGATGGCATTGATGACCAGATTAGTAATCGCGCTGCGCAGTTCCGCCTCAACCCCCATGACACGTGCGTCCGACTGAATATCGAAACTCAGCGTATGGTGGAAGTTCTCATTCACCGCATTAGCTTCATCCTGCACCAGTGTCAGCAGATAGCCCACATCCACCGGCACCCGCTGAATATTGTCCAGCCCGCTTTCGAGGCGCGAAATAGACAACAATTGTTCTATCAGGCTGCGCATGCGATTGGCCTGCTCGGCCATGGTTAGCTGAGCTTTTTTCGCCATCTCGGGGGGCAGCGCATCCACATCATCCATTAACTCCAGATAGCCCTGAATAACGGTCAGCGGCGTGCGTAATTCGTGAGATACGTTGGCGACAAAGTCTTTACGCATCCGTTCCAGCTTAAGCAAGTTGGTCACGTCACGGGCAATCAGTAAGTATTCATTCTCGCCATAAGGCATCACCCGCACTTCCAGCATGATGTTGTCATCCACCGGCGAGGCGATATGCAGAGGCAATTCAAATTTGGCCTGGCGCAGATACTGTTCAAACTCACGATTGAGGATTAAATCCTGCAAACGCCGGCCCTGATCATCGGCCAGACGCACACCCAGCAGATTGTGCGCGAGTTTATTACACCATTCGACCCGTAACTCTTCCGAGAGCAGGATGGTGGCATCGGTCAGCGCCTCAATGCCGCGACGCATGCGTTTGAGCATCTTGCCCAGTTCATGACGGCGGCGCAGATTATTTTTTTGCAGGCGATAAATGCCAGTGAAGATATCGTCCCAGTTACCCCAGGCGCGAGGTGGCGAAATACTGCGTTTTAACCATAACCAGCGAGCCATGCGATACAGGTGAATGTAATGCCATAACAACAGGCCGATACATCCCAATAACACTGACAACAACAACTGGTCTGTCAGATAGCCGAGCAAAATGCACGGCCCAAACAACAAGGTAAAATGAACGAGAATATTTCGCCAATAGGTGAACATAGGGTTATTTTGCTGAGAATCGGTATCCTGAACCGCGTACCGTTTGGATCAGCGCATCATGCCCATGGGGTGCGATGGCTTTACGCAAGCGACGGATATGTACATCCACCGTGCGATCTTCCACATACACATTGGTACCCCAGACAAAATCCAGCAACTGTTCGCGGCTGTACACCCGCTCTGGATGGGTCATAAAAAACTGCAACAACTTGAATTCGGTCGGGCCTAAACTCAGGTCATCCTGATAAGCCGTCACGCGGTGAGAAACCGGATCAAGGCGTAAGCCATTGATAATGATTTCTTCTTCCAGGTGTGCGCCAGGCACACGACGTAACACGGCTTTAATCCGGGCAATCAACTCTTTGGGTGAAAACGGTTTGGTAATGTAGTCATCGGCACCTGCCTCCAGACCACGTACTTTGTCCGATTCCTCTCCCCGTGCAGTTAGCATAATGATTGGGATATCTTTGCTGAACTCGTCCTGCTTGATTTTGCGTGCAAACTGAATTCCGCTTCCGCCGGGTAGCATCCAATCCAACAACACCAGCGTGGGAGAGTATTCCGCTAATTTATCCAGACCGGTATTAAAATCTTCGGCCTCTATTGATTCAAATCCATGCTGCACCAAAACAAACGTCAGCATCTCACGAATGGGGCGTTCATCTTCAACCACCAGAATGCGTGTCGCCATAATTTGATTACTCTCCTGTACAATATCTGGCCGGGATAATAATGGCGCTGTGTGACGGTTTTGTTACATCATGACAAATATATTGCAGTCTGTAATCCATTTTTGCGGTAGTTACGCGCCACAATACCATCATCATCAGTCAAATCGCCCAACTACTTGTTGTACAGACTGATATTTAACCTTATTCTAGGTTCACTATCCTAAATAACTGGCAGGGAACCATGGTTAAAGTGAAGTCGCCGCTTTCGCGTAAACTGTTAACCCGCGTCCTGTCTGTTTACTTTTTACTGACCATCACCGTGACGTTCTTTCAGGTATTTACCGAATATCTGAATGCCAAGAATCATATTCAGGGTGAACTGGAAACCCTGAAAAACACCTTCGGCAGCGCATTAACCCGTGCCATCTGGGAACTCAACGATCCTCAGGCGATTGCCTCTGCTCAGGGCTTAATGGAATTACCCATTGTCGAAGGCGTACAGATCCGCGATGAAAGCGGCAAACTGATTGCCGAACTAGGCCGCGTGGTAGAGCAACCGGCAGAACTGGCCGCGCGCGGAACCTTCGACGACCACGACAATGGTACCTTTAGTTACAGCTTTCCACTGATCTTTGAATTTAACGGCCGAACCAGCCGCGTAGGTGATGTAAGCTTGTATTCCAGCTTCGACGTTATCGTCGGGCGCATCGAAGTAGGCTTATTCTTCCTGGTCGGTAACGCGATTATTAAAACCGCGTTTTTAATCTTCTTATTCCTGCACGCGTTTCGCGGCATGCTCACCGAACCGATGGAAGATCTCACCCGCCAGATCAGCAACTTTGATCTTAACCATCTGGAAAGCTCCAAAATTAACCTGCGTGCCACCGAAGACAACGAGTTGATGTTATTGCAGCGCGCATTTAATAATCTGATTGATGATCTCATCCACTCCCAGCACAAACTGCAGGATACCCAGCAGGAGCTGCGCGAGGTAAATCGCCGTTTAGACGAACAAAACCTCACATTAGAGCAGGAAGTAGCGCGTAAGACCGCGTCACTGAGTCATATCATGCTGGATTTGGAACGCCAGAAAGATGAACTGCTGGTCAAACAGCGGGAACTCAAATTCGAGATCACCGAAAAAACCCGCATCGCCGAAGAATTACGTGCCACCAACCAGGAACTGGCCAGCTCCATGGAAAACCTGCGTCAGGCGCGGGATCAACTGGTGGAATCTGAGCGTATGGCATCCCTCGGCGGTCTGGTGGCCGGTATCGCCCACGACGTCAATACCCCACTGGGCATCGGCGTGACTGCGGCCAGTTTTCTACAGGATCGTATCCGCGTGCTGAACGAAGCGTTTGAGAATAAAACCCTCACCTCCAGCGCAATGAAAAACTTCCTGACCGAGTCCGAACAAACCACCGGATTATTGATGAACAACCTGCACCGTGCCTCGGAGCTGGTGTCCAGCTTTAAGCAGGTGGCAGTGGATCAAACCAGCGAACTGGAGCGCACCATCAATGTGCGCGAATATCTGGGTGAGGTGATTCAGTCACTGGCGCCGACCCTGAAAAAAACCCAGCATAAGATCAAAATCGACTGCGCGCAGGATCTCAACGTGTATTGCTCGCCGGGGATTGTCGCGCAGATCTTTACCAATATGATAATGAACTCAATTATCCATGGCTTTGAAGACATGGAGCAGGGTCACATCGACATCAGCATCAAGCAAAAAGACAACAATATTCATATTCTGTACATCGATAATGGCAAAGGTATGAGCGAAGAAGTGCTGGCCAATCATTTCGACGCCTTCTTCACCACTAAACGCGGCAAGGGTGGCAGTGGTCTTGGCACCCATATCATGTATAACCTTGTCACTCAGTCGTTACGCGGTAAAATAGCCGTTAGCAGCACGCCTGGGCATGGCGTTGAATACAAAATTACATTCCCCATCAAGCAACAAGATTAATCCGCCCCGCGCGGATCGCATTTTCACAGGATCTTTATTATGTGGTTTAAGAACCTCAAGTTTTATCGCCTGACGCAGGCGTTTTCCCATGACGACCAACAGTTACAACAACGTTTAAGCGAGTTTGCCTTTCGTCCGTGCCAATCTCAGGAAATCAGCACCACTGGCTGGACCGCCCCCATTCGCGGTGGCGATATGCTGTTTCATTTGGGCAGTGGCAACTACCTGTTCTGTTTACAAAAGCAGGAGCGTATTCTGCCTGCCGCGGTGTTAAATGCCAAAGTGGCAGAAAAAGTCGCCGAGATTGAGCGTGAAACCGGCTCACCGGTGGGCAAAAAAGCCCAGCAAGAGATGAAAGAGCAGCTGACCATGCAAATGCTGCCGCAGGCGTTTACCAAAGATACCTTTACCTGGGGCTTTATCTCCCCGGCCGCCAATCTGGTAGTGGTCGATGCCGCAGGTGACGGCAAAGCCGAGGCGTTTTTAAGCCATCTGCGTAAAACCCTGGAAAGCCTGCCAGTGGTGCCATGGGCCCGTCGCAGCGTGGCGGCAGAACTGACCAACTGGCTGACCGACAACCCGCCTGAAGAGTTTGAACTGAAAGAAGAAGCAGAACTGCGTCAGCCGGAAGAAGGCGGTGCGGTAGCGCGCTTTAAGAATCAGGATTTAGGCAGTGACGAAGTGCTGACCCAAATCGAAAACGGTAAGGTAGTGAGTAAACTGGCGATTCACTGGGATGAGACCTTCTCGGCCATCGTGCAGGATACGGTGACCATCAGCCGCCTGAAATTCAGTGACATGCTGCGTGAGCAAAATGCCGACATCGATAAGGCGGATCGCGCGGCGCGGTTGGATGCGGATTTTTGTTTAATGGCCGGTGAAGTGGTGCGTTTTGCCGAGCGCCTGAATGGGTTGTTTGGATTGCAGCAAGACGGCATCTAATCTTAAGGGCGACGTTAGTCGCCCTTTTTAGTTATTCCGGCACCTATCCGTCATTCCGGCCAGCGCGCCGGAATCTAGGCAGATCTAAGCAATGACCTTCCTTTCGCTTATTCAGTGCAGGACTGTGAGTTTTTGTCGCGGTGGCGACAGCACCCAAAGGGGCTTCGCGCCAAGCCCCTTTGGATTCCCCGGCGTCCCGACGGCGGAACAACATAAAATCCTATCGCCGGTAAAAGCCTAACCGCGTTACAGGGGCTTTCCATGCCACCTTTAACGCTCGCCCCATCATCCATGATGTGGCGTCATGCTTTTACATCGGCTCCCGAATTTTACTTCCGCCCACGGGATTGAAACTGCCACCGAAAGTCCACAGCCAGAAAACAGCAAATCAGCTGGCAGTTAGCACCAGAAATATTGTCGCGCGGAGCGCGTTCTTTCTCTAGCGACTCAATTTGCCCGAAATAAAACAGATTTCGCCGAATGGCCTGACAGGACGTCAGGCCAAGGCGCAGAGCCTTACATGGATGTTGCCTTGCGCCTGTTCGAAAAGCGAAAACCGTTTTATGAGGAATCAGCAAATTGCCGGAGCGAAAGACCTTTTCCCCTTTTGGGTCTGTCCAAAAGGGGTCGCCAAGACGGGAGTCGGCGAAAACCGGCATGGATGCCGTGTCTACCTATACAAATACTTTATATAGCAATCACTGACGATAACTGTTAAAAATGTAAAATGAAAAACTAATTTTAAATAGTTAAACATTTAACCATCTGCAATTT
>NZ_JXSY01000028.1 GCF_004329715.1 Bowmanella sp. JS7-9
AGGAGCCACACGGCTCCTTTTCTACGCTACGTGTGCAGCTTTATAGTTTGATTTGCTCAGCGCTAATATCACGCTCAGTCAACTGACCATATTTGCTTACCACCGGTTTGACCTCAGCAGCATTGCCTATCACCACAAATTGCAGATTTTCTTTAGGGAAATACTGCTTAACTAACTCGGCTGCTTTTTTCGTATCCAGCGCGTTAACCTGTTCATTGAAGGTATTGATAAAACGCTCATCAAATCCATAAATGAACATATCGGCTAACAGGCTACGCAATGACGATGCCCGCTCATAGCGCGGAGGAAACTGACCTTTTACATAGGCTTTGGCCGACTCCAGCGTGGCACTATCGATCCCTTGCTCCCACAAACGCGAGTAAGTTTTCAGCGCCAGATCCATGGCCGCTTCTGTCGTGGCTGTCTGGGTAAAGGTACTGATATAGAAACTTCCCGCTTTGGAATAAGCACTGAAACCTGAACGTGCGCCGTAGGTCAGCCCTGCATTCACCCGTAACTCATCGTTGAGCCACGAAGTAAAGCGTCCACCCAAAATGGTATTGATAACCGACAACGCCACATAATCAGGGTTGCTGCGGGAAATGCCCGGCCCACCAATCATAAACGTACTTTCACGTGCATCGCCTTTATTTACCAGTAATACGCGGGCTTTGGTCGGCGCGCTCAGCACAGCCGGAACATCAAACGCAGCGGTTTTACCCTGCCATTTGCCAAACAGCTTACGCAGGCTGGCTGCCATGGTTGTACTGTCAAAGTCTCCCACAACGCTAATGGCAGCGTTATTCGGCTGATACCAGGTGTTATAAAACGCTTTGATATCCTCCAGTGACATGGCTTTAACACTGGCAATACTGCCACTGACTTCATTGCCATAGGGATGGTCGCCAAACATCAGCTTGTTGAAGTAATCATTGATCACCGCCTTGGGGCTTTCCTGCGCTTGTTGCAGACCAGCCAATTGGCGCTGTTGATAGGCGTTAAACTCGTCAGCGCTGAAGGTCGGCTTCAACAACGCGTCAGCCAGTAAACCCAGCACTAAATCTGTGTCTTTGGCCATAAAGGACGCATTCACCACGCTGCCTTCCAGACCGCTACCTGAGCTAATACTGGCGCCGACGAAGTCGAGCTTGGCCTGAAATGCTTCGCGGTTCAGTGTGCCACTGCCCAACAACAAGGCGGATGCGGTCATCTCTGCCTGTCCGGCTTTATCATCCTGTACCGCACCTGCTTTGACGACGACACCGGCACTGATGAGCGGCACTTCATGCTGTTCCATCAGATAAACGGTCAGGCCATTTTCCAACGTTAGCTTTTCATATTTAGGCAGGCTGAATTCGGCCGCCTGCACACTGCCTGCTAATAAACAGACGACTGAAAATAATGTTTTACCAATCCTGTTCATTGCTATCTTCCTTACTGTCCAATACACCAACGGTACGGTTTGCTTTGCGTAAATAGGTTTTTGCCACACGCTGAATATCGGCGGTGGTGACCTTGTTAAGTTGTTCAGGCAAGTTAAACAACGCTTTGTAGTCGCCAAAAAACACCTGATAAGTACCAATGGTGTTGGCTTTACCATTAATGGTTTCCATCTCGCGATAGAAATTGGCCAACTGCGCATTTTTCACTTTCTGTAACTCTTGCTCACTGACCCCGTTTTGAATGATGCCGTTGATTTGCGCCAGCATGCCTTTTTCCAGCGCGTCAGCCGATACGTCCTGCGCCGCGACCCCGTATACATAAAACAGATTCGGGTCGAAAGACTCAGGCATGTAGGTAAAAACATTGGTGGCAAGTTTCTGATCGAACACCAGAGACTTATTCAGGCGAGCGCTATCTCCACCAGCCAGAATCTCACTGAGCATTTGCAAAGCGTAATAGTCTGCGTGACCGGTCTGTGGAATGTGGTAGGCCAACAGCAGGTTTGGCGTAGACACTGATTCTTTTTGCACATAGGTGCGGCGCTCACCCAATTGCTTGGGTTCGACCGTTACCACTGCGCGAGGTACTGGTTGCGCAGGAATCGGCCCAAAATATTGCTGTGCCAGTTTTTTCACTTCTGCCAGTTTAACCGCACCGGCAATCACCACCACGGCATTATTCGGTGCATAGTAGGTTTTGTGAT
The DNA here is from genome assembly GCF_004329715.1 of Bowmanella sp. JS7-9. Classification (GTDB taxonomy): domain Bacteria; phylum Pseudomonadota; class Gammaproteobacteria; order Enterobacterales; family Alteromonadaceae; genus Pseudobowmanella; species Pseudobowmanella zhangzhouensis. The sequence goes on from NZ_JXSY01000028.1 coordinate 2,147, forward strand.
ATTGGCGCAGGTCTTCCAGCGTCCAGCTGGCAATATCCGACTCATGACCAATCACCGACCAGCTGTAAGGGTGAGCGCGAAACGCTACGCCTTTTACTTCCTCATGCAGGGTGCGGAAGTTGGAGTTTTCCAGCCCGGTACGACGCTCAGACGCCACCACACCGCGCTCACTCTCTACCATGTCTGCATCGATGGCCAAATTCTCAATACGGTCCGCTTCCAGATCAAACATCAGTTCCAGTGCATCGGCTGGAAACCAGTCTGTATACACAGTCAGGTTTTCCGAGGTGTAGGCGTTGTTTGCGCCACCGGCGGCTTCCATAGTGCGGTCAAATTGCTTCGGACCGTATTTTTTCGCACCGTTGAACATCATATGCTCGAAAAAGTGCGACAGACCGGTAATGCCCGGATATTCGTTGCGAGACCCGACCTTGTAGAACAGGTACATATTGGCGTTAGGAATAGAGTTATCCTCCAACACCATAATGGTCATGCCATTATCCAGCGTGAACTGTTTTACGTCCTCAGCCTTGGTTGCCTGTGCATGGTGTGCACTGAACAACAGACTAAGAAGCAGCAGTGTGAATTTTTTCATTATTATGCTCCCAGAGTAAGCGCCCGAGTTTACGAACAAACGCCTGGAGTTAACACCTTGAATTTGTAACCAAACTTAATAAAAAAGGCGCCGATGGCGCCCTTTTCGTTACTTGAGTAGGTCACTTCCGGTAACTGACTTTAAATAACAAGCTGTACAGCACCGGCACTGCCACCAGTGTCAGTATGGTCGCAAATGTCAGGCCGCCCATGATGGTCACCGACATATCCGCGAAGAAGGCATCTGTCAGTAATGGCGCCATGCCAAGAATGGTCGTGACCGCCGCCAGTGCCACCGGGCGCAAACGACTGGCGGTAGCATCCAGAATCGCATCATGGATCGGTTTCCCTTCTTCTACCTGCAGGTCAATTTCTTCCAGCAACACGATGGCATTTTTAATCAACATGCCGAACAAACTCAAAAAGCCCAGCAGTGACATAAACCCAAACGCCATATCGGTCGCCAGCAAGCCGGCCACGACACCAACGACTGCCATTGGCACCACAGCCCAAATAATCAGAGGTTGACAGGCCCGGCCAAACAGCAGCACGGACACAATAAACATCACCAAAAAGCCGGCAGGTAAGCCCTGTCCCAGCGCTTTTTGAGCATCACCTGAGCTTTCAAACTCACCGCCCCATTCCAGCTTGTAACCAACAGGCAGTGGAATCGACTCAATCGCCGGTAAAATACGCAGCCGTGCTTTACTGGCCGTTTCACCCGCGCCTGGTTCCGCCCAGACGGTAATGGTTGGCACTCGGTTACGACGCTGAATTTGTACTTCTTCACTCCCCAGAGTCAGACCCGCAGAGATCTGCCGAAACGGCACATAACGCCCCTGCTGTGAACTCCACACCTGACTGTTGGCAATCGCGTCTAATTGCGACAGCTCGGCGCGCGCCGCCATCTTGGCGCGGATCGGATAGGCATAATCACCATCATACAACTGCCCCAATTTAAGCCCGTTAGTGGCATATTCGATGGTATCGCGAAAATCGGCGCGGCTGACGCCCGCCGTACCGGCGGCC
>NZ_JXSY01000003.1 GCF_004329715.1 Bowmanella sp. JS7-9
TCCGCCGCCACTGGCGGAAGGCTTAGCCTGGCTGGCATCCCAGCAGGTCAATTGTGATGAGCAAACACTGGCACTTTGCGCCAATGCACCGCTACGTGCCAAGGCCTGGTGTGAAGATGAAAAACGTCTGCGTTATGACGATTTTGCCGGCGCGCTTACGCAATTACAGCGCTTCGAGCAAAGCCCCCTGGCGTTAGCCAGCCAGTGGCAGGACCAGGCAGAGTTAGTTTGTGGCTTTAGCCAGTATTGGTTAAACCACGCGATGTATAGCGGTCAAACCGATAGCCTGTGGAGCGCCTATCAGTTGTGCCTGCACACCCAAAAGCAGCTTCAGCAAGCGGGTGTCAATAAAACATTATTATTAACCCGCCTGCTCAGTGAGCCGGCGTTTAGCCAATAATTGAGGAATGTTGTGTTAGTTGATTCCCATTGTCATTTAGACCGATTGGATAAAACCCCAGAAGAATTGGCAGAGGTGGTGGCGCAGGCCAGTGCCACTGGTGTCGAGCATATGCTCTGTGTATGCGTCTCGTTAAATGATTTTGCCCCTATGCTGCAGGCCATTGCGCCGTTTAATAATGTTTCTGCATCCTGCGGGGTACACCCGCTGCATCAGGACGAAGCCTGCACCCGTGCGCAATTGTTAGACGCTGCCAGTAGCGAAAAAGTCATCGCTATCGGTGAAACCGGACTGGATTACTATTACAGCGCGGAAACCAAAGCGGTGCAGCAAAGCAGCTTTATCGACCATATCCATGTGGCTAATCAGTTAAATAAACCGCTGATTATTCATACCCGCGATGCCCGTGAGGATACGCTGGCGCTACTGCGGGAGCATAAAGCACCACATACCAAAGGAGTGTTGCACTGCTTTACCGAGAGTCTCGACATGGCGCTGGCGGCTATCGATATGGGTTTTTATATCTCCCTATCCGGTATTGTCACCTTTAAAGCCGCGCAGGAGCTTAAAGAGGTGGCTAAAGCCTTACCCCTTGAGCGTTTACTGGTAGAAACAGACTCGCCCTGGCTGGCACCGATGCCGCACCGCGGTAAACCAAACCAGCCAAAGTATGTCAAAGAGGTTGCGCAATACATTGCAGATTTACGCCAGATGACATTGGCTGAGCTTGCCAAAGCGACCACAGATAATTTCTATACCTTGTTTGATCGTATCCCGCGTTCTGCCTGAAAACCGGCCGCTGCGGCGGCCGTTTAAATATTTTCTGCAAATAATTCGCCAAATACCCTGTGATTCCCGATAAAAGTGGCTTATCAAATGCGTCGACTTCGCGCATGCTAACGTTCACGAAAAAATGACAGGGAAAATGTGTGAAACTGATCAAATCTCTAGCGCTGTGTTGCAGTTGGTTGAGTGCCTCTGTGCTGGCACAGGCGTTACCGCCCATGTGGCAAGGAACGACTTACGACACCAGTATTCCTAGCTTTGAGCAGGTGCTGGGCTATGCACCAGGTGAGCGAATTTCCAACCATAGCCAGATGCTGCATTATTTTCAGGCGCTGGAAAAGGCTGCACCGGGCAGAATCAAAGTTTTCGAATACGCGCAAAGCTGGGAAGGGCGCTCGTTAATCTACGCCGCCATTGGACGTGAACAAGCGATAACCACGCTCGACCAGTTCGCCACCAGCATGCAGTTATTGGCCAGTCCAGAGCGCCAGCAACGTGATGATAAACAGCGTTTACTGGCCAACCTGCCGGCCTCTACCTGGCTGGCATACGGGGTTCACGGTAACGAAATCAGCAGTACCGATGCGGCCATGTTTACCGCCTATCATTTATTGGCGGCCAAGGATGATGCGCTGGTTAACACCGTGCTGGATAACAGCATAGTGTTTATCGACCCATTGCAAAATCCGGATGGTCGTGAACGCTTCACCAGTCGCTATTACGCCAGTGTCGGGCTGGAGCACAGTGCCGATCGCTACAGTGCGGAGCATAACGAACCCTGGCCCAGCGGGCGGACCAATCATTATCTTTTCGATATGAACCGCGACTGGCTGGCCATTACCCAACCAGAGAGTAAAGGACGCATCGCGGCGCTGAATCATTTCAAACCGCTGGTGGTGATCGACCTGCACGAAATGGGTGGTGACGAGTCATATTATTTTGCGCCGGCGGCGGAGCCATTTAATCCACATATGACGGCCACGCAAATCGCCAATATGAATCAGATTGGTCGCAACCATGGCCGACATTTTGATCAATACGGCTTTGATTATTTCACCCGTGAGATTTTTGATGCGTTTTATCCGGGCTATGGTGACAGTTGGCCGACATTTTATGGGGCGTCAGCATCTACCTACGAGGTAGGCTCAGCAAGGGGAGAAATCTTTCGTCGTAAAAATGGCGAATTGTATACCTATCGGGACTCAGTGCAGCGTCATGTGGTCGCGTCATTGTCCACAGTGGAAGCCACAGCAACCATGCGCAGCAAACTGCTGCGGGATTTTGCCGATTACCAGACAGACAGCATTGCGCTGGGTAAAAAATCCAAACAGCGGGTCTATCTGCTACCCAATACCCGCGATCGCGCTGGTAACCACCGTTTAGCAACATTGATGGCTGAGCATGGTGTGGTGGTGCATCAGGCCACGGACAATTTTTCTGCTTGTGGGGTGAAATATCCGGCCGGCGCGTATTTTATTGATACCGCGCAACCCCGTGGCCGGTTTGTCACCACCACGTTCACGGCGCAGGTCAATATGGACGATGGCTTTATCAAAGAGCAGGAGCGCCGCCGCGCCCGCTATCTGAGTGATGAAATCTATGATGTCACCGGCTGGTCACTGCCCAAGATGTTTAATCTGGATGTGGCGAGCTGTGACGATAAACCCTCGGTACAAGCCCGTCAGGTGAGTGCAACAGATCCACTTGAAGGGCAGTTTGCCACTAGCACTGATGATGTGGCTTATATTGTGCCCTGGGGTGATATGTCCGCCGTACGTTTTCTTACCGCAGCGTTGCGTGCCGGTTTAGTGGTAAAAAGTGCGGATAAGGCATTTACGCTGGATGGTGGAAAACGTTACCCGGCGGGTAGTCTGGTTATCGAGCGTGGAAAAAATAGCCAGAGTCTGAGTGCGACGCTGACTGAGTTGGCAGCACAAAGCGGTGCGCTGATTGATAATGTCAGTTCCAGCTGGGTGGTCGATGGCCCCAGCTTTGGCAGTAATGGCATGGCGCAACTGGTGACGCCCAATATCGCCATCGCTTGGGATGAACCGACGTATTCCAGCAGCGCAGGTAACACACGTTTTGTGATTGAACGTCAGATGGGCTATCCGGTTACGGCAATTCGTAGTGACGATCTTATGCGCGCCGATCTGAGTCGCTATCAGGTACTGATTTTACCCAACGGCTATTATGCCGGGGTGTTCGGTACGGCAGGTGCCGATAAACTGAAAGGTTGGGTCGAACAGGGCGGGGTGCTGGTTACCTTCTCAGGTGGCACCCGTTACATTGCCGATGCGCAAAATGGTTTGCTGGATGTAAAGCGTGAGTTCGCTATCAAAGACGAAGCCGAACAAAGCGCCGAAGACGGTAGTATGGTCAAAGGCAGTACTATCACCTCCAAACAACAACTGCTGACTGAGGTAGATAAAAACCAACGTTCACCAGACCATGTCGCCGGCGTGCTGGCCAATATCGATGTGGATCAGGAGCATTGGTTAACTGCCGGGGTTAACCCAACGGTGGTAGGCGTCGTGGCGGGCAGCGAGATCTACACGCCAATCAAGCTTAATTCAGGCATGAACCTGGCGTGGTTTAGCCAGGCGGATACTTTGTTAGCCAGTGGCTATTTATGGCAACAAAACCGCGAACAGTTAGCGTTTAAACCCTACCTGATGCAGCAACCAGTGGGTAAAGGCATGGTCATTGCGTTTACCCAGGAGCCCACATTCCGCGCGTATCTGGATGGCCTGAATGTGATGGTGGCCAATGCGCTATTCCGTGCACCGGCGCAAACCGCAGCATTACATTAATTTCAATGGCATCTGCTCACTCCTGAGTTGATGCCATTTTTCTTCGTTATTTCAATCGCTTATTTCCTACTTCTATAAATCCCAGCTACGCTTTTTAACAATAAGCAAAAACTGCAGGGATGGTTGTGAAAAATCTGTTTAGTGAATTGCGACGCCGCGGCGTAATCACTGTGATGGCACCGTATACCGTCACAGCCTGGTTATTGGTGCAGGTCGGTTCCATTCTTGTACCAGCATTTACTTTGCCTCCCTGGACACTCACGCTACTGATTATCATTTTGTGTGCAGGCTTTCCCGTTGCACTTTATATTGCCTGGTTTTTTGACTGGACAGCGCAGGGCTTGCGTCGCACCCCCAAAGTCAGTGAGGAACAATTACCGCAACCGTTGGCAACCCGACACTGGCTGGGATTATCCCTGATTAGTGTGGCAGCAATTGCATTGAGTATTGTGAGTTTTCAGGCGTTGCATCAACGACAATTGCTGCCTGACAATGCGCCAGTTATTGAAGACACCACGTTGGCCATCATGGTATTTCGGGATTTAAGTCAGGATCAGAGTCTCGGCTATATGGCAGAAGGGCTGGCCGAAGAATTGATCGTTAATCTCGGTCAGCAAACCCATTTACAGTTAACTGCATTGAGCTCTACACGCCAATTTCGCAATAACACCACGCCACCTGACGAAATCGGCAGGAAGTTAGGCGTCAATGGGATTCTGGAAGGCAGTGTGCGCGCAGAGGGCAGTAAATTGATCGTTACTGCAACATTACTTGATGCACAGAGTGGCAAAACCCGCTGGAGTCAAAAGTATCAGCGCCAATTAAAAGATCTCAGTCGCTTACAAATGGAAATCGCCCGCGGAATCAGTAACGCCCTTGGTGATAGTGTCACGGAGGATAAAACCTCAGCCAATGCTACAGGTGCAGCGGATGCGTACCTGATGTATTTGCGTGGCCGGCATGCCCTGCGTGAGCGCACGGTTGAGTCGATCAAGCAGGCACGTAAATACTTTGAGCAAGCATTGGCATTTGATGAAGAATATGCGCCGGCCTATGTGGGTCTGGCGCAGGCATTACGCCAGTTGGCGCGTGGCGCAACCAGTTTTGGTGATATGGATCCCGATATCGCCAATCAATTAGCCAGACAACAGGTAGAAAACGCTTTAATGCGCGACCCCACCTTGGCGGAAAGTTATGCCGTGCTCGGTGAGCTGGAAAAAATGCGCGGGCAGCAGGACATTGCGCTGGCAAATTACAATAAGGCCATCAACCTTAACCCCAGCTTTGCGGACGCCTACATCTGGCGTTATTTGCTACTCAAGCAAATGGGGCGTTATCCGGATGCAGTCGCCAGCTTAGAAAAGGCCTACGCTCTCGACCCCTTATCTACGGTGGTACTGATCAACAGGGGCACTGTGCAGTATAGGGCTGGCGAATACGATGCGGCACAACGCACCTTTACTGACATGATTGCGCAATATCCTGACTCACCCATGGGTTATCGGGGCATGGCGGCTGCATTTTATGTGCAGGGGCGTTTAAGTGATTCGGCCGAATACTGGCATCGGGCACTACTGCTGTCGCCGCAAAGTGAGCAGTACACCGAGAGTCTGGCGAATTTGTTTTTAGAGGCCGGTTTGGCGCAGGCTGCGGCTTCCTTGCTCGATCCTAACGATTATGCAGTTAATCTGGCGATTGCGGCAGGTAACTATGAGCTGGCCCTGAACACCATGCGCGCCGATGTCGCCGCCTACCCGGACGAGCCGCTGGTTAAATTTGAAGCCGCCTGGTACGAATCTATGTGGGGAGAGCGTGAACGTGGCAAAGAAATGCTGCGTGAGTTGGATAGCAGCATTGAGCAGACGGGTTATTTTGACCCCGTCTGGTGTAATCCGGCAATATTAATGGCCTATGCCTTTGACCCCTCTGAAAGACGGCAATACTGGTTATCTCAGTGTGAGGATTTTGTGCAATCGCGGAATTATCTGAGCCAGCACAGTTCAGAACTACAATATCTGCAGGCACGGATTGCCGCCTTAAAGGGACAGGAACAACAAGCCGCTGACGCACTGATTAGGGCATTGGAATTGGGTTGGCGTTCCGACTGGGTGTTATATGACCCGATATTGCAGTCCATTTTGCCCCGCGCAGACGTACAAACGGCTTTGGAGCAGATGCAAGTCGCGTTACAGGCTGAAAAACAAAAGCTTACCCAGCTGGCAGTTCGCTGGGGTTATCTGTCAGCGCCGTAACCGGCGCTGCAAACCCCACAGACCCAGTGGCAGTAACCATAGCCCGAGTGGCCAGGGTTCCGAGACGGGCAAACTCGCTGCTGTCGCAGGCACAATAAAAAGTGACGCTCGATTACCTGTGCCATTAACGTCCGTTAACCATCTCACACTGTAGAAGGTTTCATTATTGTCGTCAGAGATCTCACCGATAGGGTCAATAGTGGCGAATTTCGTGTAGTTTTCCAGTTTATCCGCGCGCAGCTCCAGTGAGACGAATACTGAGTATTCCCCTGGATCTAACATCATATCGTCCCAACGGAACAGGCTCTCAAATATACCGTTCTCGACCAGATAGGACTGGGTTTGTACGACGATATTGTTACTGTCAAGAATGCCCACGTTGTAATAAGTGGTGAATGCCTCGCTGTCGAATGTCAGGCTGCGGCCCTGAATTAAGATATCTTCTCCCACCTCAAACTCATAGGCACACTCACTTTCTGATGTGTAGACCGCATTGCCCTGGTCATCATAAAACCATACCGCGGGACCGCAATCGTCATAGGGCGTGGCGAATATCGGGTTGATTTCATAAGCAAAATAAGGAGCAGAGTAGAGCATTTGTGATTGAGCCAGTATGCCGTTTTGATTGTTTTCGGGGGCGTAACCAGTCAATTCAGTTGGGTTGACCACATATACCTGATAACTATCGCCATTACCGCTGTCGGAATTGCCGCTGGACTTGGCGATGAGTTTTGCCTGCAGGCTGGGGCTGACACCCAGACTGAACAATGCGGTTAACAAAAGCGTGCGTTTAAATGACAGGTTACGAGTGACGTTCATAGGTTTCATCCCTGATGCAGTTAATGGCGCAGGGGCAAAGCATCACCCTGCAATTATCTGAGCATAGGAGAGGGAACGCGCTTTAGCACGTGAATGCTGAAGGATATTTTTGGCTTAGCGCAGCAACAGCCCCGTCGCGGCAATCAGGGTCATGGCGATGATAAAACGCCGGTAGTGTATATCGGAGATTTTGCTCACTACCCAAATGCCAACATACACGCCGAGGATCACCATAGGTAGGCCCAGTGCGCTGATAAGCAGCGTATCCCAGTCGATGCTTTCCCACACCCAAATGTGAAATGGAACCTTAAACCAGTTAATTACCAGAAAAAACCAGGCGGCGGTGCCAATAAAGACGTTTTTGGGTAATCGCATCGACAGGAAGTAAACGGCCATCACAGTGCCAGCCAGATTACCAACCATAGTGGTGAATCCACCCAAGGTCCCCATTAACAAGGCAAACCAGGTGTAGTCTGGGATGAGGCGCTTGTTTTTCTCCAGCCACAGCATCAGCGCAACACTGGCAAATACGATCAACGCCATGATTTGCATAAAGCGCTGATCGTCGATGTGATCGCCCAGCCAGGTTCCTAACACCACGCCCAGGGCCGCAGAAGGAAACAACTTGAGCAAATAATGCCAGTTCGCGTGCTGGTGGTAATGCCGCACGGCAAAGAAGTCCGCCATGATAAGGATGGGTAACAACAGACCGGTAGATTGGCGTCCGCCGAATAGCAGGGCCAACAGCGGGACATAGAATAATGTTGTCCCATTGATGCCTGCTTTGGCCATACCCACCAAAAATGCCACAGCCAGTAGTATGCTGATATCCAGCAGCGACAAGGTTGCTAAGCTCACAAAGGCCTCTAAGTCGTTGAAAAAGCGAAAATACCTGATAACGGGACTATTGAACCATGAAACAGCAGTGGTAAGGTAATCAAAAACAGGGGATCTGTATGCGCGCCACTCTTTTCACCGTCAGCCTGTTGGCTCAATCCATTGCGATGGCTTCTACGCCCGATATCGCCACATTCACTAAAGACTTACAGCCAATAAGCGGTTTTGCCTCACTGTATTACAGCCAAAGCAATGGCAAGGTGTATTTGCAGATCCCGGAATTAGACCATCCTATGCTGTTCCAGAGCAGTCTGCCGCGTGGCGTCGGCTCTAACGATATCGGCTTGGATCGCGGGCAATTGGGTGACACCCGTCTGGTGCAGTTTGAACGGTTCGGCGCCAACGTCTTGCTCAAACAATTGAATACCCAATATCGCGCCGACAGCGATAATCCTGCCGAACAAAATAGCATTGCTGAAGCCTTTGCCAGTTCGGTACTGGCAGGTTTACCCATCGTAGCCGAGCAGGATGGTAAATTGCTGGTGGATTACACCGACTTTTTGCTGTCAGATATCCATGGGATTGCCAAACGTTTGAATGCCAGTGGACAAGGAAGCTTTAGCCTGGATAAGTCCCGCAGTGGGGTGTTTTTGCCACGGACCAAAGCCTTTGTGGACAACACAGAGTTGGAAGCGCTGGTGACATTTAAAGGGCAGGGGAAAGGCGACTACATTCAGCAGGTAACGCCCGATGCGGATGCACTGACTGTACACCTGCACCATAGCTTTATTCGCTTACCGGACGATGGTTATCAGCCTCGGGCATTTCATCCTTATTCAGGGTACTGGAAAATCAGTTGGCAGGACTATGCCACGGCGATTGACCAACCCATCCAGCAACGAGTTATTCCCCGACATCGACTATATAAGCAGGATCCCGGTGCACAGCGCTCTAAACCGGTAGAGCCGATTGTTTACTATCTGGATCCCGGTATTCCTGAACCCGTTATGTCCGCCCTGCAAGAGGGGGCATCCTGGTGGGATCAGGCTTTCAGTGCTGCCGGTTACGATGGCGCCTTTGAAGTGCGGGTATTACCGGAAGGCGCCGATCCCATGGACGTGCGCTATAACGTGATTCAATGGGTGCATCGTGCAACCCGTGGCTGGAGTTATGGCAGTTCGGTGATCGATCCGCGCACGGGTGAAATCATTAAGGGCCACGTAACGCTTGGCTCTTTGCGGGTACGGCAGGATTATCTCATTGCCTTGGGACTGACCAGTCCGTTTGACTCGCCACAGGCCAGTACCGAGGCTCAGCAGGCAATGGCGCTTGCACGAATTCGTCAGCTTGCTGCCCATGAAGTCGGCCATACGTTGGGGATTGCCCACAATTTCGCCGCCAGTCAGAACGACCGTGCCTCTGTGATGGATTATCCCCATCCGAAAATCACCCTTAAAAACGGCGACATTGATCTTAGTGATGCCTATGCCGTCGGTATCGGCGAGTGGGATAAATACGTGATTAGCTATGGTTATCAGGATTACGCCGCGCCTGAAAAAGAAGGGGAAAACTTACTCGCGCTGGTCAAACAAACACAGCAGCAGGGTATGTTGTATATGTCGGATCCCGACGCCCGCGGTATGGCCGCTGCGAATGCTGACGGTCATTTGTGGGACAACGGCAGTGATGCGGTAACGGAATTTGAGCATCTGTTGGCGGTGCGACGTCTTGCGCTGCAAAAACTGAGCTTGGATACCTTGCCGCAAGGTACGTCAGTGTCTGAGCTGGAACAGGCGCTGGTGCCGATTTATTTATTACACCGTTACCAGTTGGACGCGGTGGCACGCCAAATTGGCGGTATTCACTATCAGTACAGTGTCAAAGGTGATGCCACCGAGCCCGCTGTTCGCCCGGTGGAGGCTGCGCAGCAACGCCGCGCATTTGAGGCATTGTTACAAACATTAGATCCGACGTTATTACGCTTGCCAGCGCATCTGAATGGGTTGTTACTACCTAAAGCCTACGGTGAGAGTCGCAATCGCGAGAGTTTTGCCGCGCGCACCGGTGTGGCATTTGACCCGCTGGCGATGGCAGAAAGTACTGCGGCCTATACGCTGGACTGGTTGTTAACGCCGGCGCGACTAAACCGCGTCGCGCTGCAACATAGTGGCGACTGGTCAACACAACAGTTGCTCGAAAGCTTGATCACCCGTTATGTGCTGGTGGTCGCCAATGATGACATTGCACAGCGTATTCAGTTAGTGGTGCTGGATAAATTGCTGCAAACGGCGCGTAACAGCGAGGTAAATCCGGAAATCCAGGCGGCTATCGTGGCATCGTTGACTAACATCGCGCCTAAGCTTAGCTTCAGACGTGATAGCAATGGCCGTCTGATGGCAAGTTGGCTGGCGCAATTTGCCGCTGGTGGCGAATGGGCGAGTCAGTTAAAAACCAAACCATTGCCGCCGGGGTCACCGATTTAATGAGCCAATTATTGCTTGAATTACAGCAAGCCGCGGGTACCACGCAGGTGTTAAGCGGTGAGCGCCGCACCCGTTATTATCGTCGCGGTTACCGCTCTGGAGAGGGCCATGCCGACGCAGTGGTACTACCGACCTCGTTAAAGGCATATTGGCGCGTATTACAGGTGTGTGTCGCGCACCAGGCTGTGATTATTATGCAGGCCGCCAATACCGGTCTGACCGAAGGTTCGACACCCAGTGGCAATGATTATCAGCGCCCGGTGGTGATTATTAACACCAATAAATTGGGCGGTTTGCATTTGTCGCCGGATAAACAAACGGTCATCGCGTTGGCAGGCAGCAGTTTGCATCAACTGGAAAAAGCGCTGGCTCCTTACGATCGCGAGCCACATTCGGTGATCGGCTCCAGTTGTCTTGGCGCCTCGGTGATTGGCGGGATAGCCAATAACTCCGGCGGTGCGCTAATTCAGCGTGGTCCGGCGTTCACCCATTATGCGCTGTATGCACAAATTGACGCGGACGGTGAATTAAAGCTGGTTAACCATCTGGGCATTCCTTTAGCCGGTGATCCTGACGCCCAGTTGGGCGCATTACAGCAGGGTAAACTGGATTGGCAGGCGTTAGTGCATGAGCCGGACAAAATGGCGTCGGATCGGGAGTATTGTCAGCGTCTGCGCGACACAGAGTCAGATACCCCGGCTCGTTTTAACGCCGATCCCCGTCGCTTATATGAGGCCAGTGGGTGTGCAGGTAAACTGGCGGTGTTCGCAGTGCGGTTGGATACCTTTGCAAAGCCCGCCAAACAACAGGCTTTTTATCTGGGCTGCAATGATCCCGCAGTGTTTACCCGTCTGCGCCAGGCGGTGTTAACCCAATTTAATACCCTGCCAGTGTACGGCGAATATATTCATCGGGATGCGTTTAATCTGGCACGGCGCTACGGCAAAGACACCTTTGTGGCGATTGAGCGCCTGGGCACCGACAGTATGCCAGCTTTGTTTGCGCAAAAAGGTAAGTTTACCGGTTGGTTCAATCAGCTTGGCCTGACCAATTTGCCGGACAAACTCATGCAGTGGGGCAGTTGTGTATTACCAGAGCATTTACCGGCACGGTTGCTCAGTATGGCCAGCGAATTCGAACATCATCTGATCATAAAAATGGCGGATGAAGGTATCTCCGAATTTGCCGCGTTTGCGACGGATTTCTTTGCGCGCGAAGCGGGTAAATGCCTGACCCTCAATGCCAATGAGACCAGCAAAGCCTTATTGCATCGTTTTGCCGTGGCTGGCGCCGCCATTCGTTATCAGCAAATGCATAGCCATGAATGTGAAGACGTGCTGGCGCTGGATATTGCCCTGCCGCGAAACTGCCACCACTGGTTTGAGCAATTGCCGCCACAACTGACCGACAAACTTATCCAACCCCTGTATTACGGGCATTTTTTCTGTCATGTATTCCATCAGGATTATCTGGTGAAAAAGGGCGAAGACGTAGAGGCAATAAAACAGGCATTGCTGGCGTTGCTTGAAGAACGAGGTGCCCGTTACCCCGCAGAACATAACTTTGGGCACTTGTACCCGGCCAGCGAGGAGGTAAAAGCGTTTTACCAGACGCTGGATCCAACCAACAGCTTTAATCCCGGCATAGGCAAAGCCACCCGGCAGCGTCATTGGGGTAAGTGCTGCTAGCTTGAACAGCGGCGCGGGATTATGTATTATCCGCGCCCGCTGTAGGGGTATCCCCGCAGTCCACAATCTTATTTTGAATGCCGCGGATTTGCGATCCGCCTTTGCAGGAGAACCCCCAATGTCAAAGTACGTTGTTTGTGCTTTATATAAATTCGTCACCTTAGAAGACTTCGAAGCTATTCGTCAGCCACTGCTGGATACCATGGAACAACATGGCATCAAAGGCACTTTATTGCTTGCGTTAGAAGGTATCAATGGCACCGTATCCGGCACCCGGGAAGGCATCGATGCGCTATTGGCCTGGCTAAACGCCGACGCGCGCATGAATCCGATTTCCTATAAAATTTCTTTCGATGAAACTCAGCCGTTTCATCGCACTAAGGTCAAGCTGAAAAAAGAGATCGTGACATTGGGTGTGGAAGGGATTGATCCACGTAAATCTGTGGGCACCTATGTGAAGCCCAAAGACTGGAATGCGTTGATCTCCGATCCAGATGTGGTGACTATCGATACGCGTAACGATTATGAGATTGAAATCGGTACGTTTAAGCACGCCATCGACCCGAAAACCAAAACTTTCCGCGAATTCCCTGAATACGTTGCGAAAAACATGGATCCGGCGAAACACAAGAAAGTCGCCATGTTCTGTACTGGTGGTATTCGCTGCGAAAAATCGACTGCCTACATGAAAGAGCTGGGTTTTGAAGAGGTATACCACTTAGAAGGCGGCATTCTGCAATATCTGGAAGACGTGCCAAAAGAAGAAAGCCTGTGGGAAGGCGACTGTTTCGTGTTCGATAACCGCGTGGCAGTAAACCACGATTTAGAGCGCAGCCACTTCGATCAGTGCTACGCCTGCCGTTTGCCGATTACAGAGGAAGACAAATTGTCGCCACTGTTTGAAAGTGGTGTCAGCTGCCCGAAATGCCATGGCACCCACTCCGACGAGCAAATTGCCCGTTTCCGTGAGCGTGAAAAGCAGGTGCAACTGGCCAAAGAGCGCAACGAAGAGCACGTTGGCACTGAAGCACGTAAAACCATGAAATTGCGCCGCCAGCAAAAAGCTGCGGATCGCCGTGCACGCCGTGCCGCCATGGGTAAAACCAATATCTAGTTGATTTAATTAACGAAAAAACCGGCTTATTGGCCGGTTTTTTTATATGTGCTGGCGAAATTTAAAGCGGTTAGACCTGTGGTAGATAGACGGCGCGTTGTTTTAAGGATAACGTGTCGCAAACCTTGTGAAGGAGAGGAAGTATGTCTGAGCAGGCATTGAGTAACGAAAATATTGAGCAAATCCGCCAAGAGTTTGATTTCTTTGATAAAGATGGCAATGGCCAGATTGATTTGGTGGAATTTATCGAATTACTGACTGTGCTGGCACCCAAAACCAAAGCCAGCGCAGTAGAAGAAGCTTTTCGCGATTTAGATGAAAATGGCGATGGCTATATCGACTTCGAAGAATTCCTGGTGTGGTGGCAAACCTGCTGGTTCACCTTTTAAGTTGTCCAAAAACTCTGTAAACGGCGTGTGATACGCCGTTTTTTTTGCCTGAAAATCATCGCTCAGCGATATAATTCAACCCTGGTTTGTTGATGTCTGTCTCCGTGAATTACGAATTGTTTGCCCTTGCCGCTGCCACTTGCTGGGCCGTTGGCAGTTTGATGTCCGCTAAAGCCTCCACGCATCTTGGCGCATTTACTTTTACACGCTGGCGTATGCTCAGTGCCAGCGTGATGCTATGGACAATTGCATTGTTTAGCGGCGGTTGGCACAGCCTGGCAGTTGATTCGATTTGGGTATTATTGCTCTCTGGCGTCATTGGCATTTTTATTGGTGATACCGCCTTGTTTGCCTCAATGAATCGTCTCGGTCCGCGCCGTGCCGGTGTGTTGTTTGCCACGCATAGTTTGTTCTCGGTGATACTGGCGTATTTTGTGTTTGGAGAAATCCTGCTGGGCTGGACGCTTATTGGCTGTGGTTTGCTTATTGCCGGTGTCATGATCGCGATTTTATTTGGCAAGCGAAAAGCCGAGTTACACGATTGGGAATCTACGCCGGCAAACTGGAAAAGTGGTGTGGCACTTGGTTTGCTGTCGGCCTTATGTCAGGCGGTGGCGACCCTGATGCTAAAGCCCGTTATGCAGGAGGGCGTTGACCCGGTTGCTGCGTCTGCCGTGCGTATGACCACGGCATTTGTATTACATCAGATTTTATTTGTTGTGGGTGTGCGGGCCGCAAAAGCCTATTTACCCATGAACCGCAGGGTGTTCTTGCTTACCGCCGGCAATGCGGCTTTGTCCATGGTATTGGGCATGACGTTGATTCTGCAGGCACTGCGCTATGGTGATGTGGGATTGGTGGCGATGCTGTCGTCTGTCAGTCCGGTGATTGTTTTACCCCTGCTATGGCTGGCATATAAACGTGCGCCCGGCTTCGGAGCGTGGGCAGGTGCGGCCCTGACCGTTATCGGTACCACGCTTATCCTGATCCACTAACGAAAAAGGCGCCAAATGGCGCCTTTTATAGATATATCAGCAATTATGCACCCAGTGCGGTGCGCGCATCGGTGTAGGTCAGACCCAGCTGTTTGCCCAGTGCGTCAACAACGGCTTTATAAGTGACTTTACCTTCATGCACGTTCAGACCATTTAACAGGTGAACGTCATCCAGCATAGCTTGTTTCGGACCTTTGTTGGCCAATGCCAAGCCAAATGGCAGGGTGGCGTTGTTCAGTGCCATGGTTGAGGTACGCGCCACACCACCTGGCATGTTAGCCACACAGTAATGCACCACGTTATCGATCACATAAACCGGATCCTGGTGTGTGGTAGCACGGGATGTTTCGAAACAGCCGCCCTGATCGATGGCCACATCGACCACCACAGAACCTTCTTTCATGTTACGGATATGTTCACGAGTCAGCAGTTTTGGTGCCGCCGCGCCTGGGATCAGTACTGCACCAACAACTAAGTCGGCACGCTCGGAATAGTGCTCGATAGCATCGACCGTTGAATAAACGGTTTTAACTGTGCCGCGGAAAATATCATCCAATTCACGTAAACGCGGAATGGAGCGGTCCAGAATAGTGACTTCTGCACCCAGACCTACAGCCATTTTGGCCGCATGGGTACCTACCACACCACCACCGACAACCAGCACTTTACCTGGCGCTACGCCCGGCACACCACCTAGCAGGGTACCAGAGCCCCCATGGGCTTTTTCTAAGTAGTGGGCACCGGCTTGAATCGACATGCGGCCTGCCACTTCACTCATCGGCGCTAACAAAGGTAAACCACCACGGGCATCGGTTACCGTTTCATACGCGATACAGGTTGCGCCAGAGGCAATCAGTAATTCGGTCTGTTGTGGATCAGGGGCAAGGTGCAGGTAAGTGTAAAGGGTCTGGCCTTTACGCAGCATTTTACATTCGTTTGGCTGTGGCTCTTTCACCTTCACGATCATGTCTGCTTCGGCGAAGATTTTCTCAGCGCTATCGACAATCTGCGCGCCGGCAGCGATGTACTGTTCATCAGTAAAACCGATAGCCGCACCGCCATTGGTTTGCACCATCACCTGATGGCCGTGGGTCACATATTCTTTAACTGCCGCTGGCGTCAAACCGATGCGGTACTCATGGTTTTTAATCTCTTTTGGTACACCGATTAACATATTTATCCCCTGATTTGGTTGGGTACAGAATAAAGCGCAGAGTATACGCAAGGTTTGACAGACATTAATTGTGTATTTATGAATTTGGCAGGATATAATCCTGTCTAAATGTTAATTGGTAGTTAAAAAGAAAATGTTAGTCAAAACGCCAAAACACCTGGATCGCATTGACCGCAATATTCTGAATGAATTACAGCAGGATGGCCGTTTATCCAACGTAGAGTTATCCAAGCGGGTGGGCTTAAGTCCTACTCCTTGTCTGGAGCGGGTGCGTCGTCTGGAACAACAAGGCTATATCACAGGTTATCGGGCGATTTTGAATCCACAGTTATTAGGCGCCTCTATGCTGGTATTTGTGGAAATCACCCTCAGTCGCGAACCGGATATCTTTGATAAGTTTGCCAGAGCGGTCAGCTTGCTGGATGAAATACAGGAATGCCATCTGGTCTCTGGTAACTTTGATTTCCTGCTAAAAGCGCGGGTGGCCGATATGTCTACCTACCGCAAATTACTGGGTGACACCTTGCTTAAGTTGCCGGGGATCAGTGAATCCCGCTCTTATGTAGTTATGGATGAATACAAACATCACGATAAAATTCGCATAAACCTGAAATCCAGCTGAATCAGTGGTCGCGATGGGTAGGCATGGCGGGCACCAACTGGTATCTTATGCGGTCTTGAGATGTAAAAACTATAACGATAATTTTCTATGGCGCGATTAACAGGACTCCAACGGATTTTGGAAGTGGGCATGATTCTAACCAGTGCCTTCGCCATATTCCTGCTGCTGGCTATTTTTACCTTTGACCCGGCCGATCCAAGCTGGTCACAAACAGGGCAGGGTGTAGCCGTTACCAATGCTGCGGGCGCAGCTGGCGCCTGGATCGCCGATATCCTGCAGTTTAGTTTTGGCTACGTCGCGTGGGTCTTTCCTTTTCTGGCAGCCTTGCTGGGCTGGTTCCTGTTTAAACAAATGAAAAGCGTGCTGGATCTGGACTACCTGACCATTTCCTTACGTGTGATTGGCATTATTTTGTTGCTACTGGGAAGCTGCGGGATCGCCAGCCTGAATATTGATGATTTTGCTTTCCCTGCCGGCGGTTTCGTCGGTGATGTGTTATCCAGCACCCTGTTGCCGGTGTTTAATGTGGCTGGTTCCAATTTACTGTTGCTGGTGTTGTTTACCACCGGCTTTACGCTGCTGACCGGGATCAGTTGGCTGAGCGTGGTGGATTTAACCGGTTTATGGACGATTAAACTGTCTAAGTGGGCCTATTGTGCGCCCAAAGCGGTCGGCGCGCTGAATATCCCGCGTTTGGCCGATATGCGTACCAACAAAACCGCCTCTATCGGCGATGCCCGGCCAGCGCCAACCAAAGTCACCGAAGAGTCCAGTATGGTGGATATCACCACGGTGCGTATGGAGCCGTCATTTGATGACGAATTAGATGAGCCACCGTTTGATTTAGACGAGCCAGCCATCACCCGCAGTAAACCCAAGATTGTGCGCGCCAAAGCGCCTGAACCGGTAGTTGAACCGGATATGAGCGATGAAGAGTTAGCCGCATACCGCGCCTCATCCCCCATGCCAACACTGGAACTGTTGGATCGCGCCGATAAAGTAGAAAACCCGATTTCGGAAGAAGAGTTACAGGCCGTATCCCGCCTGGTAGAAGAAAAACTGGCTGATTTTAATATCGACGCACAAGTTGTTGGCGTCTATCCGGGGCCGGTGATTACCCGTTTTGAGCTGGACCTGGCACCGGGTGTTAAAGTCTCCAAAATTTCTGGCTTATCCAAAGACTTAGCCCGCGCACTCTCGGCGATTTCGGTGCGGGTAGTGGAAGTCATTCCGGGCAAGTCGGTCATCGGTCTGGAACTGCCAAATAAACACCGTGAAATGGTGCGTTTGTCTGAGGTGCTGGGTTGCAGCGCGTTTCAGGATAACCCGTCATCTCTGACCATGGTGTTAGGTAAAGATATCGGTGGTAAGCCGGTGGTGGTTGATCTGGCCAAAATGCCGCACTTACTGGTCGCCGGTACGACTGGCTCAGGTAAGTCCGTAGGGGTCAACGTGATGATCCTGAGCTTGCTGTACAAGTCGACGCCAGAAGATGTGCGCCTGATAATGATCGACCCGAAAATGCTTGAGCTTTCTGTGTATGAAGGCATCCCGCATTTGCTCGCCGAAGTGGTCACCGACATGAAAGAAGCGGCCAATGCACTGCGTTGGTGTGTGGGTGAAATGGAACGTCGTTATCGCCTGATGTCTGCGTTGGGCGTACGTAACCT
This sequence comes from Bowmanella sp. JS7-9, assembly GCF_004329715.1. GTDB lineage: Bacteria > Pseudomonadota > Gammaproteobacteria > Enterobacterales > Alteromonadaceae > Pseudobowmanella > Pseudobowmanella zhangzhouensis. The sequence goes on from NZ_JXSY01000003.1 coordinate 18,043, forward strand.
TAAAGGGTTTAATGCCAAGGTGCTGCAAGCCATTGCAGACGGTAAACCAATTAAAGATCCATTGTGGCGCTCAGAAGACAGCATGCTGGAAGAAGCACCGGATCTGGAAAAGCTGCCAGCTATCGTAGTGGTGGTAGATGAGTTCGCCGACATGATGATGATCGTCGGTAAAAAGGTTGAAGAACTGATTGCCCGTATCGCACAAAAAGCGCGGGCTGCGGGTATTCACCTGGTGCTGGCCACTCAGCGACCCTCGGTTGACGTCATTACCGGTCTTATCAAGGCTAACATACCAACCCGAATCGCCTTCCAGGTATCGTCGAAAATTGACTCGCGTACCATTTTGGATCAGCAGGGCGCCGAAGCCTTGTTGGGTCAGGGTGACATGCTGTATATGCCACCGGGTACCAGTGTGCCGACCCGTGTGCACGGCGCGTTTGTGGATGATCACGAAGTTCATGCGGTAGTGAATGACTGGAAAAAACGCGGTGCGCCACAATATATTGATGAAATTTTAAATGGAGAAGCCACTGCCGATATTCTGCTGCCGGGTGAAGCCGCCGAGGGCGATGATGCAGAATCAGATGCCCTGTACGATGAAGCCGTGGCGTTTGTAACCAAAGGCCGCAAAGTGTCGGTGTCGTTGGTGCAGCGTCAATTCCGTATCGGCTATAACCGCGCGGCACGCATAGTGGAACAAATGGAGCAAAGTGGCGTCGTATCTGCACCGGGCCACAATGGCTCCCGTGAAGTACTGGCTCCGCCACCGGTGTGAGCGCAAGATAGGATAAATTAGTGAAGAACTGGTTAGTAGCGTTATTGCTGGTCAGCCCACTGCTAAGTGCGGCGACCCCCAAAGAAGAACTCAAAGCCAAATTACAGGCGATTCATTCTATGCAGGCCGAGTTTAGCCAGCAGGTGTTTGATGCCCAGCAACATTTGTTGCAAACCACCTCCGGCCATTTTTATGTCAGCCAACCGAATAAGTTACGCTGGGAAGTGACCTTGCCAGACGAGTCGACGCTAATTGCCGATGGCGACAGCTTGTGGTTGGTGGATCCGTTTGCTGAGCAAGTTACCGCCATGGAGCAGGCAGGTGCAGTGGATAATAATCCCATTGTGCTGATGACTGATCCGAATAACCCAGCCTGGGAGCAATTTACCATCACCCTGGCAGATGGCGGGTTTCAGGTTGATGCCAGTGATGAACAAAGCCATGTGCAGCGTCTGGTGTTTTATTTTGATGGTGCGCTACTGAGTAAAATGCGTATCTTGGACCGTCAGCAACAGCAGAGTGAATTATCATTCAGCAATATCAAGGTGAACCAACCGTTAAATCAGCAGTTGTTTATCTTCTCTATGCCAGATGGCTTTGAACTGGACGATCAGCGCCATGCAGCTACCGGGCTTTGAGCCACAGGCAAATAAATTCGCGCCATTAGCGGCGCGTATGCGCCCGCAACAAATCGACCAGTATTTTGGTCAGCGCCATATTATTGCACCCGGTAAGCCCTTGTATCAGGCCATCAGCGATGGCCGCGCCCATTCGATGATTTTGTGGGGGCCGCCCGGTACGGGTAAAACCACGCTGGCGGAACTGGTGGCCAAGCATTCCCGCGCGCATCTGGAACGTATTTCTGCGGTCACCTCCGGGGTGAAGGAAATCCGCAGCGCTATCGAAAACGCCAAATTTCATGCCGAACAAAAAGGCCGGCAAACTATCCTGTTCGTGGATGAAGTCCACCGCTTTAACAAGGCGCAACAGGATGCCTTTTTGCCGTTTATTGAAGACGGCACGGTGACCTTTATTGGCGCCACCACCGAGAATCCGTCGTTCGAATTAAACAACGCGTTGTTGTCCCGTTGCCGGGTCTACGTGCTGAAAAGCCTCAGTGAAGAAGATTTGCAGGGGATTTTGGACACCGCGTTAAGCGATGCCGAGCGTGGACTGGGTGAAAAGCCCATCGAGATTGATGCCGAAGCGCGCAACATGTTGATTGGCCTCAGTGGCGGGGATGCGCGCAGGTTACTGAATTTTCTCGAAATTACTCATGATTTTGCCGGTGAACAGCGCATTGATGTGGATGCGGTAAAACAAGCCGTAGGGGATAAAACCAGTCAGTTTGATAAAGGCGGCGATAAGTTTTACGACATGCTGTCCGCCTTGCACAAATCTGTACGCGGCTCGTCGGCAGATGGAGCGCTGTATTGGTATGCGCGTATTTTACAAGGCGGCGGTGACCCGCTTGTGGTAGCGCGCCGTTTGTTGGCCATTGCCAGTGAAGATATTGGTAATGCCGATCCCCGTGCTTTGCAAATTACCCTCAATGCCTGGGATATTTTCCAGCGGGTTGGGCCGGCGGAGGGCGAGCGAGCCATCGCACAGGCCCTGCTGTACTGTGCGGCAGCCGCCAAGAGTAACGCCGTATATAAAGCGTTTAACCAGGCCCGTGCCGATGCTGCCAGTTTGCCGGATTACGAGGTGCCGCTGCATCTGCGTAATGCGCCAACCCAATTGCTCAAGGAAATGGGCCACGGTGAAGGTTATCGCTACGCCCACGACGAACCGGGGGCGTTTGCAGCCGGTGAAGTCTATTTGCCCCGTGAAATACGACATAAAAACTATTACCAACCCAGCGAACGCGGCTTAGAAAAACAAATTAAAGCCAAGCTGGACTATTTACGTGGATTAGACCAACAAAGTGAGCACAAGCGTTATGAGTCCTAGCATGACCTACCTGTATATTGCCATCGGTGGTGCTAGCGGAGCCTGTTTGCGATTTTTCGTTAATCAGATCGCGATTACCTGGTTTGGGAAGGGCTTTCCTTTTGGTACACTAATCGTCAATATTGCCGGGTCATTTTTGCTCGGCCTGATTTACGCCCTGATTGAGCAAGGGCAGGTCGCGGTTGGGCCGTGGCGGTCGCTGTTGGCGATTGGCTTTCTCGGCGCACTCACCACGTTTTCTACTTTCTCGATGGATACCTTGTTGCTCATGCAACAGGGCCATTGGGTGAAGAGCGGCCTGAATGTTGCGCTCAATCTCGGTTGCTGCCTGCTTGCCGCCTGGTTAGGCATGCAAATGATTGCACATAAATAATCGATAACGACAAGGTACATTTTCTACATGTTAGATCCTAAATTCCTTCGCGCAGAGTTGGATTACGCCGCCGACAAACTGGCGCAGCGTGGCTTTAAACTGGATGTGGCGCAATTCCGTGCACTGGAAGAGCAGCGTAAAGAATTACAGGTACGCACCGAAGCCCTGCAGAATGAACGTAACGTTCGTTCTAAGTCTATTGGTCAGGCGAAAGCCGCCGGCCAGGACATCGCGCCGCTGTTAGCGGAAGTGGGTAAGCTGGGTGAAGATCTGGATGCGGCTAAAGCTGAACTCAAAACCCTGTTAGATACTATTGCTGAACTCTCTGCCGGTATTCCTAACCTGCAGGACGACAGCGTGCCGGTTGGCAAAGACGAAAATGATAACCTGGAAGTATTGCGCTTCGGCGAGCCGCGGACGTTTGATTTCGAGGTCAAAGACCACGTTGATGTCGCTGCGGGTTTACACAATGGTCTGGATTTTGAAGCCGCGGCCAAGTTAACCGGTTCACGCTTTGTAGTGATGCGTGGCCAAATGGCGCGTCTGCACCGTGCATTGTCGCAGTTTATGCTGGATCTGCACACAGGTGAGCATGGCTATCAGGAAATGTATGTTCCGTATCTGGTCAATCACGATAGCCTGTTCGGGACCGGCCAGTTGCCAAAGTTTGGTGAGGATCTGTTCCATACCAAGCCAGCCACTGAGGAGGCGCAGAGCCTGTCGCTGATCCCAACGGCTGAAGTACCGCTGACCAACCTTGCTCGTGATGAAATCGTTGAAGCCGAGCAATTGCCTATTAAGATGACCGCGCATACGCCATGTTTCCGTAGTGAAGCAGGGTCTTATGGCCGCGATACCCGTGGTTTGATCCGCCAGCACCAGTTCGACAAAGTTGAATTAGTTCAGTTGGTTAAGCCTGAAGACTCAGATGCGGCGCTGGAAGAACTTACCGGCCACGCCGAAAAAGTATTGCAGTTATTGGGCTTACCGTATCGCAAAGTGTTGCTGTGTAGTGGTGATATGGGCTTTGGCTCACGTAAAACCTACGATTTGGAAGTATGGTTACCGGCGCAAAACACCTACCGTGAAATTTCCTCATGTTCAAATATGGGAGATTTTCAGGCGCGCCGGATGCAGGCCCGTTTCCGTAATCCCGAGACGCGTAAGCCTGAGTTACTGCATACCTTAAATGGCTCAGGTTTGGCGGTCGGACGTACTCTGGTTGCTATTCTGGAAAACTACCAGAATGCCGATGGTAGCGTGACCATTCCAGAGGTGCTGCGCTCGTATATGGCCGGTGCCGACATACTGGCGTAAGTCAGACAAAATCAAAAAAGCCCGCGATTGCGGGCTTTTTTACAGGCATTTTTTCGGTTTGGGTAGGCCGGCGTACTTACTCACCAGCTTGGCTGGGCCAAGCGGAAACAGCTTATACAAATAGCGGGAATTGCCTTTTTCCGGGCCATATTTTTTTTCCATCGCTTTTACCAGCGCACGGATTGCCGGGCTGGTTTCAAATTCCAGATAAAAGTGGCGAACAAAGTTAATCACTTCCCAGCGCTGCTCATCCAGTTCGATGTTATCCAGCGATGCCATATATGTACCAAGCTCCGGCGACCATTGAGTGTGATCAAGGAGGTAACCGAGCTTATCGGTTTCAAAAGATTGGCCGTTAAATTCCACAAAATACTGCATAGGGTTACCAGGAAATCACGTTAGATTGTTCAAGGGTCAGTTCGACAAATTTGGCGTAATCAGCGCTGCTGGCGCCACTGCCTTCGATTTGGATGCCGCGCATCTGTGCATCGCTTTGCAGCACCCACACCCGCGCGCAGTCGGCCATACCGTCGAATAATTTATCACCGAGACTAAGTGCATAGCAGCCATCACCAATCAGTAACAGACTGTCGTGAGGGAGCATGCGCGACAGTGCCTGCTCCAGGGCCAAATCGCTGAATGGGCTGGATTTTACTATATGCAGCATCAGAACCTCACCACTTGTGGGTGATCGGCCAGTAACTGGCTGATACGGGCAGGAGAGAGTAACTGGATTTCCAGCCCGAGACTTTGCCCGTCGATACCGCGCTCGGCCAAAGATTGCTCGCACACATATAAATGCTCAATGTCGTAAAATTCCATGGCCTTGAGGCTCTTGTGGAAGTTTTTACGCCCGGCAGACTGGGGATTGATATCCGGGCACAACTGCCAGACGCCATCACCGACAAAAAACAAGGCTACGTCCTGACCAAAACTGGCACACAGCATCGCCAAATCTAACCCTTCCTGATTCGACCAACTGCTCAGCGGTGGTTGATTGAGTAAAATTGCAAGTTTGGCACTCATCAGAATTGCACCACCCGATCGCTGCGCTGTAAATGCTGGGCTAACTCACCCAAACCAACCAGTGCAAAATCCGGATCCAGACTGTGATGGGCTAAATCATTGTCGCTGGCATCTTCATCGCTGATGACGCCCCGGCGATTGGCCGCACTGATGCAAACTTCCAGCGCAATGCCATGTTGCTGACAAAAGGATTTCAGTTGCTTACGAATGTTTGGCTCATCGGACGGTAATACCTGTAGCTGATTGGCAAATTCGGTGCCGGCCTGATAACAAAACACGCTGGTAATATCGTGTCCAGCGATTCTGGCTGCCTGAGCAAAGCCCATCAGGTTGATGACGTTATTAGCGTCACTAAGTGGTTGGGAAAGTAATAGGGTAAATGTTGCCATAGATAAAAAAGCGCCCCGGCTAGCGGGGCGTTTGTCGTTTAGTCGTCGCTATTAAATGCTGAGAGCAAGTTTAACAGGCTTAAGAACAGGTTATAAATAGAAACGTACAAGCTGACGGTGGCCAGAATGTAGTTACGCTCGCCGCCGTTAATGATTTCACTGGTTTGATACATGATCAGCGCAGATGAGAAGAACATAAACATTGCGCTAATTGCCAGTGAAAGTGCTGGCATCGCCAGGAACAGGTTAGCAATCACCGCGACGATCAGCACAATCGAGCCAATCATCAGCGTGCCGCTTAAGAACGACATATCGCGCTTGGTGGTCAGTACGTATCCTGACGTTGCGAAGAAGATCAGTGCGGTACCACCTAATGCAGTCATCACGATCTCGCCGCCATTCACGGCCATGTAATAGCTCAGGATTGGGCCAATGGAATAACCCATAAAGCCGGTCAGGGCGAATACACTTGCCAAGCCCGCGCTGCTGTTAGCGGTTTTGTGTACCAGGAACAGCAAGCCGTAGAACCCGATAATGGTGACCCATGGGCCCAGATAAGGCAGGTTCATCGACATAGTGATACCCGCAACAACCGCGCTGAAGGCTAAGGTCATCGCCAGCAGTGAGTAGGTGTTACGTAATACCTTATTGGTTTCTAACACCGCAGTCTGCGAACTAGCACTGTAGAGGGTGTTTTGATTCATTGTATTGCTCCATTAGTAAACACAAGTAATTCTGTGCAATTGCTTTGGCTGTATATTTAAGGTTTTAGTTCCCAAATTCAAGCAGATACCGTCGATTACCGGCAGCATTTCGTCGAAATAAGTCAATTATTAGTCGAATTGATTAAACAACCGCCAAACGAACACAATATACGAAATTAGTGCTTTACAAGGTTCACTGAGGTCATTAATATTGGCCCCGTCCTCAGCGGAGAGCTGGCAGAGCTCGGTTGAATGCACCTGACTTGAAATCAGGCGAAGGGTTAAACCTTCCGGGGGTTCGAATCCCTCGCTCTCCGCCACTATTCAGAAAGGCCGCACATTGTTGCGGCCTTTCGCATTTCTGCCATCCGGTAAATATCTTCTTCGAGCGAGGGTGAGAAGCCCCGCGGGTTCGACAAAAACGCCGGAAGCGTTTTTGAACGCACTTCAGTGCGGCCGCTTAGCGGCAAAGTACAGGAAGTACTTTGTAATCCCTCGCTCATTATTGTGAAAACTCAAGCGACCACTTTAATCCAACGAATTCGTATCTTTGTAGAACCTATCTATTTTGGGCGGTGGTACACATGGCAAAATTGTCTTTTCCCAATATGATCGGCATTATCTGTAAATCACAACGGTGTTAATCTGATTCTAATAACAAGGAATGGCGATGACGATACAGGATGGAAACGCAGAACGCAGGAACCTCACCGTATTAGCTTTTATGATCGTGGTGTATTACCTCGGCGGTGGCCAGCCAATAGGCAACGAAATCAAGTTATCGATGATCAGTGTAGAGTTTACCAATCCAACGGCCTTAAAATCTGCGCTTTGGGTTGTACTAGCATGGTTTGCCTATCGACACTGGGTTGCAAATAGGAAGCCGTATGTAGACGAATACAATGCAATCGAACCAACTCTGACTTGGCGGTCAATTGCAAGATTTCTGCTATCAGATGAACAAAAAGTAAAATGGGATCAAAAAACCAGTCCAGGCGCCTATTTTTTTCGCCACAAAAACTTTAATCACATCTTGAAGTATTGGGGCGACACCAATTCAAATGTTGATAATTTTGCTTCACTGAATTGGAAGCGAAACCGCATTATATTGGTTATGTTTTCTGTGCTTGCTTGGGTTCGTATGGCGGTTTTACGTAAACCAACTTTCGATTTTTGGATGCCACTATTCATCGCCTTGTTGGCCGCGTATTTGTCCTTCGCCCATTCATTCTTAAATTAAATGTTTGAGCGGCTAAATTACCCGATTTAAAATCTATATTTACATATCCTGAAACTAAACCAGTAAGACTGATTTGCTCTTGCAGTTTTTTTCATTGGAGTAATAAGCAGAAGCCACCATCCCACCACCGTATTTTTAACGTAATTTCTAAATTTCTACTAACTCCCGGCCAACCAGACTGCACCCTCTACCCACACGAAAAATTCCATAGTAGTATGCTTGTCCAATAGAAGAAGAATAGAAATGACAGAGCAACACACAACTCCCATTCCATGCCGCTGTGGCGGTAAGCCTACCGAACCTGTTTTATATAAAGATTGCCGAGACCGCTGGATCATTCGCTGTCAGGTACACCGTTGCCAGGCACGTAATATCGCTCAGGGCTATCAGGCAACGATAGAGGGATGGAATCGGTTGAGTTCGTCATTCTATCGATAAGTTATACGACACTTGCCTGCGTGGAGTGAAGCGCTTACATTTCAGGTCAGGTTTTACGTCGCCTCAGGGTTTAATTGGGGTGATGTGGGAGATACACCATGATAAAAATTTTGCTGGTCGATGATCATGATTTAATCCGTACCGGATTGCGCCGCATTCTGGATGATGTGCGCGGCTTTAAAGTGGTTGGCGAAGCCGGTAACGGCGAAGACGCGATCCGTCTGGTTCGTCAGTTAGAGCCAGATGTCGTGCTGATGGACATGAATATGCCGGGTATGGGTGGAATGGAAGCCACTAAAAAGATTCTGCGCATTAACGATGGCTGTAAAGTTATCGTGATTTCGGTACTAAAAGAAAATCCCTATCCAGCCAAAGTAATGCAATTAGGCGCGCATGGCTATCTGACCAAAGATGCCGGTGCGGATGAAATGATCCGGGCGATACATCAGGTTGTCAGTGGCCAGAAATATATAGATGGTGGCCTAGCGCAGCAGATCGCACTGGGTAAACTGGACTTGTCTACGCCTGATCCGTTTGAAGCTTTGTCCGAGCGTGAACTGCAAATCATGACGATGATTTCCAAAGGCCAGAAAGTGCCGGATATTGCATCGCAGTTAAATCTCAGTGCAAAAACCGTTCTCACCTACAAATACCGCGCATTTGAAAAGCTCGGTGTAGAGGGTGAAGTAGAGTTAGTGCATTTGGTTCTGCGACATAAGTTGATTAATAGCGAAACGCTATAAATGACCGACACCACTGGCTTTGACAGTGTCAGCTTTCTAAAAAACCTTACTCAACAACCCGGTGTGTATCGTATGTACAACCACGCCGGTGATGTTATTTATGTGGGTAAAGCCAAAAACCTTAAAAAACGCGTTTCCAGTTATTTCCGCAAGAATGTCGATAGCATCAAAACCCAGTCTCTGGTGCGGCAAATTGCACAGATGGATGTCACGGTTACCCACACCGAAACCGAAGCGCTGATCCTCGAAAATAATTACATCAAAGAATACAAGCCGCGCTACAACGTGCTGTTGAGGGATGACAAATCCTACCCCTATATCTTTTTATCGGCCCATCAACATCCACGTTTGGCCAGTCATCGTGGGCCGCGCAAAGCCAAAGGGGAGTATTTCGGGCCTTATCCCAGTGCCTGGGCAGTCAGAGAATCGCTAGCGATTATGCAAAAGATTTTTCCGGTGCGTCAGTGCGACGACAATTATTACCGGGCACGTAGCCGGCCTTGCCTGCAATATCAGTTAAAGCGTTGTGCCGGCCCCTGTGTCGCAGGATTGGTATCGGAAGAGGAATACGCGGAGCAGGTTAATCTGGCGCGACTGTTTTTAAAGGGTAAAAACGCGCAAATCATTGGCCAGCTGGCCGAAAAAATGGAGCAGGCCAGTCATGCCCTGGAGTTCGAGAAAGCAGCACGCTTTCGTGATCAGATTCAGGCACTGAATAAAGTGCAGGAACAGCAGGGCGTTAGTGGCAATGAAGAAGAACTGGATGTATTTGGCTTTGCCTGCGCCAGTGGTACCGCCAGCGTACAAGGCTTGTTTATCCGCGATAACAAACTCCTGGGGAGTAAAAGCTTTTTCCCCAAAGTTCCGGGCGAGATGGATGCCAACGAGGTATTTCGTTCATTTTTGTTGCAGTTCTATTTAACCAGCGACCGGGCGATTCCCAAGCAAATTGTTATCCCTATTGCGCTTGAAGATCAGGCTGAGATTGAACAGTTACTCAGTGACCAGGCCGGCCATAAAATTCAGTTTTTTAAAGGTGCGCGAGAAGAGAAAAAGCGCTATCTGGATCTGGCCAATATCAACGCCCAAAACGCACTGGATAGCCAGATTAGCCACCACAAATCGGTACTGGCGCGTTTCACTGCGCTAGAGCAGGTACTTGATAGTCAGCAGCCCATAAAACGCATGGAATGTTTTGATATCAGCCATACGATGGGGCAACAGACGGTGGCGTCCTGTGTGGTATTTAATCGTGAAGGGCCGTATAAACAGGATTATCGTCGCTATAACATCGAAGGCATTACGCCGGGTGATGATTACGCTGCAATGGCGCAAGCACTGCGCCGCCGTTATAAACCAGACGCAGACCCGGAAAAAATCCCGGATATCCTGTTTATTGATGGCGGCAAAGGCCAATTAGCCCAGGCAGAAGACTTTTTTGCCAGCTGGCAGGGCGCTCGTCAACCGGTGTTAATTGGGGTTGCGAAAGGCACCAGTCGTAAACCCGGCCTTGAGACACTTATCATGGCGGGTAATCATGATACTATACCGCTGGAAGCCGATGATCCGGCGTTGCACCTGATTCAGCATATTCGTGACGAAGCCCACCGATTTGCCATAGCAGGGCACCGCAATCGTCGCCAAAAAGTCAAAACCACGTCAAAGCTGGAGTCGATTCCCGGTATTGGCGCGAAGAAAAGACAAAACTTATTAAAATTTATGGGTGGGTTACAGGAAGTGATGAAAGCCAGTATCGACGACCTTTGCAAAGTGCCGGGGATCAGTCGCGAACTGGCTGAAACTATCTACCACCATTTGCGCCACTAGGAACCCTGAAGTATGTGGACCATACCTAATATTCTAACCAGTATGCGCGTGCTGCTGATCCCTGTTTTTGTGGTTGTTTATTTCCTTGATTGGAAATGGGCGCATCAGGCCGGCGCGTTTATCTTCTGGTTTGCTGCCGTGACCGACTGGTTTGACGGTTATCTGGCGCGCAAGCTTCAGCAAAGTACCGCCTTTGGCGCATTTCTGGATCCGGTTGCAGACAAACTTATTGTGTCCGCGGCGTTATTGATGATTGCCCACACCTATCAGGACCCCTGGATCACGGTTGCCGCGGTGCTATTGACCTCACGGGAGGTGTTTGTTGCCTCGTTGCGGGAATGGATGGCAGAACATGGTCAGCGCGATAGCGTAAAGGTATCGTTTGTAGGTAAAGCCAAAACCATGGCACAGATGCTTGCTCTGATTGGCCTGTTGTCTGAATTGGAATATTTTATGGGTTTCCCGATTTACTGGGTGACGCTGGGTAAAATTTTATTGCTGATCGCTACAGTATTGTCGGTATGGTCAATGGTGGTTTACCTCAAAGCGGCATGGGTATATCTGGTGGTTGAGCCTAAAAAACACGGTTAAGTTGGGGGATTTTCAGGCACTTATGCACAAAGCGTAGCCAGCCTGAACACTATTTGTTCGAACAGTCATAAAACTCACATATTGTGGTTGACACTCTTGAGTCTGACTGTAGAATTCACCCCACATTTCGCTGAGGCAGCAGTCTGGCGAAACACAAAGCGGGAATAGCTCAGTTGGTAGAGCACAACCTTGCCAAGGTTGGGGTCGCGAGTTCGAGTCTCGTTTCCCGCTCCAATTTGCTCAGGTAGAGTAATTAGAGCAAACGAACATTCGCTCCGTATTGTCGGGGTCACGAGGTGGAACGCCACCACGGTCGAGTTTCGTTTCCCGCTCCAATTTACTCACATTGAGTAAATGGGCAAACGTTGCAATCACTCCAAAAATTGGGGTAACGAGGTGGAACACCACCCCGGTCGATTCACGTTTCCCCGCTCCAACTTCTTATCACAGAAGCTGGTACTAAGGCGGAATGGCAGAATGGCTATGCAGCGGATTGCAAATCCGTGGATCTCGGTTCGACTCCGGGTTCCGCCTCCACTTTATCTCAGGCAACTGAGACACCCTATGCCCGGGTGGTGAAATTGGTAGACACAAGGGATTTAAAATCCCTCGCTGGTAACAGCGTGCCGGTTCAAGTCCGGCCCCGGGCACCACTTAACTCCAGTAAAAACAATATCTTACGAATTACTTTCCAGTTCTTTGTGCTTAGATTACATCATGTCGGCTCGACTAATGTTGTATATCCGTCTGTTGCCAGTCTTCAATCGCGTATTTCGTTAAAATTGCACCTAATTGACCGGATGCACGCAGGTCTTTCACCCCAGAGTGAATAATCTCAGCCAATGCTGCACTATTGGGTGAGGCGGTGAAAAACAGGATATAGCTTGGCTTATCGCCACTACACAACTTTGGATACGCATAGCGTTTAGGTAAGTTTTTACTGTACCAGTCAACCACGTATTGGCGCTCAATGAACCCGTCAATACGCCGATCACGCAGCATATCCAAAAAACGCACTACCGGATTGTCACCTGACAGCCAGATAACCGTTGTCGAGCGCGCCAGTTCTTCCGCGACTTGTTTAAGTTCAGGGATATCGTCGATGTTGTAGCCATTTGTCATACCAATGGTACGCGTTGATAAGCGGGTTAAGGTGTCCTGTTTTTCGTTTCCGAACAGACAGACTCTGTCGATACCGTGAGCAATATACGGGGCCTGAAACACAGGATCCGGGTAGTTAACGGCAAACATACCATCGATACGCCCCTCCTGGCCCAGCTGTATTGCACGCACATAAGGCACAGATTCCAGCGTTAAAGTGATGTTGCGTTTTGCAAAGATGTGTTGCGCGATTTCCACCATATAGCCCGGATAATCGGCTTTGGGAGCTGCGCTACTGACGTAGGGCATATAATCGTCTACGGACATCACCACGCGGGTAATAGGTGTGGAATAAGCTGAGTTAGGCGTCAGCGCGCTAACAATAAACAACAAAGCAACAGCAAAGTTAACGCGAACCATGGAAGTGAAAACACGCCGCTGCATAATGCTCCGGGGGAGTAGTGCGTTTGCCTATGCAAGTTTAGCCATATTCGGGGGACAGAATACAAGTATTTCTTATCACCGATGGATTTTAGCCCCCAATAGTAGGGAGTTTGTTTTACAATAGCGGGCTGAATAAAGCCGAGGACGCAGAAAGTGGCATTACACTGGTTCCCGGGGCATATGCATAAAGCCCTGAAAGAAATCAAAGAATCACTCAGTCAGGTCGATGTGCTCATCGAAGTACTGGATGCGCGTATTCCGTATTCCAGTGAAAACCCGGAAATCGCCCGTATTCGTGGTGATAAACCCTGTTTAAAAATTCTGAATAAATACGATCTGGCCGATCCTGAATTAACCGAACGCTGGCAGCGCCATCTGGAAAGCGAGCGCGGTGTTAAAACCATCACTACAACCAGCAGCGAACCAGCCAACAGCAAACAAATTATGGAACTGGTGCGCAGTATGTTTGCGGCTAAAGATGCGTCGGTAAAATCTATTAATGCCATGATTACCGGCATTCCTAATGTTGGGAAATCTACCCTTATTAACATTCTGGCTGGACGCACCATAGCGAAAACCGGCAACGAGCCAGCAGTCACAAAAATGCAGCAGCGCATTAATCTGGGTAACGGGATTGTGTTACATGACACCCCCGGGGTGTTATGGCCAAAAGTAGAAAATCCTCAGTCTATTTATCGTTTAGCCGCCTCTGGCGCCGTTAAGAACACTGCAATGGAATATGATGATGTGGGTTTTTTCGCGGCTGATTACCTGATTAAGGCGTATCCGGAGTATATGCAGGAACGCTTTAAGCTGGATGAAATTCCGGACACAGAATTGGAATTTTTAGAAGCGGCAGGGCGCAAGCGGGGCGCGCTAATGGCAGGTGGACGGGTAAACTTGCATAAAATTTGCGAAGTACTGCTGAATGAACTGCAATCCGGCAAGCTTGGGCGGATCACCTTAGAAACCCCCGAAATGATTGCCGATGAGCACATTGCTATGGCAGAAGCTGCCGCTCAAAAAGCGGCAGATAAGGCCGCGCGCAAACAGAAATTTAAGCAAGGATCGCTCACGCCGGATAAGCACGACCGTAAAGATACCCGTACCGAAAAACGCAAGGCACAGAGTCAACGCATGAAAAAGCGTTAATCAATTATGGATAGTTAACGATCAAAAAGGGCGCTGATGCTCCCTTGATTATTTTTGTGGGTAGGCCAGCGCCAACGCTTCTGCCACACGAATACCGTCAATTCCGGCCGACCAGATCCCGCCGGCATACCCGGCACCTTCACCAGCCGGGTAGAGTCCTTCCACATTGACGCTTTGATAATCGTCACCGCGTTTGATACACACGGGTGAAGAAGTGCGGGTTTCTACTCCGGTCAGTAAGCCATCGGCTTTGGCAAAGCCACGAATTTGACGATCAAATGCCGGAATCGCTTCGCGGATTGCTTCTGCCACATAATCCGGTACTACTTTGGCTAAATCCGTCAACGTGATCCCTGGTGTATACGAGGGCTCAACCTCACCTAATGTTTGACTTGGCTTACCCTTTAGAAAGTCGCCAATTAACTGCGCAGGTGCGTGATAATTTTCGCCACCGGCGTGATAGGCAAGTTCTTCCAGTTTACGCTGGAATTCAATGCCCGCTAATGGGTGCCCCGGGTAATCTTGTTCTGGGGTAATACCCACGACAATCGCACTGTTAGCGTTACGTTCATGGCGAGAATATTGACTCATTCCATTAGTAACGACGCGGCCAGGCTCAGAGGCAGCTGCCACCACTGTGCCGCCAGGGCACATACAGAAGCTGTATACAGTACGGCCATTTTTACAGTGATGAACCAACTTATAATCGGCGGCGCCTAAAATAGGGTTGCCGGCGTTATCGCCGAAGCGACACTGATCAATCATGCTTTGTTCGTGCTCGATGCGAAAACCCACCGAGAAGGGTTTGGCCTCGATATAAACACCTTGCTCATACAAAGAGGCAAAAGTATCGCGCGCGCTATGACCGATGGCCAGAATCACCTGATCGCATTTAAGGTATTCGCCGTCGTTTAAGAACAGGCCCTGAATTTTCTTTTTGCCATCTGTTTCAACCAGATCCAGCTTTTCCACACGGGTACTGAAGCGGATCTCTCCGCCTAATTCGATGATTTGTTGGCGCATTTTTTCGACCATGCCGACCAGTTTAAAGGTGCCGATATGCGGCTTACTGACATACATGATCTCTTCCGGCGCACCGGCAGCAACGAATTCTTTGAGTACCTTACGGCCGTAATGTTTGCGGTCTTTTACCTGAGAATACAATTTTCCGTCAGAGAAGGTGCCGGCACCGCCTTCACCAAACTGCACATTCGACTCAGGGTTGAGCGGTTGTTTACGCCAGAATCCAAACGTATCTTTAGTACGTTCACGCACGGCTTTACCACGTTCCAGTACGATGGGCTTAAAGCCCATTTGCGCCAGAATCAACGCGGAAAACAATCCACACGGGCCTAATCCCACCACAACCGGACGGTTGGTGAGTGTCTCTGGCGCCTGCGCGACAAATTTGTAACGCATATCCGGAGTTTGTCGTACCTGAGGATCCTTTGTGAAACGAGCCAGCAGTGCCTCTTCGTTTTCCACATCAATATCCAGTGTGTAAATTAACTGAATATCTTTATTGTTACGGGCATCGTAACCGCGTCGGAACATCTCAAAGGAACGTATCTGACTTTTAGGAATGTTGAGCTTGGCTGTTATCGCTTGCTCAAGGGCATTCTCGTCATGATTAAGGGGAAGTTTGATATCAGTCAGACGTAGCATTGTCAGGTACTCTTAAAACGTGCCGGGCAGCCTCTCTGCCAGGGCTCGCGCATTTTAAATCAGCGACGCCCCTTTAGATAGGCAAAATTATATTAGAACCTTGTGTTTTGGGCGTTGATCTTTACACTTAGCGCCCAGTTTATCACCCTGTAATTTCTCTATGGCGTTTGTAGTTACCGACAATTGTATCAAGTGCAAATATACCGACTGTGTAGCGGTTTGCCCGGTGGATGCATTTTTTGAAGGCCCCAACTTTCTGGCTATCGACCCAATCATTTGTATTGACTGCGCGTTGTGTCAGCCTGAATGCCCGGCCGATGCGATTGTCCAGGACTCACATTTAAGCCAGGAGCAGATTCCGTTTTTGGCGTTGAATGCCGAATTGTGTGAACAATGGCCCAATATCACAGCGGTCAAACCGGCGCCTGCGGATGCCGATGAATGGAATGGTATCGCGAATAAATTACCCCTGTTGGAGCGCTAGGCGACGTTAATCAATGCAGTTACACGACATTAAAAAACTCCACCAGAAGAAATATCGCCAGCAATTTGGTCATTATTTGTTGGAAGGTGAGCACCTGATCCTTGAACTGGTTAAAGCCGCCAAGCAGCAACCAGATTTAAAGGATTGCCAGGTATTTGTCAGTGAGGATTATGAGGCGTTTGCTAAACAACTGGCGTTTTTCAAGTCGGTGACGGTGGTGAACGCCAAAACCATGGCACAACTCAGTGATACCAAAACCCCGCAGGGGATCGTGGCCTGTGTACCAATGGCAACGAAACAGGCGGCCAAACCGCTCAGGCGCTATGTGTATTTGCACGAGGTACAGGATCCGGGCAATCTTGGTACGATTATCCGCACACTGGCATGGTTTGGCGATACCGGTCTGATACTCAGTCCCAACAGCGTTGATCCCTTTAACCCCAAGGTTGTCAGGGCAAGCATGGGGGCCACATTTCATGTACCGATTGAGCAGGATGTTGCGTTAGCAACATTAGCCAGCCGCTTTACTCGCTTTGCTTATCTGGATATGCAGGGTGAGTCGGTACGCAGTGACAAATTTGCCCGATATGAATGCTACCTGTTTGGCAATGAAGCCCGTGGTGTCCCAACCGATGCATTAGCTGCTTATCAGGCAGATCCGTTTACGATTGAGGGAGCAGGGCAGATAGACTCACTGAATCTGGCCAGTGCAGTGAATATGTGTGTGTACCAGCTAGCTAAATAACCGGTAAGCCGGATACACAGATACAAAAAAACCGGCGAGATGCCGGTTTTTTTTAGCCTGATTGCCTTAGGCAGTCGCGGCTGCTTTACGCTTGGCTACGCGCTGAACTTGCTGCAGCGAGTTCAGGTGAGCATAGATCGCTGGCAACGCACCACGTTTACGCATGTCTTCGAATTTGGCTTCGTCTAAACCTGCCAGCTTCTCTTCGTCAACACGGAAAATACCGTTCAGATTGAAGGTTTCACCGCTGTCGATTTTAACCGTCAAGTCGTTAGACACTAACAATTCATTGTCTTGCAGGAACTTCATGAAGCTCTTGGTAGTTTGCATGTTTTCGATAAACTTACCGGTGAAATCACGGCGTTTTTGCAGGTATTCAGTTTCGCTACCGTCATCGTTGAACAGTGCAGTACCTTCGTCTTCGTTTACCAGTTCACTGCTTTCATCGATACATACGAAGAATTGACCTTTCTCTTCGTCACCGGCGATAGACAGTGGATAGTTTCGCAGCGCGGCCGGTACGTAAATCTCATCGTAACGCTCAGAATTTACATACAGGTTTTCACCTTTAGTCAGCCCCATCAGAGCAACTGGTACAAAATTCTCAGACTCTGCAGATTCTTTAACAAAGATAATCGGGAAACTAGAAGAAACCGGAATAAATTCCTGCACCACAACCGGGATCAGGTGTTGCTGTGCAACATGAGAAAAGTTTGCAGTGGACTTAATTTTTAATTTTGCGTGCGTGTTTTTATTTAATGGCACGATCTTTTGTGTGGACATAGTGATACAGCTCCCTGGCGTCATTCACGAAATATTTACAAGGCCGTATGTTTATCAGAACTAATCGTCAAAAAAAAGGGAATTTTGACACATAAGCCAATAAACTAGCCGCGTTGAAGCCAACTGGTTGAATTGTGTACGAATTAGGTGCGTCGTTGTGAAATATAAAAATATTGTGGTGTTAACTGGTGCGGGGATCTCTGCTGAATCCGGTATCAAAACCTTTCGTGATGCGGATGGTTTATGGGAAAACCATCGGGTAGAGGAAGTCGCCACGCCAGAAGGCTTCTTGCAACATCCCGAGCGGGTCTACCGCTTTTACAATCAAAGACGTCAGCAACTAATCAGCCCTGAGATACAACCTAACGCCGCGCATTATGCGCTGGCAAAACTGGCTGCACATTGCTCCGGTGACGTGACGCTGGTGACACAAAATGTGGATGATCTGCACGAGCGGGCGGGTAGCCACAAGGTTTTACATATGCACGGCGAATTAAAAAAAGCGCGCTGTATCCAGTCCGGTAACGTTATCATTGCGCCAGAGACTTTTGATAGTCGTGATATCTGTTCCTGCTGTAAGATCCCAAGTTCAATTCGTCCGCATATAGTCTGGTTTGGTGAAATGCCGCTGTACATGGATGAGATTAGCGAGAAATTGCAACAAGCAGACCTGTTTATTGCCATTGGCACCTCGGGTCATGTTTACCCGGCGGCGGGCTTCGTCGATTTAGCCAGTCGTTATGGTGCCCATTGTGTAGAACTGAATCTGGAGCCTGGCATGGGCGCCAGTTTATTTGATGAGGCTCACTACGGACCCGCCACGGATGTAGTGCAGCGATACGTAACAGGATTATTGGAAGCCTAATATGATGTATTGGCAGGAATTTTTAACTATTGCCTTTGTCCACTTGCTGGCAGTTGCCAGTCCGGGCCCGGATTTTGCGATTGTATTACGTCATAGCGTACAGTTTGGCCGGCGCGCGGCCATGCTTACCAGTATCGGCATTGGTACCGGTATTTTGCTGCACGTTGCCTATTCGTTGTTGGGAATTGCCCTGATAATTAAATCCACGCCTTGGTTATTCAGCCTGCTCAGTTATGCAGCGGCTGCCTATTTGCTTTATATCGGTGTGTCTGCTCTGCGCGCAAAACCGGGGCAATATCATCCTGAAAAGATCCAGCAACAGGCCAAACCGATGTCTGCGCGCAAAGCCTTTATGGTCGGGTTTTTAACCAATGGTTTGAATCCTAAAGCGACGCTGTTCTTTTTATCCCTGTTTGCTGTCGTGATCAGCGCAGATACCCCACAAACGGTTAAGATTGCCTATGGCTTTTATCTGGCGCTGGCTACTGGCACCTGGTTTTGTTTGCTATCATGGGGCTTAAGTTCGCAGGCAGTGCGGCGCTTTATTGGTGATCAGGGTCATTGGGTAGACAGAATAATGGGCCTGGTATTGGTGTTACTTGCCATTCAGTTGGTGCTGCGTTAAACGCGACTGTTGTACAGAGCAGAGAAGAAATGCAAACACACAAAGCAAATTGGGTTGGGTCAGTTTTCGCTAAAGTCGCCGTGGTTGCGCTGCTAATCGCCGCCTTGGCCGTACCGTTTTATCATTCGGTACCCTCGGTCGATACCGGTGAGGAGATGGAAAATTTAGACATCCCTACACGTCTGAATAATCGCTCACTGAAAGCCAGCAAAATACCGGATTTTGGTTCTATTACTGATGTTGCAGCGAAGAAAAAAGCTTTCTTCAATTACCTGCGTCCGGCAATCAAGCGTCAGAATGACTTTATCCGCGCGGATCGTTTGTTTTTGCTGGGGGTGATGGACAAATTACAGCAGCAACGTGACCTTAACGATGACGAGTTACTGCATTTAGACGAACTGGCGGAAGCGTATAAAGTCGACCAGCCGGTATTCAATGAAGATAACCTCAAACGTTTACTGAAACGGGTCGATGTGGTGCCGTTAGAGCTGGTACTAGTGCAGGCTGCCAATGAAAGCGCCTGGGGTACCTCGCGTTTTGCCCGCCAGGGATATAATTTTTTTGGGATTTGGTGCTATCGCCGAGGCTGCGGTTTTGTGCCTAGTCAACGCAATACCGGCGCAGATCATGAAGTAGCCAAGTTTTCCAGCCTGAGTCATGCAGTGCAGCGCTATCTGCTCAATATCAATACACACAGAGCCTACCGCAAACTGCGTGATTTACGTGCGCAGATGCGCGCCAATGGCGATAAGCCCACTGCAGAAGGTATCGCCATGGGGCTGATAAATTATTCACAACGTCGCGAGGAATACGTGGCGGAATTATTGGATATGATCGATCACAATCAGGAATATTTTGAATGAAGAAACGTGTTGTACTGGCGCTGACAGCCTTGTTAAGCAGTAACCTTGTCGCGGCAGATTTGAACCTGGAATACAAAGCCTTCTATTCGCATCTGAAAAAACTCGATAAACCTGAACTGGATCAACTGGAATTTACTTTCGGCTTCCGTTACGTAGCGGGTGAGGGGTTGTGTCATATCGATAATGTGGTCATCAGCACCCCAAAGCAACAGATACCGGTAGATGTGATAAACGGCCAGCGCTTTCGCTTACCGACCGAAAATGCCTTGAAACTAGCGGATGCGCAGGTGTGGATTTCGGTGCAAGAGCCAACTAATCAATGTGATATGTCCGTGCAATTACAAGCACGCCCTCTGGCACTGTCCAGTGAATATTCGTCAGAGTCACTGAATAATCTGGTCACGCAATTTGATACCTTCTTTGACGACATGGGTGGATTTATGTCGTTTATGATGCCAAGTCCGCAGGGCTTACAATTGCACTTTAGCCAACAACCAGACGTAACCGGACTGCACACCAGTCATGGCTCGAAGCTAGACGATACGACACTATGGTTGAATAAAGACGATATTGAAACCGGGAAAACGCTGAAATTTTCCCAGTTACCGTATCAAATTACCGTGTGGATGAAAGATTAATTCAGGGTCACAATCTGCACATCTCCTGATGTTGCAGATTGCTCAGCGGCAGGTATCGGCTCATGATCAAATGCTGTGTCGCCGCCTTCAAACGGGGTGTCCTGAGTCTTCAGGCCGCTAAAGTCATAAAGATTGCGGTCCAGTAGATGAGATGGTGCGACGTTTTGCGTGGCACGGAACATGCTCTCAATACGCCCCGGAAAACGCTTATCCCAGTCCTGTAACATCATCTTAATGGCTTTGCGTTGCAGGTTCTCCTGCGATCCACACAAGTTGCACGGAATTATCGGGAATTCGACCAGTTCGGCATAACGGCTGATATCTTTTTCTGTGCAATACGCCAGCGGGCGGATCACCATATGCTTACCGTCATCGCTAACTAACTTAGCCGGCATGGATTTTAATTTGCCACCATGGAACATGTTTAGAAACAGGGTTTCCAGCATGTCGTCACGGTGATGACCCAGAGCAATTTTCGTCGCACCTAACTCGGTGGCGGTGCGATACAAAATACCACGGCGCAGGCGGCTACAAAGTGAGCAGGTGGTTTTACCTTCCGGGATAATACCTTTTACTATGCTGTAGGTGTCTTCTTCTACGATTTTGTAATCAACGCCAATACGCGCAAGGTATTCAGGTAAAATATGTTCAGGGAAGCCCGGCTGTTTCTGATCCAGATTCACTGCCACGATATCGAAATGAATCGGTGCGTGTTGGCGCAAAAATAACAGAATATCTAATAGGGTGTAGCTGTCTTTACCACCAGATAAACACACCATTACTTTGTCGCCATCTTCAATCATATTGAAATCAGCAATGGCCTGACCGACACCGCGGCGCAGACGTTTTTGTAATTTATTGAAACCGTACTTTTGTTTAGCGGTTAACGTGTCTAACTGGCTCATAACTACCCCAAGTAAATAAGGGCGTGGATTATACCCGAACGAATCGGTTTGTGTAGGACGAAACACATCTTTACAAACCTTGGCTTGGTGAAATTTTATGCGCTGCGCTATGTTTAATCTATCGAGATTAAATGGAGAGAATGATGTATCGATACCTGATACTGTTTGCCTGTCTGCTGGCCGCTGTTCTCAGTTACGTAGTGGGAATAAACGAAGGGATTATCTTGTTTGTCGGCGTCGGTATGATTTTCGAAGCTATTTTCTGGCTTAAATTATTGAAACCACAACATTAAAAAAAACGGGCAAAACGCCCGCTTTTTCTATTTGGGTTGCAGTGGTGACCGAAAGTCGTGAGGTTTGATGGTCAGAACATCACAATCCAGCGCATCGATTATATGTTCCGCAGTATTGCCTATCAGCGCTGCACTAATACCAGTACGCCCAACCGTGCCAATAATGACCAGCTCTGCATCGAGTTTTTTCGCCATGGTTGGGATGACATCTTCCGGCATACCTTCCTCTACATGACAATTTTGCTCGGCTATACCGCTGACTTTGGCAAATTCCTGCATGGTTGTGTTGTGATAACTGCGCACGGACTGATTGTAATCGTGCGGGTCGAACTCCGGGATTTCGATAGCAATATTGACCGGTGTGGCTGGAAACGCGTTAACCAGATGGATATCCGCTTTGAGTGAACTACCGAATGCTTTGGCGGTGGCGGCAATGCGCTGATTAAGATCCCGGTGTGCTTCATCTTCCGTTCCCTGATTCACTGCCGCTAAAATTTGCCCACCCTGAGGCCATTCATGCTCTTTAACCAGCAGAACCGCGCTGGGTGACTTACGAATCAGATGCCAATCGGTGGGGGTAAAAATCACCGATTTGAGAATATTATGTTGATGCGTACCTTTTACGACCAGGTCGTAGTGGCCCTCAATAACCTCGTGGATAATGCTTTCATAGGGGCGGTTATGCCAGACGACTTTCATTGCCACTTCGCTACCAGCAAAACGTTCAGCAATCAGTTCTTCGAGCCACTCACTGCGACTGTTCAGGACAGATTGGCGCAGAATTTCCCGCTCCTCTATTGAGAGCATACCGGTCATTTCATAGGAAATATCATAGATGGTCAGCAGGGCAGTCACGCTGGCGTGATTCTTCTCTGCAATTTCCAAAGCGCGGGACAGGGCTTTTTGATCCTGCTGGGTAGGATCAATGACGGCAAGTAACTTCTTATAGGGGATCATGGGGCAGCTTCCTGGCAACTTGTACATTTAGTGTACGCCAGAATGCCATTGCTGCCACAAAAACAATTGTGGCAGATCAATTACTTAGAAATGAATTTTTAGGCTGCGCTGAATAATTTTTCGCAATCGGCAACTAGTTGCTCGCTTTGCAGGCTGATAAATTTACCTTCAACCTTTATTAACCCAGCCTTCTGGAATCGGGTCAACAGGCGTGAAATGGTTTCAACTGTCAGACCCAGATAGTTACCAATTTCCGCGCGGGTCATGGATAAACGGAACTGGCGAGATGACAAGCCGCGTTCACCGAAGCGTACCGATAAAGATTGTAAAAAGTAGGCTAAACGCTCATTAGCAGTGCGCTGATTAAGTTGCAGCATCATGTCATGATTGTGGCTGATTTCACCGCTCATCAAACGCATCACCTGTTGGCCAAGCTTTGGAAACGTGCTGGACAGCTGGGTCAACGTATCAAACGGAACTTCGCACAGCATGGACGTTTCCAGTGCCTGGCTATTACTTTGATGTAATTGTGTACTGATACCATCGAATCCAATCAAATCACCCGGCAGATGGAAAGCAATAATCTGCTCGGCGCCATCAGGCGAAACGGTATAGCTTTTAAATGATCCGGAACGAACCGCAAACAGGGATTTCAGCGGTTGGCCAGCCTGCGCCACCATATCGTTTTTATGATAAGGGCGTTTGCGCTCAATGATCTCATCCAGACGTGAAAGCTCTGTGCCATTTAACGAGTAAGGCAGACACAGTTGGCTGATACTGCAATGCTGACAGCTTATTCCACAAGCCGATGATTTCATGATGGACTCCGGTTCCTGCTCGATTACGCGCTAATATAGCGAAATTTGCAGTGAAATTAAAACGTTAAAGAGGCCAAACGCCACCAAACTGAGCCCGATAAGACTGCGGATCAGGGCCTGTTTTACCCATTCGTTGAGTTGCACGCCCAACAGCGATACGGTTAGCAGTGCTGGTAAAGTACCCACACCAAAAAACACCATTACCAGTGCACCATCGACACTACTGCCACTGGCCATTGACCAACTGAGCGTGGAGTACACCAATCCGCAGGGCAGCCAACCCCAGACAACGCCATACAGGTAGGCTTGAGGCAGGTGTTTTACAGGCAACAGGGCACGTGACAATGGGGCGAGACGTTTCCATAACACACTGCCCAATTGTTCAAGATGCGTCAGACCACGCCACCAGTTACCGATATATAAACCCAACAAAACCAGCATCACACCGCTTAATAGCAGCAAGAGATTGACACTGCCGCTGCTTTGTTTGCCGACAATCTGACCAAGGCCACCGGCTAGTGCCCCGGCCAGGGCATAGCTGGACAGGCGACCGGCGTGATAAGCAAGCACAAACCCATTGGCGCTGCGCGCCGGATCAACTCCCATGCGAAAGGCGCTGACAATCCCCCCGCACATGCCGATACAGTGCAGGCTGCCAGCAAGGCCAATCAGCAGGGCAGCACTATAACTCAGGCTTATCATGGTCAGTCGGTTGTGCCGGCTTTTTCAAATCATCGTCAAACAGAATGCTGCTGCCATGGCGTTCCAGGTCTTCAAACTGATTCGTCTTTACCGCCCAGAAAAAAGCGCCCAGAGCTACGATGACCAGTAAGATCGCCAGTGGAATTAGAAAGTAAATGACTGACAAAGCTAATCCTTTTTCAGTAATGTGAGCGAGTTAGTTACGACGATCACTGAGCTTAATGACATGCCCAGCACGGCCATCCAAGGGGTGAGTATACCGCTAACCGCCAATGGCAGTATCAGCAGGTTATATCCCAGCGCCCAACCGATATTCTGGCGTATTTTTTGTCGGCAAAGCTTGGCGATGGTCAATAAATGTGGAATATGCATGAGTTTGGGTTGCAGCAATACCACATCCGCTGCACTTTTCGCTAAATCAGTTGCCGCAGCGAGCGTGACAGAGACATCCGCAGCAGCAAGCACCGGTCCATCATTAATCCCGTCGCCAACCATAAGCACTCGTTGTCCCTGAGATTGCATCTGGCGAATCAATGCCAGTTTATCTTCTGGTGTGCAATGAGCGTGTTGATGCTCAATTCCCAACTTTTCTGCCTGTTCCTGTACTGCTGGTGCAGCATCGCCACTAAGCAAATGAATCGGTTTATCTGCCAGAGCGATGACTAATTCACTGGCATCGTCGCGCAGCGTGTCGCTTAACCAAAATGCCGCGATACACGCGCTTTCATCGGCCAAAAATACCCGCGCGGATTGCCAGGCGGCGGGAATCTCAGCGCCAATAAATGCTGCTGAGCCAATACGGAAGCGCATATCGTTGATGGTGCCTTCAATACCCTGACCAATGTGTACCCGACCATCGGACACCTGGTGACATTCAGTATTGCTAAACGCTTTTGCGATAGGATGCTCTGACAACGCTTCCAGACTTGCGGCTAATGATAACGCTTGGTGTTGTTCCACCGTTGTTTGAATTGACGTCAGGCTAAACTGACCTTCCGTAAGCGTGCCGGTTTTATCCAGCGCCACGGTAGTTATCTGAGTCAGCTTTTCCAGGCTGTCTCCGCGCTTAATTAAAATCCCTTTGCGATTGAGGTTAGCCACTGCACTGGTCAGAGCGCTCGGAGTAGCCAGACCCAAAGCACAAGGGCAGGTACCAACCAATACGGCAATCGCAATGTAAAACGCATGGCTGGCGCCAGTGTCGTACCAATACCAGAAGGTCAGGGCAGATATCACCAGTACCGCGGCGACGAAGTAACTGGCCAGTTGATCTGCCAATCCGGCGATCGCAGGACGTTCTGCCATCGCCAACTCCTGTAGTCGCATTATCTGGCTGATAAGTGACTGTTTTAATGGGCGGGACACAGTAACGTAAAGTACATCGGACTGATTAATACTGCCGCCAAATACATTATCCCCGGCTTGTCGGCTTTGTGGCTCAAATTCGCCGGTCAGCATGGACTCATCGACTTCACTGCGGCCTTGGCTAACCACGCCATCGGCGGGAATCGTCTCACCAGCACGCACCAATATTTCATCACCTGCAACTAATTGACGAGCCAGTGCACTATGTACGTCGCCATCTATCATCTTATTGGCGGTGAGCGGCAAATGTTTCATGTTGTTGGCAGAAATTTGCGCAGCCCGATGGCGTGATTGGTGTTCCAGATATCGGCTGATTAGTAATAGAAAGATAAACATGGCCATGGACTCAAAATAAATGGGGCCGTGTTCAGTGATAGTGGCGTAGGCACTAGCTGAAAATGCGCCGAAAATTGCTACTGTAACCGGCACATCCATATTCAGTCGTCCGGCTTTTAGGGCATACCAGGCGCTTTGGTAAAAGCCCAGTCCTGAATACAACACCACAGGGGTGCACAATAACAGGCTGATCCAATGGAAAAATTGCCGTGTGGCGGTGTCGACATGATCAAACCAGTCGAAATACAGTGCAAAGGCCAGCATCATTAATTGCATAGTCATCAGACCGGCCAGCCCTAGCTTTTTCAGATAGCTTTTCTTTTCGCGCTGGTAGGATGCTTCATGCTGATCCGGTTGAAACGGCAGGGCCTGATAGCCGATACGGCTAAATACTTTAAGTAATGCAGACAGAGGTAAGGTTTTATCCGTCCAGCGCACGGTGGCGCGGCGTGCCGCCACATTGACCGCAACTTGCACGATGCCATCCGTTTTGGCTAACTGACGTTCAATTAACCACCCACAAGCCGCACAGGTTATTCCCTCGACGGTGAGTTGAATTTCACTGCAATCGCCATCGGCGACCACAAATTCCTGTTGCAATTGTTTGTCATCAAATACGGATAACTTTTGCAATATGTCTGTATCGCCAGCTTTTACCGCCTTATCGGTGCGAAAGCGATAGTAATCTTCCATACCGCCGTCGACGATTGCCTGTGCCACAGCCGCGCAGCCCGGGCAGCACATGGTACGTGGTTCGCCTAAAACTGTGACGCTGAAATCTGCATCAGCCGGCAACGGCTGAATGCAGTGAAAACAACTTTGGGTCATTAAGGCGCAATCCGAATCGCGTCAGCACGGGGCAGGGTGAATACGCTCTGAACTTTCCAGGCATCATTAAACGGTGTCATGGTCACACGCCATTTACCACTGATATCACCCGAGTAATTGGCGTGATAGCGGTTATCCGATGAGCGGATCAGGCGTATATCGAAATCTTTCTCTTTTAAGGTCGCATGGAAAAAATTTAATGTTAACGCCGTGCCGTCATGCTGTGCTGCATCGTCGAGCACAAATACCATTTCGCCATCCTGCACGGTCAGATTACCTGCGATACCCAATTGCTGTGCCTGTTCAATCTTGAGCAGTTGCTTATTGATTGCGCGGCCTTCTTTGTAATAGTCGTCAATAACCAGTGAATCTTTGCCACTGGTGGACACATAGGCAATAACGAAACCCATAATGACGGAGGTAAAAGGGATAAGGATCAGTACCCAGGGCCAAACTTGTTTATACCAGGGAGAGGTAGACTGCATATCATTCTCGTTTTAAAAAAAAGCCTCGTTAAATAACGAGGCTTTTATACCACTTTACAGGTTTATTTGTCTTCTGATGGCTTGTTAGACAGGCTGTAAACGTATGCACTGATTACGTGAATTTTCTCTTCACCCAGAATCTCTTTCCATGCAGGCATGACACCGGCACGACCATGGGTCAGAGTTTCAGTAATGCTGCGCTCGCTGCCGCCGTACAACCAGATGTTGTCCGTCAGATTAGGTGCACCCATCGCATGGTTACCTTTGCCGTCCATACCGTGACAGGCAGCACACACTGCGAATTTGGCTTTGCCTGCTTCGGCCAGTTGTGCATCTACTTCACGACCACTCAGCGTTTGCACGTAAGCAACCAGTTCCTTAATGCCATCTTCACCGAAGGTATCAATCCACGCAGGCATTGCCCCCTGACGACCATGTAAAAGAGTCGTTTTGATAGTGTTGAATTCACCACCATACAACCAATCATTGTCAGTCAGGTTAGGGAAGCCATTACCACCGCGTGCATCTGAACCGTGACATTGAGCACAGTTTTGCAGGAACAAACGCTTACCGATTTTCAGCGCTTCTTCATCCGCCATCAGATCTTCAACGGTTTGCTGGGCAATCTCAGAGAAGATAGGGCCAAATTTTTCGTCGGCCATGGCCACTTCGCGGTCATACATGATGACTTTGCCATCGGCGATCGCTTGCTTGGTGGCTTCTTTCGACTCTTCCATGCTCAATACGCCCTGGTTTGAGCTCTTCCAGCCAAACAAGCCTTCGTGCCCGGCTGAGAAGCTAGGGAACACCAGGAAGTAAATTAAACCCCACACCATAGTGATGTAGAACATGATGGTCCACCAACGTGGCAGAGGGTTATTTATTTCCTCAATGCCATCGAAGGTGTGACCCATCGACTCACCTTCCGCGATACCGGTTTTGTTAGACAAACACCAACGCAGCAGGAAGTAGCAGCCGATTACAGTGCCAACGCTGATCGCGCCGACAAATATCATCCAAAAACTACTCATTAGTAGAAGACTCCCGTGTTTGTTGCGTAGAGGCCTTATGTTGCTCTTCGTCATCGAAGATTAGGTTTGCCGCTTCTTCAAAGTTTTTCTTTGATTGACGGCTATAGGCCCACCACACAATCGCGATAAAAGTTACAAAAACTAAAACGGTGGAAATACTGCCGATTAATCCGTGATCCATAGGGTTCACTTCAGCGCAGTGCCCAGTGATTGCAGGTAAGCAATCAGAGCTTCCATTTCAGTTTTACCTTTCACCGCTGCCTGAGCGCCCGCGATATCTTCATCGGTGTATGGCACACCGAAACCACGGAACACTTCCATTTTCTTCGCGGTCAACGCACCGTCCAGTTTGTTCTCATTCAACCAAGGGAAACTTGGCATATTTGACTGAGGAACCACTGTACGTGGGTTGGTCAGGTGAACGCGATGCCATTCATCACTGTAACGACCGCCAACACGCGCCAGATCCGGACCGGTACGCTTAGAGCCCCACAGGAACGGATGCTCCCATACAGACTCGCCAGCTACGGAATAGTGACCATAACGTTCAGTTTCAGCACGGAATGGGCGAATCATCTGCGAGTGACAACCGACACAGCCTTCACGGATATAAATGTCACGACCCTCTAACTGCAGGGCAGTGTAGGGTTTCAGACCTTTAACCGGGGTGGTCATCTCTTTTTGGTAAAACAGTGGAAAGATTTCTGCCAGGGCACCAAAGCTAATCGCGATGATGACCATAACAATCAACAATCCAGTATTTTTTTCGATTTTCTCGTGGATATTTACCATGACGTCACTCCTTAAGCCGGCTTGGTTTCTAAATACATGTGCTCTTCGGTGCCACGCACAGTGCGGTACACGTTATAAGCCATGATTAACATACCGGCTACCACGCACAATCCACCCAGGAAACGTACGAAGTAGAAAGGATACGACGCTTCTAAAGATTCCACGAAGCTGTAGGTCAGGGTGCCGTCAGCGTTGATTGAACGCCACATCATGCCCTGCATAACACCGCTGATCCACATGGCCACGATGTACAATACTACGCCGATAGTCGCCAGCCAGAAGTGAATGTTAACCAGTGTGTAGCTATACATACGAGCTTTGCCGAACAGAACAGGAATCAGGTGATACAGAGAGCCGATAGACACCATCGCTACCCAACCTAACGCACCAGAGTGTACGTGACCTACGGTCCAGTCGGTGTAGTGAGACAGCGCGTTAACGGTCTTAATCGCCATCATCGGACCTTCGAAGGTCGACATACCGTAGAAAGACAGAGAAACAATCAGGAAACGCAGAACAGGGTCGCGACGCAGTTTATGCCATGCACCAGACAGAGTCATGATACCGTTGATCATACCGCCCCATGAAGGCACGAACAGAATGACCGACATCACCATACCCAGAGACTGAGTCCAGTCTGGCAGCGCGGTATAGTGCAAGTGGTGCGGACCAGCCCAGATATACAGGGAAACCAGTGCCCAGAAGTGTACAACCGACAAACGATAAGAGAATACCGGACGCTCTGCTTGTTTCGGAACGAAGTAGTACATCATGCCCAGGAAGCCGGCAGTGAGGAAGAAACCTACTGCGTTGTGGCCGTACCACCATTGCATCATCGCATCTACCGCACCGGCATACAGCGAGTATGACTTGGTCATAGATACCGGAATAGCCATGCTGTTACCAATGTGCAGCACTGCTACAGTAATGATGAAGGCGCCCAGGAACCAGTTAGCCACGTATATGTGTGACACTTTACGTTTGATAACGGTACCGAAGAACACGATAGCGTACGCAATCCACACCAAGGCGATTAAGATATCGATTGGCCATTCCAGTTCAGCATATTCTTTGCTTGAAGTGATACCCAGAGGCAGGGTAACTGCAGCAAGAACAATAACAGCCTGCCAACCCCAGAAGGTAAAGGCGGCCAGTTTGTCACTGAACAGACGGGCTTGCGACGTGCGTTGCACGATGTAATAAGACGTAGCGAACAATGCGCAGCCACCGAAGGCAAAGATTACCGCGTTGGTGTGCAATGGACGCAGGCGAGAGTAGGTTAACCATGGCAAGTCAAAGCTAAGCTCTGGCCAGATCAACTGAGCAGCGATAAACACGCCGGCGCTCATGCCAACAATTCCCCAGACTACCGTCATAATGGCGAACTGTCGCACTACTTTGTAGTTGTATTGCGATTGTGCCTGACTGATTTCACTCATTTTTAAGTTTCTTCCAGCTTTTGAAAGTTATTGTTTATGACCCATGTAAAACATAGGTGAGTTGATTAAATTCGCCAGAGAGGGAAGCCCTTTTCGAGCAAAAAATAACCACATTGGTACTGTGTACGCGTGCATGATACGGTTGATAAAATCAAATTGAAAGTCATCCGGCTAAATGCTTGATCGGTATCAATAAAAAAACGAAGATCCCAGAAAACACATGGTGTGGAGAGATTTTTTAAAGTGTTCAGCAAATATACAAAAGTGGCCGTTTTATGCGGGTTATTGGCCATTATTTTAACGTTATCTTTACAACTTTCTAAAACCGGGCAAATAAATCCTGCCAGTGAGGTGTGCGAATTAAATTCGGCCTCGTGTGAGTTTTTAATTGAAAATCAGGTTATCCGCTTAACTTTCGAGCCTTTCCCTGTGCAATTGGAGGAGGAAATCCGACTCAAAGCGCATTTACCCTCAGGTTGGCAACTGCAAAGTGGCGCAATTGAAGGTGTGAATATGTATATGGGCCGTATTCCACTAATAACCGATGGACAAAACAGCGGCGTATTTTTTCTCGGTAGCTGCAGTGAAGCGCGAATGCAGTGGCAACTATTGCTGGAAATTTCTACTCAAAACGGTACGCGTTACCCTTTGATGGTACATTTCATCACCGAACGCTAAATGTGATCAGAAAAAACTGCCCTGACGCTGGGTCAACAGTAGTTGCAAGCTCTCTTCAGCAAAGCCGGTGCCGGCCTCAGTATAAAAGTTAAAGACTTTATTCAGGCCTGCATCCAATAATTGCTTACGATCATCCTCATAACGGGCGATAGCTACCACCTGGCCAGTAAAACCGGCCTTTTTCAGTTGCTGGTAAATATTCACCATATCGCCAATCGAAGGTAGGGCCAGCATCACCAGTTTTATCTGGCTGAGATCCATATATTCCCAAAACTCGGCATCTTCCGCGTCACCCAACATGACCGACTTGCCTGCCTTTCGCAGTTTCATGATTCTGTCCCGATCCGCATCCATGGCCCATACTTTGCCACCGAGTGCGCCGCTTAATGCATCATAGGCACCACGACCCACCCGGCCGATGCCCACGATTAATACTTCGGCATCCTTCGGTTGATGGAACACATCTTCACGCAGACGATGTTCGCTTTCATAACGGCGCAGCAGATCTTTGTAACGGGTAAACAGGCGGTGGGCCTGCGGGTAGAGCACACTGGTAACGATAAAGGAAAAACACACCGCCAGCGCAGTAATCACCAGCCATTCCTTGCTGAGGATCCCCAAACTGACGCACAGGGCGGCAACGATTAAGCCAAACTCACTGTAATTACTCATCACCAGGCCGGACAAAAACGCGGTGCGCGCACGCAATTGCAATAGCGCCAATACACCAAAAAACAGGATGAACTTAATAGGTAACAGCAAGGCCACCAGTGCCCCGGTGATGACCATTTGCTGATCTGGCAACGCAACAAAACCAATAGACAGGAAAAAACCAATCAGGAATAGATCTTTAAATGACATCAGGGATTTAGTCAGCTCCGTTGCTTTACCGTGGGTACTAAGCAACATGCCAACAATCAACGCACCTAAATCACCTTTTACGCCGACGGCTTCAAACAATTCGTAACTGCCCAATGCCAGAAAAAAGCCGGATAAGGGCAATAATTCACCGTGCCCGGCCATTTCCAGCAAACGCCCTAATAGCGGACGGGCAAAATACAGTGCAAATAAGCCAATCGCCCATAAAGAGGGGATTTTCCCCGTCGCGATGACCAGGAAAATCACTGCGACCACGTCCTGCATAATCAACATACCGATGGCCAGTTTGCCATGGCGTGTTTTGGTCTCTCCACTTTCTTCTAACAGTTTCACCACGCATACCGTGCTACTAAAACTTAGTGCGAAACCCAGTAGGGCCGCGGTAGGCATGCTGATCTGCGCAAGATACACCAGGCCGGTCAGTCCCAGCACTAAAATCAACGCAACAAATACCACTGTCCATAACAGCATATTGGCTACGGCACCCAACCAGATTTCCCGTTTTAACAGGTCTGGCACGTGCAATTTAAGCCCAATCGTAAACAACATCAGGGTAATGCCAAGATTTGCTAGCACGTTTAAAAACGCGGGGGCGTCAACGCCGAGAAAGTTCAGGCCAAAACCGGCCAGCAGAAAACCAATTAAGGGCGGCAGACCTGTCAGCCGGACAATAAAGCCAAATGCGAACGTCACGACTAACCAGAAAAAATCCACTACCACTCCTTATTAAGAACTAATCAACTAATTGATTATACGTTGTATTTTTAAATGCTCTGTGATTTATCTCAAGCATCTGCCGGTATGCTGAAGGGTTCTCCTACAGGGGTAAAACTGCCCGGCTTATCGATCGGTACTGCGGTTAAGTTATTCGCCAAAGCCGGCGTTAGCAAGGGTAATAAGGGTTGAATGTTGGTCAGGGTCGGATCCAACCAGGCCTCCAGCCAGTCTCCCTGCTGCGGTAAAATCAATGGCATCGACTTACTGTGGTAGGGGGCGAGCTTAGGGTGGGGCGGTAAAGTGATCACGCTACAGGACCACTGCTCTTCGCCTGTATTCGGGTGTCGCCAGCTGCGGCATACACCGCCAAGCAACAATCCACATTGGTCACCAATAAAATCATGATACAAAGTGCGCTTATCCGGCATCACCTGGGTTTCCCCAAAGCCTCTTACAACAAACACACAACGGCTTTGCTTAAAAGGCAGGTAACTGGCTGAGCCTGGTTGCGTGATTTTATCGTAACGACTGTTGAACGATGTGTACTTACCCGGTTTGAAGCCTTGTTCTGTCTTATCCAGCAGTAACCACCACAATGCAGTTTGCAGGACGCGACCATGCTGTCTGTCGCTGCGTACAATACTGACCGGGGCGGCAGCACGAATAAAGCGGCTATGCAGAAAATGAATATCCTCCGCGAACC
Source organism: Bowmanella sp. JS7-9 (assembly GCF_004329715.1). GTDB lineage: Bacteria > Pseudomonadota > Gammaproteobacteria > Enterobacterales > Alteromonadaceae > Pseudobowmanella > Pseudobowmanella zhangzhouensis. The sequence goes on from NZ_JXSY01000003.1 coordinate 51,712, forward strand.
CCAGTGCCTGATACAGCCCCCGCACAAAAGGATCATCACTAACGTTGAGTCTGCCACACATTATTGATTTACCTCATTGCCATGCCTGAATCCCTGAGCGTATCCTACACTTTGAAAAAAAATATAAAAATCAGATAGTTTCATCAGGCATCACTAACGCGATACGGATGGCTATCCGGGGGATTCAGATGGAAAATTTGCACATTATTATGGCAGGCATGACGGCGGTGATCCTGTTTGTGTTTGGTCTGGAAAACTTTAGCCGTGAAATCGAGCGTATCTCCGGTGAGCGTTTTCGTAAATCCCTGAGCCATGCCACCAAAATGCCGATTATCGGGCTGGTCATTGGTGCCGTGGTGACTATGTTTATTCAGTCCAGTTCTGCCACGTCGGTTATCACTATCTCGTTGGTAAATGCAGGGGTCTTGTCCTTTCAAAACAGTGTGGGGATTATTTTCGGCTCCAATATCGGTACAACCATTACCGCGCAATTGGTGGCATTTAAACTGACGGACTTTGCACCTATTTTTATCATTATCGGTTTTTTACTGACCCTGAGCCGCAACCGCTTCGCAATCTTCGGTAAAACCATTTTTTACTTTGGCTTTGTGTTTTTTAGTTTGAACCTGATCTCGTCGAGTCTGGCACCGCTGCAAAATAACCCGCAATTAGTTGAGGTGTTAACCCAACCGCAAAATCCTGCGCTGGCTCTGTTGGTGGGCTGTGTGTTTACGGCCATTGTGCAATCCAGTTCGGTGACAACCGGCCTGGCTATCGTCTTTACGCAACAGGGGTTGTTGTCGTTGGAAAATGCGGTACCGCTGATAATGGGGGCCAACATTGGCACGACTGCTACTGCCTTTATTGCCGTGTTTAATATGGATATCGCCGCCAAAAAAACGGCGTTAAGTCATTTCTTGTTTAATGTGGGTGGGGTATTAATCTTCTTCCCACTGCTGTTGCTGTTTGGTAACGCCTTAAACCAATATGATGGTGACGCCGCCATCGCACTGGCAACCATCCATCTGATATTTAACCTGGCAACCAGTATGGTGTTTATTGCTTTTGTTAACCCTTTTACCCGTTTAGTCGACTGGCTAATGGGCGAGGGTAAAATGGACTTTGTTCGCCTGGAGTTACCCGTTTACAACGAGCAACATACCTTTGACGATATTCGCGCCGCGCTACTAAACAACGAAACCGCGTTGCTGAGTTTTCTACAGGAAAACTACAACAGCGTGACCCTGAGCCTGGAAACCAATTATCAGGGGATTTTTGATGCAGCAGAAAAGCGCATTCAGTACATCGACTTCGTGCAAAAGGAATACCTGAGCTATTTTTCACGGGTAGCCGTTCAGGTCAATGATCCTAATGATTCTACTCAGCTTATTCACCTGATTAATCGCTTTGATTATCTGTTCCAGATCCATGACAGCATCAATGACCTTTTCAATACCAAGAAGGTGATGCAGGAGCATTTCATTGAGCTTAAAAGCGACATATTGCTTAATGTTCGGGCGTTATCCAGCCACACCCTGGAACTGTTTGATAACCTGGCTAAGTCTATCGATAGCCACACAGATTTTGACAGTAAACAGGAAGGTAAAGCGCTGCAACAGCATCTGGATGAAGTGAATCGCGCGCTGTTGGTATTAATGGCCAACCCGGAGCGTGCCGATGCGGGTGCATTGACTAACTTTGTAACCTATTCACAGCGCCTCAAGGATAAGCTAATTAACTTCGCCAAATTACGTGCGGCGCAGGTCGCAGAGGCGCCAGATCTTACTCAACAGGAACAAGCCAGTGTTGAAACCCCAACAACCTAAATGTCACCAGTTTCATAACGCCAGTGAAGACTTAGCCCACGCCAGACTTGATCCGGATGCTACTGAGCAAAGTCGCAGCAGCGCCTATCGATTAGCCTATGACGATTTGGATTTTGTCCTGCGCGATGAAATGCGTCCGGTTCGCTTGCTGATGGAATTATCTAAAACTGAACTCACTTTGCAGGACAACGATATTCAGCAAACGGTGGTGATTTTTGGTAGCGCCAGAACCCTTAGCCCTGAGCAGGCCACCGCGGAGCTAGAGCAAGTTGAAGCTGCCATGCAGAAACAGCCTCAATGCGATGCACTAAAAAAGCAACATGCATTAGCCAAACAGGCCGTAAAACGCAGTGATTATTATCAGCATGCCAGGCTATTGGCCCGTTTAATCACTGAACAGTCACACCGCGCTGATTATGCCGATGTGTGTATTACGACAGGTGGTGGCCCGGGCATTATGGAAGCTGCCAATCGCGGGGCATTCGAAGCCGGCGGCAAATCCATTGGCCTGAATATCATATTGCCGCACGAGCAGCATCCAAATCCTTATATCAGCCCGGAACTGTGTTTCCGTTTCCATTATTTCGCGATGCGAAAAATGCACTTTTTGTTAAGAGCACGCGCTTTAGTGGTATTTCCGGGTGGCTTTGGCACGTTGGATGAGTTGTTTGAGACGTTGACGTTAGTGCAAACCGGTAAAATTCAAAAATTCCCGATCCTACTGTTTAATCAGCAATACTGGCGTAGCCTGATTAATTTCGATTTACTGGTCGAAGAGGGAATGATCAGCGCAGAGGATATGCAAACGTTTCGTTTTGTAGAGAGTGCCGAAGAGGCCTGGCAACTGATTCACCAGGCCTTACTGGACGACGTCAAAGGCTAAAGTGATGGGGCAGCAATTCGCCCATGGTTAACGCTATGTCGCGCTCACCGTCGGCGCTAAAGCAGGTGACAGGTGTGTCAGCCTGACTGAATTCCATCAATACCTGACGGCATGCACCGCAGGGCATGATCGGCTCTGCAAGATTGGAAATGATGTAGACCCGTTTAATACCGCGCATACCTTTCGTCACGGCCGCATAAATGGCGGTGCGCTCGGCGCAATTTGTCAGCCCATAGGAAGCGTTTTCAACGTTGACGCCAAATTCAAACACCGATTTACCGTCGAGTTCGTACTCGATAGCAGCGGCGACCTGCACGTTGGAATAGGTAGAGTAGGAATGCTGTAAGGTAGCTTTAAGCTTTTGAATGATCTCGTGTTTTGTCACACAGTGTCCTTTTTCTGCCATTTATTGTTAATCGGAATCGGCAGTAAATTTTATGGACGCGGGAATGTATAACGAAAGCAGGGTACCTGTCCAGTATTGGCGATTGAAACCTTGTGCCGCTTACTGCACCATTAGGCTAATCAGAGATTAAAAACGGATATAATGTGTCTTCGTTTAGCGGAAATATCAGAAAAATGCGCGTCAGCGCCGACCCCACTGGCAAGGTTAATTATGTGCTGCCCATCGGTGAGCAACAGGTGCACATGAACCCACTTATCGGGCATACAATCAATGTCAGTCACAGCGGCAATATTCATTGTGTGCATTGCGGACGTAAAACCAAAAAGAGCTTTAGCCAGGGGTATTGCTTCCCTTGTATGAGTACTTTAGCGCAATGTGATTCTTGCATCATAAAACCAGAACTTTGCCACTATTTTCAGGGAACGTGCCGCGAACCTGCATGGGGTGAAGAACACTGTCTGACTGACCATTTCGTTTATATTGCCAATACCGGGGACGTCAAGGTGGGCATTACCCGTCATGTGGGCGAGGGTATCTCCAGTCGCTGGATTGATCAGGGCGCCAGTCAGGCGATTGTAATGTTACGGGTCGCTGACAGGTTACTCAGCGGCGAGGTGGAAACCCTGTGTAAAGCGTTTATCGCGGATAAAACTAACTGGCGCACAATGTTGAAAGGCCAGCCCGACGGTCAGGATTTAATTGCGCTGAAACAACAGTTGCTGGACAAAATCGCACCGGAATTAGCAACGTTGCAACAGCAGAAAGGCCTGCAGGCGGTGCAAATGGTAGAAGACACCGTGCATGACATTGCTTATCCGGTCTTGCAGTATCCGGATAAAATCAAGTCAATCAATCTGGACAAAGACGGACAGTTCAGTGGCACTTTACTGGGTATAAAAGGCCAGTACTGGCTGCTAGATGGCGACCGCGTGATAAATATGCGTAAGTATTCAGGCTATGAACTGACTATCGAACTGGATGATTAAAAATCTGGCATAAAAGAGCCCAAATTCTCAGCATGCGTACTCGTTGTCAACTAGGCTGATAATAATCTACATTCCAGCAAGGAAGCACAATGAGCTACGCCCGCACATTACCAGCCTACACCACGAATCAATGGCAAAACCCCAAGGGTTACAACATTTTACTTGAAGGCGATAGCTGGGCAGATATTCCGGTTTTCACGTCAAATCTTGGCTGGTCATTGGCCTTAGCGCTGAAAGATAAAATCAATTTATGCAATATCAGTCATTCCGGTGATTTAATGGATGAACTGATTCAAGGGCCACAATGGCGCCGGTTAAAAAAAGCCATTGGTAATCGTAATTATAAATTCGATTTATTGATTTTAAGTGCCGGCGGCAATGACATATTACTGAAAAAAGTGGATGGGCAGACCAACATCGAACGCCTGTTGAAATCGGCCAGTGGTAATGAGCCCAACGCCTATATTAATCAAGGTGTGTGTAACGAAATTATGCAGTTGTTGGTAGACCAATATCGCATTGTGTTGGATTACTGCCAAAGCGCTAATCCTGATTTAAAAGTTGCCACGCATTGCTATGATTTTATCTATCCACGCAATAAAGCGACTCTGGCAGTCATCGTTAAAGTTGCTGGACCCTGGGTATGGCCCGCGATGAATGGTAAAGGAATTACTGAGCCTGCCATGCAGCGCAAGATTATGAAAATCTTGCTAGGTGAATTTCGCAGCAAGATGCTCGAGCTCACGCAGCAGTACGCTAATTTTCATTTGTTTGATACGCAGGGCGTTTTACCGGAACTGCAGCAATGGCAGGATGACATCGATAACTGGCATGATGAAATTCATCCCAACAGTGATGGTTTCCGTAAGTTGGTAGAACAGTGCCTAAAACCGCAAATTGAAAACTGGATAGCACAGCAGGATTGACGTCGGCATCGAACAGTTATTAAAGTGTGACACGTCACACTTTAATAATATTTAAATACCAATACAATGACGCAGACAAATAACAAAGATAAAGCGCTGTGGCGTGCATTTATAGATGGGTATCTTATACCCGGCGAAATCAAACAACAGGATATTGCTGATCCCACCCAGGCATTTCCAATATTATCGGGTGATTGTCGTAAAACCGATATGGCGCAGCTTGGTCAGTTTTTGACGCCGCATGGATTAAAAAGGCTGAGTGCCAGATTCAGAAAATTCAAACAGCGCAGCCAGTCACATCAAACCTTTATCACAATAGAACAAGCCACGTTAGCGAAATTAAAACGATTTGCTGAACATGCGGGCTTACATGAAGACAGCTACGATTTGGTGCTGGAATACCTGTTAAGCCCGGAAGAAGATTTACAGACTGCGAAGTTGCAGATACAAAATATGCCAACTGCATTAAGTCAGAAAGAACTCCCAAAACTTATAAAACTACGCACCGAGCAACAGGGCAACTTAATCACGTTTATCAAACTGCAGCAGGAAGTAGCATACAAAGCCGGCTGGAATGATTGCAAAACACAGCCGGCCAAAAAGCGTGAGAACGCAGACATGCAAAGCGCGATGGAGGAGTTTATGCAAACCTGGGAAAGCTAGTCTTTCCAAATACATTTATCATTTAACATAATATACATTATACGCAGTTAAGTGTTGTGGGATGAGTAATGAGGTTGGTTGTGTGTAGATTGTCAAACAAAACGAGATTTTCTGTCTACGTGAGATTTTCTCGAACTAAGCGCCATCGTATGGCTCTTGCTGCGTGTCATTGTCATTTTGTCGCGCAACTATAAATTTTTATTTGTAGCTAAGTTCACTTTTACCACACATGCATTGTCATCAATATGCTGTGCCGAAAGCGGTTCTGTATTGTTCAGACAGGTCATATCCTTTACATCATCTTTAGATTGCAGGTGTAAGAAAAATGCGTTGCCATCATCATCCAAGGCCAACAGTTCCGGCAGATAATAGTCACCGAAATTAAATGCGCTGCGGACATCCGGTAAGTTTTGCAATAGCCCGGTACTGTCATAAACGCTAAACGTGGCATGCCCCTCTTCGGATGTGGCAAATACCGCGTAGCGTCCAGCGCCTGAAAAGCCCCAAAACCAAGTTTGGCCGACCAAGGTACTCTGCATATTGGTAACAAAACGAGTGCGATTGTCTTCAGTGCGTACAAACACCAACAGGTCGTTGTACATGTCTGCAAAGCCCTGAGTTTCCGCCAGACAAAGGGAGTGCGTGGCGTTAGGGACTGGATGACAATCCAAAGGTAAGCTTGCTTGGTCTTGCGCGAGGGCCGCTGTGGTCAATGCGGTTAAAAACAAAATAATCACTGAAGCCATATCTGAGCCAATATTTAATAGCTGGGATCACACATGAAACTATCAACTGAAATTAGGCGTCCGTATTCCTCTATTTTCATCTTGGTAACTGAATAACTGCCAAAGTTAAGAATCGTCGCTAAGATTACCACCTTATTTACGCCCGTTTTAAACTCGCCGCGCAAGTTAATGTATCCCCGTCCATCAGCAAACTCATCAATGTGTTTAATATCATATTCGTATTCTTCTAAAACTTTGTCTTCTTTAATCAGCGTATTATCCTCAAAAATAGTTTTCTTTTTAAAGTCAAAAACAAAATCCCTTAATGAAATGCGCTCACCATTTACAAATTTAGGAATGGTGCATGCGGTCCAATCGAGTTCTGCTTGTACGCTTGTTGTAAGGAGTGCAACGAATATTCCTGCCACTTTTTTAAACATAATGGTTTGCTAAACGATGGTTGTTTATGAAATTCATAATAGAGTAGAGTCTTTGTATGGCAAATAACTTTTTATTGATTTTCAGTCGCTTTCATTGGTCATTTAGCGAACACCAGGAAGTATAAAAAATCCGCTAAAGCTCATGTGTCACACTTCGGGCGCTTCCAGGGTAAAGATAAAATGGCGGCGCATATCTTTTAAAATCACACCTTTTTTTAGCAAGGCTGTGCTCAGGCGTTTTTGCCATTTTTTCAATTCCGGCGCGGCCGCATTGAGCATTTCTTCGTTTTCAAATTGAAAGCGCAGTAACAGTGAGCCGGGAAACTGGTGGTATTCAACCTCGAACCAACATTGCACCATGCCGGGAAGTTCTTCACGCCCCTGCTCTTCTAACTGATCCGCAATGCTCAGAACTAGCGCTTGTTGTTTTTGCTGCACGCTGGAGAGCTTTTTCATTACATATGCCTCTCGATGGCTATTTCCAGACTTTCGGTGGTTGCTGCACCTTCAATGGTCAGCCACATTTGGCCATCCTGAATCGTTACCTGAATTTGCATAGAGCGCTGCACGGCCTTTTCCAGCGGCACGACCAAATCTTCAGAAATGGTGAAAACGGCCAGATTTCTTCTGCTTTGTAACTTACTCTGTTCTTTTTTCCACCACACATTAAAGCTGTTATTGGCGTAGGCATAAATCATCATTTGCTGGCTTTGATTGCAGCCTTTTTTAATCCGTTGCTCAGATGGTTGGCCCAGCTCAATCCACAGCTCTATTTCATCACTGAAGCTTTTTTGCCAGATATCCGGAACGTCATCATCGGATAAGCCTTTGGTAAACTGTAATCGCTCATGGGCGTTAGCGATAAACGCAATAATGCGCAGCATCATGCGTTCGTCGGTTTCCGATGGGTGGCGCGCAATGGTCAGGTTATGGTCGTTGTAATAATTGCGATCCATATCGCTGATGGATATGTCCGCTTTAAAAATGGTCGCTTTGAGTGCCATGCTGTTTCCGGTTAATAGGCTGTGCTAACGACGGGGAGTGTGAAAAAGAAGGTCGTTATGCAAGGTTGCCGGCAATATTAACAGTTATTGACGCGATTGGTGCGCAATCCTGTGTTTATTCGCTAACACAGGTTTTTAATTAAGCTGGCTACTCTCTGGGACGTTCTCTGACCGCCTGAATTGCTTTGATGATTTCTGGCTCCTTTTCACCGATCAGACGTTTGACGCATTCCACGTATGCCTTGTTTTGCTCAAACGGCACGCCGATTTCGTATACATCGGCCAGTGAGCGCAATAATTCCTTATCGTAGTCAGCAAAAATTTTTACCATCTGCTCTGCCTTTTCACGTTCAATGCCCAGTGCCTCAAATGCTGATCGCCCGATACGCAATGTGCTGTCATAGGTTTCCCTGATGATGTCGCGACAGCCATAAGCATAGAGTTCATATACATGGTGGCGGTGCACCGCTCTGGCGATAACATGTAGGTGAGGATAGGTTTGCATGGCGTAGCGAACTAACTTAGTGATTTGCTCTTGTTCGTCTAACGCAACAATCAGCAAACTTGCCTCTTCGATTCCTGCTGCGATTAACAGATCCGGGCGGGTAGCATCGCCAAAGTAGTGTTTAACTCCAATGGACTGCATGGCATCTAGCTGCTTGTAGTTATAATCAATTACCGTGGCTTTAATGCCGCCAGCGTTGAGAATCCGGTCGACTAAGCCACCTACTCTGCCAGCGCCTGCGATAATAACTTTGCGCTCCTGGGGGAAGGATTCTTCTCTCGTGCTGGTAGGAGTGACATATTTGGGCGCTACGATTTTCTGATACATAATAAACAGAAGCGGCGAGAGCAGCATAGAAAGGGTCACGACCAGTAGCGCCAAGTCGGCCAACTCCTGGGGTAATACATGGCTGGCAACCGCAAAAGACAGCAGCACAAAACCAAACTCCCCCGCCTGCGCCAGCCCCATTGCCAATAGCCATCTTTGCGACCCTTGCAAACCAAAAAAGCGCCCAAGGGCGGCCAATACCGCAATTTTGATGCATATCAGGCATAAGGTGAGTAGGAGAACATCTGCGATTCTGCTCGACAAAAGTGCAAAGTTAATACCGGCGCCAACGGTAATGAAAAACAAACCGAGTAACAGGCCTTTAAACGGATCGATATTGCTTTCGAGTTCGTGTTTATAAGGGGAGCTGGCTAACACCACGCCGGCTAAAAATGTTCCCAATGCCGGAGACAAACCGACCAGCGACATCGTCAGCGCAATGCCAATAACAAACAACAGTGCGGTAGCGGTAAACAATTCTCTGAGCCGGGCCAGTGCGACAAAGCGGAATATTGGCGCCGTCAGGTAATGCCCCCCTACCACCACTAATGCAATGGCAGCCAGCGTTACCAATGCCGCCTGCCAGCTTGCCAGTCCTTGCACCAGGCTCAATCCGGAAGCATGCTCTGCTGTCTGTGTGGTAATTTGCCCCACATCCCCCAGCTCTGGCATCGCCAATAACGGTAACAACGCGAGCATGGGAATAACGGCGATATCCTGCGTTAACAACACTGAAAACGAAGCCTGGCCACCGTCGCACTTCATTAGGCCATTTTCCTGCAGTGTTTGCAGAACAATCGCCGTTGATGACAGAGAAAATATCAGGCCTATCGTTAACGCATATTGCCATGCGTAACCTAACATCATGATGCTGGCCATGATGACAGCAGTGGTAAGAATAACTTGCCCCCCACCAAGCCCCAGCAATTGGGTACGCATCGACCACAGCGCTTTGGGCTCCAACTCCAGGCCGACGATAAACAGCATCATCACAACACCAAACTCGGCAAAATGCTGAATCGACACCACATCCACATTGAAATACGACAGTACCGGGCTAATGACGATCCCCGCGAGAAGATAACCAAGCACGGAACCCAGCGAAAATTTTGCAGCAATAGGTACCGCGACAATCCCGGCGATTAGAAATATCCAGGCGATAAGAAGGAGATCAGTCATGGGGAGGCATGGGGTTATTGGTGAGAAATACCTACAGATTGTAATAGCTTAGGACAACAATAAAGTGAAATTTACACTCTATACTCAATCCAGACAGGGCATCGTGAAGTAGCGGTTTAATGGTCAACAAAATCCCCCATGGCACTTACACACTGGCATTACAGGGCCAAATGGTCGTGTGTGATTATGCAGGTAGTTTTAATTTGGCGGGTGTTGAGGCGCTGATCCGCGATGTGCTGGCATTAACCCAACACTTACCCCGCTGGGTATTGTTTCAACGTCCCGAGCCGTCGGCCGCGGTCACGTTCGATGCCGTTGAACCTATGATGAATGGCTATCTGGCATTCCAGCAGGCGGGTTGTCTGGCGGTTGCAATTGTCGAGCGCAGTTTCTTCGTACATGCAGGTAAACCCTATCGCCCGGCCGCGCTGACATTGGAAATTCGAATCAAACCAGATGAAGACGAATTGTTACTCTGGTTACAAGAACAACTGCACGTAAAATAACCGTAATGTGCGCAAATTTCTGATTAGGCGCAGCGCACACGCAGTTACACAGGTTTATTTTTGCGTTCGAACCTTGGTCGCTTGTTTTGCGCTGACCAGAGTGATTTTTCAGGCTTTGCAGGTGTTTTTTGAGGGGTTGGTGCTTGTGCCGTTTTACTAGAGCCTTTTACGGCATTATTTAACTGATTCAGCTCTTGTTCTGTGAGGTTACGCCACTGCCCGGGGCGCAATTTACCCAAATCCAAATGCATGATGCGCACGCGTTTGAGCTTGGTGACTTCATACCCTAAAAACTCACACATACGACGGATCTGGCGGTTCATACCTTCGGTCAAAATGATGGTAAACGTAAACTTGCCGGTGGCACGCACCACACAGGGCTTGGTAACGGTACGCAGAATCGGTACGCCTTTACTCATGCGCTGAATAAATCTGTCACTGACCGGTTGGTTGACCGTGACCTCGTATTCTTTGTCGTGGGCGTTCTCGGCACGCAGAATTTTGTTCACGATATCGCCATCGCTGGTCAGCAGGATCAAGCCTTCGGACGGTTTATCCAGCCGACCAATCGGGAAAATCCGCTCTTTATGCCCAATTGCATCAATGATATTGCCTTTAATGTGACGCTCGGTAGTGCAGGTAATTCCGATGGGCTTGTTGTAAGCGATATAAATACGGTCTGACTTATCCGCCGCAACAGCCCCTATCAATTTGCCGTCAACCCGCACTTTGTCTCCCGGGCCAACCTGGGTGCCCAGTTCAGGCAATTTATCATTGATGGTGACACGCTGTTGTTCGATAAGTTTGTCAGCTTCACGGCGTGAGCATAAACCAGTGTCGCTGATGTATTTATTAAGGCGCTTATTCATGAATTTTGTTTCGGTTCCTGACCAGTTACTCGCGCCGGTATTATTTTTTGCGGCGCACATTGCCAGCTAGTTTACCTTCATCTATGTTGAGCGAAAAATTTTTGTTGAGTCATCATGCGCAGCGATCCTGTTCCTTTTGGTGGTTTACTCGGCATTGCCCCCGGTGGCGTGCCAGCTTATTCGTCTGATTATGACTCAGTCGATGAGTCTCAATATCCAAACCGGCAGGCCTTTCGTCATCAACTGGATGGCTTGTACATTGGCTACAAATGGCAGTGCGTTGAATTTGCCCGCCGATGGTTATATCTCAATACCGGCTGCATTTTTGATGACGTCGGTATGGCGTATGAAATATTCAATTTGCGCCACGTCACCCATGTGGAAAGTGGTGAGAAACGCACTCTAACCGCCTGTGAGAATGGTAGCGAACGTCGTCCTGAGTATGGAGGCATGCTGATCTGGGCTGAAGGCGGTGAATTTGAACGCACCGGCCATGTCGCTATCATTACCGAGGTCACCGATAATTATCTGCGTGTGGCCGAACAAAACGTCGATCATCAGCGTTGGCCCGCCGGTTGTGACTACTCGCGGGAACTACGTGCACGGGTGGATGCGCACGGCCAGTACTGGGTGCAATGCTCATTCGGTGATGCGGAAATTCTTGGCTGGATGATCCCCGCCCCTCACAGTGGTTGTGGTCAGAGCGTTGACAGCACCGAACCGGCCTTACTTGAGCTCAAAGCACGTCAGGCTGACACTGACACCTCCCGGCAGTCCGGTTGGCTAAACATCGCCAATGATGACGAGCAGGCTTATCTACATGCCATGGGGGCACAGGCGTTGAGCCTCGATCCTACGCTTGCATCCACCTATTTTTGTATTTCCCGTTGCACGGAATCCCTGCTAAGCCATGCCACCAATGAATTACATGCGATGTTTATGCATGCTACCCACCATGTACTCCAGCATCCTGAGTTATTGGCACGTTTTCAGTTTCCAGATGAGATCGTGCCACGTATTCAAAAGTCCTGGGATAACCGATTGAGTGAGCTCATCACCAGTCGTTTTGATTTTGCCTTAACGACAGCTGGGCTAAAGGTATACGAATACAATTGTGACTCTGCCTCGTGCTATATGGAGACAGGTAAAATTCAGGGCAAATGGAGCCGCCATTATCATGTGCCAGACGGCCGCGACGCAGGTGAACAGTTGTCTGCAGCGCTAGTCAAAACCTGGAAAAGTTGTTGCGCCCATCATCTGGTGCACATTCTGCGAGATGACGATGATGAAGAGGCTTACCACGCCCTGTATATGCAGGACATTATTCGTTCTGCGGGGATAAATACCCGAATCGTGATTAAAACTGACGGGCTCAGTTTCGATGATAACGGGCAAATACGGGATGAGTATGGCGATCAGGTGAGATGGGTATGGAAAACCTGGGCGTGGGAAACGGCGTTAGACCAACTGCGCGCAGAATTGGCCGGTGAACATATAACCGAGCCTGGCAGGGTATCGCTCGCAGATGTGTTGTTTCATCCAGATATCATGGTGTATGAGCCTTTGTGGTCATTGATCCCAAGCAATAAGGCGATATTACCTGTGCTGTGGGATTTATATCCGGACCATCCGTTATTACTGCGTACCGAATATGAAATAACCGAGGAACTGCGCCACAGCGGGTATGTTACAAAACCCATTGTTGGGCGCTGCGGCGCAAATATCGCGTTATTTGATCAGCAACAAAATGAATTAGTCAGTACAGGCGGTCGCTTCGACAGTCAGGAGCAAGTGGTGCAGGCACTGTTCCCCCTGCCCTATGTCAATAATGTCTATGTCCAGCTTTGCACCTTCACTGCGGCAGGTCGGTATGCAGGTGCCGGCACACGAGTGGATACTTCAATGGTGATTAACAAACAAAGCGATTGCCTGGCACTGCGGGTAGTCGAAAACAATTTATTCCGGAGTCTTTAATTTATGTGGCCGTTGCCGCCTGTTGTCATTTCGATTGGATTACTGGTTTTAAGTAATGTGTTTATGACGTTTGCCTGGTACGCCCATTTAAAAGAGTTAAACCATAAACCCTGGATTGTGGCCGCATTGGTAAGTTGGGGGATTGCCCTGTTTGAATATTTATTACAAGTGCCGGCCAATCGCATTGGTTATAGCCAGTTGAGTGTCGGCGAACTTAAAATAATTCAGGAGGTTATCACGCTCAGTGTATTTGTTCCTTTTAGTGTTATGTATCTCAAAGAGCCGCTAAAGCTGGATTATTTATGGGCTGGGCTTTGTCTGGTTGGTGCGGTGTTTTTTATGTTTCGTTCCAGGTTCTAACCTTTGTTTCGTGTCAACGAGGCATACAATTCTGTCAGACGTTTTTGTATGCCCTCGGCATCCAGCTTTTTATCGGCAGTGATGCTTTGCAGCTGATTAAGTAACTCCAGCTTTTCAGCCAGGCGTTTCTTTTCACTTTCTGTACTGACCTGCTCCTGTAAAAACTGCCGCTGCTCTTCTACCGAGCCGCGGAATACCGTCTCAACTGAAACCACCAGACGATTAAGAATACTTTGCACCAGATTACCGCTGTAGCCACATAACAACGCAATAGTGGGATAGAGCATGCCACCAAATTTTTTCAATTCCGGCTCGGTAAACCAGTCCTCAATAGGCAGCATCATGGCAAGGACGAATCCCGACACGATCCCTAAAAAATAACGGGTGGCATAGCAGGTATGATAGCGATCATCCCACGACGAATCTTTTAAGTAGCGATTGGCTTCGGTCAGTGCTGCTATCCCGGCGCCGACTGCGGCAGCAGAGAGTATAAACAACTCCTCGGCAAGTAATTCCTGCCAACTGCCGTCCACAAAGGAATAGCGGCTGTCAGTGGTAATAAAGCTGGTTAAACTCAATCCAATTAGCAATACCAGCGACATTAAGGTGGCAAAATTTAATGCCCGGACAAACGGAATATTACCGAACAGTCGAAAAATAAAGTGATCATGGCGGTGGGTATAGACCTGCAATATGTATCTGGGATGGGCCGGTTTCACCACATCAATCAGGTAATTATAAATTTTAGTCAGGCTGGCGTTATCGATGTGCTCACTTTGGAAATATTGCTCGGCCAATTCTGGCTCAACGGAAATACCATAGCGAAAAGCATACTCAAACATCGCATTGATCCGCACACGTAAACGTAACAATTCATCGGTGAAATCTGCAGTAATGTGGGGCTCTTCCATAATCGGATGTCCTGAATCAGATAAATACACTATAGAACAAGGTGTTAGATTCATCTCGCCGGCTGATAACTGACAGGTGACAAGTTATGCAAAAGTCCCTACTCTGGCGTATCAACCATGCACAGACATTGGCCATGACATCAGAATATCTAATTGAAAATACGACACTTTTCGATGGAACCGGGGCGCAACCTGTATCCCCGTGCTGGGTGTGGATCAAAGAGGGTACTATCCAGCAGATCGCTGAATCAGAGATTGATGTCAGCCCAAGCTGTCAGCGTATTGATGGCCGAGATAAATGGCTGACACCGGGTTTTCTCGACACCCATACCCATTACGATGCTGAACTGATCGTAGCCCCTTCCTTATCAGAGTCCGTGCGCCATGGTGTCACTACGGTTTTAGTCGGAAGTTGCTCATTATCCATGGTCTGCAGCGATGCCGAAGACGCCGCAGATATCTTTACCCGGGTAGAAACGGTACCGCGTGAAAAAGTACTACCGATTTTGCATGACCATAAACATTGGCACGGCCCAAAACAGTGGGTGAAATTTATCCGCAAACAGCCCCTTGGCCCCAATGTGGTAAGCCTGCTTGGCCACAGTGACCTGCGCACTGCAGTACTGGGTCTGATGAATGCCACTGATCCACGCTATTGCCCTACGGACAGTGAACAACGCTTAATGGAATCCATCCTGAATGAAGCATTAGACGCGGGGTTTCTCGGTTTATCGACCATGTGCCTGAAATGGGACAAAGTCGATGGTGATCGCGCCTGGTCGAAAAGCCTGCCGAGTACTTACGCTCGCTGGCGGGAAATAACACGTTTTAATCATATTCTGCGTGCCCGTGGTCGCGTGCATCAGGGCGCACCCAATGCAGCTAATCCACTACAAATTTTGCAATATTTGCGTCAAACCATCGGGCTATGGCGTAAGCCACTCAAGACTACCCTGATTTCCATGCTGGATTTAAAAGGCAACAAAACCGTCGCGCCGATGGCCAAACTTTCGGCCGCCTTGGTGAACTTTTTAGGCGGCGATTTTCGCTGGCAATTGCTCCCTACTCCCTTTGCTATTTATGCTGATGGGATGGATGTGGTGTTATTTGAGGAATTTGGTGCAGGCGAGATGGCGCTTGACCTGAAAGACCAGTTGGAGCGTAACGCGTTACTTAAAGACCAACAATATCGCCGTGATTTTCGACGCTTTTACCGGGATAAACTGTCGCCCCGGGTATGGCAGCGGGATTTTGCTGACGCCATTATTTTAGGTTGCCCGGATACCTCGTTGGTGGGCCAAAATTTTGCAGCAATTGCCGCAAAGCGCCATGTACATGTGGTCGATCTGTTCCTCGATTTAGTCGTTGAATACGGTCGCGACCTGCGTTGGTTTACCGTGATCGGTAACCATCGTCCACGCCAGTTGGCTCGCATGCTGACGAATCCACACACACTGATTACCTTCTCCGATGCTGGCGCCCATATTCGCAATATGGCGTTTTATAATCTTCCACTGCGCTTTTTACAGCGCGTCTATCAGGCGCAACTGCAAAATACGCCCATTATGTCCGTGGCTCGCGCAGTACATCGTCTGACAAAAGAGCAAGCCGACTGGCTTAATATCGATGCAGGCCATATCGCCGTGGGAAAACGCGCCGATCTGGTATTGCTGGACCCGAAGGGATTTGAACAGGATCTCTGCCAGGAACATTGGGGCAGCATGCAGGGTTTTGACTTACAGCGTATGGTTAACCGTAATCCGGGGCTGATTACCCATGTCATGATCAATGGCCAGTTGGCGGTAGAAAATGAACAGATGTCACCTCACTTGGGTAAACGCAGTGGATTTGGGCAATTTCTACCGGCAATCTGACCCAGATCAACATCCCTGTTTCAATGCAGCGCAATACTGAGTACGTCAACAAAACACAACTGATTAAGGACGCGCAATGAGCATTGAAAAGCACGATCTGCTTCACGAATTCCCGGACCATCACCACACCATTCGCCACCTGAAAATGAACGATAAACACTTCGCGCGTTTGTTCGATCAATACAATGCACTGGATGCCGAAGTACGCCGTGCTGAACTGGGTGTAGAGCATTTGAGTGACGCCGATCTGGATTCCAAAAAGATGGACCGGGTTCATCTCAAAGATGAGCTATGGCAACTGATTCAGAGCACCGAAGCCGCACTTTAATAGCGCTGAACGGGGCAATCGCCCCGTTTTTTTTATATCTCCCTCTGGAAAGCTGTATTTATACACAGTATTGTTACGCTAATTAAAAAACGTGTAACGACCTTATGAATGATGCGCCCGCGCCGCTTGCGCCGGATTACTATCTGACCAACTTTATGACATTGCTCGACTGGGTTGAAACGCGCTACGGCGATATGCTGTCACCACGTCTGCAAAGTTTTAGTCAGCAGTTTCGTGCGCTAAGCCGCCCGGCAATGTGTTTGCTGGTGCGATTAGCGGGTCGCAAATATCGCCACTTCTTGCAAGACAGTCTGCGCTACAGCGAGATAGCGGATATTCCACAGGCGATAGATGAACTGGCAGCGCGGAATTTCATCAAACGTAATCCCGCAAGCCAATTGTGTGACCTGTTACCCGTATTAACCCTCGCGCAATTGCGCTTCTGTTTTGCTGACAGGCTCGATAAACCGCAGTTGAAATTGCGCAAAGCCCAGTTAATTGAAGACCTGCAGCGCCTTGAATTGCCAAATGTACCCTGGTCAGGTGACGTGCAAACTGCGCTGGGGGATCTGCTGGTATTAACCTGTCAGGAGGACGTTGATGACTTGCAACTACTGTTTTTTGGCAATCCTTATCAGAGCCTGACCGAATTCGTATTGCAGGATTTAGGCATATTTCGTTTTGAGAATTATGCGCTTACTCAGGCACACCGGTTGTTCCGACACCCATCTGAGCTGGAACAATACAAAGCGTTACAAGCACTCAAAGATGCCACGGAAGACACAACGGATATGGCTGCCTTGCAGGCATTAACCGCGCAATTACCGCTACCCGCGCAAAGTCACATAGTGAAGCGGCGTCAAATGCGCTTAATCAATCGTATCGCCTATCGATTGGAACAAGCAGGAGAACTCACTGAAGCTCTGCGACTCTATCAACATTCAACGCGCGAACCTGCCCGGGAGCGCACCATCCGGGTACTGGATAAACTCGGCGCCCCCCAGCGGGCATGGCAACTCGCCGAGCAAATGTTGCTGCAACCCAATAGCGAACAGGAACGCCAGGTGGCGACACGGCTACTTAAGCGTTTGGCCAAAAAATGTCAGATGCCATTTCATACCCAACCTGAACCGGAAATTGACTGCAAGTACCTGACCTTGCGGGCATCTGAAAGCCAGCGTGTTGAAGAAGTCACGCGCCAATATCTGGCATCTGTGGACGCCCCCTGTGAACACGCGGAAAACGCTTTATTTCCGGGCCTGCTGGGGCTGTGGATGTGGGATGCGATGTTTGCAGACATTACAGGCGCTTTTGCCCATCCGTTTCAACTGGGGCCATTGGATATTTATCAAAGCGACTTTGTTCTATCGCGCCAGGAGATTTTCGCGGCGTTATGGCAACAACTGGATGATGGCAGTTACGTCGACGCAATACGCGACACCTATCAACGCAAAGTTGGCGTGAGCAACCTGTTGGTTGACTGGCGCTATATGAATAGCGACCGGCTTGAGATGGCGCTGAGGTGCATCAGCGCTGAAATACTAAAAAAAATATTTTCCCGCATGCTATTTGACCTGCCCGCTAACCGGGCAGGTTTGCCGGATTTAATTCAGTTTTTCCCCCAATCCTCGAGCTTTTGCCTGATTGAAGTGAAAGGTCCGGGCGATAAACTGCAGGATAACCAAATTCGCTGGCTCCGGTTTTTCACCAGTCAGGGTATTGCAGCCCACGTTGCCTATGTTAGCTGGCAATAAAATATCAGTCAGGGCGCTGGTCGAATTTGCCGCCAGACGCGGTGATCTGCACCGTCAGTTCTCACCTTCCCCAAGCGCTGCATCGGGTATTGAGGGGCATTTACAGGTGCAACGAAGCCGACCGGACAGCTATCAGGCGGAAGTTCCTTTGCAGATGCACATCGGCGACTTGCTTATAAGTGGGCGTGCCGATGGTTACGATAATGCGACACAGTGCATTGAAGAAATTAAAACCCTTTACGGCTCAGCCGAGAATGTGCCCGATAATCAACGCAGTGCCCACTGGGCACAGGCGAAGATGTATGCCTGGATGCAATGCTGGCGACTGAATTTACCCCATATAAAGGTTGCGCTGGTTTATTTCGACCTCAACGAGGAAAGGCAATATCGTCTGGAACAGGTGCACGCCAGGACGGAGTTGGACAAAGAGTGTCAGGGTTGGGTACTGGCATTTTTGCGATGGCAGAATCTGCAGCAGGCACGTCAGCGCAACTGCCAACAACAATTAACGAAATTAGCGTTTCCCTACCCACAGATGCATCGTGGTCAGCGTCTGATGAGTGAGTCGGTATATAAAGCCTGTGTTACTGGTTCACAATTACTCAGTGAAGCACCGACAGGCATGGGTAAGACGCTGGCGACCTTGTTTGCGGCGTTAAAAGCCAAATCAGCAGGCCAAATTCAGCGGATATTTTTCCTCACCGCGAAAACCACCGGTCAACATGCCGCAGAGGACAGTCTGGCGCTATTGAAAAAATCCGCGCAAGCACTGCGTTCTGTTACCCTCAGCGCACAGCAGCGCGCCTGTTTGCACAGCGAGGTAAATTGCCGTGGTGATGTTTGCCCTTATGCCAGGGGCTTCTACGACAAATTACCCAAAGTTCGCGAACACGCAGCGCGTATTCCACTGTTAACCGCCTCTACTCTGGCCGATCTTGGTCAGCAATATGAAATTTGTCCCTATTATCTTGCTGTTGAGATGGCGCGCTGGTGCGAGGTGGTCGTTGCCGATATGAACTACTACTTCGATATCACTGCATTGTTGTTTGCGCTGCAACAACAGTTCGAATGGAAAGTCGGTTTACTGATCGATGAATGTCACAACCTGATTGAGCGCGGACGCATGATGTATAGCGCCCAATTGCAGCGCCAGTGGATGCTGGACAGCAGTCGTCAGGTAAAAGGCAAACTCCAGCAGGCTCTGAAGCGGGTCAACCGGCAATGGCTGGCTCAGGTCAACGTTGAACCCGAGCAAAACTATCAGCTAGTCGTGGCAATAAACGACAAACTATTGGCAGCGATGCAGGATGTATTGCGTGAATACTCCGCACAATTGCAACTTAGCCCGGATGATCCCTCGCTGCGGGGAATAATGCAGGACGTATTTTTCCAGCTTAATCATTTCATTACCATATATGGTTGGTTTGATGAGGATTATGCACTGGACTGGCAGCCTGGCGTTAAAAACAAAGGGTGTTTGACGTTACGTAATATTTCGCCGGCACGTTTACTGGCAGAACGCTTTAAACACAGCCACAGTGCCGTGTTGTTTTCTGCCACGTTGCAGCCTTTTCACTACTACCAGCAGTTACTGGGGATCCCTGAGGCAAAATTACAGGTGGTTGAGTCTCCTTTCGATGCTAACCAACTGTCGGTCTTTCTGCATCCTCGCCTGTCACTGCGTTATCAACATCGGCAACAGGCCATATTCCCAATTTGTCAGATTGTGGCAGATCAACTGCGCCAGACACCGGGTAACGCCATGCTATTTGTCCCCAGCTATGGATTTCTTGATGATTTGTTACCCATATTGCGCGACGTTATTGCCAGTTTGAATGTTGAACTTATTGCTCAGCAACGGGATATGAATAATGACCAAAAGGCGGATTTTTTGCGTCAGTATAGCCACAAGCGCAATGTATTGGGTTTGGTGGTTCTCGGCGGGGTATTCTCCGAAGGGGTTGATCTTCCTGGCGAACAATTAACCGGTGTGTTTATCGCATCGCTGGGCTTACCACAATACAACCCGATAAATCACATGATGGAGCAAAAACTCCAGCGTCTGTTTAATGATGGCTATCGCTATACCTACCTTTACCCTGGCTTACAAAAAGTGGTTCAGGCGGCTGGCCGGGTTATCAGAACGGTTAACGATACCGGCTATGTACATTTATTGGATAACCGATTTTTTCAGGCTGATATCCAGCAACTGCTGCCTGATTGGTGGTCTACGCCAAAGGTCTAATTCGCCAATCTCCGGCTTTTCGCTATGGTGGTAGCAGTAAAAGATAACGGGGACATTGCCATGTCATATGCAAAGGAATATCAGCAATCGATTCAAAACCCAGAAGCGTTCTGGCGTGAAAAAGCACGTCAACTGCCGTGGTTTACAGCACCCGCGACGATTTTGTCCAACGATGAACACGGCATAGAACGCTGGTTTGCCGATGGTGAAATGAACACCAGTTACATGGCACTGGACCACCATGTTGAGCAAGGCCATGGTGAACGCATTGCGCTGATTTATGACTCTCCTGTCAGTGGTGCCAAACGCCAATATACCTACGTACAACTTCGTGATGAAGTGGCAAAATTCGCCGGAGTGTTAGCCGGCAAAGGTATTGGCAAAGGCGATCGTGTGGTGATTTATATGCCAATGATCCCGGAGGCTGCGATTGCTATGCTAGCCGTAGCACGCCTAGGCGCTATTCACTCTGTGGTGTTTGGCGGATTTGCCGCACCTGAGTTGGCGGTGCGCATCGATGATGCCACACCAAAGTTGGTGATCAGCGCTTCCTGTGGTATCGAGGTCAATCGTGTTATTCCCTACAAACCCCTGTTAGATAAAGCCCTGGAAGAAGCCAGCCACAAGCCCAAAGGTTGCATCATCATACAGCGCGCGCAATGTCCGGCCGAGCTCGAAGCGGGACGTGACCACGATTACCAGACCCTGATGAATAATGCGTTACCAGCAAAGCCAGTGAGCGTGAAAGGCACTGATCCACTTTATATTTTGTATACCTCAGGCACGACGGGTAAACCCAAAGGCGTGGTGCGGGATAATGGTGGCCACGCTGTCGCCCTGCACTATTCCATGCATGCGATTTACGGTATGCAAAGTGGTGAGGTGTTCTGGGCTGCATCTGATGTAGGTTGGGTTGTGGGGCATTCCTATATCGTTTACGGCCCGTTGCTTAAAGGCTGCACAACGGTGATGTACGAAGGGAAACCTATTATGACCCCCGATGCCGGTGCATTTTGGCGCATGGTGGAAGAATACAAAATCAATGCATTGTTTGCCGCACCCACTGCATTTCGTGCAATCAAAAAGAATGACCCGGAAGGCGCACTCATCAAAGCTTATGATCTGAGCAGTTTGCGCACCATTTTTATGGCCGGTGAACGCCTTGATCCGCCCACCTATGAATGGACTTGCGAGAAAACTCACAAACCGGTTGTTGATCACTGGTGGCAGACTGAGACTGGCTGGGCAATCTGTGCTAACCCGGTTGGTTTAGAAACCTTTAAGGTAAAACCTGGCTCCTCTACCAAACCTACCCCGGGTTTTAATGTGCAGATCCTAGGTGATGAAGGCTTGCCCCTTGGCGCAAATGTACAAGGCGCTATCGCGATTAAATTACCTATGCCGCCCAGCTGTTTACCCACTGTGTGGGGTAACCATGAGCGTTTTGTCGATGGCTATTTACGCCAATATCCCGGCTATTACACTTCAGGCGATGGAGGCTACATTGACGAGGACGGTTATCTGTTTGTCATGGGACGAACTGACGATGTTATCAATGTGGCCGGACACCGCTTATCGACTGGTGAAATGGAAGAAATAGTCGCAGGGCATCCTTCTGTCGCAGAGTGTTGTGTGATTGGCGTACAGGATGAGCTTAAAGGGCAATTACCGATTGGCCTGGTCTTATTGAAAGATGGCGCAAAAATCGATCAGCAGCAATTGCAAACCGAGTTGGTTCAGCGGGTACGCAGTGAAATTGGGCCGATAGCCTGCTTCCAGACCGCGCTCATTGCGCAACGACTACCCAAGACCCGCTCTGGCAAAATATTGCGTAAATTGCTCAGACAAATCGCCGATGGCCAAAGTTATAGTATTCCATCGACGATTGATGATCCCGACAGCATTAACGAAATTGCCGAACTGCTTAGGACAAATGGCTTGATTCAGGCACAGGCGAGTTAAGTTTTTCTAACATCTGCTGGGTCACCAGGACAACCCCATTGTCAGTGACCCGCAAGCCCCTTGCTCTATCCTCTGCATGGTCTACACCAATCTGCATACCTGCGGGGATCTTGCAGGCAGAATCAATAATGGCACGACGAATGACAACATGCCGACCAATCTCCACTTCCGGGAAAATCACTGCCTGGCGAATATCACAGTAGCTATGAATGCGCACATCGGAAAATACCACTGACTTTTTCACAACACTGCCAGAAATAATTACGCCACCCGACACCAGCGAATCAATCGCCTCACCTCGGCGGCCATTGTCATCGAAAACAAACTTAGCCGGTGGCATTTGGGTCTGATAAGTCCATACCGGCCAGTGTCGGTCATACATGTCGAGGGACGGTTCCGGCTCGACTAATTCCATATTCGCCTGCCAAAACGAATCCAGTGTACCCACATCCCGCCAGTAAGGATGCTGACTATGGTTAGGATCATGAAAGTGGTAGGCATAAATACGGTGGTTTCCAATCAACTGAGGAATGACGTCATGGCCGAAATCATTGGAGGACGTTAACAAACCAGCATCGGTATTTAATTGCTGATACAGAAAGTTTGCGTTGAAAATATACAAGCCCATGGAGGCCAGACAAAAATCAGGCTCATCGATCAAAGGCTTTGGGTAAATTGGTTTTTCAGCAAAGCCTGTGATTCTTTGCTCTGCATCCACGTCGACAACGCCAAAAGCGCCAGCGGCATCCTGAATCCGTACCTTGATGCAGGCAACACTGACATCGGCACCGGATGCCACATGTTTTGCTAGCATATCGCCGTAATCCATCTTGTAGACCTGATCACCGGAAAGGATCAGCACGTACTCCGGGGACTCCTGACGAATAATATCAATATTTTGATAGACCGCATCGGCAGTGCCTTTGTACCAACTGGAAGAGGTTTGCTGAGAGGCTGGCAAAATTTCGACAAACTCACCTAATTCTTTTTTGAAATGGCCCCAGCCCCGAACCAAATGGCGAATTAACGAATGGGCTTTGTATTGTGTGGCGACGCCAATTTTGCGGATCCCGGAATTGACGCAGTTGGACAAAGCGAAGTCAATTATGCGGAATTTACCTCCAAAAGGCACCGCTGGCTTGGAGCGCAACGCTGTTAGCTCATGTAGCCGACTGCCCCGGCCTCCTGCCAGCACAATGGCAAAGGTGTGCCTGGCCAGACGGCTGATATTTCTGTCCTGAGAGGTTGTCATTAGATTGCTCCCGTATTGTGTAACGGTAAGCACGTATCCGCGGTCACAACAACCAGAGGTTCACCTTAGATAGTGTAACCTCAAGCATGGCACAGATGGACAATTACGGCTTGATCTCAATCAGACCAACGGCAGTTTAATACCCGTTTTCTTTTAACCAGTCGTTTAGCAGCTTAATCTGGCCACATTTATAGGCTGCGTAGGTTATGCGTAACGAATTACTCAGGATATCACCATCGGTCCAATGGGTTTTATCTGCAATTTCCGCATAGCATTTGAGCGCTTCAGGGCTTACATAGCCGCGTACTTCTTTGTGACCCTTTTGTTTTTGCCGTTCACGAAAACGTTTTTGTTTTTCTGCATTGGCATTGGGGTTGGCTTTTCGCATGTCATCATACTGTTATTTGCTGTGCCTATAGTGTACCGAATTCAACAAAAACTAACAGGCACAGCAAGGAAATGTACTGCTCAGAGTTGTTTGGCGTACAACTGTTCGCTAAATTGGCACAAGTTTACAGAAACAAGTGGATAGCATGACAAATCAACAACATAGTTTTAGCAAAGACGACCTGTTAGCCTGTTCTAAAGGTGACATGTTTGGCCCCGGTAACAGCCAGCTCCCCGCCCCTAATATGCTGATGATGGACAGAATCACCGCCATTTATGAAGAAGGTGGTGAGTTCGACAAAGGGTATATCGAAGCAGAATTGGATATCACCCCAGATTTATGGTTCTTTGCCTGTCATTTTATTGGTGACCCCGTCATGCCTGGCTGTCTCGGTCTCGATGCGATGTGGCAATTAGTTGGCTTTTTCCTTGGTTGGAGCGGCGGACCGGGCAAAGGTCGGGCACTGGGTGTCGGCGAAGTAAAATTCACGGGCCAGATTCTGCCGACTGCGAAAAAAGTCACCTATCGTATCGACATGAAGCGCGTTATTAAACGTAAACTATTTATGGGCATGGCCGATGGCAAAGTGTTTGTTGATGGGCGTTTGATCTATCAGGCGCAGGACTTAAAAGTTGGCCTGTTTCAGGATACAAGCAGTTTTTAAGCCCTCCTAAAATACCAAAAGCCCCAATTCGGGGCTTTTTTGTTGGATGATACTTAAACCTTAGCGAGTCCGTCGCTTCGATCAGCCATGGCTTCGCGCCAACCTCCTAACCATTGAGAACGACTATCGGTCGCTGCATAGGGACAATTATCTTTAGAACGACCGGTAATGCCTGCCTGATAGCCTTTTGCATGGGCCCTGGAGAGTCTGTCGCGTTTTTGTCTTTTCATCTAAAACCTCATCCTTTTTTTACTTGAACGATGGTGTGACGAACACGTCACAGTTCTTAGATAGGTGATAACTGGATAAGGTTCAATTAAAAAATCGGCCAATTTCTGTCTCGCAAAACTAATGCACTGATATTTCATGGCATTTTTTTTACAGTTTTTTGTTATAACGATGGGCGATTTTGCGTTCTGTTAAGCAGACACAAAAAAGCCGCAATGATTGCGGCCTTTTAATGCTGAATTGCAAGGTTATAGGAACTTGCGACGAAGCCCGACTGACAGGCCGGCCAGCAGCAATAACCAACCAAATACACCGCCCTGACGCTGCTGTTTTGATTCGTCAGTACCACAATCCTGAATCTGGCCACCCGCAATCGGCGCAAGTTTCAGGACGACAGGAGTTTCTGACTCTACAGCAGTCCCGTCGGTATTCGTTCTGACAACACCAGCAATATTCTTAACTTCACGCTTTTTCAGCGCTGTTACCACGATTTCACCGTGGTCATTAATACCGTCCGCCTGCACCAATTCGTAGCCACTATCACAGGCAATTAAATCATTCAGGTCGACGAAACTTCCATCATTATAATCGTACAAGAACGCATGCTTACGGCGGGTACTTCCGGCGCTGAACGTTGCGTCAATTTCCGCTTCTCCGACAATTTGACCTGATTCATTCATATCACGAGGATTCATCGAAGAACTTTTGAAGAAACCATCGACAATAACGCTGCTCTCGTTCGTCGTATCATAGATAAACAACTTACTGGCGTTTTTACCATTGACGTATTTCGCGCCAACACCGTATACGAGGCCTGTATTATTAATTCCCAACGCTTTACTGTTATAAAACTCTGCGGGGTTACTGATATCAACAACCTCATCATTAACAAACATCGCAGCTGAGGTGGTTAAATCAGTAGTGACACCTTTGATCTTCGGACCGGTATAGATGTTACTTGCCTCACCTACCATTACACCCGAGTCATTAATTCCATATGCAATACTGGAGATTCTGATGTTGCTCTCGTCACCGTCGTAACCTGTTTCAGCGATGAATTCTTCTACGGTAGTCAATGCCGCATAGGTTTTGGACTCAATGACTTGTAATGCTTCATCCAATGTCCAGCGGGTTGCGTTATTTTTAAAATTCGAAAGCTTCTGTAACGACGCCATACAGGCTTCGACAGGGATATCGCCTCGAGTCTCGTCATTGTTACAACTTACGTAGATTGACGCATTCAATGCGCCATACACATCACGAAGGTCAAAACCAATAGATGAAAAACCTGCAACCTGGCGACTGTTATTCAATCCATATGCAGCCGACACCCCACCTAATTCAGTGAATTCTGGCAAAAGTTCGATTTGTTGGTCATCAATATTTACAAACGCCCGCAAACCATAGTCACGCACCTGATAATTTACGGTTTCATCAGATTCATTGACATATGGAAGCAATTCCAATGGCGCGGTACTGTCACCAACAACCCAACCACTATCAGCCACGTCACGTACACGCACGGTTGCGCTTCGACTTAGCGCATTCAACTCAGGGACAAACATGTCCAAACCAGCAACGACATCAAATCCAGACTCATCTGCAATAGCCGCACTATAGTAGGCGAAGCGCTGACTGGTAACTGATGGCGAGTCGGTAGAACCTAAATTTTGCAGGTACCCATACAGATAGACCATGTCGTCGTCACTAATGTTACCTGCGGCAACGGCGTCGACATCAATGTTCTCTTGTAACGTCGTACTTTCCAGATTAAGTCTGCTCACATCAATAGCCGGACGAAATTGTTCCTGCAGTAAAACCGCAACTTTGCCCTGATTGTTTATGGCGGTGCCATATACATAATTTGCCTGTTGATTGACCGGAAGTTCGACAATTTCGTAAACCGCTGCCTGTGAGGCGAATGTGGCGGTAATTAGTGCGGATAGCGGGGCCAGCCTGGTTATTTTCATTGTTATTCCTGTTACTGCTCTTGCATCTGTTCTAATTCGTCCCAGCGCTCATAGGCGACGGACAAATTGGCTTCCAATTCTGCCAATTGGTTCAGCACTTTTTGTGCATCACCTGCATCTTGTTTAAAGAAATCCGGTTGATTTACCAGTTCCTGTAATCTTGCTACCTCTGTTTCCATGGTCTCAATCTGACCGGGTAGCTGTTCGAGCTCAAGTTTGGCCTTGTATGATAACTTTTTAGACCGCGCCGGAGAAGACTTGGCGATTTGACTTTGCTTCTGCTCAGAAGTTTCACGTACTGCGGCTTTTTCCTCGGCTTGTACGCGCGCCTTATCAGCATACCACTGATAAATATCCTGATAACCGCCAACAAACTCACGAATTACTCCATCACCCTCAAAATACAAACTGGCGGCAACCACATTATCAACAAACTCCCGGTCGTGGCTGACCAACAACAACGTACCGTCGTATTGCCCCAAAACCTCCTCTAATAGCTCTAGGGTCTCTACATCCAGGTCATTGGTAGGTTCATCGAGGATCAATAAATTGCTGGGTTTGGCCAGTATTTTGGCCAATAGCAAGCGATTTTTCTCGCCGCCGGATAACGCACCAACCGGCACATTGATCCGCTCAGGCGAAAACAAAAAATCCTGCAAATAGCTAATCACATGGCGTGAGCGCCCATTAATCGTCAGTTCCCGCTTGCCATCGGCGATGGTATCAATCAGAGTTTTATTTGGGTCTAATTGACTACGATGCTGGTCAAAATAGGCAATTTCCAAATTGGTGCCGCGTTTAATTAAGCCTTGCTGGGCTTCGAGATCACCGAGCAACAGTTTAATCAGGGTCGACTTGCCACAACCATTGGCACCCACCAAGGCAAGTTTATCGCCACGTTGCACCAGTAAATCCAAACCACGGATAATCGTCTTGTTATCAATCTGGTAATGCAGGCCACTGACATCGAACACCGTTTTGCCAGAACGCTGCACGTCAGACAACGTGATGCTGGCAGCCCCCTGACGATGACGACGCTGACGATGTTCTTCGCGCAGCGCCTTAAGTGCTCGAACCCGCCCTTCATTGCGGGTTCGGCGCGCTTTGATACCCTGTCGGATCCAGGTTTCTTCCTGAGACAATTTCTTATCAAATAAAGCGTTTTGTGTCGCTTCGACCTGTAAATCTTCGGCTTTCTTAACCAGATAAGTCGCATAATCACCTGGATAAGAGGTTAACGTTCCCCGATCCAGATCGACGATACGAGTCGCCAAACGGCGGATAAATGCACGATCGTGGCTCACGAAAACCACTGCGCCACTAAAGTCCATTAACGCATTTTCCAACCACTGAATCATCGAAATATCCAGGTGGTTTGTCGGTTCGTCCAGCAACAAAATATCCGGATTACGCACCAACGCACGAGCTAACGCCGCCTTACGACGCCAACCACCAGATAAACTACTTAACATGGCGTTGCCATCCAGTTGCAACTGCATCAGTACCGCTTGGATCTGTTGCTCTAACTGCCAGCCATTGTGGTGTTCCAGTTGCTGTTGCAGGCGCTCCAGTTTTGCCAACTGCGCATCGCTGTGGTCATTTACCACGACCTGGCTCTGATGGGCGTATTCTGTTAATAACTGCCCTATCTCTGCTAATTCTTCCGCGACATAATCAAAAATACTGATATCCGTAGATAATGGCGGGTCTTGTTCCAGACGTGATATTTTTACTTCACTGCCGACGATCCGCTGACCATCATCCAGCGGCATATGGGCGCCGATAACTTTAAGTAACGTTGATTTACCACAGCCGTTGCGTCCAACCAGACATATCCGCTCACCGGCTTTGATCACCAGTTCCACATTATCCAGTAGCGGTGGATGACCCAGACTCAAACTGGCATTTTTTAATTGCATCAACACGCTCAACGGACAAATTCCTGTAAATCGCTCTGCATAAATGGCCAGCCCAGCTCTTTACCTGAGTCTGTGCGCTTTAAGACCGGGATACGAACGCCGTACAGTGCGAACAAGCTATCGTCAAAGGCGATATCAATCGTCTCTACAGATAAGGATAATTGCTCGCACAGGGCTTTAGCCTGCTCGCATAAATGGCACTCGGCAGTACTGTATAAAATCAGGGAACTTGTCATGCTTGTTTCGTGAATAACCAACAATGATGAATTTTAGGATTGCGTTTAAAATCTTCCGGCAGGGTCTTCGCATTCCAATCTGTGATGCTTAGCCCTAACGCCTGCACGGCCTCCTCATCGAGCTTAAACTTGCGCAGGTTGTTGGAAAAAATGATCTCCCCTCCCGGTGCCAGACGTTTGACCGCATCGGCTAACAAGGCAATATGGTCACGCTGTACATCCCACACATTATTCATGCGTTTGGAGTTAGAGAAGGATGGCGGGTCGATAAATATCAGATCGTATTCACCACGGTCTGATTTCAACCATTGCAAACAATCGGCCTGCTCAAAGCGATAGGCGCCACTTAAGCGATTCAGGCTAAAGTTACGTTTTGCCCATTCCAGATACGTGCGCGACATATCGACTGTAGTAATACGACGCGCGCCACCTAAAGCGGCATGCACTGATACACTGCCCGTGTAAGAAAATAAATTCAGCACTTCTTTATGGCGACTACGCGCCTGCACCAGCTGACGTGTTACACGGTGATCCAGGAATAAGCCTGTGTCCAGATAGTCATGCAGGTTAACCCATAACTTTGCGCCGTTTTCATACACTTCAATGTATTCACGACGCTGATCGAGTTTATTGTATTGCTTTGCGCCTTTCTGCTGTTCACGCACTTTCAGCACAATGCGATCCGCAGCCACATTGAGCGCTGCTGGCAGCGCGGCAACCACTTCCATCAGACGTTGGCGGGTCTTGGCTTCCGGCACATTTTTTGGCGCGGCGTATTCCTGCACCACCACCCAGTCGGCATAGACATCAATAGCGACGTTATATTCTGGTAAGTCGGCATCGTAAACCCGGTAGCAATTGACATTCTGGGTCTTCAGCCATTTTTTAAGCTTGACCAGATTTTTACCTAAACGATTGGCAAAATCGTTATTTTGCGGTGCCTCGCGAACCTCACAGTTGCGCTCATCCAGCAGGTAATTAACCAATTGGCATTCCAACTTGCCATTCATCAAGTTGTATTGCTTGCTGGCGCTGAGCTTCATCTGGCGCAGTAGATCGCGGTTAGAGGTGAGCATAGAGACATGCCAATCTTTAAACGCCACTTTTAACTGACTGCCCCAACTGGCGAAAAGCGGCAACAGATTGGCCAGTTCACCAAGGCGCTCGCCATACGGTGGGTTAGTAACGATGAAGCCCGGTTGCTCACAGGGGGCGGTCAAATTTTCGACGCTACCGTGACTGAAATGGATCCATTGTTCTACCCCGGCAGAACGCGCGTTATCACGGGCCATATCAACCATGGACTGGCTGATATCATTGGCATAAAACACCGATGAGGGGATGACTTGAGCTTGTTTGGCTAATTGCACCAGTTGCGTCCACAGGCTTTCATCATGACCAAGCCAATGACTGAATCCCCAATGGCGTCGGCTTAAACCTGGCGCAATATTCGCCGCCATCAACGCAGCTTCAATCACTACGGTGCCAGAGCCACACATTGGATCGAGCAATGGCTTACTCATATCTGCCGTCCAGCCACTGCGGATTAACATGGCTGCGGCCAGATGTTCTTTCACCGGCGCTTCACCGGTTTCCAGACGATAGTGACGCTGGTGCAAACTGCCACCGGAGACATCCAGATAAAGTTTGGCAACCTGACGATGTAAACGTACATGTAAGCGCCAATCGGCTTCTTGTTTGTCCACATTCGGGCGACGGTTCAGTCGTTGCTGGTATAGATCGACGACGGCATCTTTTACTTTTAGCGCGCCGAATTGGGTATTACGAATGGTATTGTCGGTGCCATGAAAATCTACTGCAAATGAACGCTCAACGGCAAAATGCGCTGGCCAGTCGACACCCGATGCCAACTGGTACAGATGATCTGCATGGGTCACCGACCCTTCGGCCAATTGCAGTAAAACACGGTTGGCCAGACGGGAATGCAGACAGATACGATACATATCAGCCATCTCGCCTTCAACCAGCACTAAACCGGGTTTAAGTTGAAACGTTAATGTTGGGCACAGCTGCTGGAGTTCAGCCAGTAAGACATCTTCCAAGCCTTTGGCGGCAGTAATGGTAAGTAACACAGAAACCTTAAAAAACAGTGGTGGCATGGCCACATAAAAATTGTGCGCAAGTATACCGCACAGATAAAAAAAAAGCCCCAATTGTGGGGCTATCAAGGGGATTAGGCGTACCGCGCTAACGGTGCGTCTGGCAGATAGGGATATAAGTAGTTGTGCATGACCTTGATCACCTCAAATTGCTTAAGGGATTTTTGTCCATCCAACAGCATGCTGGCGCTAATCAGCATACACAGGCTGGCGTGTTGGTCAGCTTCTACTTGTAACACTAAACCTTGCCCATCGATGTTTTCTAACAATGCCAGCCCGGCATGAACTCCGGCATATGACTGACGATTGAAATACCAACTCTTGGGCATTTGCGGTTTATAGAACTTTTGTACCGCCGTGGCATTGAGTGCAATTTGGGTCAATTGGGCGGCGCTGAACTCGCCCGCATGCACCTGCAACTTCTCTGTCACTTCAATATAAAACTGCATATCTTCCAGACTGAAACCCTGGCGGTCCTGAGCATCCGGATTCAGTTGTTTCGCACGATATGGCGTCATAAATACCATCTCGTCAGACAACTCAATCGCCAGACAATCCTGTGTCTTATCGTAGTACCAACACCAGTCTTTACTTGGTTGTAACATTGCGATTTTCCATTCAGTTGCTCAAGCACCGTTCGTAACAGCTTAACGTTAAGATCATGTTTTTAAAGGAATATTTAATTCTTTTTTGTGAGTCTTTAAACAGGATCATTATAAAGACTTTACGATCTTGGCGATCAGATCCGGTCCTTGATAGATCAATGAAGAATACAACTGGATCAAAGGCGATCCCGCCTTGATCCGCTGCTGTGCCGCGGTCGGCGAGTCGATACCCCCTACCCCGATCACTGGCATTGCACCATCAAGTCGAGCGATTAATTTTTCACAGATCGTTTGGCTTTGCACGGTTAACACCGAACCGGATAAGCCCCCTGCTTCATTGGCATGTTTAAGGCCCTGAACCTGACTACGATCTAATGTGGTATTTGTCGCTATTACCCCATCGATACCCGAGCTGACAAAATTATCTGCCATGGAAAACAATTCCTCATCAGATAAATCTGGGGCGATTTTGACCAGCAACGGCACATATTTTCCATGCAGATCGGACAGACGGGTCTGCGCCGACTTCAATCCACCGAGCAATTGCGCCAGCGCATCGCCATGCTGCAAATTCCGCAATCCAGGGGTGTTGGGTGAGGAAATATTGATCGTCACGTAACTGGCATGGGCATAAACCTTTTCCAGACAAATCAGATAATCACTCAGGGCATCTTGCTCTTCAGTAGTTTTGTTTTTACCGATATTGATACCCAGCACACCGTCGTATTCAGCCTGCTTAACCTGCTCGACCAGATAATCCACCCCTTTATTGTTGAATCCCATGCGATTAATAATCGCCTGCTTCTCAGGTAGGCGGAATAAACGTGGTTTATCATTACCGGCTTGCGGACGTGGTGTAACCGTCCCTACTTCGATAAAACCAAATCCCATTTTTGCAAAGGCATCGATGCACTCGCCGTTTTTATCTAACCCAGCAGCTAAACCAAGCGGATTTTTAAAACGAAGGCCGAATAGTTCAACCGGCTTTTCCGGTAAATTTTGCGTGTAAAAGGACGAGAGGAAATTGTGTTGCGTCCACTTGAGGCTATCCATGGTGAGGTTATGTGACGTTTCCGCATCCAGACTGAACAACAAGTTTTTTAAAATACCGTACAAAATTAAGCCCCTTTATTTTGGATAATAAAAAGCCCCGGGCGAACCGAGGCTTTTAACGTAACTAGCGTAAGGCGGGGATTAACCGCAATTAACACTAAGTAGCATCAATTCACGCAATGCCACTGAGAACTTGGCAAATTCGTGTGTGGTGCTGGTTTTGAATTCGTACATCATATTCGTCCAGCGTTCCAGCAGGTATTGATGTGCCTGCATCCACTCATCCAGAATTGTATCTGTATCCGCCATGTCTTTTCCATAGCGAATCAGTACCGTAGTGAGTGAGCGCTGCTGCCAATCCAGTTCTTCACGATAGGAAGCGCGCGCCAGTGCCTGCCAGTGGTTGCCCACGTCCTGATTGTTGATTTGCTCAAGGAACCAGTGAATCTCGAGCTTGTAACCCAACTTAAAGTAAAGGCTCGCAACTTTGGCTCGCTCAGCTTTCTCCTGCTCAGCCACCTGCGCCAGGTCAAACGCAGAGAACAACGTACTTAAACAGGCGACATGGAATGCCAACTCTTTTGGCACGCCTTTGCCAATCAGCTTCTCGCTATCTTTTACCAGGCCTTTATATTCATCAGGCATCAGGTAATCCGCACAGTTTTTCAGCAGGTCTTCACTGGCTGGACGATAAAAATCGATAGCCTTTTGAATGTCCATGCCTTTCTGACCGTGACGTAAATACCAACGAGATGAGCGGCGTAAATTACGACGGATCTGATTGAGCATATGCATCTGTACGTCTGCAGGAACCTGATTATCCAGCTTTTCGATTTGGTCAATCAGGCTCTGCGCGTCATACACCCCTTTGACGATGGCGTATGCATGAGCGATTTCCGCAACATTACCGCCCGTCTCTTCCTGTAGGCGGTGAACAAAGTTCATGCCCATGTCGTTAACCAGATTGTTTGCCAGTTTGGTGGCAATAATCTCACCGCGCAGTGGGTGGTTTTGCATTTGTTTCGCGTATTTCTGACGCAGTACCGGCGGGAAAGCCTCTGGCAGTAACTTGGCGTGGAATGGATTATCGGTAATCTCGCTGATGTTGAGCTTCTCTTTTAACACCATTTTGCCGTAGGCAGTCAGCACAGCCAGTTCCGGGCGGGTCAGACCGGTGCCCTGAGCCAGACGCTCCGAGATTTCATCGTCAGATGGGATAAATTCCAACTCGCGGTTCAGGTAACCTTCTTTTTCCAGGCCGTGAATAAAGCGCAACTCTTCTTTGAGCATACTCACACCAGCACGGTGTGTTACAGAGATAGAACCGGTTTGACGGTAGCAATCCTGCAACACAATACGCGAAACATCATCGGTCATCTCATACAGCAATTTATTACGCTGTTTAAGCGTCATGTCGCCATCAGCAACCAGGGTGTTGAGCAGGATTTTGATATTCACTTCATTATCCGAACAGTCCACCCCACCAACGTTATCGATAAAGTCGGTATTGATGCGGCCACCGTGCATGGCGTATTCCACACGACCTAACTGAGTACAACCCAGGTTTCCGCCTTCGCCAAAAATCTTGGCGCGCAAATCTTTACCGTTAACCCGTAAGTCATCGTTAGCGCGATCGCCTACTTCGGCATGAGATTCTTTGGTTGATTTGACGTAGGTACCGATCCCTCCGTTCCAGATTAAATCCACTTCCATTTTCAGGATGTTTTTAATCAGTTCACTCGGCGTCATTGACGCCTGACTGGTACCCAGACATTTTTTCATTTCAGCGGTCAATTTGATTGACTTAGCACTACGATGGAAAATGCCACCGCCTTTTGAAATGAGTTTGGCGTCGTAATCTTCCCAGCTGAGCTGAGGGTTTTCGAACAAACGTTTACGCTCAGCAAAGCTGGCTTTCGCATCTGGATTCGGATCGAAGAAAATATGTAAATGGTTAAAGGCTGCAATCAGACGCGTATGTTCTGATAACAACATGCCGTTACCAAATACGTCACCGGCCATATCACCGATACCCACACAGGTAAAATCGGTGGTTTGACAATCAATACCCATTTCACGGAAATGACGTTTAACCGACTCCCAACCGCCACGAGCAGTAATGCCCATGCCTTTATGGTCGTAACCTACAGAACCACCTGATGCGAACGCATCGCCTAACCAGAAGTTGTACTCTTCTGAAATGCCATTGGCGATATCAGAGAACGTGGCGGTTCCTTTATCCGCCGCTACAACCAGATACGGATCGTCTTCATCTAAACGCACCACATCTTTAGGCGGCACTATGTCACCTGCGACAATGTTGTCAGTAATATCTAACAAGCTACGAATAAAGATACGGTAACAGGCTTTACCTTCCTCCAGAAACGCGGCACGACCACCTTCCGTCGGTGGTGTTTTACATACAAAACCACCTTTGGCACCGACCGGCACGATCACCGTGTTTTTAACCTGCTGGGCCTTAACCAGACCCAATACTTCGGTACGGAAATCTTCCATACGATCAGACCAGCGCAAGCCACCACGCGCAACTTTACCACCGCGCAAGTGCACACCTTCAACCCGAGGTGAGTAGACGAAAATTTCGAACTTAGGTAATGGCAGCGGCATTTCCGGAATCAGATCAGGCTGCACTTTAAAGCTGATATACGGCTTGTCGTTACCTTCCGCATCTTTCTGATAGAAGTTGGTGCGAAGGGTCGCCAGAATCATGTCCATATAGCGACGGATAATCCGGTCATCATCCAGGTTATTCACCGCTTCCAGTTCATGTTTAATAGTGGCAATGGTTTCTTCAACGCGTTTTTCATTGCGTTTGATAAACGGATTAAAGCGCAAATCAAACAAATCAGTCAGTAATTTCGCAATATTCGGATAACTGTCCAACGTACGTGCAATATAGTCCTTACTGAATGAACTACCGGTTTGACGCATATATTTGGCATAGGCACGCAGAATCGTCACCGTACGCCCCAGCATACCGGCCCCCAACACCAAACGGTTAAAGCTGTCATCTTCCAGTTGCTTATTCCATACCTGAGAGAAGGCTTCCTGGAATAACCCTTGTGCTTTATCCAGACTCATATGCGTGCTGTTTTTGTGCAGCATCGTAAAGTCCATGATCCAGCTTACAGTGCCATTAGCCGTTTTAACCTGATAGGGGCTTTCGTCAATTACGCGCAGACCAAAATGCTCCAGCATTGGCAATACATCCGATAAGTGAATCGGCGCGTGTAAGTGGAACAGCTTTAACTTAACCAGATCACTGCTGTCGTTCTCTTCCAGTGGACGATAGAACAGCATATCCAGAGTTTTACTTTCGCTTAATCCCTGAATTTTCTCGATATCAACAACTGCGGTGCTCGGCAGGTTGTGATCTTTGTAACTACGACTGAACGCGTCACCATACAGATTATCCAGCGCTTTACCGGTGGCTTCACCATGGCTGGATTTCAATGCCGCAGTGAGTTTATCGTTCCATCCTTTGGACAGCTCGATGAGATTCTTTTCAATTTCCTTCACATCAATTTCCACATTATTGTTTACAACCCGCACGATGTAATGGGTACGCGCATAGACGGATTCGGAGAAGAAGGTCGTGAATTCCACTTCACGATCGCTACCAAATGATTGAGCCAGCAAACGCTGTGTATCAATACGCAGTGCCGTGTTGTAGCGCTCCCGAGGTACATACACCATACACGAGAAGAAACGGCCAAACGGATCACGGCGGACAAACAGACGCGAGATACCCCGCTCCTGCATTTGCAGAATACCCGTGGCAATTTGTTCCAATTCAGACTCACGCGCCTGCAGTAATTCATCACGCGGATAGGTTTCGAGAATGTTGACGAACGCTTTATACGCGTGGCTGCCGTTAACAAAGCCCGAACGCTGACAAATACGCTCAATTTTCTTACTTAAAATCGGTAAATCCGTGGCACTGCGGTTATAAAATGCCGATGAATACAGACCGATAAAGCGGTCTTCACCAATAACCCGACCACTTTCATCAAAACGTTTGATGCCGATGTAATCCATATAAGCATTGCGGTGCACACGTGATTTGCTATTAGTTTTAGTTAGGATCAGAGGGTTACTGCTGAGTGTTTCTTCACGGGCAGATAAGGGAATATTTGATAACAAGCGGTCACGTGGAGAAATGGAACGCTTCATCAGACCCAGGCTGGAGTCTACATTTGGTACCCAACGGTAATCGCCTTTGATCGCTTTCGACTCATAACTGCGGTAGCCCATGAGGGTAAAGTTATGATCCGAGACCCACTTGAGGAATTGCATGATTTCCTGGCGGACCTGTTCGCCTTGTGGCATCGGATAATCTTTGTATTGTGCAATGATATCCAACAGTCGGTCACGCATTGGCTGCCAGTCATTCACTGCCAGTGAGATTTCCTCGACTACAGAAATTAACTCCTCTGCGATAGTTTGCAGCGCCTGAGGTTGACTCTGATGGTCAATCTCAATCATGAATATGGTTTGTTTTAAGTTTTGGTCTGAGTTCTTATCTTTAGCGATAAACTCACTGACTTTATTGTCCTCATCCCGCTTTAGTAGTACGGGCGTGTGCAGCAGCAGATGAGTAGCAATATTCATCCGGTTCAGTGCCATACGCACTGAGTCCACCAAGAAAGACATATCGTTAACGATAATCTCAACCACAGTATGACTGGACTTCCAGCCATGGGTATCCACTTCAGGGTTAAACACCTTAACCAGCGGTGCCTGACCGTCATATTGCGCGAATTTATTCCACAAGCTCAGGGTAGCGCCATACAGGTCACTATCGTTGCGATTTTCTAAATCATCTTTAGAAATATTGCTAAAAAGAATGCGGGCGAATTGGGTAACAAGAGGTGATTGTTTTTTATCTACTTTTTGTTGGATAAGTTTGTAAACATTATCCAGCACGACCGAGGGTGTTTGAGCATTTGCCATGTAATTATCCGATTGACGACTTCGCCAGCCTCAATTCTAGCAGAGGCTTGGCAAGAGTTTGACAAACAAGGTGTTTTTAATATTGTCTCGAATTTATCAGCACAATAGAAGCAAAATAAAAGGCCGCTTAGCGGCCTTTTGGTAGGTTTTGTTTACATTTTTGCAACTTAGTCGCCAACCTTGGTCGAATTGCTCTGATTTGACCAGAAAAACGCGGCAAGTGCCGGTAATACAATAATTGCACCCAACATGTTTACCACGAACATAAAGGTCAACAAAATCCCCATATCCATCTGGAATTTAAGCGCCGAGAATACCCAGGTACTCACACCAACTGCCAGGGTGATCCCAGTAAACAATACTGCACTGCCCCGCTCTTCCAACGCCTGTAAATAGGCCTCACGAACTGCAACGCCCTGTTTTAACTTGGCATTCATGGTTGAGAGGATGTAAATCCCGTAATCCACACCAATCCCCACGCCCAGCGCGATGACCGGCAGCGTTGACACTGTCAGACCAATTTGCAGTTTCGTCATCAAAGCCTGTGCCAATACCGACACCACGTATAACGGGATAACCACGGATAACGTGGCTCGCAGCGAGCGGAAACTGAGTAAACACAGCAAGATCACTGCGCCAAACACGTACCACATCATGGGCTGCTGAGCGTCTTTGACCGCTTCATTGGTGGCTGCCATCACCCCAACAGGACCGGATGCCAGTTGGAACTTAAGGTCGTCACTTTGATACTCGGTGCGGAATTGTTTGACCGCCTCTACCACTCGCTCAATGGTTTCCGCTTTGTGATCATTTAAGAAGATAATCACCGGCATTACAGAGCAATCGCCATTCAATAGACCAGACGTGGTTGGAACCCGGCTAATCGCCTGCACCAAGGTTTGCTGGTTACGCGGCAATACCCGCCATTTCGGGTTACCTTCGTTGTAACCGGCATTGACGATTTTCGCGACCGATGCCAGGCTCACGGCCGAGTTAACCCCCGCAACGTTTTCCATTTTCCATTGAAATTCGTCGATGGCGCTCATCACAGGATAAGATGTACAGGCATTTGGCGTCGCCTCAACCAACACCGAAATGTAATCCACGCTGATCGCGAATTTATCTGTGATCAGGAATGTATCCTGGTTATAGCGTGAGTCTTCATGTAGTGCAGGTGCACCAGCATGTAAGTCACCAATCTTCATCTGTTGCGATTGAAAATACCCCACGACGAACAATGCAGCGGTCACGGCCAGAATTATCGCAGCCGGTTTGCGTTCTGCGAACTTGGAAATAGCAAACCAGAACGGGTTGTGACGTCCGTCACTTTTGGAGAAGCGCGCCTTATAAGACTCACCCAAACTCACATAGCTCAGTAACACCGGCAGTAGAATCAGGTTGGTCAGAATGATAACTGCTACGCCTAAGCTCGCAGTAATAGCCAATTCACGGATGATACCGATATCAATAACCAACAGGGTTAAAAAACCAACTGTGTCAGACAGCAGTGCGATACCACCAGGCACCAACAAACCGGCAAATGCGCGCCTTGCGGCAATCCGGCAACTTAGGCCACGTCGTACCTCTTTACCCACGGCATTGATCATCTGCACACCATGGCTGACGCCGATGGCAAAGACCAAAAACGGTACCAGAATTGACATAGGATCCAGACCAAACCCTAACAGCGTCAATAAGCCCATCTGCCAAACCACTGAAACCACTGAACAGGTCAGCGCCAGAATAGTTTTTGGCAATGATTTGGAAAACAGGTACACCATGATGCCGGTAATGGCGATAGCAATGGCAAAGAACAGCACCACGCCTTTTGCACCATTGGCCACATCACCAACCATTTTCGCAAAGCCGATGATATGCAGGCTAATGGCATCATCTTCGAATTTATCGCGTAGTTGGGTTTCAAGTTTGCCAGCAAATCCAATGGTATCCAGCTTCTCGCCCGTCTCAGGATTGATTTCCATCAGGCGCGCAGTAACCATGGCACAGTGAAAATCGTCTGAAACCTGACGACCTACAATGCCCGCTTTCACCACGTTTTCTTTGACCACCTGTAGATCTTTATCACGGCTGGAATTGAAATCTGAAGGGATAACCGGCCCGCCTGAAAACCCGCCTTCGACGATTTCAGTAAAGCGCGTTGATGGCGCAAATAGCGACACGACCTGAGCACGGTCTACGCCGGGCAAATAAAACACTTCTTCATGCACCGCTTTGAGTCGGTCAAAAAAGCGCGTATTGAACATGTCGTGCTCACGATCACATACCGCAATCAGCACGTTGTTTGCGCCACCAAAATCACTTTGATGCTTAATATAGTTCTGCATGTATTCGTGATTCAGCGGGATGTTTTTAGTAAACGCGGCGTCTAACTTGAGATGCGATGCCTGATACGCCAAAAATACCGTAATCAGAACAAAAATTCCGACTACCAGCGCACGAAAAGAGAAAATCGCATTCTCGCAGGCAAAAATAAATTTATTGGTATTACTCATAATTATTTATTCAGTGGCAGTTGTTTAATGCCGGACTCAGTCACAGCAATCAATCCATTTGGGCTGGCGAGCGCATTGATTATGGCTTTTCCATCTTCTGTCTGAAAGGTAGAAAGTTTGCCCTTCGTTAACGTCAGGATGCGACCATTATTACCGACAAATACCGTGGTATCTGCATCAACCGCTACAATACTGTTGATGGATGATTTAGTCGGATTATCGATACGTTGCCACACTCCGTCGGTTAACTGAAAGATATTGCCACGTAAACCTGCGGCAATAACCTCGCCATTTGGCACTTGCATCACATCAAAAAATGACCCGTTGTAGTGAACATCAATGCGTTGCCAGTTGCGCCCTTGATCATCGGAGAAGGCCAGTAGACCCATTTCCCCAGCCATATAAAGTCGACCTTCACGGCCAGCCGATAAACGATTAAAGTGCGGTAAAACAGATGCCAGTTCCTGCAAATACAGCTGCTCATCTTCGTCTCGCAGTTCCTGCAAGTACGCCTGATCATCTTCAAGTAATACTTCGCCATGAAGTTCTTTTACCCAGCTTTGTCCACCATCCTGGGTTCTATAAAATAGGCCATAGGCGCCCACCGCGATGCCATGCTGTGCATCAAAAAAATGCACATCCATCAGAGGTTTTTCTAAATCTGGTAAATTTTGCTGAACCGTCCAATGCAGACCACCATCATCGGTAGCCAGAATAATTGCGTCATGGCCGACCGCCCAGCCATGCTGGTCGTCAACGAAATCGACGGCATTTAACATTTGATTGGTAGGAACGGGTTGCTGTTGCCAGCCCTGATTATTGGTATTTATCAGAATGTGTCCTCGCTCACCGACCGCAACCAATGTTGTTTCATTGATTTTTTGAATATCTGCCAGTAACGATTGCTCAGCTAAAGGAGCCATGTAGGCCTCCGTCGCGAGCGCTGCGTTAGACATGGCAATTACACTACATGCGATTGACACAAACTTCTTTTGCATAGCAGCAATGTCCTCTCGAGATTGCAAAAAAAACGGTTGGCCAGGCCAACCGTTGTGAGGTGTTTATCTTAGGCCTTCCCGTCTTAGCGCCTGCGGTGTGAACTCACTATCATCAGGTCTGATAGTAAAATCGTACATCGGCGCCTCGTTGTCCAGACCTAACGCCAGATAACGGCGAGAATTCAGGTCATAGTAAACTTCCAGCGTTGACCACTGCGTTGGGATTTCGTAGTAGTTCAGGCCGTACGCGATGGCTACGCGATACAGGTCACCGCGGTTATCGTACATATCCGCAACCTGGATCTGCCAGCTATCTTCATCGATGTAGAATACACGTTTTTGATAAACATGGCGCAGACCTTCTTTCAGGTTTGCTTCAACCACCCATACACGGTGTTTCTCAAACCGGGTCAGATCTGGATTGATATGGCCTGGTTTCAGGATGTCAGAATATTTAACCTGATCGCTGTGCAACTTATAGCTGTTATAGGCAACATACATTTCTTTTTTGCCTTTCAGCTCCCAGGTATACATATCTGGTGCACCGTTGAACATATCGAAATCGTCAGTGGTACGCAGACCGTCAGCTGCCGTTCCTGGTGCATCATAAGCGATGTTAGGTGCTAAGCGAACACGTCGTTGACCGGTGTTATAAGTCCACGCTTTACGCGGCTCTTTCACCTGATCCATGGTTTCGTGTACCAGCAACGCCGTACCAGCCAAACGCGCTGGCTCGGTAACTTTTTGCTTGAACTTCAGTACCATGTTTTCCGCTTCCAGCATGGCTGGCGTCATACCTTCACCGGCGTATTTCATCAGCAATACATCATCAAAGCCGATGATATTGTAATCGCCACCTGCGGTAGGCGCTGCCTGACCACCGTAACGCTGAATCGCTACACCACGATAACGCAGGATGTGGTTCCAAATCGCTTCCAAACCATTGGCTGGAATAGGAAACGGCACACCTACAGCGGCGTTTTTCACACCGTTACCACCTTCAACCAATTCCGCACGAGTTGCGTTGGCGATGGTGGCCTCGTAAACATACTGCGGGAACGAACCACTACGGCGAGTTTCATAAACCGGCATTTTGTAAGTGTCTGGATAGGTCTCGAACATCTTCTTCTGACCGTCAGACAAAAACTCTGCGTAGTCTTTGTAGTTTTTCGCGGTAATTTCGAACAGTGGCTTGTCCGAAGTAAACGGATCTGGGTGATGGTCACCCACATTGTAACCCGCTGGCGCAGACGTGATACCACCATTCCACGCCGGAATAGAGCCATCTGCGTTAC
The DNA here is from genome assembly GCF_004329715.1 of Bowmanella sp. JS7-9. Lineage (GTDB taxonomy): Bacteria > Pseudomonadota > Gammaproteobacteria > Enterobacterales > Alteromonadaceae > Pseudobowmanella > Pseudobowmanella zhangzhouensis. Next base: position 94,580 of record NZ_JXSY01000003.1, read on the forward strand.
CGGCGCGCACTGCGCCCATCGGGGTTAACTCGTTACTTAATTTTGCCGCTTCAGCCTCAGACACCTTGGCTACTGCCGTACCGGCAGTAAAAGTCAGTGTCATCGCGGCCGCGACTAGGGCTAATTTTTTCATCTATTACAACTCCCTAGATTGAATACTTGATGTTAAAAGACACAAAGTCACGATCTGATAAGGTATTGGTCGTACCTACACCGCCCCAGTAAGCGTTGTAAGAGAATGATGCAGACCACTTACTCAGATAATCGAAGTCCAGTGACACACTGGAAGACTTACGGTCTTCGATAAACAGGAACATTGGGTCAGGCGTAATACCATCTACGTCATGTGAGAAGGTTCCGCGAACTGACATGTTTATACCTGCAAACACGTTATTAAAGTCAGCCTTAGCTAACACGCGGTATCCCCATGCGCTATCTGTTGGGAATGGATTGGTTTCCGGACCGTTGGACAGACCGACATGCAAACCTTCTTTACCGATAATCGGACCACTGCGGTTAGTACCAGGACCATTCATACGCAAAACAGATGGGTCTGGCATGCCATCGATTTTCACGTAACCAACTTCACCCAGTACTACCAGGTTATCGGTACCTAAAGTTGGGCCAAACAGGTGGGTTGCCGTGATCTGAGCCTGAACAGAATCAACCAGTACAAAGCCTGGGGCAGTCTCACCCGGACCAACGTTGTAACCCAGATAATCATTCATCTGAGATATACCGGCTAAATCCGGACGAAGTCCTGCGTTGGCTAGCTGTTGTGGCATACCGACATACAGCAGTTCTACGTCATCAATTTGCAGAGGCTCATCCTGACGATATGCAATTTCACCGGCAAGCGCAGTTTCACCCACCATGGTATTGAAACTGAAACCGTAAAGTTTGGTGTCTTCCGGATAATTGAATTCTGCTTTAGTAAACGCACGCAGGTCAGTCAGATTATCTTTGGTAATCGTATTTTGCGCCAAATACGCTATGTCAGCTGCAATGCCTGCTGAAGTAAAGTCAGAAGTAATACCTGAGATTAACGGACGTTGACTGTGAGAATTAATAAAATACAGTCCAAACTCTGTGCCGTTATTAAACTCTTCTGCGAAATAAGTCAGGCGCAGACCATATTGGCCAGAATCAGACGGTTTCTTATCCGCGTCTTCGCCGTAAGCGCGAACTGCCACCTTAGTAGGATACGCAAGATACATGCTTCCCAGCAGTTGACTCTGAGCGGCATAGGTCGCAGCGTCAATTTGACCGGTTGCATAGGCTACCGCGAGTTCTTTTGCCTGACGACCGATGGCATTGAGGTTGTGCGACAAGGTAGCAAAATCAATATCTGGGTTAGACGTAAAACCTAACTGTATCAGGTTGGCGTAGCCACCCTCACCCGCGAAATCGTTGGTAGAGAAATAACTACCCGCCTGTGGCAGACGCGACTTTTCCCAAGCGTATTGATAGTAACCAGCCAATGACAGGTTATCTGTCAGACCAATAGAGCCATATACCATCCCAACAGGAATAAATACTTCTTTAAGTTCAGCACCCGGTGCTAATGCACGGGTAACGTCAACCGGGTTGATGGCGTTAATACCATGCTGAATAAAGGTGCTTTCACCCCAGCTAACAACCTGATCACCGATGCGCAAAGACACAGGCTTACCGCCTAAGTCAAAATCAGCGTAGAAAAACGCATCTAATAAACGCACATCAGTACACAATTCTTCTTTGGCGCGAGGGTCAGAACACGGGTCGAATCGCACGCCTGAGACTGGATTGTCCCAAACCCGATCACCTTCCATTAACTCGTAGTCATAAAAATACATACCGCGTACAAAGACGCCCATATTTTTATATTTGACATCCAGCTCATGCGTCCCTTTAAACAGAGTTGAGAAAGCTTCGCCTGGCTCATACATCAGGTCACTTAAATCACCATTGGTAGAGTAACTACCATTGGTTTGCGCCCAAATGTCAGATGCAGGATATTTAGTGTTGGTGGCGGCGTTGTACCCGCTCCAATCCAGATTTAAGTGGTTTGTGTTACCGATTAGCGACCAGTCGCGATCTTCAACACGAATACTGGTTCCCAGTGAGAAACTGGAATCGAAACTGACAGTCCAGTCACCTTCACTCCAGCTTGCCGCCTGAACCGAACCACCCATCAGCGCTGCAAGACCAAGTGCCAGCGGTGTTTTTCTAAACATGTGAGGCCCTTTTATCATTTATTGTGTTCTCCCCTTATTTATCCGTTTTACAACATGCGCACAACGGATAAACGCCAAATAATTAACAAAATCATTACATCATTTAACGCCGTAAGCAAGAAGAAATCCTACCAGTTGGAAAATAGGAAAATTCCTGCCTTTTAAAGGCTTTAAGTGATTTTGAGGAAACTCACAAACTTGTGATTATTATCGGTTTGCAACCTGAATCGGCCATGAATGCCGTTGCTGGATATGTAATTACGCAAATAGCGGGTAGCAATTTGAATGCGCCGGCCACGCTCATCAGTCAGGATCACTGATGGAATGTTGCCGGCGTAAAGACGTTGACAGTCGTAATAACTGACATCGAGACGAAAGAAATACTCGTTATACATTTAATTAATGTTGAATATTCAGCGCCTTATGCACCTTTTCGGATAAGTCGACGCTCAGGGTTGGTTGATCGGCCAAACGCATCAGTTCATGCCGCCATTGTAATTGTCTTTTGTCGTCCAATTTAGTCAAGCTAAGCAATGGGGTAACCAACCTAGCACTTACCTGAGGGTTAATTTTATCAATTTGAATCAATTGCTCGGTCAACCAGCGAACCCCACTGCCATCTTCGGCATACAACCCGTGCGGGTTATAAAAGCCGAAGGTGCCAACCAATGCCCGCACCCGATTAGGGTTCTTCCAGCTAAACACTGCATGATCCTGCAATAAATCAATTCGGCTAAGAATATCTTTACGTTTGGCGCCAGCATGCAGGGCAAACCACTTATCCATGACGGTGGGCGCGTGGTGCCAGCGCTGTTCAAACTGTTGCATCAACTCATCAAATAAGGTTTCAGACGTATTTTGCGCGGCTTTTAATGCCCCCAGCGTATCCGTCATATTGTTAGCCTGCTGATATTGCGCCTTACACGCCTCAGCATATTGCTGCGGATTAGCATTCATCATTTGCAGTAAACAATGATTTTTAAGCTTGCGGGCAGCAACCTGTAATGGCTCATATTGATAGTCAGTTTGTGGGATAGACTCAAAGCGACGCAGCCAAAGGGGCTCATTAGCACAGGCAAGCAGTGGCTCTAATCCATCGCGCGCACGCATTAAGGCATCTACATCGATGCGCTCTTCCAGTTGCATCAGGGTTTCAAAACTCGGCAAGCTGAGCATTTCCGCCAAAAGCGCCAGATCGGTTTCGTCACTGTTTAGCAATACCCTTTGCGCGTCAATCAGTGACTGTGCGCGGTTTGAGTCCCACTGCCCACTCGACTCGTTAGCACAACGGATCATCGCCTCCTGATATAAGCCCTGCATCGCATCTACCCGGCTAAACCCATCATCCGAATACAAGGCAATATGCAGGCGCTGCTGTGCTGTTTGTGAAAAACGGAGTTTGATCGGCGCGGAGAAATCTCGCAGTACATTAAGCGCAAAAGGCTGTTCACAACTCAAAACATAGGACTGTTGCTTCTGTTCCAGTTCAAGCACCAGGGATTTTCGGCTATCCAGTAAAACAGGATGGCCCTCTTCGTCTAATGCACTGATCTCGATGGGAATGAGTAATGGACGTTTGCTTGCCTGATCCATAGTCGCAGGCGTGTGTTGGCTGATATCCAAATAGAGCTTTTTACGCTCTGGGTCGTAACGTTGTTCGATACTGACCTGCGGGGTACCGGATTGACTGTACCACCGTTTAAACAGGGTCAGGTCACGATGGTTAGCGTCCGCCATGGCCTGAACAAAGTCATCGCAAGTCACTGCCTGGCCATCGTGACGGGAGAAATACTTATCCATGCCTTTGCGAAAGCCATCTTTACCCAGCATTTTAAACAGCATGCGAATAACTTCAGCACCTTTATCGTAAACCGTCACCGTGTAGAAGTTGTTCATTTCTATCACTTCGTCGGGGCGAATGGGGTGTGCCATAGGGCCGGCATCTTCAGCAAATTGCTGCTCACGGATTACTTTTGCCTGTTGCACGCGACATAGCGCCGGACTGGACATATCCGCACTGAATTGCTGATCGCGAAAAACGGTGAGGCCCTCTTTAAGGCTCAATTGGAACCAATCACGGCAAGTAACGCGATTGCCCGTCCAGTTATGGAAGTACTCGTGGGCAATAATGGATTCAATATTAAAATAATCCGTATCGGTGGCTGAATCCGCATCGGCTAACACATATTTCGCATTGAAAACGTTAAGCCCTTTGTTTTCCATCGCCCCCATATTAAAGAAGTCGACCGCAACGACCATATACACATCAAGATCATACTCAAGGCCATATACATCTTCATCCCAGCGCATGGCTCGTTGCAGACTTTGTAAGGCAAATTCGGCTTTGTGCAGGTTACCCTCATCCACATAGAACTCTAATTGCACTTCACGGCCAGACGAGGTTGTATAATTGCCACGCAGCACATCAAATTGCCCGGCGACTAACGCGAACAAATAACAGGGCTTGTTAAATGGATCGTGCCAGACAACATAATGCCTGCCTTCTTCTAACTCTCCACGCTCAACGCAATTACCATTGCTGAGTAAATTGGGATATCGCGTCTTGTCTGCTTCGATCCGCACGGTATAACTGGCTAATACATCCGGCCGGTCGGGGAAGTAGGTAATGCGCCGAAACCCCTCGGCCTCACACTGGGTGCAATAACTGCCGCCGGACTGGTATAGCCCCTCCAATGCGGTGTTTTTCTCAGGATAAAGACGGGTGTGTACAGCGATTTCACAGCGACGGGGTAACTGCCTTAAGGTGAGATGTTGCTCATCAACTGAGTAGTCTTGCCACGGCGTCCCATCTACCATGATGGCAGCCAATTCCAGATCAGTGCCATCCAGAATCAGCGGGCTGTCGTCGAATTTTTCAACTGATAATGTCGAGCGGACAGTGGTTACCTGATCAGCGAGTTCAAAAGTCAGTGAAATTTTTGGAATCGAAAATGCAGGCGGCTGGTAATCCAGCCGCCGTTTAACTTGTATCATCTTTTATGCCTGTGTATTGGCTTTAGGTTCCATACCCGGTGGCGTTAATCGCAATATTTTTATGCCAAGGTACGCATAAATCACGGCCATAACCGGGCTAATCACGTTAAAGAACGCATAGAAAATATAGGCAAATGGATCCACTTTTAACACCCCATGCATGTAAGCACCGCAGGTGTTCCAGGGAATCAGTGGCGACGTTAATGTGCCGCCGTCTTCTAAACTACGTGATAAGTTAAGCTGGTGCAGGTTACGTTTGGCGAATTCATTTTTGTACATGCGTCCAGGCATAACGATAGACATGTACTGGTCGGCAGTAATCAAGTTCGTGCCTAAACACGTCAAAATCGTGCGCAGTACCATGTCCCCTGCACTTTTCGCTCCTTTTAAAAATGCAGAAACGGCTCGGGTTAGCAGGCCTACTTTTTCCAGCACCGCACCAAAGGTCAGTGCACACATAATTAACCAAACGGTATTCAGCATGCCAGACATGCCGCCGCCACTGAGCAGGTCGTCCATATCCGCGTTACCGGTGGTAATTTTCACGCCATCAAATAATGCCGTCCAACTGACCACCACGATATTGCGCCAGCTTTGATCGCTATCGCCAAGGCGCTGAATAAGGTCTGGCTGAAACACAATCGCCCATACCACACCCAGTAATGCACCTATGCTGACTGCCGGAAACGCAGGTACTTTGCGCACCGCCATGGCCAGCAACACAATCAGTGGCACCAGCATCCATAAATTGATATTGAAATTTTCAGCCAGCAAACCCTGCATAGATTGAATTTCAGCGACATTGGTTTCACTGGCACCATTCATACCCATAATCAGGAACAGGATTAACGCAATCACAAAGCTGGGAATCGTGGTCCACAGCATGTAGCGGATATGTTCGAACAACTCGGTACCGGCTACCGCAGGCGCCAGGTTGGTGGTTTCAGACAATGGCGAAATTTTGTCACCGAAGTACGCACCGGATACCACTGCACCGGCGGCAACGGCAGGATCCATGCCCATACCACCCGACACACCCATCAACGCCACGCCGACCGTAGCGGCTGTGGTCCAGCTGCTGCCGATACTCATGGCAACAATCGCGCAAATCAGGCAGGTGGCCATATAAAACACGGAGGGATTGAGCAACTCTAATCCGTAATAGATTAAGGTCGGCACTGTGCCTGCCAATAACCACGAACCAATCAAAGAGCCTACCGCTAACAGGATCAGGACCGCACCAAGCGAAATCGAAATACCATTAATCATGGCTTCTTCGATTTCTTTCCAGCTAAAGCCGTTTTTGATGCCGATTAAACCGGTAATCCCGGTCGCAATCAGCAATGCGATCTGATTGGGACCATATGAAGAGTCACTACCAAACAAATAAACTGAAACCGACAGCAGAGCAATCAGAATAGCGATGGGAATTAAGGCGTCTGCCAGAGACGGCGTTTTGTGTTGTTGAGTCACGCTCACATCCTCTTATTGTTTTACGCAGCGCTGAGCGAGCGGTAGAACATCACAATAATGACCACGGGGCACACAAAACGCACATACCACGGCCAGATTTTCCAAAATAAACTGTTTTCAGCATCAGGATTACCTTCCTTCAGTTCCTGTAATGCCTGATCACGCTTCCACACCCAGCCTGCAAAAATACACAGACATAAGCCCAGCAGCGGTTGGCTGTATTTGGTAGTGGCATTGATTACCAGACCAAACAGCGCATTGAAGTTATTAGCGATAACGGTACTGACCAGCATAATGATCGCTGTCATGACCCACACCGTCGCTTTGCGCCCAAACCCTTTATTTTCGGTCACATAGGCCACCGGGACTTCCAGCATCGATATAGAAGACGTCACGGCAGCAACCACCATCAAGGCAAAGAAAAATATCGCTACAAAGATACCGACTGACCCCATGCTATCGAATAGCGCTGGTAGTACGGCAAAGATAAGCTGCGGGCCTGAAATCAGCGTATTGCTGTCGCTGAAAATCTGCACGCCGTTGTGCGCAGCCACATACATGGCTGGAATAATTAATAAGCCGGCCAGGATCGCGACACCAATATCCACCAGTGCAACTGACGCGCCCAGACTGGTTATGCGCTCTTGTTTACTCATGTACGAGCCATACACCAGCATGGTACCAACGCCGAGTGACATAGAGAAAAACGCCTGACCCATGGCATCTATCAGTAAATCCGGTTTAAACACACGGTCGAAATCAGGTACCAGATAACGCTTGAACCCTTCTGCTGCACCATCCAGTGTGGCGACATAGAAGATTAAAATCAGAATCATCACAAACAAGGCTGGCATTAAGCGCACCGACCAACGTTCGATACCCTGACTAACCCCACCGAGAACAATCCCGGCAGTTAGCAGCAAAAACAATCCGCAAAACAGCACGTCACGCATGACAGATTGGGTCGTTAACCAACTGGCTATATCCGGCATACCAAGCAATTGTGCAATCGGACTGGCGAAATAGGCAATCATCCAGCCAGCAACGAGGGCATAAAATGACAGGATAAGAGATACGGTTACCAAGCCCCATACCCCTGTTGCGCGGCCAGCGATACCACCCAGGTTGCCCAAGGCATCAACCATATTACTACGGCTGTAGCGGCCAATGAGTAATTCGGCCATTAACACCGGATAGGCCAACACGAACGCGAGGATGATATACATCAGCACAAACGCAGCGCCGCCATTTTCTGCTACCTGGGTGGGAAATCCCCAGATATTTCCCAGTCCAACGGCGGAACCCGCCGCGGCGAGAATAAATCCGATACGGGAGGAAAACTGCCCTCTTGCACTCATAATTTACCTTCTACTTATTATTATTTATGGGCTTAATCCGGCCTGAAGCTTGCCCTGTGATTATTATTGTCAGACCTAAAAAGATGCCGCTCATTTAGCGGCATCTTTAATTAACGTGTTTTAGCCGTACTTGCAATCGGTTAACGCTGAAATACGTATTTTCCTGTGGAGATAACATCGAACGTAATGTTTACAGCCTCCTGCTTAAACGGGTCAATGTCATCCAGTGCTTCTGGTGCATCTTCCAACTTAGCGATAGGTTCCAGGCCTAAACGTGCCAGACGTTCATTAGCGCGCTGTAACGCACGGGCGTTACGCTCATCTTTTTCAGCAATCCGTACACTTTCGACCAATGACAGGGTTTTATCGTCCTTTTCCTTGCGATAACGGTCGATGTCATCTCGCAAATAGGCGAACTCCGGATTACTGGCGATACGTGTTTCGAAATTTTTCTGCACGGTCAGCGATGAAGCGACAGGGTCAGCCACAGTGACATAATTCGCACGAGGAATGCTATCCCAAGGTAAGGCATTATCTGCCTGACTCTCTCCCCACTCCCCCGGTTCAATCGCCGATGGGAACTTGATATCAGGGATCACACCTTTGTGCTGCGTACTACCGCCATTGATGCGATAAAACTTGGCAATAGTAAACTGTACTGCGCCTAATGGGTTTTCATATAAGTCAAACAAGCGACCTAATTGACGATGCTGTTGTACTGTTCCTTTACCAAAGGTGTTTTCGCCGATAATTAAGGCACGGCCATAATCCTGCAGGGCTGCGGCAAAAATTTCCGACGCAGACGCACTGTAGCGATCCACCAATACGGTCATCGGTCCTTCGTAATAGGTAACACCGTCTACGTCCTGTTTCACTTCTAATCGACCGGCCTGATCGCGAATCTGTACCACCGGCCCTTTGTCGATGAATAAGCCCGTAAGCAGTGTGGCTTCATTTAACGAACCACCGCCATTGCCACGCAGGTCAACGATAATTCCTTTGACGTTCTGCTCTTTTAATTTAGCAATTTCGACTTTTACATCTTCGCTTAAGTTGTTGTAAAAAGAAGGAATTTCGATAATCCCAAGCTTTTCACCCTGGTGTGGACCACTGTCCGGCACATAAACTTCAGACTTGGCAGCACGATCTTCCAGTTTGATTTTCTCGCGGGTCAGCGACACTTCAACTGGTGCGTTGCTATCTGATAAATGTTTGAGCAGCTGCAACCTGACGGTTGTGCCTTTCGGGCCTTTGATTAAGTCAACCACTTCATCTAAACGCCAACCCACCACATCGACAAATTCACCATCATCCTGTGCCACACCAACGATTTTGTCTTCCGGCTTAATCTTGTTTGAAAGCTCTGCCGGGCCACCGGGGACGATACTGCGTACCACGGTAAAGTCATCTTCGCTGGACAGCACGGCACCAATCCCTTCAAAGGACAGGTTCATTTCCATCTCGAAGCGTTCAGAGCCACGTGGTGACAAATAACTGGTATGTGCTTCAATACTGCGCGCGAACGCATTCATTGCCGTTTGAAACACATCTTCACTCTGGGTCTGGCCCAAACGTTTGATGGCACGTTGATAGCGCTTGGTCAGTAATTCTTTGATTTCTGGCCAGGCTTTGCCATTGAGTTTGAGGTTCAGCGCGTCATTTTTAACCCGCTGACGCCATAATTCATTTAATTCAGCAACCGTGGTTGGCCATGCGGCGTCTTCACGATCATAAGCAAACACATCACCGGCCTTTTCAAAGTCGAATGGTGTGTCCAGCAAGGTAATCGCATATTCGAAGCGCTCCAGTCGGCGCTGCATGTTGAGTTCGAAAATTTTGTAAGCATGGTCTAACCGGCCCCGTGCCAGCATGTCATCAAACTCATCACGGTATTTTTCCAGCGTTTGAATATCACTGGCTAAAAAGAAATGGCGGCTGTAATCCAGTTGTTTGAGGTAACGATCAAAAATTGCCTCAGACAACTGGTCATTCAGTTCGATTTCTTTGTAGTGTGCCCGGGTAAATAACGATGACACCCTTTGAGCCGCCGTTGCATGTTGTGCTTCCTGCACCAGGTCCGGTAATTCGACAGTCGTGTCCGTTGACACACCGGCGAGCACCGTGCCGCTCAGAACAAATAAAGCGCTGGCGACGGACTTGCGGATCAATTGGGTCATAGCGTTACCTCTGGTTATCTGGCCAAACGCAAATTACTGGCCGGAACTTTAACTTGCATACCGGTATCCAGCTGTACCTGAATACCATCTTTGCCAACCTCAACTATAGTCGCTGGCATCGGCGCTTTACCGACTTTTACCGTGACTTTAGTGCCGGCTACCATGTCGGTATCCTGCAACTTCTGTGGTGGTGGGCCTTTTTTAATAGGCTTGCGGTTAGCCGGTTTGGTTCCCTTCGCGTCCGATTTTGGCTGAAATTTTTTCTTTGCGGGCTTCTTATCAGCTGAATTTGTCGCTGATTCGGCGCGTTTTGCAGCAATACGCTCTTTGCTTTCTTTCAGTTGCTGCTCAGCATGTTCAGCGTGTTGCTGTTCAATCACGTCGCCAGCCTGGCCATCCAGATCAACCCGATGCGCGCCAGTTTTGACTGACTCCAGATAACGCCAGCTATTGGTGTAGTGACGAAGAGAACTGCGTAACAAGGTTTTGCTCACGCGTTCGTCATTGTCGAGACGCTCTGCCAGATCCTGAAAAATACCTATTTTCAGTGGCTTAGCTTCACCTTTTACTGAAAAACATGCTGGGAAGGTTTCGGCAAGAAATGCGATCACTTCTTTGCTATTACTAAACTTTTGTGGATTATCCATTTACTATCGCTACTGTATGATGTGTTCATCAGTGGAATCGTCATCTTCCCAAGTTGCCAGCAATTGGTCAACCCAGTCAAATAGCTCATCCACCTCGATTTCGTTGAATTGTGGCTCCTGGCTCCAATATTCCCAAACATGTTGGAACAATCTCGCCAGCGCCTCGGTATCTATGTCGTCATCAACACGACTGTACAGGTAATGGAGCATGTCATTAAACTGCTCACTAACATCCTGCGCTTCCTCTTCGAACTGTTCAAAATCTTCCGCAGTGGATAGCACTACATGAATATCAAACAATTCTTTCATGCCAGACTCGCTTCCAAAATTGCTACCAGCGTCTGCAACCCTTCGGCATCTTCCTGATCAAAACGTGAATATACCGGGCTATCAATGTCTAACACAGCCACCACCTCACCATTTTGATGGACAGGGATAACGATTTCCGAATTAGATGCCGCATCGCAGGCGATATGGCCATCAAATTCGTGCACGTTTTCAACCAGTTGCAACGTGTCTTGCGCTACCGCTGTGCCGCATACGCCTTTGCCTACCGCAATGCGCACACAGGCCGGTTTACCCTGAAACGGCCCCAATACCAATTCGCCATCGCGCATAATATAGAAGCCTGCCCAATTGATTTGCGGCAAGCTCATCCACAATAACGCACTGATATTAGCCATATTGGCAATCATATCCGTCTCGCCGCTGAGCAAAGCGTCTGCCTGTGCATTCAATGAGACGTAAGTTTGTGCTTTATCAGTCATGTAAACCTTGTTTCTCGAAAAGCACCGCTTTTTCAGCGATAAAATTAACCTGAATGAAACGTTTTTCGCGTTCCCCCCAAATACAGCTGTTGGTGCCAAATCTGGCTTCGCATTGATCAGGCTTTCCGATAATGTCGGTAACCTGCTCAAACGTCATACCCATTTTCAACTTGTCGTAGTTTTCAACCGTGAGCTTAGAGCAACCTGTTAACGACATTATCAGCGCCGCAGACAATAGGTATTTTTTCATTCAACACCCCCATGAAATGATGGCGCATTATAAATACCTGCTGGCAAGAAGTAATACCTGTATCTGCCCTTTCTGCGCGATTCCTTATGGAAATTTACGATTTCTAACATTTTCGTTTAAATAATAAGCAAATTATCAACGACACACATTGCAACGTCGGTGCAGCCTGTGAAGTTTGGTATAGTGTCGCTAAATTGAAAAACGTCACTGTTATGCACGCTACTATTCATATTGATCCGCAATTTCTGGACTACGTATCGGCCCATTTGCCCAACGGATATTCGCTGGCCGAATTTACAGCCTATTGCCAAACGCCACTAAGAAAAAGTATTCGCGTTAATACCCTGCGTTTATCCGTGGATGAGTTTTGCCAACATGTTAATCAGCAAGGCTGGCAATTAACGCCAATCCCTTGGTGCGCACAAGGTTTTTGGATAGAACGCCCAAGTGAGCAGGAAGAGCGTATCCCATTAGGTAATACCGCCGAACATTTAGCTGGCTGGTTTTATATTCAGGAAGCCAGTTCCATGCTGCCACCAGTAGCATTGGTAAATCCTGATTCTGCCCCAGCCTGTGTACTGGACATGGCGTCAGCTCCGGGCTCAAAGTCAACCCAATTAGCAGCCATGATGAACAACCGGGGTACTTTAGTTGCTAATGAACTGTCGTCTAGCCGGGTTAAAGTGCTGGCGGCTAATTTTTCACGCTGTGGTGTGCAAAATGCCTGTATCAGCCACTTTGATGGTCAAGTGTTTGGTCAGTACACACAGGAATCCTTCGATGCCATCTTATTGGACGCCCCCTGCAGTGGAGAAGGAACCGTGCGAAAGGATCCTGCCGCATTGCAACATTGGGACACAACCCACATCAACAGCATCGTCGAACTACAAACAGCATTGTTGGATGCTGCAATACAGGCGCTGAAAGTCGGTGGCGAGCTGGTCTATTCGACCTGTACATTGAATAAGTTTGAAAACCAACACGTCGTTGCCAGTGCTTTGGAAACATACGGCGACGCACTGGAAATTGTTGATCTATCAGGGTTATTCTGCGGTGCAGAACAAGCCATAACACCTGAAGGCTATTTACATGTCTGGCCAATGGTTTTCGACAGCGAGGGGTTTTTCGTAGCCAAATTGCGCAAAGTAAAAGCCACCCCGCTGAAAGAATCCAAATCCCGACATGGCGACGTACCATTTAGTCCCCTTACCCGTAAACAATGGCAACCACTGGACGTTTACCTTAAAAGCTTTGGGATTGATCTGCCGTTGACACAGCTTTTTTACCGTGACAACGAAATATGGTTCTTACCCGAATACGCCAGAGAATTAGGCGCGAAAATTAAACTGCAACGCTACGGGGTGAAACTGGCGCAACAATTTAAGCAGGATTATCGGTTAACCCATGAGGCGAGTCTGGCGTTTGGCTGCTCAACTGCCAAGCGTGCCATTGAAATCACGCAGGCTGAATATGCGGATTTCTGCCAGGGTAAAGATTTTCTGACTCACCACACACCGTCGTTAAAGGGCGAATTATTGCTATGTTTTAACGGTCAACCGGTTGGTTTAGGTAAATGGGTAAATGGCAAAATTAAAAACTCTTTACCGCGTGAATTAGTGCGCGACAGGCACCAGTTAGGCTGGGGATGACGCTGTGGAAAAACTGTACAGTCTTTTCGCAAATTTTTTTGTTTTTTTCGCAAAAAGACTGTAAACCATTGAATTGAATACTGATTTTTTTCTTAAAAAAATCCACTTAAACTGTTTATTTTTTGTGCAAAACTGTTCTACAATAACAGTCCTTTGAAGATTTTTTACACTTCAAATCCCAGTTTTACCAGTTAGCGCACGGCTCATCAAATGAGCCATTCCCCTAAACCCAGGACCTGGATTAGAGCCTGGGTTTTTTTTGTCTGTTATACGCCCTGTAATCCAGCCAAGTAGCGCTGCGCGTTAAGTCTGTAATGTTCGGCAGACGCTTTGAGATGTTCTGCCTGCGCTTCACTCACCTGGCGGATGACTTTACCCGGTGCGCCAACAACAAGGGAATAATCCGGGATTTCCATCCCTTCAGTAATCAACGCATTGGCACCAATCACGCAAAAATTACCAATTTTTGCGCCATTGAGTACCACCGCATTAATCCCGATTAACGAATAATCGCCAATTGAACAACCATGTAGCATGGCTTTGTGCCCCACCGTGACGCCCTCTCCAAGGGTCAGCGGATAACCGGGATCATTGTGTAACACTGCACCGTCCTGAACATTGCTATTCTTGCCCACCACAATAGGTTCGTTGTCCGCACGCATTACTACATTGAACCACGCACTGCTGCCTTCGTGCATATGTACATCACCAATTACCGCTGCCGCGGGCGCAATAAATACGCCTTGGGCAATATGCGGTGTTTTGTCGTCTAATTGGAATTGCATGTCACGCATCCTTTTTTCTTATCACGCCTTCCTGCATGGTGGTGGCAACCAGATTACCCTGTAAATCAAAAAACTGACCACGTACCAGCGCTCTTGCGTTATCCGCAAACGGGCTGTCCATGCTGTACAGCAGCCACTGATTAAAATCGAACGGACGATGGAACCACATCGCATGGTCTATGGTTGCCATGCGCAGGCTACGATCCATGATGGACAAACCATGGGGTTGTAACGAAGTCGCAAGGAAATAATAATCTGATGCATAAGCCAACAGGCGCTGATGCATGAGCAAATCACTACTCAGTGGCTCGACAGCGCGCATCCACACCTGACGAACTGGCGTCAATACTTTCGGGTTTCTCGGATCAATTTGTTGCACCAAACGCATATCGATCGGCGCGTGGTAGACTAATTTTTCCTGCACTTCAGCAGGCATATCTTTAAATAGTTCCTGATAGGTTTCTAATTCTGAGCGCAGATTTTCTGGTGGTGTTACCTGGGGCATCTCAGCGACCTGGTGTGACAGCCCTGGCTCAGGAAACTGGAAAGAGGCCGTCATATAAAAGATCGTGCGGCCATTTTGGATCGCCTTGACGCGTCGGGAAGAGAAACTGCGGCCATCCCGTATGTTTTCAACGTCATAAATTACCGGCTTTTGTGCATCACCCGGCAGTAAAAAGTAGGTATGAAATGAATGGACAATCTGACCATCCGCCACGGTGTGCTGCGCCGCTGCTAAGGCCTGACCTAATACCTGCCCACCGAACAGTGCGCGGAATCCCAAATCCCAGCTTTGGCCACGGTACAAACCCGGATCTAACTGCTCGAGACTCAGTAACTGGGTCAATTTTACTTCTTTCACACGTACCTCGGTATCTTGCTCTTTGGCTTCGGCTAAGCGCCTTAATATAGTGATTAATCTTGTTGATTCAATGGATTGCGTGGATAAAACTTTTCCGGTAACGCATCGGTGTGGGTAAAAAATCGCGTGTCCTTATAGGGTAATTTCATAAACCCGGATATGCCCAGGCCAGTGATTTTCGGTATATGGCTAACAAGTTGTGCCAACAACTGGCTGAAGTCTTCATGCCGGGTATGATCCAGCAAGGTATAATAACTATGGATCTTAAGGTGGGTAGGTAAAGCTTCGAAAATCACACAGCCAGTATGGTGAATGCCGTTAAGGCGCGCAATTAACCCGAGTATTTCTGGTGGTAACTGCAGTAACTCATCCGGATCATCACCGTCTTCAAAATAGGAATGCATCTTTGACTCGTCTTTAGGCAAAGATAACTGACTGACTTCAAAAGGGATCCGCAAACCAGCGTCAGGTATAAAGGGGGTGCTATCGTCCTCACGCTCAATATGTAACGTGTCTTTAGCATTAAACAAACAACACTTGAAAATGCCGGTGCGGTGAATCGCTCTGGCAAGCGTCACCATATTGTTAACCGACACCTCAAACGATGCTCGCATCCGCTCGTCGAACAGGTTGAGACTCGAATCAATATAGACACCGTCAGGTTGCCAGCGCACAGCCAATCCGCCTACCACCGGGTAACGACCGAGACGGCCAACGGCAGCAATGAATGCTTTTTCCGTATCCCCCATGCCCTGCATGTAATTTTTGTAATAGCGCTCAAATTGCGCGTCGTTCAGATAACGCAAGCTGTGTGACGACTCGCCTTCTTCACGCAAAAAGGATTTACGCGAACTGTAAACAACCGTCTCAATATCTTTTTTGGTGTTATGTACCCAACAGGGGATAAACGGGGTGTAAACAAGCGGCTTATCAGGCGCAAATACTATATTGCGTAGTGCATGAATATTACGAAACAGGTAATCCCCGGCCTGCCGGCGTACCTGAGCATTATCATCCATCAGTGCCGTCAGAATATGCGCCAGTTCGCGGGGTAAGCCCAATCCATTGGGATGCACGACTTTGCGCCCGAAGCGGCATGATTGGCCTGACGCCAGCGCATAGATAGTGCTGGCGAGACCCTGCTCATCAAATCTTGGTGACGACAATGCACCGTTTAACTGTTCGTCACCAATAAAATACACATCACCAAGGCGTGCGTTGGTTTGTTGCAGATCCCCAGACATCAGATCCATAACATTACTGCCCACATGCTGGCCAGACTCATCCAGCTGTGCAAATACCGACGATCCCCAGTCAATCAATTGTACGGTTTCCGAATACTCATCGAACACGATATTCGATGGCTTAATATCACCGTGCACAATCGGGCGTGACGTTCCCTGCTGCTGGTAGCTGCGCAAGGCCCGCAACACGTCGGTCAACTGCGCAATAATTTTGACTATCAGGCGCGGTGCCAGAGGCCCGCGGCGCAACGAATATTGCTCTAAATCCTCTCCACGCGCGCGCTCCATTACCAAAATGGACTGCTTGCCAATACGTTGAAATTCAACCAGCGCCGGCACATGAGGATGCTCTACCATGGATAACATAAAGGCTTCGTCTTCGAGACGATCCTGTACATGCTGTGGCAAGGTGATACGCGAGAACTTAAAAACCAACTGCTGACCATCCGGCGCAGTACCAGCAAAAACGAAACCAAATGCCCCTTTACCCAAATATTGGGTATCTCGATAGCCAAGCAACGCTAATTGTTGATGGCAAAGGCTAAACCAGTCCTTCAGCTTTTGCGCATCTTTATGGGATAGCAGGTAAAAAGACTGCTCTTCCGGAATATAAAAATGCTTAAGGCTTTTCTGGACGGGAGAATTCATATCAGGCGGGCTCAATCAGCCATTCAGTGCGATACCCTGCCCCTGTTTGCCCCAGCAGCGATGTCAGGATCGGTAACAGCTGCTCGATTTGCTGGTCGACTTGCCATGGCAAATTAATAAAGGCCATGCCACTACCATACATACCCAACTCCTGCGGTTGTGGTTTGACCCAACATTCGGCGATAAACAAACTGGCTGGCTGTACTTTGGCTAATGCGTCCAGCATAGCTGGGGCCTTATTGCGTTTTTCGGCCAGTAGTGGATACCACAGTGCAACAACCCCTACCGGCCATTTTTTATGCAATTTTTGAATAAAGTTCACGACGTCCTGATATTCTCGCGCCTGTTCATAGGGCGGATCAATTAACACCATGCCGCGCTTAGGCTCTGGCGGAGCGATGGCCAGGGTACCTTCGAATCCGTCCCGATGATGAATTGCCACGCGCGGATCGCGTCCCATATTGGCGCGCAAATTCTCCACTTCGTTATTATGCAGTTCCATCAGGATAAGCTTATCTTGCTCACGCAAAAGGTGGGCGGCGATAGCTGGCGAGCCCGGGTAGAGATCTTTATCACGAAACTGACTGATTAATGCCAGATAATCGGTAATCTCAGGGTATTGCCCAGATCGTTGCAGCAATTTGTCGATGCCATCGCTGTATTCCGCTGTTTTATTTGCCATGTCGGTACCAAGATCATACAGACCAGCGGCACTATGGGTATCCACATAGCAAAGGGGTTTAGCTTTTTCGGTTAATTTATTCAGTAACAGCACCTGGCACAGGTGCTTGAACACATCGGCGTAATTGCCGGCGTGAAAAGCGTGGCGATAACTCAGCACGTCGTATTTTTCCGGGATAACAAATACCCGTTAGTTTAAACGCAAGGCCGGTTGCAGCGCACTGTTAATTTCAAGCGGGTCCTGCAATCGCATATTGCTGGTCGCCAACATGCGGATTCGTCGGTCGCTATCTTGTTCAAATGCGTAAAACGCGGCATTGAGGTTAAACCCCACCTGCGCGTTATAGGCTTTCTGAAAATGTTCCAGACCAGCCGGTTGATCAAAGGTTAGCGTCGCGACACAGATGTCGTTGCCACAGGCCACATCGTTAACCAATGCCTGAGCATTCGCAGCGGCGGCAACAATAAGACGGTCGAAATCCAGTTTCAAATTCTGATTGTGATGGCGTTCACGATAGCGAATAAGATTGGCCACTACATCACTGAAATTAGCCACATTAAGCAATTCAGACGTTATCTCAGCATCCAGATATTGTCGATTATCGATCAGCAATCTTTCAACCGAGAGACCAGCAGAAACGGCACAAGTTACCTTGGTATCCTCAGCGCATTCTGATGGTCTTGATGAATAACTCTCGGTGTTTGCTACCGTAAACTGAGCTTCGTGATAAAACACGCTCTTAGTCGACGGCGTTAATGAAGCAATACTGACCGGCGCAGCTTCGCTTGAAGCAAGTAGATGGGAGGCAGAGATAAAATAATTTAATAATGCCGGGCCCAATATTGCTGTTCCTAACAGCAAAGGGACGATAAATCTGGACATTCCATGTTCCTTATTTAGCAGTGTATTTTTTAACACAAGCCACAACGTAAAAACAACTCCATTTTTGCAATAAAAAACCCCGCATTCTGCGGGGTTTTTTAATTATGCCAGTGTACTAAACATACTGAATGGATTTTCCAGATAGCCCTTCCAAACGTTGCTAAAGCGTACCATGGTTGCGCCATCAATTACGCGGTGATCGCCACTCCAGCTAATGTGCATGATATTCGCAGCTTTCACATGCCCTTGGACATCGAAACGCGGCAAGGTTTGGATCTTACCTAGTGCCACAATAGCGACTTCCGGCTTATTGATAACCGGTGTCGCGGTGGTGCCGCCAATTACGCCGACATTAGAAATACTGATAGTGCCACCGGTTAAGTCATCCTTAGACAACCGACCTTCCCTACCCAGGTCAATCAGACGATTAAGTTCCCGGGCAATCTCGTTTAATGACATATTCTGTACCCCTTTGATATTGGGTACCAACAAGCCGATCTTACTGTCGATTGCCACGCCGATGTTGTGATCGTCGAAGTAAGTTAACTCCGTGCAGTCAGCATTGACCTGGCTATTAATAATCGGGAATTGTTTTAGCGCATTAGACAAAGCCTTAATTACAAAAGGCATATAGCTTAGCTTGATACCCTGAGCGGCGAAGCCGTCTTTCAATTGGCTGCGCGCTGCCATTAGCGCATCCATATCAATTTCATCGCTAACGGTGAAATGAGGGATCGTGCTGACAGACTCAACCATTTGTTTAGCCATAGCGGCTTTAATACCGCGGATGGCCTCAACCCGTTTACCGCCGGTAACTTTCGGCTGAGCAGATACCATCGCTGCGCTTGTCTCGCCCTTGGCAAAACGGGTGATATCGTCCTTCATTACACGGCCTTTGGGACCGGAACCTGCCACTGAATGGATATCAATATTTTGTTCACGGGCCAGACGTCGTACCGCCGGGCTAGCCAGCGCTTTACTATTTTTACCAGAACGCACCGTCGGCAACGTTGTGTTTACTGCAGCCGATGTAGTGCTTAACTCAACCTTAGTGACCTCTGGCTGCACACTGGGTTGTGGTTCCTGTTGCGTAGCCTCACCCTGGATTTGCAGCGCGAATAATGGTGTGTGTACTTTAGCGATATCACCTTTGGCATAATGCAATTTGACTACTACACCGTCGTGTTTAGCTGGAATTTGCACCATGGCTTTATCGGTCATCACTTCGGCGACCGGCTGATCTTCTTTGATGCTGTCGCCTTCGACCACAAGCCATTCAACCAGTTCACACTCGACAATTCCTTCACCGATGTCTGGCAGGATAAAATCTTCGATATGGCCAGTTGATACTGCGGGTGCAGAGACAGGTGCTTCCTGCTTGACCTCAGAATTGGACGACTCTGCTTCGGCAGGTTCTTCAGCCGCAGCAACTGGCGCAGATTTGAGACTCTCCTCACCCTGCAATTGCATCGCAAACAGCGGCGAATGAACCTTGGCAATATCACCTTTGGCGTAATAGAGTTTTGTCACCACGCCAGAATGCATTGCTGGAATTTGTACCATGGCTTTATCGGTCATCACCTCGGCGACCGGTTGGTCTTCGACTATGTAATCACCCTCAGCTACCAACCATTCAATCAGTTCACACTCAACAATGCCTTCGCCAATATCTGGCAGAATAAAATCTGTCATATCCTGCTCCTTAAAAATTCACGCTGCGCATAATGCCCTCGAACACCTTGAGGTGATCAGGCATGTATTCTTTTTCGTGGGCCAATGGATAAGGGGTATCCAGGCCACAAACACGCTCGATGGGTGACTCCAGATACAGGAAGCAATGCTTTTGAATGGTTGCAGCGATTTCACTGGCAAATCCACCCGTCAATGGAGCTTCATGACTGATCAACAGACGTCCGGTTTTCATCACTGATGTGGCCACTGTTTCCACGTCCCATGGTAAAATACTACGCAGGTCGATAACCTCACAGGATACCCCTTTGGCTTCGGCCATTTCCGCCGCCTTTTCCATGATTTCCATCTGCGCGCCCCACGCCAGCAGCGTGATATCAGAGCCTGATTTGACGATTTCTGCCTTGCCTAATGGCAATTCATAATCGTCCTCTGGCACTTCTCCCACCGAGGCTCGATACAGGCGCTTTGGCTCCATAAATAACACGGGGTTATCATCACGAATGGACGCAAGCAGCAAACCTTTTGCTTGATAAGGGTTACGCGGTACCACTATTTTCATCCCTGGTGTATGTGCAAAGTACGCCTCAGGAGATTGTGAGTGGTAGTGACCACCGGCAATGCCACCACCGTAAGGTGTGCGAATGGTCAAGGTACCCACGGAGAATTGACCACCTGAACGATAACGCCATTTGGCCGTTTCATTTACGATTTGGTCAAACGCAGGGAAGATATAATCGGCAAACTGGATCTCCGCAATCGCCACACTACCCTGAGAGGCCAAACCGTTGGCAAAGCCCATAATACCTTGTTCGGTCAGCGGCGTATTAAAGCAACGCGCTTTACCAAATTTCTCCTGCAGATTGCTGGTGGCACGAAATACACCACCGAAGTGCCCTACATCTTCACCGAATACCATTACTCGCTCATCCTGAGTCATGGCACTGATCAGGGCACTGTTAATTGCCTGCAATAAATTCATTTTCGCCATGACTTACTCCTTCACTCGGGACGCGGTTTTTGGATAGGCATCCGGATACTTACGAATATGGTCTTTCAGTTCCTGCAATTGCTCCTGCAGGTGCCATGGCGGCGTGTCATAAACGTCTTCAATAATGTGCTCAATGCTGCACACCGGTACTTTTTCTACACGTTTCAGCTCGTCCAACACTTCGGCGCGTTTGGCGGCCAGATATTTTTCATCTTCTGCGGGATCGATCCAGCCCTTGGCGGCCAGCCAATTGCCCAAACGTTGAATCGGGTCTTTGGCGTGCCAACGCGCTTCTTCGTCTTTAGAACGATAACCTGTCGGATCATCTGACGTTGAGTGCGCAGCAAGGCGATAGCTCATGGCTTCTATCAGCACCGGGCAATTTTCTGCAAGGGCGATTTCTCGGGCCTTGCGGGTCGCCTCAAAGACCGCGAAGATATCGTTACCATCAACACGAATGGTTTTAATCCCATAGCCCAGACCACGGGAAGCAATACCGTCGCCGGCAAATTGTTCTTCTGCGGGAGTAGAAATCGCATAACCATTGTTACGGCAGAAAAATATTGCCGGGCAATTCAGCACCGCGGCCATATTCAGGCCAGCATGGAAATCCCCTTCCGAAGCGGCACCTTCACCGAAATAACAAATAGTAACAGCCTCTTCACCCGCCATTTTCTGGCCATAGGCGTAACCGGACGCTTGTGGGATCTGGGTACCTAATGGTGACGAGATAGTCATAAAGTTCAGTTCTTTAGCGCCGTAGTGAATCGGCATCTGACGGCCTTTATTCGGCTCTTTTTCGTTACTGAACATTTGATTCATAAACTGTTCGGTGGTGTAGCCACGAAACGCCAGTGCGCCCTGTTCACGGTACTGAGACATAATCATGTCTTTGTCGCTAAGTGCCGCTGCACTGCCGACCGAGGCCGCTTCTTCACCGGTACTGGCCAGATAAAAACTAATCCGGCCCTGGCGCTGAGCCGCGACCATACGTTCATCCAGCACCCGGATAAACTGCATAGTACGGTACATTTTTACCGCCAGTTCCTGGCTTATTTCCGGCATCGTCGCATCGCTATGGATACTGCCATCTGGCTGCATGATTTGCAGCATGGGGATATCAACGACACCTTTGTCGATCAGTTTTACCTGATGCACAGTATTGATATCGCCTAAGTGATTTCTGTGTTGCATGTTTCTCAACCCTTAACAGGATGTAAGCAAAATATTGCGCTTATGTTAGTGCAGCGCCAAGAAACAGGCTTTGCCATTTGCAGGGTACGCCAAGAAGTGGCTTAGGATACAAATTTCGTTTTGAACGGATAAAGTGCCATTTTGTTTCAGATGCTTAGAAAACCCCCAGTATGTTGTTTACATATGGATGAATAGATAACATTTTTATCATACTGAAGCCCACCGGCTGGGCCGCCATTTTGAGTAAAAAAAAGCCCCGCACTGGGCGAGGCTTTGTTAACAATTACACAATCAAATCACCAAGGCAGTATGTCACCGTTGGAATGCCAGAATGTTCCACTGTTGGCAACATTCAATTCATCAATTCGTTGCTTGAGGCGCAGCGCGCAGGTATCGGGATCAATATCGCCAGCGCCACCGACCATATCGGTTTGTACGAATCCGGGATGCAAAATAGCAACGGCAACACCCTGCTCGTGCAGATCCCTGGCCAGCGACACAGAGGCGGCATTTAACGCAGCCTTAGACATACGGTAACCATAATATCCGCCGGAGCCATTATCGTTAATGGAACCCATTCGACTGGTAATCATCGCGACTTTAGCGTGCTCATTCAGATACGGCAGTAACGCTACCGTCACTTTAAGTGGTGCCAGCGCATTAACCTGAAACTGCTTCAACACGGTATCGAAATTCATGTCCGTCAGAGATTCACGCTCCAGGATCCCGGCGTTATTGATCAGCACATCAATTTTTTCGTTACCCAAGGCCTGAAACAGGTTGTGAAACGTTTGCTCATGCAACAAGTCCACTCCCTCAATTATCTGTGCCTTGGTTTTCGCTAATCCAACACTGGCTTCCCGACATACCGCAAACACTTTATATCCATCGGCAAGAAAACGTTTGGTTAATGCCAGGCCAATTCCGCGGTTAGCCCCGGTGATTAAAACGGATTTCATTGTGGCTCCTTATGCTTAAGTAAGCGCTGTAAATCTTCCGGGGTATCAACCCCTGCCGGTGGTGCCACCGCAGCGACAGCCACATGAATTTTTTCTCCATGCCATAACACACGCAATTGCTCCAGTGACTCTACCTGCTCTAAAACACTGGGCTGCATAGCGACATAGGCCTTAATAAAGCCGGCACGATAGCCATAAATACCGATATGACGCAGGTAATGATCACCGATCTGACTGATTTTGTCCTGATGCATAAAACGATTGCGATCATAAGGGATGATGGCGCGGCTGAAATACAAGGCATAACCCTGACTATCCACTACCACTTTTACTGCATTGGGGTTGGTGGCTTCATCCGCATCATGGATTTTAACTGCCAACGTCGCCATGGGAGCCTGGCTGGCCGCCAGATTCTCCGCTACCTGACGGATAATTTCTGGCGGTACAAACGGCTCGTCACCCTGAACATTTACGACAATGTGGTCGTCATCTAACTCCAGTGCCTCGACGACCTCAGCCAGACGCTCAGTGCCAGACTCATGGTCAGGACGAGTCATGCAAAAGTGACCGCCAAACGCCTCTACCACATCCGCAATGCGCACATCATCGGTGGCCACTACCACATGGCTGGCACCCGCCTGTTTAGACCGCTCATAGACGTGTTGAATCATGGGTTTACCATGAATATCGGCCAGCGGCTTACCCGGGAATCGGGTCGATGCAAATCGCGCCGGAATCAACACGGTATAGTTCATATGGATAATGCCTCGACTTCATCCAGAGACAAGCGCGTCGCCTCTACTTCAAGCAACACCGGAATATGCTCACGGATTGGGTAGGCCAAACGGTCAAATTTACAAATCAGGCGACTGTGCTCTTTGTCCAGTGCCAATTTACCTTTGCACACCGGACAGGCCACGATTTCCAGTAAATTTTTATCAAACGCCATGCTTACCTCTTTGTCTTTTTTATCGATGCAATTTTATTCATAAATGCCTGCTGAAATTCCGGGGTAAGTGTCGCACTCACCGGAAGATACCAGCAGTCATCGTGGGCAATGTCAGCACATTTTACTGCGTCTTTTTCCGTCATCACGACTGTCCCCTCAGGGATATCGTCAGCAACAAAGCTGTGGTGGTCGGCAAAACTCACCGTCCTGCCAATTTTCACGCCCTTTGTGCTCAACGTATTGTAAAAGCGCTGCGGATTGCCAATACCCGCCACTGCAATGACGGGTTCTTGCATTTCCTGTACGGAACGTGTGGTGGTTGGATATTTAATATTCACAAAACGACCGGTTTGCAAGGTCATCAGGTAACTGCCTTTACGGGCAATACCGCCGTTAACCACAATGAAATCGACGGTATCGAGGCGCCACTCCCCCTCGCGCAGTGGTCCCATTGGCAAAAGGTGGCCATTACCCAGTCGACGTTCACCGTCCATTACGATCATTTCAACATCACGCTTAAGGCGATAATGCTGCAGGCCATCGTCACACAGAATCACATCACATTTGTGTTTTGCGGCCAGGTGCTGCCCACCTCGCACGCGATCCGGATCGACGACAATCGGACATTTCAAATGCTGGCGCATCAGCCGTGGTTCATCGCCCACTTCACTGGCCTGATGGTGCGGCTCCACATCACAAGGATAATCTACGCCGCTTCCGCCATATCCGCGACTAAGTACCCCTGGGTGGTAGCCTTGCTGGCGCAGTAACTCAACCAAACGCATTACCAAGGGTGTCTTTCCATTACCACCCACACTGACATTTCCGACTATCACCACCGTCGCGTCCACAGCATAGGAGCCAAATAATCCGCTGCGATAAGCTAATCGGCGCAGCCCCGTGACAACACGGTATAGCAACGCCAATGGCCACAGCAGCCAAACCAGAGGGCTATGAGAATACCAGGCATTTTCCAGCGTACTCACGAGCTTTGCTTATCCTTCGCTAAATTGCATTTTATGCAATGCCGCATAGGCGCCATCTTTGGCTAACAGCGATTGATGATCACCCTGTTCAATAATTTCGCCTTTTTCCACCACCAAAATTTCATCGGCTTTCTCAATGGTGGATAAGCGATGGGCGATAATGATACAGGTACGGTTTTGTTGCAGAGTATCCAACGCATCCTGAATCAAACGCTCGGACTCCGTATCCAGTGCCGACGTCGCTTCATCCAGTATCAGGATCGGCGCGTCACGTAAGATAGCTCTTGCGATAGCAATGCGCTGGCGCTGGCCACCCGACAACATCAGGCCATTTTCACCGATCATGGTATCCAGTCCCAATTCTAACTGCTCAGCAAATTCGGTCACGTGGGCCGCATCCGCTGCCATCAGAATCTGCGCACGGGTCACGCGCCCTTCTGACCCATAAGCAATGTTGTTGGCGATGGTGTCGTTAAATAATGTGACGTGCTGTGATACCAGCGCACAGTGGCTGCGTAAGTTTTTAAGGTCGTAGTCGTTGATACTGACGCCGTCTAACAGCACATCACCCTGTTGTGCCTGATAAAAACGGGTAAGCAGCGATGAGATTGTCGATTTACCAGAGCCGCTGCGCCCCACCAACGCGAGGGTTTTACCGGCTTGCAGGGTGAAGTTAATATTTTTCAGAGCAGGTTTGGCAACGCCCGGGTAACTAAATGTCACATTGTTGTATTCAACTTTGCCTTGTACTTGCTCTGGACTATGGTTACCGCGGTTTTGCTCAGTATGCTCATCAAGAATATCGAAAATACTGGTACAGGCCGCCATGCCGCGCTGAAATTCACTATTTACTGTAGTTAACTGCTTGAGAGGTTTGAGCAGCATGGTCATGCCCATTACCACCGACACAAACACACCGGGCGTCAGTGACTCAACCAACTGCGGCACACTGGCAATATAAAGCACCACTGCCAGCGCAATTGAAGCAATAATCTGAATTGTGCTGACACTAAGGATTTGTGCAACGTACAGCTTCATATTCTGCTGACGGTTATGGTTGTTTTTTTGCTCAAACAACGCCGCTTCTTTGTCCTGACCGCCGAACATCAGCACCACTTTGTGTCCTTTAACAGCTTGCTCAACGCCTGTGGTGAGCGTCCCCATCGCCTGCTGAATATTACGACTGACTTTTCTGAATCGTTTACTGACCACAGAGACCACCACGGCGACCAGTGGGCCAATCAGCAAAAACACCAGTGATAGTTGCCAGGATTTCCAGAACATCATTACCAGCAAACCGATGACCAGTGCACCTTCTCTGACCAAAATGGCCAGCGCTTTGCCCGCTGCGTTCGCTACCTGCTCGGTGTCATAGATAACCTTCGAGATCAGCGCACCCGATGAGTGTTGGTCAAAAAAGCTGACTGGCAAATACATATAATGATTGAACAGATGCTGACGCATGCGCATCACCACGCTGGTTCCAATCCATTGTAGTGTATAGCTACCAATAAAGTTAAAGACGCCACGCAAGATAAAAATAGGCACAATCAGATACGCTGCCATGCGCAGAAACTGGTAATCACCACCACCGAGGCTTTTGTCGATCAGTGGCTCCAGTTGTGAAATAACCAGCACATCCAGACTGGAGTAGCCAATCATGCCAATGGCTGCGAACAAAAACGCCAGCTTGAAGTCTCGCAAATAATGGCGAAAACGACGAAATACCGATGGTGTCGGTTGAGTATTTGAGGTGTGCAAAACTGATAATTCCGCGGAACGTGCTCTTTTCATTCTCGGGCAATTGTACCTGCCAAACAGAAATTACCCAACTATCAATAAGATATTATTGGCTGTTGGCATACCAATAAGGAAACCCCGATTCACGAAAACGACGTACCTGTATGTCGCCTTCTTCGACATATACACTAATTTGGCCATGCAAATCAGTACGATGAATACGAGCATCATTCCCAGCATAGCGCAACATCACCTGCGCATGAGGATGCTGCCAACGATTTAAAAAGCCACTGCTGAAAATCACATGTTGCGGGCTTATCGCTTCCACAAATGCCTGTGTCGAAGAAGTTTTACTGCCATGATGCGGCGCAACCAGTACATTGGCACGTAAATCCACCCCACTGTCAGCCAAATATCGCTCTGCAACCTTATCAATGTCGCCGGTCAATAGAATTCGATAAGCACTATCTTGCAGCATCAATACACAGGAATAACGGTTTTCGCCACTTTGCAGACTGCTAGCCGGCGTGGGCGGCCACAAGCCGCGCAGATGTAATCCCTGCCACTTGAGGCTTAGTGAACTATCACAACCATTTTGACTGGTAATAATCTGCGGCACCTTAAATTCAGATGCGAGCAACGCGGGTAACGCGCCAGCGTGGTCGTTATCCATGTGAGAAATAAACAGATAATCGATTTGGCGTACACCGTGGTGGCGTAAAAAAGGCAGCAAGACACTGTCAGCAATATCAAATTCGTCTGAATAACTTGCGCCTACGTCATACAAAATGGCGTGTTTATTCCTCATCAGCACTACAGCCATGCCCTGCCCACTATCCAGCACCGTCAACTGCCAGTGCTGGCGGGTGTCGAAAAACGAAGACAATCCATGTAACACCATGGAAATAAAACACAAACCAATCAGGCCACTACGCCAACGAAATGTCGGTATGATAACCAACAGCGTCATCGCCAAAAGATACAGCCAGCTTTGCCAGGGTAACGTTAACCGGATAGCGCCTTCTGCAAATAACGTGTCTAACGCTGACAATCCCTTTATAAGTAGGGTAATGACAGCATCGAGCATGCTAAACATTGTGATCCCTGTCGCTGGTAACACCAACCAGATCAATACAGCACACAATAAACCCGGCACTAACAACAGCATAACAATCGGGATCGCAAGCAAATTAAACCCAATACTCAGCGGGCTTAAGATACCAAATTGCCACCCCACGACAGGTAACATCAGTAGCGTTAACAGAACCTGTAATCCCACAAACTGCATAAGTGGTGAGTTATTAAACGGCCAGCGCCAATGGATAAGCAGCAAGGCGCTCACAGCTGAAAAACTCAGCCAGAAACTGGCGGTATAAATCGAAAGTGGCGACACCAATAATAAAATCACTACCACCGTAAGAAATGCAGCCGCGGGAGTTCGGTATCGTCTGGATGCCATCATCAGAACGATAAGGCAGTACGCGATCAAGGCGCGCAATGTTGGTAATGAAAATCCTGCCAATGCGCTGTATAACGCGACAAACAGTGGCGAGATAAACCAGGCCAATCGATGGGCATTGATGGTTTGTTTGCCTAGCAGGGAAAACAGCCAAGCCAGCACCGCATAACTCATCACACCGACAAAGCCCAGATGCAATCCAGAGATTGCCACCAGATGTGCCAGCCCGCTGCGTTGTAACATTTGCCAGTCTGCCTGCTCTAGCGCACCGCGATAGCCTAGCGTCAGTGCTGCAATCCAGCGGAATGATGGCAGCTGTGCGATTTCCAGACTGTTGAGCAGCCGCTGGCGCAAGGTAATATGATCATCCAGCAAGCGATTGTCCTGATGCACCCGTATGTAACCACGGGCGCGGATACCCTCACTGAACATCCACTGCTGATAGCGAAATCCGCCTTCATTAGCCAGCCCATGAATGGGTTTCAACCGCACCACCCATTGCCAGCGCTGCCCCTGCTGCATCAGGATGTCAGTATCATAATTACTGAGCCTGACTTTAATTGGTGTAGCTAACCTGTCGCCATTGATTGACAACAATTGCGCATTCAACGGCGCCTGTTCACCCACAGGCATCAGACTGATAACTTCAGCGCTAACCAGTATATCCGTGCTCACCAGAGTGGCGGGCAATTGCCACCCAAGACGCTGGTAGCCTGCGAGCGTATACCACAGCACGGCGAACAAAAATCCGGCAAACAACAGTAATTTTCTGCTAAAAAGACAGCCAAGTGCGAGGATTGTGAGTATGATTGTCAACCAGACAGGGGGTAGATAGGTCCACCACAGCGAACTAAACGCTCCAAGCAAAAAACCTATTTGTCCCAAAACCATGGAAAGACGAGTCCCTGTTGTACGCTATGCCTAAAAAATTCATAAAACGCTATTTGCCCGACCATCACAGTATTAAACAAAATCGCTTTATTAGCCTTTTTGGCACTTTGTTACATGATGCGAACCTTTGGCATTTAAATCGTCGCAGCGCGGCAGGCGCATTTGGTATTGGGTTGTTTTTTGCCTTCTGGCCGGTACCGTTTCAGATGTGGTTGGCAGCAGCATTAGCCATTCCACTGCGGGTAAATCTGCCATTGTCTGTCGCCACTGTGTGGTTAACTAACCCCATTACCATGCCACCCGTATTTTATTTCGCTTATCTGGTGGGCACCTGGATCATCGGTGCACCAGTGCAGGAGTTTGCGTTTGAAGCCAGCTGGGCATGGGTGATTGAAAGTCTGGAAAGTATCGGTCCGGCGTTTTTACTGGGATGTTTTGTCTGCGGCGTGGTATTTGGGTTACTGGGTTATTTCGGCATGCGCCTGCTGTGGCGTTTTTCCGTTGCGCGGGCCTGGCAGCAACGAAAAGCCCGCCGTATTGCCAGCAAACAGGCATGAGTCGATGGCCACGAATTAGTGGCCTAACACCTCAGTCGGATTCAGTCGCGCCGCCCGCACTGCGGGATATAAGGTTGCCAATAAGGTCAGTAATAGCGCAATGATTACCGTCACGATGACATCAGCAAGTTGTAACTGACTCGGCAAAAAATCAATAAAATACACATCGCCGGACAACAGACGGGTACCACTGATCTTTTCAAACCAACGCGCCACATCACTGAGATATAAGCTTAATACGGCGCCAAAACCCGCGCCTAATAAAGTCCCGATAGCACCGTTAATCAGGCCCTGATAGACAAACGTGCGCATAATCAAGCCCTGCCCCGCGCCCATGGTCATCAACATGGCTATTTCCGCCTGTTTATCCGACACGGCCATAATCTGTGCCGACACAATATTAAAACAGGCCACGGCAATCACCAGGGTTAACACCACATACACCACCTGACGAACTAACAGAATATCCTGATACAGGTCACCCTGAGTGCGGGTCCAATCCGACATATACACCATCTGGTGCATTTGATTGCCGATTTCACGCACCTTGCGCGGCGCATCAAACGGATCGCTAAAATACAGCTGCAGGCCCTTTACGCCCTCACTGATTGCCAGTAACTCAGCAGCGTAGTCCAAATGCATCATGGCAAGATGCGCATCCACCTGACTGTTGAGCGAAATCGACCCGGCCACAGTCAGCCACACGGATTTGGGCGCCAGAAAACGTCCATCGTCAGCAACCTGTGGTAACAACAACTGCAGACTGTCTCCCGCTTTGACGTCCAATGTTTGTTTGAGACTTTCCCCCAGCAAAATACTGTGAGGGTTTGCAGCGAACGCAGGCCATGCTTGTAAATCATGCCCAGCCAGTGAGGGACTGTCTTTCGCCAGTGGCGCAGAGACCGCCTGGATTTGCACTGCCTTCAACTGATTCGCCTGTTGCAACAAGCCGGTAACCTTGATAACCGGTTGCATAAAGGTTACCGCAGGATCCTTTAACATCGACGCCATAGTGGCTTGCCAATCTGCTAATCCGGCGTCCTGTACGGCGGTAAATTCGCCATGGGGGATCACGGCAAGCAGATTATTACGCAGTTCGCGCTCAAACCCATTCATCACCGACAGGATAACGATCAATGCGAAACAGCCAATGGCAATCCCAATGGTCGAAGACGCGGACATAAACGCCGTTAAACCATTTTGCCGTTTGCCTCTTGCCAAACGCCAGGCGAGTAACGTGCTTA
This sequence comes from Bowmanella sp. JS7-9, assembly GCF_004329715.1. Lineage (GTDB taxonomy): Bacteria > Pseudomonadota > Gammaproteobacteria > Enterobacterales > Alteromonadaceae > Pseudobowmanella > Pseudobowmanella zhangzhouensis. Next base: position 125,873 of record NZ_JXSY01000003.1, read on the forward strand.
ACGGCATACCTGCTCCAGTACACCATGATGCAACTGAAAGGTTTTATCCATGCGCGCCGCCAGTGCCCGGTCATGGGTCACCACCACAAACGCGGTATCCAGTTGGGTTTTCAGCTCACCTAACAGCTGAAAAATCCCTTCTCCGGTGTCTTCATCCAGGTTCCCGGTGGGTTCATCGGCGAGCACCAGTTTGGGCTGATTGATCAGTGCCCTTGCAATAGCCACACGCTGTCGTTCACCGCCGGATAACTGGCTGGGTTTATGCTCAACCCGGCTGCCCAGCCCCACCCGCTCGAGCATATTGGCCGCAGCTTGTTTCGCTTTGCTTTGAGACTCACCGCCGATCAACAGCGGCATCGCGACATTTTCCAGCGCAGAAAACTCTGGCAGTAAATGGTGAAACTGGTACACAAACCCTAACGACTGATTACGAAAAGCGGCCTGCTGCTGGCGTGAATAACCAAAAATATCCTGTTCATCGAAAATAACCTGACCACTGCTAGGCTTGTCCAGTGCCCCCAAAATATGCAGCAAGGTACTTTTACCCGAGCCGGATGTACCCAAAATCGCTACCTGCTGGCCTTTTTCGATAGACAGATTAACCTGCTTTAACACCTGAACATGCTTATCCGCGTCCTGGTAGCTTTTCGATACATCGATACAACGTAATAAACTCATTTTTCCTACTCGTAACGTAAGGCCTGGGCAGGCAGAACACGCGCCGCGCGGCGCGCCGGATACAAACTGGCCAACAGACTCATCAGCAAGGCTGCCCCGATAATCACAACAATCTGTAAGGGTTCAATCACCACTGGTAATCCCTGATCATCAGGTAGCGCAAGATGCACACCTAACATGCCAAGCAAGGTATTGAGTTGCCAGGCCAGCAACAAGCCAACCAACAACCCCAGCGCAGTGCCCTTAACGCCGTTATATAAACCATTAATGAGAAATATCTGTGTAATACCCGCCGGTGACATGCCCTGAGTTTGCAAAATCGCGATATCGCTGTGCTTTTCAGTGACCACCATGGCAAGTGCCGAAACGATGTTAAACGCCGCCACTAACACAATCAGCATCAACATCAGGCTCATCATGTTTTTTTCCATTTTAACGGCATCGAATAACTTGCCCTGCTGTTCACGCCAGTTGCGTTGGGGAGCGTCGGTAATATGCTTTATTTGTTGGCTGACCTCATGCCAGGCAAACGCATCGTGCAGAAATAAGCGGCTTTGTTGCAAATCCGCGGGCTTTTTACGCAATACCCGGGTCAAGTCATCTACGTGGGTCATGACCACGCGGCCATCCAGCTCTGAACTGAGCGAATAAACGCCAACTACAGTGAATAAACGCTGCGCCGGCATCGGACCAAACGGCGTATGTAATGTGGCGCCGCCCAATACTATGCGGATTTTATTACCCGGTTGAACGCCTAACTCGCGTGCCAGTGGGTAGCCGATAATGACCCCATATTCACCCGCGGCAAGATTGTTCAAGCGGCCATACAACAAATGCTCATGCAGAATAGATGCCTGCTGCATGACGTCCGGGTCAATGCCCTGTAATTGAACACCCTGCAAGCCACGGGGGCTTTGAATCAGGCCTTCCGTCTCGACATAAGCACTGACGGCACTCACCTCAGGGATAAGCGAAATCGCCTGTTTTTGCCCTTCAGAAAGGTTACGCGTATCGACAACCAATTGCGCCTGCAAGCCCAGAATTCGTTGTTTTAACTGTTCTTCAAAGCCGTTCATCACCGACGACACGGTAATCAGCGCGGCAATGCCCAGCATGATGCCAACCACCGAGAAAAAGTTAATAAAGGCAATAAAATGATTGGATTTGCTGGCGCGGGCATAACGAAGGCCGATATATGCACAGGCAGGTTGAATCATCATGGATCTGCTTTTGGTCCCTGGTGTGGACATTTGCCCGCGACTTCGCGGCAATGTTCCCTTATGATTATGCCACGGATAATACTGTTAGCAGCCAGCACAAACAAGCCAGCGTCAATCAGGTAATCGGCAAGTATGGAAAATTTAAGCCTCGAACAAAAACAACAACAGTTCAATGAATTCTTCAGTATTCAACATGGGATAAGCGCCAATTTCACCTTATGGCCGGCCGACCGTCCGTTACCCGATTACCAGTCGTTTGTCGCTAACATGCCATATGCTTTCAAGGTTGCGACTGAAGTGGCCAGTCTGGAACTCAACGCGCTGCGCCCACTGCGCGCGCTGGGTGAACACGCTCAGCAATTGATGGATTTTCTCAATCACCAATCCCGTAAAATCGATTTGATCATGTCATTTGTGCTGCACCAGCAGGATGACGATAGCGCGCGGTTTACGACCGAGTCCTTTGGCGGTGGTGGTGTAGTACTAAAAAGTGATCGTGCCATGGAGATTGGCCGTACCGGAGAGCTCAAATTATTCCTGACTGATGAAGCCGCAGCTGTGTATTGTCTGGCGGAGGTGATTGGTTGTGAAGCGAAAGACGATATTCACCATATCACCCTGATTTACCGCCATATTCGCGAAGAAGACCAGGATTTACTGGTGAAAGCCAGCCTGCATTTACAGAGTAAACAACTGAAAGCGCGCGCCGCTGAGCGCCGCCAAAACGGTGAAAACGCCTAAAACCTATGACAACAGAAATAACCAATCCCGCTCTGCCCAAAGGCCAGGGCGACCATATCCATTGGGGAAACCTGCACGGCAGTAGCTTAGCTATGGCGCTGGCAGCGGCACAGAAGCAACATAGTAAAGGCATGTTGCTGGTGACTGCCGATACCCCATCGGCGTTAAAACTTGAGCAGGAACTGCAGTTTTTTGTACGCCCGCGCGATATCAGCGTGCATGTCTTTCCGGATTGGGAAACCCTGCCCTACGATACTTTTTCGCCACACCAGGATATTATTTCCCAGCGTCTGGAAACCCTGTATTACCTGACTCAACCGCAAACCGCCATCACCATTGTGCCAATCAGCACCTTACTGATGCGTCTGGCACCAGTCAGTTACCTTGGGCAGTATCTGCTGTTATTGAAACAAGGCGATCGACTGGATATCGAGCAGTTTCGCAGCAATCTGCAACGGGCGGGGTACTATGCGGTAAATCAGGTGTTGAGCCATGGCGAATTCGCCATCCGAGGCAGCATTGTCGACTTATTTCCGATGGGCAGTCGCCAGCCAATCCGTATCGATTTATTTGATGATGAAATAGAGAATCTGCGCCTGTTTGATCCGGAAAGCCAGCGCAGCGGCGAGGCAATCAGTGAAGTCCGCCTGCTCCCTGCACATGAGTTTCCCACCGATAAAGCCGCGTTAGATCTGTTTCGCCAACAATATCTGAGTCGTTTTGACGCAAATAACAGCAAAGATAGCGTGTTGTATCAGGTCTCCAAGGGCCTGATGCCAGGTGGAATCGAATATTATCTGCCACTGTTTTTCCCGCAAACCGCCACGCTGTTTGATTATTTGCACCCCGATACCCTGTTGGTGGGATTGGGCGACCTAAAACCCGCGATTGAGTTTTACTGGGCTGATTTAACCGAACGCTATGAACAGCGCCGCTACGATCCCCTGCGGCCATTGCTGCCGCCCGCGGAGATATTTCTGCGCGAAGACGAGGCGTTCAGTCACTTTAAAAAATGGCCGCGTATCAGTGTTAACAGCGCCTTTATCGAACCCCGTGCCGGGCGATTTAATTTCGATACGGCTCCCATCGGCGATATCGCGGTTAAGCCTGAATTAAAATCCCCAACGGCCTCGCTCAAGCAAGCGGTTAAAGACTGGCAACAACAGGGAGTTCGCGTGTTGTTTAGCGCCGAAACGGCCGGACGACGCGAGACCTTGTTGGAACTGCTGGGTAAAGCCGGTATACATCCCTCGCCAACTGATGATTTAACCCGTTTTTTGCAGGGTGACACACCACTAGGCATCACCATTGGCTGGGCAGAACATAGTTTCCTGCTGCCCGGCACGAAGCTGGCATTTGTCACTGAAACTGAGTTGCTCGGCCACAAAATAAGCCAGCGTCGCCGGCGAACGAAAACGCAGGCGACTGACGAAAATGCCATTATTCGAAACCTGGCTGAATTATCTATCGGTCAGCCTGTGGTGCATATCGAGCATGGCGTAGGGCGTTACATTGGCTTGCAGACACTGGATGCCGGTGGCATCACCACAGAATACCTGACGATTGAATATGCCAAAGGCGCCAAACTGTATGTGCCAGTAGCATCATTGCATCTGATAAGCCGTTATAGCGGCGGTGATGACGAGCATGCTCCGGTACACACGTTAGGCTCCGATGCCTGGGCCCGCGCGCGCAAAAAAGCGGCAGAAAAAGTCCGAGATGTGGCCGCCCAGTTGTTGGATATCTATGCACGCCGTGCTGCCAAGCCGGGTTTTGCCCACCCTATCGACTGGCAGGATTACCGTCAGTTCGCCGATAGCTTCCCTTTTGAGGAAACGCCGGATCAGGAACAGGCAATTAACGCGGTGATCAACGATATGGGCAGTCCCGGTGCGATGGATCGCCTGGTGTGCGGTGACGTTGGTTTCGGAAAAACCGAAGTGGCGATGCGCGCTGCGTTTATTGCGGCGCACGCCGGCAAACAAGTGGCAGTACTGGTACCCACCACCTTGCTGGCACAGCAACATTTCGAAAATTTCCGCGATCGTTTTGCCAACTGGCCGTTTCGTATTGAAGTCATGAGTCGTTTTAAAACCGGCAAAGAACAAAGTGGCACCATGCAGGCACTGGCAGACGGTAAAGTAGATATAGTGGTTGGCACCCACAAATTACTGCAAAAGGATGTGAAATTCGCCAACTTGGGCCTGGTTATTATTGATGAAGAACACCGTTTTGGGGTCCGTCAAAAAGATCAGTTCAAAGCCCTGCGCGCAGAAGTGGACATTCTCACCCTTACCGCCACACCCATTCCGCGTACGTTGAATATGGCCTTTTCTGGTATGCGGGACTTATCCATTATCGCCACGCCTCCTGCCAAGCGAATGGCGATCAAAACGTTTGTGGCGCAACGGGAAAAGATGTTGGTCCGAGAAGCCATCATGCGCGAAATTTTGCGTGGTGGGCAGGTGTATTTTCTGCACAATGAAGTGGACAGCATTGAAAAATGTGCCGCTGAATTAGCAGAATGGGTGCCAGAGGCGCGCATCGGCATTGGCCACGGCCAAATGCGTGAAAAAGAGCTGGAGCGGGTGATGTCAGACTTCTACCACCAGCGCTTTAACGTACTGGTGTGTACCACCATTATTGAGACCGGTATCGACGTCCCCAGCGCCAACACCATTATTATGGACAGAGCCGATCACTTGGGGCTGGCACAACTGCACCAGCTGCGAGGCCGGGTCGGTCGTTCGCACCATCAGGCGTATGCCTATTTGTTGATCCCCAATCCTAAACTCATCACCAAAGATGCACAGAAACGTCTGGATGCTATTGCCGGCGCCGAAGATCTGGGTAGCGGCTTTACCCTCGCCACCCATGATTTAGAAATTCGTGGTGCCGGTGAGTTGCTGGGTGATGAACAGTCGGGTCAAATCGCCGCGGTGGGTTTCTCCCTGTATATGGATATGCTGGAAAACGCGGTCAAAGCGCTGAAAGAAGGCAAAGAGCCGTCGTTGGAAAACCTGCTCGCAACTCAGACCGAAATTGATCTGCGTGTGCCGGCGCTGCTGCCGGAGACCTATATTGCCGATGTGAATACCCGCTTGTCGCTGTATAAAAAGATCGCCTCCGCCAAGGACAAAGACGAGCTGGATAATATCTCAGTTGAGCTTATCGACCGATTTGGTTTGCTGCCGGATGCCGCCCGCTTCCTGATGCAGATCGCAGAACTTAAGCTTATTGCCGCCAACCTGGGTATTAATAAGATTGAAGCCAATGCCCGTGGTGGGGTGATTGAATTTAGCCCGCATACCAAAGTAGACCCGGGCTACCTGATTCGTTTGATCCAAACTCAGCACAAATATTATAAGTTGGAAGGCCCGGATAAACTTCGCTTCACAATAGATGCAGACGACAGTAAGCAACGTGTTAAACTGGTGCAAAGCTTACTGACTGATTTTTCTGAACATTTACAGGTACGTTGATGAAAAAACTGCACGCCTCCCTGTGTCTTACCGCGTTATTCAGTAGCGCAGCATTTGCTGCTGAGCCTGAGCAGGACTGGTGGTTTGATGTAGAAGTCATTCTGTTTAAACAGGATGCCAAACAAGTGCATGAAAAGTTTGATGCCGTCATCAATCCGATAGATATCAGCAAGGCTAACGATCTGTTGCGCGATCATCTGCAGCCGGATTTGTCCCCTCTGGCTCAGGCATTGCCCAATTGTCAGCGCGCGCAGCCTGCATCTTTGTTTACTCCTGTGAATGTCGACCGGTTACAGGTTGTCAGTACCCAGAATACGTTGTCGCAAACCGCTGAGTACCAGCAATTGCCAGCTGCCATCGACCAGTTTCAGGCATCTGTCCAGCAAACAGGCGAAGTTACCGACTTACCCTATTACAACGATGGGCTGTATGAAGTTAGCGAAGTAGCAGGGCCAGCGCGGCCCTGGTGGTTCACTCACTACGACTGGCAAAACGCCCTGCGTCTGGATTGTCAGGATGACAGTCAAACGCCATTCCGCCGGTCGCAGCTACCTCTGCCCGCAACGTTAGATGGCATCATCGAGGGTATTGGTGCGACCTATCCGGTCGGCTTCCATTTGCTTCCCGCCAGTGAATTTGGCCTGAACGATATCTATCGCCAGATTCAACGCCGTCGCAACATGCAACCCATGCTGCACCTGGCCTGGCGCCAACCAGTGGTATTTGGCAAAAATAACGCCACACCCGTACGTTTATTTGCCGGCACGAATTTCACCTCGCAGTTCGATTATTGGGGCAATATGCTGCGCCCCGCACCAGCAGAGCGTCAGTTAGGCTTCTTCCCGGTGTGGCCGGATGCGGATCCCAGTGTTTACGAAGCCATGCAGGCCGCCTATCAGCAGTCTCTGCGCTCAGATAGCAGCATGGATATTGTCAGCCAGGTAGAACAGGCACTGGCCAATGAGACCCTGCCAGCCATTTTGGAAAAGCAGGAAGCCATCGTTAAACAAAAATTTGTCGGCCAGTTACCCGCCCAGGTATGGGAATTGGATGGGTTACTGAAAGTCTATCTGCAGTATGTAAACCGCGTCCCCTACCTGCATATCGACAGCGCGTTTAACTATCGCGAACCGGTTATGCTAGACGGCGCACCGGATCTGACTCAGACAGATGGCCCTTATACGCCCAATCTGTTTTTACAGGCCTTTCCGTTTAATCAGCTACGCCGCGTAATCAGCACGCAAGTACACTACTTTGATCACCCTTACTTTGGTCTGGTGGTACAAATTCGCCGCTATCGTATGCCGGCAATGCCAGAATCTGATGCGGAGCTAAGCCAGTGAAGATCTACACCAAAAAAGGCGATCTGGGTGATACCCGCATTTATGCCGACACGCCGATAAAGGTGCGCAAAGATAGCGCGGAGTTGGCCTGTTACGGCACGTTGGATGAGCTCAACAGTCATATCGGCCTGTTGCAGGCGCAGTTGGAAACACCCGTAAGCCTGTTAACCGATATTCAGCGCCATTTATTTCAGATTGGCTTTGCCATATCGGCCACCACCGCCTTATCTGATCAGGATGTGCTTGCGCTGGAACATGCCATTGACCAATTAAGTGAGCAGCTTGAACCGCAGCGCAGTTTTATTCTGCCCGGCGGCTGTATACAAGCTGCGCAGGCTCATGTGTGCCGCACCGTTACCCGCCGCGCCGAGCGTGAACTGGTCAGCTTATTAGAAGACTATCCTGTTCCAGCGGTCGTACCGGCTTACCTTAACCGTTTATCGGACTACTTTTTTGTGCTGGCACGCTGGCTTAATCTGCAAGCTGGCCGCGCCGATATCAATTTATAAAAATACCGCCGGTTTACGCTTTCCCCTTTGGCAAAAAACCTGTTCTCTCGTCTATAACTACTGCTCTGCTGTTGTTCACACGAGAGAGATTCTTAATGACAATCAAACGGTTACTGCGTGGTGCATTTCTGGTCATTATCAGTGTATCGGTACTGTTGCTGATCATTGTTTTGATGCTGAAAAGTAATCTGCAAAAGACCTATGAGGCCGCCGATTATCGCTATAGCGTAAGCCATCTGGCAAAACAGGCCGAGAGTGACTCGTTAATGCTCACCCAACTGGCCCGGCACTATATCGCCACCCTGGATGAGCAGTATCTGCGCGCCTATGAAAAGCTAGTCGGGCAAATTGAAGGCACTGAAGCCGGTCCCGATGGTCGCAAGATTTCTTACCTGGACAGATTACGGCAGGCCGGTGTGCAGGAAGATGAATTAAGTTCGTTGAAACAGTCCGTTGATGTATCACTGGCACTGGTTAAAACCGAGGAAGCGGCGTTCGCCCTGATTGCTCCGTTTGCCGACAAATCTCCGGCACAGTTGAGCGCGGCCGAGCAACAGCAGTGGTTACAGGCAGTAGATAAAGTCACCAATACCGCGTATGTGGCTGATGCGAAACGCACCCTGAGCCCGGTCGGTACGTTCATTCAGACTATCGAGCAACGGGCACAGTCTACCCTGGAGGGCTATCAGGACAGCGCTGCCTCCATCAGTATTTTCAGTATTCTGGCAGTGGTATTCATAATCTTGTTACTCGTGGCTGTGTATTTCTGGCTGGAAAAGCGCGTGATCCACTCCACCGATGTACTGATTGAGAAAACCAGTAAGATCGCCGAGGGCAATTTACGTGAAAAACTCAGCGATCAGGGTAGCGATGAATTCGCTGCGGTTGCGCGGGCATTTAATCAAATGGTCAAACGTCTGTCCGACGTGCTGCATGCCATTCAACAGCAAGCCGATGGTGCCACCCATGCTGCCAGTCAGTTGAATCAGGTTGCAGAGCACAGTGCCAGACTAAACGAACAACAAAATCAGGCGTTAGAGATCATCTCCAGTTCCGTGTATGAAAACGCCACAGCGGTGAAGGAAGTAGCCCAAAACTGCAATACCGCCGCTCAGTCCGCCGGGCAAACCGATAGCATCGCCAGAAACGGCGTGAACATTGTGCAGCAGAGTATTCAATCGGTACAAAAAGTGTCGTCCGCCTTGCGTCAGTCTACCCAGGCTATTGATGAATTAGCCGGCTCGGTGGGCGATATGTCAGCGATACTGGATGTGATCAATACCATTGCCGAACAAACTAATCTGTTAGCGCTCAATGCCGCTATCGAAGCCGCCCGCGCTGGCGATCAGGGCCGCGGTTTTGCCGTAGTAGCAGATGAAGTCAGAACGCTGGCGCAGCGCACACAGGAAAGTACCACAGAAATCCAAAACAAAATCGCCACTCTACAGACCGTATCGGCAAGCGTAAGCAACTCGATCAAATCCAGCGAACAAAGTGCCGGCGAAGCAGTAACCGCATCAAATAAGGTTGGCGAGATATTGCACGAGGTGCAGACATTGGTAGCCAATATCAGCGAAATGAATATGTCTATCGCCACCGCTTCCGAACAACAGACCCAGGTCAGTGATGATATAGCGCGGCGCCTGACTCAAATTCACGACGGCTCTGCCACGGCTAAGGAGCAAAGCCAGTCAGTGTCCAACTCTGCACGGCAACTACTGGATATCGCCGCACACCTGAATCGTGAGGTAAAACGCTTTAACCTGTAGGTCAATCCAACAGCCGCTGGCTGTATTGCCAGCGGTCACTTTGCTGTAATTCTCGCCAGGTTAATGTGGCAGGTCGTTTTAAGGTACGCATGGGTAATGTAGGGGAGCCGATATTGGCATTGTCTAAAATCTGCATGGCGCCTTGCGGGTTATTGCAAATCAACGCAACATCACAGCCCGCATTAATCGCCGCTTCCGCCCGCTCAGCATAATCGCCAGCTACAGCCGCGCCTTGCATAGAGAGATCATCGGAAAAAACCACCCCGGCAAAACCCAGTTGCTGACGTAACACCTGTTCAATCCAGATTTTTGAAAAACCTGCGGGCTGTGCATCAACCGCGGGATAAATCACATGCGCCGGCATCAGTGCATCCAATAAACGCATCTGGTGCAAACGGGTAAAGACAGCCATATCTTTGTTGAAGATTTCATCTTTGCTGCGCAGATCGCGTGGGATCGCCACATGAGAGTCTTCTTTGACATTGCCATGACCGGGAAAATGTTTCCCACACGACGCCATATTTGCGTCCTGCATGCCGTGAATAAACGCCGCAGCCAAATGCACAATGACATCGCCGTCGGAATGAAAGGCGCGATCACCAATCACATCAGAGATCCCGTGCATATCCAGAACCGGCGCAAAACTCAGGTCGATATCCATGGCGCGTAATTCCGCCGCCATCAGCCAGCCTAGTTCAGTTGCGGATTTTTGCGCACTGCCGAGACTATGATTGCAACGCTCGAGAATACTGCCCATGGCGGGCAAACGACTAAAACCATGACGAAAGCGTTGTACCCTGCCCCCTTCATGATCAACTGCAATCACCAACGATTGTCTGGCTGCCTCACGCAGTTCGCGAACCAGATCACGCAATTGATTGAGGTTGTCGTAATTGCGGGTAAATAAAATGACGCCACCGACCATAGGATGGTCGAGCATATCGCGCTCTTCTTCCGACAGGGTATGTCCCTGTACATCTAACATTACCCGGCCCATATTATGCTTTTAGACTCTGTGTGTTGCATGAATCGGCACTATATTGAAAAGCGCCGTTAAATTAAAGCTGCGTGCCAATTATTCTCGGTCTGTCACATAACTGTCACTGAATACTGGGCATAATTTCCGCCCCGAATTTTAACGTTGGTGCGTGAAATGCTGTCCAGATTCCAACAAAACCTGCGCAATAAATTTTTACTGCTTATTGCCATTGCCTTTAGCTTAATTTTACTCGCAGTAGTGCGCGGGTTCAGTGCATTTGATCAGGTAATTGAAGATTACAATCATATGGCCAGCCACGATGTCACTGCCATGGCGGAAATCTCAGCCATGAACGTCGATTTTAAAATTCAGGTGCAGGAGTGGAAAAATACTCTTATTCGCGGCGCTAAGCAGGATCAGCGCGAGAAATACTGGGCAAAATTCAACGAAAAAGCCGACCAGATCACCAAACGCTATACCCATTTACTCAATGTACTACCGGCGGATCAACCTGGCTTGTCTGAGTTAAAAGCTTTCGCCAGCAGCTACCCACCCATGATCGCTGCCTATAAACGAGGCTATCAGGCCTATATCGAGTCACAATTTGATATCCCCAGCGCGGATAAAGCCGTGAAAGGGATAGACCGGGCACCTACCGAACACCTTACCAATGCAGCAAATGCGGTGACAGAATATGTATTAAGTGTTAGCCAAGGGCTGACACAAAGCGCCAGCAATGCCAGAACAACCAGTACCGCAATCATGCTTGTTGCGATGCTTGCTGGTATCGCTTTGTTCGCCTGGTATTTTTCACGCAGCATTTTAGTGCCGTTGAATGAGTTAACCATCGCATCGACCCGCATTGCGCGCGGCGATTTGAGTGTCACTCTTGATGTCAGCAAGCGTGATCAACTCGGTACCTTGGCGGGCAACTTCAATCTTATTCAACGGGAACTGGGTGGCATCATTGGTCATCTGCGTCACCAAACTCGCGAATTGGATACGCAGCTAAGTCGCTTGTTCAGCGATTTCAATTCAATGCAATCCACACTGAGTCAGCAAGCCAAACAAACCGGCACCCTCACTGATAACATGGCCAGTATGGACTCACAGGGTCAGGATATTGGAAATGCCATCGAGTACGCCAACCACACTATTGTTGATGCTCGTAAGCGCACGGATCTGGGACAAAGTATGTTTGAGAATAACGTGCAGTCTGGCCAAGCCATGTTAACGGCGGCAGAAAATGCTGCGACCATTATTGGTAGTTTGCAGCAAAACTCAGATGACATTGGCAATATTGTCAATGTCATAAACGGCATTGCTGAACAAACCAATTTGCTGGCACTCAATGCGGCGATTGAAGCTGCCCGCGCAGGTGAGTCCGGACGTGGCTTTGCTG
>NZ_JXSY01000029.1 GCF_004329715.1 Bowmanella sp. JS7-9
CCCCCGCCGTACCGGCGGCCACTTCATCAAACTCGGTATTCAGGGTCAGACCCGGCTCACGCCAGTCATGCCGAATATCCTGTAGTTTGCCATCTGCGCGCAGCGTATCCATCGCTTGTGCCGCTAGCTGGCGCAGTACCTCACCATCCGGGCCAGAGAAGCGGATACCGATCTTGGCACCCACGCCCGGGCCAAATTGCAGACGTTGCAGATAAAACTCAGCGTTTTGATCCTGCTGTGGCAGTTCAGTACGCAGTGCCGCAATCAAATCATCGATTAATGCCTTGTCGGTCACCCGCACCAGCATCAGCGCGTAACTTTCATTGGCTTGTTGCGGCGCATACGTCAGGGTAAATCGATCGGCACCGCGACCAATAAAGCTGCTCACTGCAATCACGCCGTCCTTGCCGAGCACAGTTTGCTCAAGCTCGCGCACGGCCTGCTCGGTGGCGCGGATATCGGTATCCTGCGGTCCCCAATAATGGATGTAAAACAGAGGCGCATTAGACGGTGGAAAGAATCCCTGTTTGACCATGCCAAAACTGCCATAGGCAATCACGGTGACAATCAGCAAACCAGCCAGGGCAACCCAGCGTACTTTTAATATTCCGCGCAATACACCGATAAATTTGTGTTGAAATGGCGACACAATTTCTTCACCTGTGGCACCGTCATCCGGACGATATAGCCATTTACCCAGAATCGGTACCAGGGTTATTGCCAGCACCCAACTGAGCAGCAGTGAAATCATTACCACAGCAAACAGCGAGTAGAGGAATTCACCGGTCGCGTCATCTGACAGGCCAATCCCTGAGAACGCCGCAATACCGATAATGGTGGCCCCCAGCAGCGGCCATTGCGTACGCTTGACGATAAAACTCGCCGCGCTCTGGGGGCGCTCTCCACGCTTAACCTGCATCATCATGCCTTCGGCAATGACGATGGCGTTATCCACCAACATGCCCATGGCAATTACCAGTGCGCCCAACGAAATGCGCTGCAAACGCAATTCCATCAGCCACATAATCAATACTGTGCCCATCACAGTTACCAGCAAGGTGGTTCCCACCACAACGGCGCTGCGCCAGCCCATAAACACCCACAGGGTGAGGACAACCACCGCCACCGATATCACCAGATTCTGGATAAATCCATCCACTGACTCATCGACAATACTGGCCTGATCATAAATCGCATCCAGCGAAATCCCGGCTGGCAACTGCGTGATCACCTGCTCGATTTTTTCACGCACGTTGTGGCCAACATCGACAATGTTGACGCCTGATTGAGCGGAAACCGCTAGCGTTACCGCCTCATTGCCCTGATGGCGCATGTAGGCCGGCTGAATATCGGCAGGCTCTACTTTTAACGTGGCTACATCCGAGACTTTAATGGTGCGATTGGTGCCCGGCACCACCATGCTGATATTTTCCAGCGCATCCACCTGGGACGAAGGCTCATCCACCAGTACACGTAATTGCTTGCCATCAATTTCGACCCGCCCGCCATTAAACGGCCGGATGTTCTCACTGAACAACTGGGCAATTTGTGGAAAGCTGACCCCCAGGCTGGCGAGCCGATATGGATCGATATAGGCAGTGATTTGTTCCTGACGAATACCGCTGACCTGTACTTTGGCTACGCCTTCCACCATCAGCAGCTCGCGACGGATCTGCTTGGCAAAATGGCGTAATTCTGTGGCACTAAATTCTGGCGCAGTCAGGGCATAATACAGACCAAACACTTCACCAAAATCGTCATACACCACAGGAGCCTGGGTACCTGGCGGTAAATTACCCTGCACATCATGCAGGCGCTTACGCAGCTCATCCCATATTTGTGGTAATTCGCTGCCATCGAAATTGCGCTCTACTTCAACGGTTATATCTGAGCGACCTGGCGCAGATACAGAGGTGACCCTACGCAACTGCGACATCTGTTGAATCGTGGTTTCCAGTAATTCGGTCACTTCCTGCTCCACTTGATGAGCACTGGCACCGGGATACTGAGTAATCACTTTGACTTGTTTAATGGTAAACGGCGGATCTTCCAGACGGCCAATTTTCGACAAGGCAATCACACCACCGAGCATAAATATCAGCACCATCAACCACACATTGGTGGGAAAGCGCAGTGAGTACTTCGCGATATCCATACTTAGCGCTCCGCGACGAACCGAATGACGGTGATATCGTCACGCATTTTACTCACCCCGGCGGCCACAACCTGTTCATCTGCGGCTAAAGAGCCTTCAACAAAGGCAATGCCGTCACGCATACTTAGCACCTTGACCGGTACTTTTTCTACCTGTTTACGTGCCGGTACATACCGCCACACCACAAAGCCATCTCCTTCTGCCATCAACGCGGTGAAAGGCACCACTTTATTGGCCATCGTCTGGCCATCATTGACGTTCACTTTAACCACAGCACGGGCACCCGGGGTCACGCTGAAACCACTTTCTGCGGGTAGCGCAAACACCACTTTATAGGTTTGGGTAATCGGATCCGGCTGCGCTGCGTGCTCCACGTACTGCACGTCAAACCAGGTATCCGGCTGAGCCAGAATGGCCGCTTTCGCGGTGACCTGCTGCTTACCCGCATGCAAGGTAAACAGGCGTTCCGGTACATAAATATTGAAGTAAATCTGCGATCTATCCTGTAGACGGGCAATGGTATCGCCAGCGCGCACGTAACTGTCGTTATCCACCAGGCGCTCGGCAATCTGGCCATCAAAAGGGGCATGCAAACGGCTGTAATCTAAATCCTGACGGGCCTTACTCAATGCCAGTACGGCTAACTCATCTGCGGTTTGTGCGCTGTCCAAAGCGGACTGGGGCAATAAGCCCTGACTGACTAACGACTTAACCCGTGCTAATTCACGGTCGGCCTGCGCCACCCGGGTTTGTTCTTCTTTGACTTTTCGCTCAAACGGCTCGGGATCGAGGCGCGCCAGCAGATCGCCTTTTTTGACCTGAGTGCCCGCACGTAAATGTTCTTCAATCAGGCGACCTGTCACTTCGAAACGCACATCCACGGTTTTAACCGCAGACACCTCAGACGGAAACTCAAATTGTTTGCTGGCCTGTAAATTGGTCACAGTGGCCAGCTTAACCAGAGTCGGTTGCGCAGCGGTTTGACTCTCAGTCGACGCCGGTTGACATGCCATCAGGGTGGCAACAGATAACAATACGAGCGCCGCTCGCACTGACTTTTTCAAAGGAAATTCAAATACATTCATCACAGTTTTCTACTCAACGAGCGTTAATCCAGTGTAGTTGCTGGCACTACATGCGCCGAATCTGATATCGCTATTTTTTGAAAGCAAAAAGTAAACTACACGGTGTAGTTTAAGGTCATTTATTGAAAAGTAAACTGATCAGTGTAAAAATATGTTGGTTGACAACTTATGGCGATGTATGAGCAATCCAAAGAAAACCCGCAGCGAACAGAAACGCGAGGACATCCTTAATGCCGCGATGACGGCGTTTCGTGAACAGGGGGTAAAATCAACCAGCATGGATAAACTGGCCGAATTGGCTGGGGTGTCTAAACGCACCGTTTATAATCACTTCGCCACTAAAGAAGATTTAGTGCTTAGCCTTCTCGCCGAGATGTGGCAACAGTTTATGTTGCGCTCAGATCTGCGCTATGACCCCAACATTACACCACGAGTGCAACTGCGCGAATTGATCGAAGCCGAAGTGAATATGCTGTGCGACGATGATTTTATCGCGCTGGCAAGGGTGGCCATGGGGCATTTCTTCTATCACCCGGATGCTATGCGTCGCGAGCTCGATAAAATGAACGCGCAAGAGACCGTACTGGAGCGCTGGTTAAAAGCCGCCAAGGCCGACGGTAAACTGAACGCAGATGACGTGCAATACGCTGCCGATCAATTACGATCTCTGTTAAAGGGAGCATTATTCTGGCCGCGGGTGATGTGCGATGACGTCTGCCCCAAACTACCTGAGCGTAACAAACTCGTTGATGAAACTCTGATGATGTTTAGCTGCCGCTACCTGAGCGCAGAATAACCATTTTGGCCGTCAAAACTAAATGTAAAAAGCCCCGAATTAATCGGGGCTTTTTCGCTATTAGTAATGCGTCAGGATCAACCCAACTCAACCATATTGCCTTTGTGCTCCAACCACTCCTTGCGGTCACCGGCACGCTTTTTCGACAGTAACATATCCATCATTTCCATTGTGGCGGCTTCGTCACCTATGGTTAGCTGTACCAAACGGCGGGTGTTGGGATCCATGGTGGTTTCACGCAATTGGATCGGATTCATTTCACCCAGACCTTTAAAGCGCTGCACGTTAATTTTACCGCGCTTATTCTCGGCCTCGATACGATCCAGAATTCCCTGTTTCTCGTCCTCATCCAGCGCGTAATAGACTTCTTTGCCCACATCGATACGATACAGCGGTGGCATCGCTACATACACGTGACCGGCTTCCACCAGGGTGCGGAAATGGCGCACAAACAATGCACACAGCAATGTGGCAATGTGCAAACCATCCGAGTCCGCATCGGCCAGAATACATACTTTGCCGTAGCGCAAGCCAGAGATATCGGTGGAATCCGGGTCAATCCCCAGCGCCACGGAAATATCGTGAATTTCCTGAGAGCCGAGTACCTGTGAAGAATCCACTTCCCAACTATTCAGAATCTTTCCGCGCAGTGGCATGATGGCCTGAAACTCACGATCGCGCGCCTGCTTCGCAGAGCCCCCCGCCGAGTCCCCTTCTACCAAAAATAATTCAGAACGGCTGGTATCCTGAGTAGAACAATCGGTCAGTTTGCCCGGCAGAGCAGGACCCTGAGTAATCTTCTTACGCTCAACCTTTTTGCTTTGTCGCATACGACGCTGAGCGTTACTGATACACATATCAGCCAGCGCTTCGGCCACATCGGTATGTTCGTTTAACCATAAACTAAAGGCATCTTTCACCACGCCGGAGACAAATGCAGCCGCCTGACGGGATGACAGTTTTTCTTTGGTTTGCCCGGCAAATTGCGGATCCTGCATTTTGGTCGACAGCACATAGCTACAGCGATCCCAGATATCTTCCGGGCTTAGCTTGATGCCACGGGGGATCAGGTTTCTGAACTCACAGAATTCACGCATGGCTTCTAATAAGCCCTGACGTAATCCATTGACGTGGGTACCACCCTGCGCGGTGGGAATAAGGTTAACGTAACTTTCCGTCACCATTTCACCACCTTCCGGCAACCACATCACCGCCCAATCTGCCGCTTCGTGATTACCTGAAAAACTGCCGGTGAACGGGGATTTTTCCGGGATACAGGTATATTCCTGCACCGCCTGGAACAAATAATCTTTCAGGCCATCTTCAAAATACCATTCCTGCTTAGTACCGTTGACCTTGTCTACAAACTGAATGCGCAGGCCCGGGCACAACACCGCCTTGGCGCGCAGCACGTGCAATAATTTGCTGACTGAGAATTTCGCAGAGTCGAAATACTGCGGATCTGGCCAGAATTGCACGCGGGTGCCGGTGTTACGTTTTCCACAGGTGTCGATAATTTGCAGGTCTTCGGCCTTATCGCCGTTTTCAAACGCCATCTGATACACGTTTGCATCGCGACGGATGGTCACCTCCACCCGTTTTGACAGGGCATTGACCACCGAGATCCCCACCCCGTGTAAACCACCGGAAAACTGGTAGTTTTTATTGGAAAACTTACCGCCGGCGTGCAGTTTAGTCATGATCAATTCAACGCCCGGGATACCTTCTTCCGGGTGAATGTCCACCGGCATGCCCCGTCCATCATCGATTACCTCGATGGACTGATCTTCAAACAACGTCACTTTGATATTGGTCGCGTGACCCGCCAGCGCCTCATCCACGCTGTTATCAATAACTTCCTGACTTAAGTGGTTAGGTCGGGTAGTGTCAGTGTACATGCCTGGACGGCGTTTGACCGGCTCAAGGCCGTTTAAGACTTCAATAGCATCAGCGTTATAATTGGACATAATTTATCGTTGTAATTGTGCTGTGATGGGGCAAAACCTATGGGCTTGTTTTACGCCAAAAGGGGCTGCGACACAACCGTCCGCCCCACGAATGACGCTTATTTCAGTAAAAAATCTGCAATTGCCGGCAAATGCCGTTCAAAGCCAACAAAACTGTGATCACCGCCCTGTTCAACGGTCAATTTGGCGTGCTGATATTTTTGTTCCGCATCCCGGTAATCCAGTGTTTCATCTCCGGTTTGCAAAAGCGTCCACAAATTTTCCGGCGCGCTCAGTGTTGGGGTATCCAGTGCTTTTAGCTCAGTGATGTGCTGCTCGTTAAGTTGGAAAATTTCGCCCGTATATGGCTGGACTAATTCCATCTGGTATTCGCTCAGCAACGCATAGGGTTTCACGGCCGGATTGATCAGCACCGCACGTCCACCGTAGGTTTGCTGCAACCAAGTAGACAAATACCCGCCCAGCGAACTGCCTATAAAGCCCAGTTGCCAGTCCTGATAAGGCGCCAGCAATCGGGTCAGGTAGGCTTGTGCTTCGCCCGGGTAGCAAGGTAATTGTGGTGTGGCTAAACGCACCTTTGGATGATGTTGCTGAAAATACTGGCGGGTCGCCAGAGCTTTGGCCGATTGTGGTGAGCTTTGGAAGCCGTGACAATAAACAACGAGTTGCGGCATAGGGTAAATAACTTCTGAAATAAGTGAAAAAAGTCAGATTTTCAAACAGATAGAACAACCTGAATTAGCAAAGCACAAAATATCATCCATACTGTTTTGAATCCACCTCATCCGCCGGGCAGTGCCGTTATTGTGAGTACTGAAGGTACCAGACAAAATCGCCGGGCCGCCGATCGGATTCAGGTCTCGCCCGAGTTGCATAAAGGTTTTGCCCTGGACGACATCGAAGTGTTCCCCCACGACCACGTCGTATTGCGCGACGGGCAACAATATCATTTGTCGAATAAATCCATGGAAGTCCTGTTACTGTTCGCCAGTCATCCCGGCGAAATTCTCAGTCGTGAACATATCTGTGGATTTATCTGGGGGGATCGGGATGGGCACTCGGCGGCACTGACCCACGCCATCGGCGAGATCCGTCAGGCGTTAAAAGATGACAAAGATCTGCCGCGCTTTATTCAGACCCTGCCGCGGCGTGGCTACCGACTCATCATGCCGGTGAGCGTGCTAGGCCAACGACAGGAACACCATGCTGGCAGCAATGCTCAGTTAAAGAAAACCCTGGGCCAATGGAGACGTAAGCGCCTGTTTAAGGCCGGTGTCACCTATATTGTGGGTTCCTGGCTACTGATGCAGGTCGCCAATGTCACCTTACCGATATTTAACGCCGAAGGCTGGCACGATAAAATTCTACTGTTGGTGCTGATTGCCCTATTTCCGTTTGTGTTGTTGTATGCCTGGTGGGCGGAACTCCGCTTCAAAAGTCAGTTTTTGCAAAAAGCCAACAATGTCAGCGCCCGAAATGAACTGGTCCAGCGTGCCCGGGCAGATCTGACCTATATTGCCCTGCTGGGCTTGTTGTGTCTGTCGGTGAGTTACCTGATTTACGATCAGGCACTACAACCGCGAAATGCCATACAACGTGACTTTGCCAGTCAGGATGTCATCCCCAATACCGTCTTGGTACTGCCCTTCAAAACCATGGGCGACGTGAGCCAAAGTGATTTAGCCGGCATGCTAAACGGTGAATTAATCAGTTTTTTATCGCAATTTCAGGGCATTAATCTGGTGTCAGAGCGCAGTGTACTGGCGCTCCCGGCAAATGCAGACCTGCAGCTGATTCAACAGCGCACCAAAGCCGAGTATGTACTGGAGGGGATTATCAATGGCGTGGAGAATATGCTGATTGTGCACTCCACATTAACCAATACCGTGACTGGTTTCACTGAATGGAGCGGCGAGGTATCGGTGGCGGCTGGTAATCCATTGTTGATGTTCGAAAAGCTCAGCCGACAAATCAGCGCCGCTCTGACCTTTCTGGCCAGTGGCAACCAGCAGGACGACAGTCAGTTTAAACCCACCGAAGATTTCCAGGCATTTGATCTCTATCTGCAAGGCAAGCAACTGTTGCGCGATGCGCACAATTTAGCCCAACTGGAACAAGCCGAGCGCTTATTTGCCAGTGCATTGCAACGGGATAACCGCTTCCTGCTCGCCTTGTCCGGCTTATGCCGCACTCAGGTCGAGGAATATCGTATTAGCCAGAGTCTCAAAACCTTTGAAATGGCCATGCAAAACTGTCAGCAAATTGGTCTGGATGAGCGCCGCCGTGCGGAGTCGGAAATTGCTCTCGGTGCGCTGTTCCGGCAAAAAGGGGAATACGCTACGGCTATCGAACATCTGGAGATTGCGCTGGCTGCAGACGAGGACAACAGTGAAGCGTTATCGCTACTCGCAGAGGCGTATGCACTCAATCAACAAAGCGGCAAAGCCGAACAGTTCTTCCATCAGGCCATCACCACAGACCCCGGCTTTTGGCGCAACTACCAGCAGTACGGAAATTTTCTATTCGAGCAGGGCAAATACAAAGATGCCGCGGTGCAGTTTGAACTGCAAACCACGCTACAGCCAGACAGTGAAATGGCGTTCAATAACCTCGGCGCGGCTTACTTTATGGCCAATGACATGCCCCATGCGCGGCAAGCCTGGCAACAGGCGCTGGCTATTCAGCCCTCAGCGCCCACTTACAGCAACCTGGCATCAGTCGCGTTTTACGAACATGATTTTGTCACCGCTGCTGCGCTTTATCGTCATGCAATTGAACTACGCCCGGAAAATGTGTCACTGGTGGCCAACTGGGCCGACAGTCTGAAATTCGTCAACGGCCAACAGGAAAATGCCCGATTAGCCTATCAGGAGGCGCTACAACTGGCGCGCAACAGCCTGGTGGTCAACCCTAACGATAATTATATGCACGTGGCCTCTGCACGTTATTTAGCTGAATTAGATCAATGTGATAGTGCTAGAGAAATTACCCTGCCACGCATGGCGAAATTTCCTGCCGACCCCTATATTTTTTACGAACTGGCATTGATTGCCAGCCATTGTGGTCAGGCAAACGAAGTACAGGCGATGTTGCAAAAAGCCATTAGCCTGGGCTATCCAGCCGAGACGTTACGACAGGATCCGCAATTTAGTGCGTTTACATCCAACATTGAGCAATTAATTTTGCCCACCCAAGTGACCAAATAATGCTGTGTTGGTCTTAATAAGGAGCTTCACATGCAAATTCCAACTCTGCGTCGTTTATTTTCCATTGCTGCCGTTCTGGCGTTGTTTGCCGTCAGCCCGCTGGCTCAGTCCAAAGACCACGACCAATCTCTGACCATTAATATTGCCGAGGGTTGTGTGTCCGATGTGGTCGCCGCCGATCCTTCAAATTGCGACCCATCCAGTAGCTGTAAAAAGCAAGATGGCTGTGTCTGTATCAAGCCGGATAAACACATTAGTTGGGCAAGCAGCGATGGAACCAACTTTACCCTGACCGCGAAAAGCGGTAGTGGCTGGCCGTTCAAAAAGTGCAAAGACAGTAGAGATGGCAGCATGACCTGCAAAGTCGAAAAAGACGCCGCAGATGGCGATTACCTGTATAACATTGAAATCGAGGGATGTGAGGTATATGACCCTCGCATCATTATTCAACGTTAATTCATAGAGTTAACTATCAGGCGCGAATCACCCGGCTGCTAATCTGCCCGTCTGGATACAGGGTTAACAGGCGGGCACCGGGTGCTTCATTGGCGAGCCCAAATTCCGCGGTATGCGCCCATTGCCAGCAGGTCGATGGACAGCTCATGACCACTACATCGGCCAATTGCATTTCCCGCGCGGTATGAACATGCCCACAGATAGCCGCACGAATCTGCGGATAACCCGTCAGTATCGCCTGCACTTCAGTGAGATTTTCCAAACCAATCTCATCCATCCAACTGTGCATATTCATTGGTGGGTGATGCATCGCCAGCAGATGAAATGCCTGTTCAGCCCCAGCCAGGCGTTGGGTCAAGCTATTAATCTGCAGTGCACCTAATGCACCTGCCACTTGCTCGGTTTGCGTATCCAGACAATGGATATGCCAATTCCCCAGTTGCAATGGAGTTTCCCAGCAATTTTCCGCTGGATAGACTGCACGCATCTGCTGTTGTTCATCATGATTACCCGGCAATACCCGATACGTGACAGCGGGAAAGAATGTGTCCAACAGGCGCAGAAGATGCTGATAGCTCTGGTGACTGTAATCATTGGAAATATCACCACTGATCACAATGGCATCAGGCTTCACGTCGCGCAGAGTGTCGAACACCGCACACAGCGATTGAAAGGGATTAATGTCCTGGTAGCCAATAGTGTTGGTATCAGCATGAAGATGACAGTCAGACAGCTGCAGTAAGGTAAATGTGGACATTAATGGTCGGTAGCAGAAGAACTGGCGCTATGTTGCTGACAGAAGTGCAGCCACTCTGTCAGAAACAGATTCACCATCTCTTTTTCATTGCGTGCCAGCATGCGTTTATTCGGATAGCTGTAACTTGGCTTAATCGCACTGATATGCTGGCTTTGTAATACTTCCGCCATGCGCACATCGTGATACATACGCACCTGCATGCTTGGTTGCAAGTAAGAGGGCAAACCTTTGTGCTGCTGACTGATCAGTAACGTAGTGGTAAAACGCGCGACGTCCAGAATCTGAATGTGGTAAGCCAAACGCTTGCCATCATCGAAATAAAACTCCAATGCATCTTCGTCCACCTCAGGCAACAGTGCCAGCAAATGGGCATAGTTCACGTCACAGGTTGCCTGCAAACGTTTAAGGTTGGGTACGTATTTACGCTGAAAAGCACTCAAATCAATCACACCAGTTAGCAATAATTTGTTGTTGGTTTAACGCCAGCCATTGCAACGCGATGACGGTTGAGGCGTTATCAATCCGGCCACTTTCCAGCCATTCAAAGGCGGTATCAAGCGGCACGCGATGTACCAGTATATCTTCATTTTCTTCATCCAGCCCGTGAACCCCGCCTGCATGACTGAGATCGGCTTCACCGATATAAATATGTAAGCGCTCGGTTGTGCCCCCTGGGCTGGATAAATAACTCAGCGCCTTATGTAAACGACCGATGCTAAGCCCCGCTTCTTCCATGGCTTCGCGTCGACACACGTCTTCTGCCTGTTCACCCGGTTCGATCATGCCAGCGATACATTCCAGCAGCCAGGGGCCATGCTGACTACTGGTACCACCGATACGTAATTGCTCAATTAACACCACCTCGCGGCGCTTGACGTCCAGTGCCAGTACTGCGACCGCATCACTGCGCTGATAGATTTCGCGTTTGACCTCACCACTCCAGCCACCGTCGTGCAGACGATGACGAAAGGTCAGTTTATCCAGCCTGAAAAAGCCCTGATACACCCGTTCAGTACTTAACAGTTCGATATCCTGCTGATTAAATTGTTGAACCGGGTAAACCTTTTTTGTCACGTTCGCGTCCTACATAGGGATGAAATGCCTGTTAGCGGCATAGCTAAGTGGCGAATTATACGCAGCCATCAAGAAAAAGGTTGTTTTTATATTGTTTTGCCGCACATTAGGGCTAATCACATTCTGTTACACTTGGAAAACCGCTGTTACGTCTTATTAGTGTTTATTAGCGCTTGATTTTCATAGTATTTATCATGTGAAAATAGCGTGATATCACTGGCAAGCAGTGCACTAGCAATCGCTGCAAGAACAACTAGAAATAGGATCAAACATGAAAAAATCGATTATCTCATTGCTGATTGGCTTTAGCGTGGCCTCTCAGGCATTGGCAGATGATTTGTATCAGGTCTATCAGCAGGCTCTGCAAAATGACCCGGCAACTCTAAAAGCAAAAGCCAGCAAAGATGCAGCTTACGCAGCTATTGGCACCAGCCGCGCAGCATTGCTGCCGCAACTGGATTTAACTCTGAACGCGACAAAATACGCCATGGACGCCAGCGGCAGTGACAACTATGCCCGTCTGGGGTTAAGCCAATCGATTTATAATGCCAGCTACTGGGACCGACTGGATCGTGCCGAATTGGTCGCCACTCAAGCCGACAGCAGCTACGGACTGGCGATGCAAGATTTGATCGTGCGTACGGTCAGCACCTACTTCAGTGTGTTACAGGCGAAAGACGACCTGGAATTTGCCCAGGCAGAGAAGCGCGCCATCGAACGTCAGCTGGAGCAAACCCAGCAGCGTTTCGCGGTCGGTTTAACCGCCAAGACTGACGTGCATGAAGCGCAAGCCCTGTACGATAATGCCGTTGCATCTGAAATCAGCGCGCAAAATGCGGTGGAAATTCGTTTAGAAGCTTTGCGTGAAATTACCGGTAACTATCATCCGGCGGTTGAAGTTCTGGATACTAACCGCTTCAGTGCAGGCGCATTAACACCAGGCATGGTGGATGAATGGTTGAAAATGGCTGATGAGAAAAATCTGCAATTATTGACCTCAAAAATCGCCGTTGATATTGCCAAGCAGGATATTGAACTGGCCCGTGATGGTCACTTACCAACGGTTGGCTTAAGTGCCGGTGTGACTAACTCGAAAGCCAGCATCCCAGGTGAAGACCGTTCCAATACCGCGTCTATCGGCCTGACGGTTAGCATTCCGCTGTACTCAGGTGGTGGCACCAGCGCCCAGGTAGAAACGGCACAAAATAACTTTGTTGTCAGCAGTGAAGAGCGTGAACGTATTCATCGTTCTGTTATCCGCAACGTACGTAGTAACTTTTACGATGTAACCGCTGCAGTATCTCGTATCAAGGCCCTGCAACAGGCGGTGGTGTCAGCCGAGAGCGCACTGAACGCAACAGAAGCCGGTTTTGACGTAGGTACCCGTACCATCGTTGATGTACTGAACAGCACCCGTAACCTGTACGATGCAAAACGTAATCTGGCGCGTGCCCGTTACGGTTACATTACCAGCGTGCTGAGCCTGAAACTGGCTGCTGGCACGTTGAGTGAAAGCGATGTGATGGACATTAACCAAGGCCTGACCAAAGCGGGTTAAGCCTCTTTCGCTACAAAAAAGCCGCTCAATTGAGCGGCTTTTTTATATGTATTGCAGCACGATTACAGCATGCTTTCCTGGTGTACAGTGATAAAGGCGTCTGTCCCTACCTTGCTGTAGTCAATTTTATATTCTTTACCGTTGATGGTCTGAATAAACAGCAGAATCTTTTCTTCACCAAAAATATCTGAGCTGGATAAATCGACCAGTTCACTGTCCATCATGCGTGCATCGCGCTTGTTGGCAGGTACTTCGCCAGTAAATTCCTTAATCCCACGGTGGTTAACCATCAACACAGGTTCAACATCACCATTAATAATGATCAGATCGTATTTTTTTTGTTTGTGGATAATGGTGTTTCTGCCACTGAGCAGAAATGGTTTGTCCGACATGGTGCGCTCCAAGCAACTGGAAAATTATAGTTGTAGTTTTTCAACAAGATACCAGAGTTTTTATAATTAGCCAATTTCGCCAAGCGCACTGTTTATCAGGGATTGAGGTGATACACTGGACAAAAATCAAAACAAACTGCGCAATATGAAGATTCAAGTCATTCCTGTTACCCCATTTGCCCAAAACTGCTCATTTATTTGGGATGAAAAAAGTGCCACTGGTGCATTGGTGGATCCCGGTGGCGATCTGGATAAGATCCGCGCCGCGGTTGATGCAAAAGGCGTCAACATCACGCAAATTATTCTCACCCACGGCCATCTGGATCACGTCGGTGCAACAGTCGCTGCGGCAGAATTTTATCAATGCCCGATTATCGGCCCACACAAAGATGATGAATTCTGGCTACAGATGCTGCCGCAACAGAGCCAGATGTTTGGCTTTCCGCCCGCTCACGCCTTTACGCCGCAGCACTATTTAGAGGAGGGTGACAACATTCAATTGGGCGAGATTACGCTGCAAGTTATTCATTGCCCCGGCCACACGCCTGGCCATGTCGTGCTGTTTGACCCGGCCAGCAAACAATTGATTGTCGGTGATGTTTTATTTGCCGGCTCCATAGGTCGTACTGATTTTCCGCGCGGCAACAGCGAACAACTGATCAGTTCAATTCGCAACAAGCTATTTACCCTTGGCGATGACGTCGTGGTGTATCCCGGCCACGGCCCAACCACCACCATAGGTGCAGAAAAACACAGTAATCCGTTCGTCGCCGATCACCGCTTTGGCTGAACAATAAGCGGTGACTTTCAGCCGCTGGCCTGCAACAATGTCGGCGCTTTTAACCCGTAGTAACAGGATTTTTATGAAAAAAGGACTTATCGCTGGCGCCGCACTTACGGCCGCAGCGTTATTGATCACCCCGCGTTTCGTTGGTCAATCCATCGAGCAAGACATCAACCAGCTGATTGACAATATCAACAAAGCCCCGGGTTACCAGGCCGAATCATTGCGTCATAACCGCCTGTGGTTTAGCTCACAAGGTGCCATACGTATCACCCTCGGCGGTCAGATGTTTGCAAATATGCCAGGCCATGAGCCGGTGAGTTTCGATGTTGAATATGCCGCAGAACACGGACCGCTGCTATTCAATGCACAAGGTCCGCTGGCCTGGGCATCATTCTGGGCCAGTGTGGATGGCGACCAACTGCCAGAGGAAGTGCAACTTGCCGAAGGCGAACCCTTTTATCTCACTGAGGGTAATATCTCGCTGGGTGGCACCATCAATATGCATGACGTAATCCCGCGTTTCAGCGTCGAAGCAGAAGACGTGGTTATCGAATTCGGTGGTTTCGAAGGCCGCGGCGCATTGGGTAAAACCCTCAACTACCAGGGTGGCACTGGCTTAATCAGTGTCAGTAGCGAACAAGGAATCTTTTCGCTGGATAAAATCACCGTCAACCTGGATGTGGAAAATAACTGGCAAAACGGGCTCACGCTGAGCTTTGCAGAGGGCTCGCAACAAGTGGCCCTGCATAACATTCGGTTTAGCAGCGAAGTTCACGGCCAACAGGTCAGCATCGAGTCACTGACCCTGAATACGCTAAGCGAAAAAGTCAGCGACGAGCTTAATCGGGTCGCGTTTACCTATGCGCTGAATAATGTGCAGGCCAATGAATTCAGCATGAACAAGGCCATCTTTACTATGAGCCTGGGTAACCTGCATAACGATGTGTTAGACGGTTACGCGCGCCTGCTTGAAGACATACAGAATATGGCTGATCCGGATGATTTGCCCAAACCGGCGCAGGATTATCTGAATGACATCCTTGGCGCTTTGGTGAAACATCAACCCAGCCTAAACATCGACGAACTGTCGTTTGTGTTACCAGCAGGTGAGTTTAACGGTCACCTGAATGCCGAGCTTGTTGGAGTCGATGTGCTGCCTGATCCTTTGAATGATCAGGCGTTTTGGCTGCAGCACGTCAGTGCCAATGGCAAGGTCAGCGCGGATATTGCGCTGGTAAACTATTTAGGTGGCGTGGCGATGCGACAGCAACTGGCGGATAACCCACAGTTTGCCGACATGAATGAGGATCAGCAGCAAGCAGTGATTCAACAGCAAGTTGATGGTGGCATTCAGATGCTGGTAGCTCAGGGAATGCTGGAGCAAACAGACGAGAAGCTGATCAGTAACCTGACAATTAAGGACAGCATCCTGACGATCAATCAACAGCAGATTCCGCTTGGTCTGTAGCGAGTATTGTTAGTACATTAGAGAAAAGCCAGTCACCAGTCTGGCTTTTTTATTTGGGCTGCAGCAAATCCCAGCGATTGCCAAAAATATCTTCAAACACCACCACGGTGGCATAAGGCTCTTCCCGTGGCGTTTCCAAAAAGCTTACACCGCGCTGTTGATAGCGCTGATAATCTGCCCAGAAATCATCAGTTTGCAGAAATAACCAGACACGGCCACCGCCCTGCCCGCCAATTGTTTGGCGTTGCCTGTCGTTACTAGCTTTAGCCAGCACAAAAGCACAGCCCGCGCCGCCGGGTGCGACTTTCACCCAACGCTTGCCCGCGCCCATGGCGATGTCTTCCAGCAGAGTAAAACCTAATACGCTGGTGTAGTACTCAATTGCGCGATCATAATCGTCCACGAGCAAACTGATGGCGGCGAGGGATTGGGTCATAGTGGATTCTCAATTAATTCAGAGGGTTACATCGCACTTAGGTGCATCAGGCGATAATAAAAATTAATCATGCCAACGTAGTCACTGATGCGAATGCGTTCATTCACATTGTGCATCGTGCCTAGCTCTTCATTATTCAGTGGCACAAACATAAAGCGATACTGACTATCACTCACGTCATAGTAATTGGCCAGATCCGTACCGGCGTACATCAGATACGGCGCCACCACTAACGGCTCCTGCTGCTGCCAGCTTTGCTGAATGGCCTGGCGGATAAGGCCATAAGCTTCATTGTCCGCACTCCCCATCGGCGATGGCGGATTGTAATCGAGTATCTCGATCGAGACATCCTCGCCGGCCACCTGTTTAACGTGCGCGATGACCGACTCATCGGTATCGCCCGGTAACAAGCGGAAATTAAAAATCGCCGATGCCTGACGGGGGATCACATTTTCTTTGAACCCGGCATCCAAAATGGTGGGCACCATCGTAGTGCGGGTCATGGCATTGGCCGATTTCAAACCACTGATAACCGGCTTTAAAATATTGCCAAACAGCCACAAATTGGAAAACAACACCCGCTCTGGAAAACCCATAGACTCCGATGCCGTCGAAAAGGTCATATCCAGATAATCCAGCCGCTGCACAAATGGTTCATCGTGCAACGCCTGTAGCACCTCAGTGAGGCGGCTGATGGCAGTGTCACTAGCAGGCGAAGAGGAATGGCCGCCATCTGCCTGAGTGGTCAAGCGCAGATTCAAATAGCCTTTTTCCGCAATGCCCAGCATCGCCACCGGTTGGATCAAACCAGGCAGCATACCGGGTTTGGCAATAATGCCGCCCTCGTCGAGAATAAAACGCGGACGGATTTGTTGCGTTTGCATCAATTCGGCAATCGCCGCGGCACCGTTGGCGCCACCTACTTCCTCATCATGCCCGAAGCCAAAATACAAGGTACGCTTTGGCTGTAAGCCCTGCGCCAGCATGAGTTCTGCCGCTTCCAGAATCGCCATCAGGGAGGATTTGTCATCCAGCGTGCCGCGCCCCCAAATCATCTCGCCATCGTTATGGCCAGCAAATGGCGGATGTTGCCAGTTGGCCAAATCTCCCACTGGCACCACATCCTGGTGCGCAATCAACATATCTGGTTGTAACGTCAAATCACTGCCTGGCCAGCGCAGCAACAAGCTGTGTTGGTTCACTACCTGCACATCCAGCGTGCTAAATACGCGAGGAAAACTGCTGCGTAAAAATGCCTGAAAATCAGCAAATGGCTGATACGCCTGGTCTGCTTTACCCGTCGACACAGTAGGTATGCGAATGGCTTGCTGTAAACGCTCACTCACCGCGGCTACCTCAATTTGCTCGGCAGGCACAGCACTGGCGATTTCCTGGCCGGGCAATCCATACGCGCGATAAAAGCTCACCCCGATAGTGGTGGCTACGGTCATTCCTAGTGACAACCAGATCAGTCGCATTAATGTTCTCCTGGGGCGGCGAAAGCCGGATTAGTTAAAAAGCTGTGGTCCGTCAACCCTTGTAAAAAGGCGAGCAAATCCTGCTTTTCCTGCTCTTTGAGATTCAACGGGCGAATAAACGGGCTGCGATAAATATTATGTCCGCCATGGCTGTTGCCACCGCGGTCATAAAAATCAATCACCTCTTCCAGCGTGGCAATGCTGCCATCATGCATGTACGGCGCAGTCACGGCCACATTGCGCAGACTGGGTGCACGAAACCGCCCCATATCTTTCATCTGCCCAGATATCTCAATCAAGCCAGGGTCGTCATCAGGATACGCACCTTTGCCATCCACATCATACAAACCGGTATTGTGGAAGCGGCGCACATTGACCTGCATATTGGCGTGTACACTGCTTTGCGAAAAATTAAAGCCGCCATGACAATGAAAACACTCCAGTCGCTCGGAATAAAACAGGTTCATGCCACGAATTTGCGATTCTGACAGCGCACTATCTATCTGGCCGTAGGCATATTGATCGAACGGGCTGTCAAATGAAACGAGGGTACGTACAAAACTCGCTAATGCCTGGTTTACCCGGTCAAAATCGGCCGAACTGTCACCAAACGCCGCGTCGAAGAGCGCGGGATATGGCCCATGCTGCAAGCGCTCAAGCACCCGCTGTGGGGCAGCACTAATATTCAGTTCCCGCGGTGATTCGCCAAACATGGGGATTAAAATCTGCGCTTCCAGCGACCCAAGCCCATCGTGCGCCCAGGTAAAATCGGTGTTATAGGCCACATTAACCAGTGCCAGCGGATTACGCCGGTGTGGTTCGCCCGTACTCCCAACTGAGCGCACCGCAGGTTGGCTAAAGCCATAGGCTTGTTGGTGACAACTGCCGCAACTTTGCAGACCATTAGCCGATAGCCCCGGGTCATAAAACAATTGCCGCCCCAGCGCGACTTTGGCTGGGGTTAATGGGTTATCCGCAGGAATCGGTGGCGGTGGCATATTGTACGGCAGTTGCCAGCTGTATTCGGGCGCAGGCCGCTCACAGCCCCATAGCAAACACACCCAAATCAATACTAACCAGCGCTTCAAGGTACAACCTCAAACGCCTGTGGCAAGTGTTGCAGCAAACTGGCACAGGCTTGTTCTTCACCGAAATGGAAGGTGCAGCTTTGCTTCTGGTCGGGATCATCACCGAGTAGCTTCGCCAGATCCAATACGATGTGTTTACCAGCTTGCCATGGCAGGGAAACCGCTACCGTATTGGGCTCTTCACAGGCGGTTTGCGGCGCTCTGACTTTACTGGCCGCCGCACACCCGGTGCTACCTAAATGAAAGCTAAAGTGCTGATCTGCCCTGGCCATTTCCAGTCGCACAAATTTGTGCCCGCCCTGCCATGACCAGAACATATCCGGACGATTGAGCGGGGCAGGCTGTTGCAGAGGATTCTGGTGGTTCAATTCAAAAGGCACACCAATGACAAACGACAGCTGATCGCTTCCTTCTGGTATCGCTGGTGCGATAGTCAGCGGGGCACGCAACGCCTCTGCTTGACAGGAAAATTCTGCCAAGGTTACCTCAGCCGACACATTGCTCTCATTATCGGCTTGTTGATTAACGTGTAGTGAGTGCTCACCAGAGTCATCGCTGGCAGTTAACTGATACAAATAAAAACGCAGTTCCTGCACTTGCCAACCGTTGTCCAATTGCCCACCGCAACCAATTGGTTTACCTTGCCATCTCAGTTCGATGGACAAAGATTGACCAGAGGGCGCCGGCCCACAGGCGCTCAAAGTAAGTAGCAGGATAAACAGGCCAAGCCAATGACGAAACAAACCGGACACCAGATAAAAACGATAGGGTTAAGCACACTGGCGCTCATCTTGGGATGTTTACAAGGGTTCAGTCAAGACGTGTTTGCCCACGCAGAGCATGATAAGGCGCGTTTTTTGGCTCCCCAGGGTAAAGATCAGGGTGATTGCAGTAACCGATTCCGACCCTGTGCGACGCTGTCCTACGCGCTGGCGCAAGTGAACAAAGGCGATAGTATTTTACTCGCCGCTGGCAGCTATCAACTCAATGATGATACCACCCTGACCGACCTGCTTAGCACCACCGTGCCAGTCAAAGCCGGTTACAGCCAGCTGGATCAGTATCGTCAGCAGGATCCGGTCACCAACCCTACCTACCTGCTTGGCGTGCCCGCCGAATTTGCCGACGTGCTGAGCCGCGCCGGTTTTACCGTCATTCGCGACCAGCAATACACTCACGAGGTTGCGCCCACACTGGCAGGCAAACAACAGTCCGCCATTACATCGGCAACCTGCTCAGGCGGCATGGCCGGAGAGTATCCCTGTGACAACGTCGATCTGGTTGCCCACTTGCCGTTATCGGCGTTTGCCGGCTCTCCCAGCGCCGCCAATGATATTTGGGGGCATGTGGATCTGAATACCGGCATCGAATACGCCTTAATCGGCCTGAGAAACGGTACCTCCGTAGTGAGTTTACAAGACCCCAATAATCCTGTGGTGGTTGGTTCAGTCAGCGGAGATAATACCGTGTGGCGGGATATAAAGGTGTACCAGTATTACGACGCCGAGCAACTGCGCTGGATGGCCTATGCCTATGTCACTGCGGACAGTGCATCAGATGGTCTGGTCACCATTGATTTAAACAACTTACCGGATTCCATTGAACTGGTGGATCGCAACACCCACTTTGCCAGCGCCCACAACGTCTATATCAGTAATGTGGACTACAGCACCAACAGCCCGCTGAATCCCGACCCTGCGCAATTGATCATCGCCGGGGCAAATCAATTTCGTGGCGCCCATTACAGCTTTTCACTGGCTACCCCCTCTGCACCAACAGTTGGTTTTACGCCTGGCACTACGACCGCCAATGATTACAGTCATGACGTGAGCTCCGTGCTGATTACCGACAGCCGTGCGCAGCAATGTCCTGCCAACGATAATGGCTGCTCAGTGTTACTGGACTTTAATGAAAGCACCTTTAATTTATGGGATATGACTGCGCCAGAGGCGCACAGTAAGTTATCCTCCACCACTTACAATCAGGCGGAGTATGTGCACAGCGGTTGGTGGAGTGAAGACAAGCATTACATCTTTGTACACGATGAATTAGATGAATCCAGGCGTGGTTTGAACACCACGCTGCGCATCTTTGATATCAGTGATCTGCAAGACCCGGAACTGGCCGGCATCTGGACGGGCCCTACCGCCGCCATCGATCACAATGGCTTCGTGCGCGGTAACAAATACTATATGTCTAACTACGAGCGCGGTCTGACCATCCTGGATATCAGTCAACCCAGCAATCCGCTAGAGGCTGGTTTTTTTGATACCTTCCCAACCCGCACCAGCAATAACTTCAATGGTGCATGGGGTGTTTACCCTTATCTGCCCAGTGGATTGATTCTGATCAGTGACATCAACCGTGGCTTATTTGTGCTGCGTGATAACACCCTGACAGAGCAAAGTCAGGTTGGGTTTCGCGACGCCAATATCATTGCCGACGAGGGAGCGCAAATCACCCTGCAAGTGCAAAGGCAAGGCGATGCCAGCGGTGCAGCCAGCGTTAAATTCGACGTGCTGCACGGTGCGACCGATGACGCGGACATGACCTTCAGCAGTGGCGAACTCAGCTGGGCTGCCGGCGACAGCAGCGATAAAACCATTACAGTCAACATCAACAATGACGGCATCACAGAACCGCAAGAAACTTTTTTCGTGCGCTTAAACACGCCCCAAGGCACACAATTAGCAGCCAAAAATCTGCAACAAGTCACTATCGACGGCGTGCCAGTGCCATCTGCGGCCGCATTCACCCAAACGCAAATTACCTTGTATGAAGGCCTGCCGGACCAGTCGGTTAGCGTAAAAAAAGCCCGTAACAAAGACGACATCCTGCTTGTAAACTACACGTTGGAAAGCGACAGCGGCGTGGCGGGTGAGGATATGCCATTACTCAGCGGTACGCTGGAATGGCAAGCGGGCGACAATGCCAATAAAACCATCGCACTAGCCACGCTGGATGACGCGATCGCCGAGGGGACTGAAGTACTGGTACTTAGGCTAAGTGCCGACAACGAGCTGAATCTGGTGCAACCCGCCGAACTGACGATCCGCATTCGCGATGATGAGAGTAATCAGGCTCCCATCGCTGATGCGGGTGCCAATCAACAGGGCTATCAGAACAGCACACTGCAATTATCCGGCAACGGCAATGATGCCGATAACGACAGCCTCACTAGTCTGTGGCAACAGTTGGACGGCCCCGCAGTGACCATTGCCGACCCGAGTGCGCTACAAACCAGCGTCACCCTCGGCAACACTACGGGTACTGCGACCCTGCAACTGACCGTTACCGATCCGTTTGGCGTGCAAAGCAGTGATACCGTCAGCATTAATATTCAGGCCAGAGCCACGCCCCCGCCTCCCGGCTCAAGCTCCGGTGGTGGCAGTATTTACAGCTTACTGATAATGATGACCGCGGCGTTACTGGCGAGATTTCGCGCTCACAGCCGGCGTGATTGGTGAATTAATCATCGATTAACCCGCTTGACCCACTCAGGCGGGTGACACAAAAACGAAACTTGCTTATACTGCGCCCGCCTGATGTCATATCGGGCAGCGCAATGCACTTCAAAATGGCCCTATAGCTCAGTTGGTTAGAGCACCCGACTCATAATCGGTAGGTCCCTGGTTCAAGTCCAGGTGGGGCCACCATTTTTTCAAACCCGTTTTCCTGCTTAACGTCTGTACCAAGCGATAATAGCCGCCCCGCACAATATAGCTCTGAATAAACACCCCATGCTGGCCTAAATAATTCAAAACCGTTTCATCCCGTCATGCTGAACTTGATTCAGCATCCACTGCCTTTGCTGCCCGACAAGATTGATTCCAGCGGGCGTGACGGGCCTGTCCGGGGGCAATCGGGCTGGTCGCCGGTTTCAATCCACGCGTCCGGAAAGGGCACAACCATCAGCGTTTTGCATCTGACCATTCTGGTAAACGAATGACAATTTATCGCCGTTTAGATAATACCGGAAGTATTGCCTCATTTCGGCTACATCCGCTGAGTTTACGCCTGTTTCGGGTTTTTAACGTGTTTGCTGACAAAGTCTGTGAGTGGCTGAAGCTGGTCTTGAATAAGACCTTCTGACTCCAATTGTTTGATCATTTCCCATGCTTTCCCGTCGCCCATCAGGGCAAAATGCTGCGCTAATGTTGTCCAGCGCGCCATCTGCAACCCTTGTATGTCTTTTTGCTGGGTTCGACTCGGTGGAAAACGGGCGTCTAAATTAATGTTCCCCACGCTTTGCGGCAAATTTAATTGCATGTCAGGCTGCCAGTCAGAGGTGCTGCCCGGCTGTGCAAGACAATAGGCCGTTCCTGCCCATTTTGCAGCGCTGACGCCGAGTACCCTGGCAACGGTGGGTAACACATCATAAATACCCATGTTCTTGTCAAATAATGCGTCGCGGCCGACAGCATCGGCGCAAATAATTGCAAACGGTGCAGGCTCTGAAGCTGTTATCACCACGGTTGTTTTGGTTTGCATTAGTTGCACTAATCTGCCCACCAAGCCATCTATCAACATCGCTGCGTTACGGTACACTGGCAAAGACCTGAGTGGTTGCTTCGCCAACGAAAAAGCGAGGTCTTGTAACAAGGTATATCGCACAAAATGGCAGACAAAAGACTGATCTTCTATCGCCTGTGTAGCCGCTGCATGGACACTGGACGTCTCACACACCATTCTGGCTAATGATTTGCTGCCAAATGTCTGCAGTTGTTGCAAATCGTTATTGAAAAACCAAGTCAAATCCGCCTCACTAATCTGGCTTGGATGCCACCTGAGTTGGCTCATCTTTGCCGTTCGGGCAAGATTGGATACGCTGCCGGGTGACAACGGCCAATTATCCGCATCGCTATCAGTGACTCGACAAAACGCATCACTCAGGACTAAGCCAACCTCTGATTTTGAGAAGTGACTGCCCAGCATATTGATGGCAACGCAAGGGATGCCCGCCGCATCCAGATATTCCCAGAAAAACGGCGCGGTGACACCGGGACGACACAGGTCGGTGATACCATAACCGTCCGGGCGATTACACTTCGCCGTAACGATGTTGGATTTCTCAGGCGTCATACCGGTCAGCAAGATCCCTTCAGTGATGATATTGGTGGCTGACCGGCGAAAGCAACCGGAAGTCCCTGTGTGAATTAAATCCAATAAATTCGGAAAGAGCTGGCTGGTGTCATCATCCATCAACAGGCGCCAATCAAAGTGCGGCAGGTGAACCCATAGGCAGTTACTCTTGAGCATCAGTTACCTTCTGATATATAAACGCCTCTGTACTGGTAACCTTGCCTTCCAGTTTTTGCGAGATGCGGGTCATCTTTTGGTTGTCTTGAATAATGGCAATTTGACTCTCGGTGATGCCATGGTCCAGTAACGTCTTCATATTTTCAGCAATGAAATAAGCAAACACCCAGGTGTCCTGATAGGCGCTAGCGATATTCAATGGGTCCAAATAAGCGCAACCATCCTCAACACCAATCCCCAAAGAGGCGACAATCTCTTCGCCTTTGTAAAAGGCCGTGGAGAACTGATAGTCGCGGGTAGATGGGTATTCGCCGGTGGCATATAAATGCTCGTGCGTCAGCTGCCCAAATCCCTGATTGCAGAGTGCATTGAGAGCGTCTGTGTTGTCTGTGTAGGGCAGGAATGAAAACTGTGCCAGTGTCTGCGCTGAGGGTTTGAAACGCTTTAGCACCTTTTCGAACAATGCCAAAATCGTCGCCACCCTGACTGTCTTTCTCACCAGCCACCTGTTCATTTTAAAGCCATGCTGCTGAAACCGGCGCATCTCATCCTGGTCAACGATGGGCTGCTGCTTGTTTAAATAGCGGATTCCATGTTGTCGGCACAGTTCGAGCAGGCGTTCGACGGCGAAATCAAAGATTCTGTCATCAAAATCCTGAGCGGTCAGCTTGATTTCAAACACATAGGTCGGATCACCGAACATCTGATTCCGGTATAGCAACACATAAGCAAGGTGAACATTTTGTTGTGCCTGCACAGCGAAAAGGGACGGCGCAACCTGACAATCTCTGGCGCCTTCAAAATAACGCCCGATAGCAGGGCTATGCGTCAGGGTAACATCAATAAAATCAATATGTTGAAACATAAAAAACCGAGTATACACTCGGTCCTTTTATTTGATTTTTAATCGCTGAACGCTATCAGGATTTGCGACGACGTGCAACTATGCCGGCCACACCCAGCACCATCAGTGACAAAGTGGCGGGAGTAGGAATCGCATTGGCGTCTCCCTGAGATTGGTTGATCTCTGATTGCGCAGCCACTCTCTGGCCCGCAGCGATCTGTTCATTTGCCACAGAGTTGTAGGCAAAACCATTGATTGAACCAACACCTCGTTCATTTACCGATAGGTCAAGCCAACCGTAATGCAGGCCGTCATCCTCTAGCAGGCTAAAACCCAGATACCCCTCAAAGATCCCGCTCGCACCGGTTGGATTAATTGCCCCACCGATAGAGGAAGAACGATACTCCGGTGACGTTTCCCAAGGATTCCAATCACCATAACAAGTTTGATACCAGCCTTTGTACCCACAGTTGTAGGAACTACGAAAACGATAGCTATAACTACTTCTGAAAAAGTCACTTTCACTGGCAATGCCCAAGCCGGAGGTAAATAAGGCCTCTGTACCAATTACCTCGCCTTCAGCAAATATACTTCTGCTTATGAGGTTATCGCCTTGACTATATACAGTAAGGCCGCTGCTATCATTAGATTGAGTGAAACTTGTACGCTCATAGCTGTTATCAGAGTAAGCCGCGGTTACCAGGTCAGCGTAGTAATTGGCGTACTTTAATGCTCTAAAGTCGTATGCGCCGTCCAAGTTGAAATCAATATAGATATCATTACTCGAATTGAATTCATAGGTGATATCTGAATAAAGGATACCGGCCATGGCGGGTAGACTTAACGTTGCGGATGCAACAAGTGACACGGGTAAAACGGACTTTTTCATAATCATTTCCTAACTGCGACTACATGATGGCGACACATCACAGCAATTAGCATTATACGTGCCAGCTTATTAAGCTGTTGATTTATATGTGTAAATAACAAACGGGAACAGGCTTTTGTAAAAAAAAGTGACAGGAACAACGCCACAACAAACATTATCCACAAATAACTATCAGAGCTCACCCGGCTTTGCACCGGGTGGTGAAATGCTTGATTTAATTAGCGGCTTTGGCTGCTGGCTTATTGGCCGGACGGCGACGGCGGCGCGCCGGACGTGGTTTATTGTTTGGTGCTTTATTGGCGTCTGCCGGTTTTGGCGCGCTATGCACTTCTTTCGGCTGCTTGGCTTTTTTCGGCTTTTTCGGTGCCAGCATACGGGTTGGCGGTACAGGGAAATTCGGCTCGAAACCGCTTAAGGTTTCGCGCTGGAACTGCTGCTGAATCAGGCGTTCAATATCCTGCAATTGCTGGTGTTCGTCAGCACTGACTAATGACCAGGCCTGCCCACTGGCACCGGCACGACCGGTACGGCCAATACGGTGCACATAGTCTGCGGCGGTATTGGGTAAATCCAGATTCACCACCACAGGTAACTGGTCGATATCGATACCACGCGCGGCAATATCGGTGGCAATCAAGGCCATGATTTCACCGGATTTAAAATCAGCCAGCGCTTTGGTGCGTGCGCCCTGACTCTTGTTACCGTGGATCGCAGCACTGGCAATTCCGGCCTTACTGAGTTTTTCGGCAATTCGGTTGGCACCATGTTTAGTGCGGCTGAATACCAGCACCTGTTGCCATTTTTGTTCACGAATAAGGGTGATCAACGCCGGGATCTTGCTGAGTTTATCCACCTCCAGCAAACGCTGTTCGATAACCTCAACCGTGCTGTTGGCGGGCGTTGTGGAAATATGTACCGGCGATTGGGTGATACTCTCAGCCAATGCCGTTACTGTGGGCGAAAATGTCGCGGAAAACAGCAGCGTCTGACGCTGTTGTGGCAGTAGTTTCAGAATGCGCTTAATGTCATGAATAAAGCCCATATCCAGCATACGGTCGGCTTCATCCAGCACCAGAATCTCTAACTGATGAAACTTCACGGCATTTTGCTGATACAAATCCAGCAAACGTCCCGGTGTAGCCACCAGCACATCCATACCGCCGCGCAGCGCCATCATCTGTGGGTTAATCCCCACACCACCGAACACCACCGTACTTTTCAGCGGTAAATGGCGGCTGTAATCACGCACATTTTCCTGCACCTGGGCCGCCAGTTCACGGGTAGGCGTCAGAATTAACGCCCGCACACAGTTTGCTGCTGGCTTGCGCCCGCCACTCAAACGCTGCAATAAAGGCAGTGAGAAACCCGCAGTTTTGCCGGTACCGGTTTGCGCCGCACCTAACACATCGTTGCCGGCCAGAATCGGCGGAATGGCTTGTTGTTGAATCGGTGATGGCGTGCTGTAGCCCTTTTCTTCCAGGGCGCGTAACAGGGGTGCGGCAAGACCAAGCTGGTTAAATAACATCTGAACCTCAGTAAAAACAGTATTTGCTGGCCGAACATCTGCTTCGGACAGCACAAACAACTTCTTTGTGTAAGAAGTGCATTAACAGGCGGAATAAGACTGTGAGGTGATAACGATAGATATGAACTAACAGCGAATACAACACCAACATCCGCCGTTTAAGGCGGCGCGCATGATAGCAAAATCCTGACTAAACAACAGCCCGGAATTTGTTTATTTTTCGCACAGTGAGTTTTCGTGGCTAGGGATGGTTAGGCCAGTGAATCTCAAAACAGGCCCCGCCCAGACGTTCGCTGTTGTGAATACGTAATTCGCCATGATGACGTTTGGCAATTTGATGGGTGATATACAGCCCGAGGCCAAAGCCCATATCCTCACTGTCTTTGGCATCGCGTTTGAATGCCTGCTTGAGGGCCTCACCTTTTCCTGCCAGTCCATCACCATCATCTTCCACCCTGATCAGGCAGGATTGCTCACTGGACTGCCAACTGATGTGCACTTCTTTATGGGCATAGCGCAGCGCGTTGGTAATAAGATTTTGCATGCCAACCGGCATAGTACGCGGATCGAAAAAGCACGGATTGTCATCGGTTTCAAACACCAGCGCGGCCTTGCCGGGATGATGCGCAAACTTGTCGCGTAATTCGGCTAACAAGGCCTGTGGTGACTGTTTTTGCAGGGTTAATTCCGGCTGCGCGCGTTGAGAACGGGCAAAGGTCAGATAGTCGGACACCAGTTGGCTTATCTCATCCATGTCCTTTTCCAGTCGCTGCACAACGTGCGGATCGATGGCATCCCCCATACGTTGCAGTAAAAAAGTCATGCGGGTCAGCGGTGTACGTATTTCATGGGCGACGGTATTGGCCAGATCCTGTTGCTGCTGAATCAGGTCAGTGATGCGCGCAGACATGCTATTCATGGACTGGGCCAGGGGTTGCATCACGGATTTTTGCGCAAGCTGAATATCCAGCGTTTGTGGTTGTGCGGCGAACGTCTGGGCTGCACGGCGCAATTTAAGCAGATCTTTGGCCAGAGGATAGAGTAATGCCAGGATCGCCAGCGCCAGTACCAGATAAAACGCCACGGCAAAATATACGCTGCGCTGGGCAAACTGGTGGTGACTGCTGGCCAGTGGCCCAATGGCTAACCATTTACCGTCACGAATGGCGTAATAGGTCAGGCGTTGCTGGCCGTCTTCAATGGCCACCACCTTGCCCTCGTCTAATTGCCTGGCCACCTCATGGGGGAACTGCACCGAACCGGGGCGAATTTCGCGCAAATTAAAGGCCTGCCCTTGCTCATCGTCAAAGCCCTGAGTGACATCAACCCAATATTGCTCCGCGTCATTGCTAATTGCATCGTATAAGGTGCTGGCTCCAAAAAGCAGCACCAGCACTGTCATAAAAAGCAGCGCGTACAATCGCAAAAATTGCTTATGCATCATGTTGCAGTACCAGCAAATAGCCCTTCCCGCGCAGCGTACGAATCACGATATCGTCGCACCCGCATGCGTCGAGCTTTTTACGCAAACGGCTAATCTTTAAATCCGCCGCCCGGTCACTGCCATCGTACGGCCGGCCAACCAGCTGCTGAAACATAAAATCACGACTCACCGGGCCGTTGCTGTAACGCACCAGGGTACGCAACACATCGTATTCCTGATTGGTCAGGCCGATTACCTGCTCATGGCGGGTTAGCACCTTTGCGCGATCATCAAAACGGTACGGGCCAAAGGTCAATTGTGCAGAAGGGCTGGCAATCGGCTGTTTAGCCAGATTGGTATTGATTCGTGCGAGTAAAATCGCTGGTTTAACCGGTTTAGTAATAAAATCCACCGCGCCCAGTTCCAGCCCACGAATATGCGTGTCGTCATCGCCAAGCGCAGTCAAAAATATCAGCGGGCAATGCTGACTCACCAGCAAACGTTCGGCCAGCTGAAAACCGTGCATGTCCGGCAACATCAAATCACAAATGAGTAAATCAAACTGATGTTGCAACGCCAGGCTTTGCGCCTGTTTGGCATTGGCGGCGATGCTGACACTGAACCCCTGATCATGCAGAAAATCACCAATTAGCCCGGCTAATTCGCGATCATCCTCAATCAGCATAAGGTGTTTGCTGTGCTGCTCAATCATTGAAAGCTCCAGGAAAACCGCCGCCGCTTACGTGAGCTAGCCGGTACGTAGGCCGCCACCATTAATTCGGAGCGCGCCAGCAACGCACGATCATCGCTGTTAATCACGCTGATGGTCAGGTTTTCTGAGGTGCGCAGCGCAATGGATAACTGGTGCAGGGTCATCGCCTGTAAACACCAGGGTGAGGGTTGAGCGGTAATCACGATACACACCGCTAACGGATCGTCACTTTCAAAGCGTACCGCCAATTCCAGTTCACAGACGCCTTGCTCATCAAGCACACAGGTTTGCGGGGTAATACTCAGCTCCTGCGCCGCGTCAACGACAGGCGCAAAGAGTAAAACCAGTAACAACCAGCCTATGTGCTTTTTCATCAGAAGTGGTAATTCATGCCAATAAACCCTGCGACGTAACTACGCTTTTCCAACAGTGGACTAATCGTCAATGCACCGGCCTTACGGGTATATTGCAATGAGACGACTGCTGACCAGTTGTCACTCACCCGATAAGCCACCGCTACTTTGGCGTAATAATCTTTCAACAGCTTATCCGTTACGTCGACGTCTGCGCGTCGTGCGGCTTCTTCCGCGCGCAGGCCATAGTAGTAATTATTCAGCGCCTGGGTTTTGCCAATCACGCCCAGTTCCCAATTAACCTGCCAGTCTTGCCAGCCATAACGTTTTTCCAGTGCCAGAGTAATTTCTTCGCCGTTATGCCCGGCACTGATGTCTTTACCCCAGACAAAACGTCCGTCCAGCCAGTCGGTCATCAACATAATCTGGCCACCCAGCATGTAAGAAAAGCGCCGCTCGATATCAGGAAAATCAATAG
The DNA here is from genome assembly GCF_004329715.1 of Bowmanella sp. JS7-9. Lineage (GTDB taxonomy): Bacteria > Pseudomonadota > Gammaproteobacteria > Enterobacterales > Alteromonadaceae > Pseudobowmanella > Pseudobowmanella zhangzhouensis. The sequence continues at coordinate 30,187 of NZ_JXSY01000029.1, forward strand.
CACCACTACTCATGGGCAAGCCGGCATTGGGCACTAACTTACTGATTTCCAGATAGGAGACCGGATTGTTATCTGTGTTAAACAACACGCCATCCTGATTGACGTAGCCCACCAGATCGAAGATCAGGCGTTCGTCTTCAAACAAGGTATAGCCGAGGTCTGTGGTTTCCATGTAGAAACGCTCACCGTAGTAGTACCACTGCGGTAACAACACAGAATGCAGATCATCACGCTGATTGAGCGGATTCGAAATGGTGGCGTAGCCAATACCCATGTCCACGCCCCACTCTGAGGGCTGCACATGCTGATGTTTGTCGTTGGCCTGATTGCCAAAGGCTGTGCCGCTGAGCAAAACAATACTCAGTAACAGCAACCGAAATTGTTGCTTCATGGTTAAAAAACTACCTACTTAACTGCAATGGATCTTACACCCTAGCGGCGAAATTGCATCATCGCCACATTGTGCAAAGTATTGCTACAAAAGGCTACAGGGGCGTACAAAACGCTACACAGATCTCCGTGCCAGCTCTTTACCTGATGTGCTTAATTGTTCATTCGTTGACCTCGCAAGACGGTCCGAATCCATAACAAAAACACATATCAACAAGTAGGAGTCTGAACATGAGTGTACGTTCTATGTTCGCAAAGGCCACATTAGTGGTCGCCCTCTCGGCGGGTTTAACCCTCGCCCCCGAGGCGAGTGCCCAAAAGCACATCAAACAAAACCTGGCGCAACTGGTGAATCAGGCGCACAGCATCATCAGTGGCGAGGTCATCTCGGTTACTGATGGCTTCGATGAGCGTAAACGCCCATATACCGAAGTGACCATCCGAGTTGGCAGCGACGCCAAAGGCAAACTGGCCGAAGACTCACTGTACACCTTCCGTCAATTTGGTTTGCTAAAGCCACGTTCAATGGGAAATGGCAAAGTGTATCTGGGCGTATCCCCGGAAGGCTTCGCTAACTGGCATGTGGGCGAACAGGTGGTGGCCTTTATGAATCCAACATTGGGTGGATTAACCACTACGGTAGGGCTGGAACAGGGCAAATTTAATCTGCTAAACGGCAAGGTCAGCAATGAGGTCGGCAATTACGGTCTGTTTGATGGTATCGACAGCACGCAAATCGGCGCAGAGGATCAAAACCTGCTCACCACCCCGGGCGCAGTAGACGCACAACAATTCATGCACTTAATCGGCAAACTGGCACAAGGAGCAGCGCAATGAAACTGAACAAATTAACCGCTGCAATGATTTTAGCCAGCACCGCAGGCTCGGCGATCGCCGGGGGCCCACTGTATATCCACGAGCCAACAATGCAGCCCTACAAATGGGACACCAGCAAAGGTTCGATTCCGGTCTACACCGATGGCGGTGAACTGGTCGCAGATAAAGACGGTAATCTGGTACCAAGCTTTACCGTACTGGAAGCCGGCACCAAGTTTAATCACGACCTGACACTCCCGGATGGCACCTTTATACCTGCCTATACCGTGCTGGATCGTGACTACACTTTCCTGACCATTGAACAGGCAAACGCCATTACGGCCCGCGCCGTTGGCGAGTGGACTGCGGTAGAGACCTCCACTTTTGATATGTCAGTACAAGGCACCATCGAACAGCAAACCGGTATCGCGGATGTCACCCCAGACAACGTTGACCAAATTTATGGTGCCGAAAATGGCTATGGTTTCTGGGTTAACTACGACACCGACGGCAGCATACTGGAGCAATATTTCGGCGTTCCACGAACTCAGGTACTGGGTATCGCGTTCCCTGAATGGGCCAACGAGGAAACCGGTGAAATCATTGAAGCCACCGCGCTGATGAATGGTTGGTTTGTGGATAGTAAAGACACCCAGGGCGACAATGTGGCCGGGGTATTCACCCATGAATTTGGCCACGCGATTAATATGTCTCACTCGCAGGCGAATGGTAATTTGGCCTATATGTCCAAGTCTTACTCACCACAGTATGACGGCGTCCCGGGCTGTGCCGGCACTAACACCTACACCGCGGCAACGCTGGATGTAGTCAACAATATCGAGACCATGTTCCCGTTTATTGATGTGCGCTCCATTGCCGGCAAGTCGCAATCCACCGTGAATGTACGTGACGATATCGTCAATATCTCGGATCTGTATCCAACTGCAGCTTACAAAGCCCAGTTTGGCTCTATCTCCGGTACCCTGTATACCAAAGAGGGTGTGGAATACAGCGGCATCAATATGGTGGCGCGAAATCTGGATAACCCGCTGGAAGACGTTATCACCCAGCAATCGGGCAATATGACTCAGGGTAAAGTTGGCCCGGATGGTAAGTTCACTATCAATGGCCTGACACCCGGTGGTCGTTATGTGCTGTATATCGACACCATCAAGGCTGGTGGCTACCCGACTGCGCAAACCCAAATCGTGTCTGAGCCAGAGTACTGGGATGCCAATGAAAGCGCCAATCCGGCGGTGGACAACAGCTGTAACGTAACCCCCATCGTGGTTGCAGGTGGTGAAACCAAACAGGCGGACATGTACTTCAACGGTTATACCGATGGTATTCAGTACACCCCGCTGGTGCAGGCATTTGTGATGGATCACGCCAAAAATGGTCAGCGCGCACTGGGTACCACAGGTGGTGGCATCATCTTTATGTATGACTCAACCGGTAAACAGACCTTCACTGTGCCAACTGATGCCAACGGTGTGCCTATGCTGCATTCCGCGGGTGTGGCGATGAACAAGAACGCCACCAAAGCCGCCGGTGTCACTGACTTTGACGGTGATGGTGTGCAGTCTCCCGCGCTGTGGGATATTCGCGCCAATAAGATTACCGAACTGGAAGACCCCAGCAACGGCACCTGTACATTAGGCAGCACCGCTGGCGTGTCCTCTGCCTCTATCTGGGATATCAGTGACAAAGGCGATGTGATTGCCGGAACATTCCGTGAGCCTTACTCCGGCGAGGCAGAATGTGCCGCCGGTGCAGGTGGTGCGTCAGTTGCCGTACCGGCCGTGTGGAAAAACGGTAAAGTGCAGGCGTTGCGCGACAACATCGAATTTGTGCCACGCAGCTACGGCAATGCGCTAGAAGTAGCGATCAATGATGATGATGGCAATTTAGTGCGTAAAACCGCCTGGATCCGTGCGGATCGCATCTCGGGCAACGGCGAAACCGTCACCGGTATGACCAATGGCTTCGGTCAGGTCGCCTGGTTAAACGGTAAGCTACGCGACATTTACAGCGAATTCGGTGCTACTGATCAGTCTGTTATCTCTGCGGATGGTTCTATGGTCGCGTTTGGCGCACTGGATCTGACCGATCGTTTCCGCCCGTCCAAAGGTGTACAGATTTGGCATACCAAAACAGATGAACTGACTGACTTGGGCAGCATGCGCTGGTGTGAGGATATTCCGTATATCTCACGCTGGACCAACTACTGTGACTATGGCTATGACCATGACTCACTGGTTGCTGCTGGCGCCGGTCTGCCACGCATGACCCTGCTGGACGCGACAGATGACTTGTCCATTATCACTGCCCGTGCAGGTAGCTTACTGTCAGGTGGCTTTAAAGGCGCCATTTACATCGATGGTCTGGGCTGGATGACACTGGAAGAATTCTTCGACAAGCAAGGCGTGGTAGAAGCCTCCATGTTCCCCATGGATAACCCTTTCGGTATCAGTGCAGACGGTTCAAAACTGTTCGGTGGCTATGCCGGTGCCGAAGTGACCTTCGACGTAGATATGACCAAAGCCTACGTATGTAAGGATGGACAAGACATGCAGCTTAGCTTCCCTAAACAGGTAGTCGCTGCGGTACAAAAAGGTGCAGAGTTTGGTCGCTGTGCCCATTTGGGTGACTAACCCATAGCGACAACAAGCCCGGCAATTGCCGGGCTTTTTTATATCTGCCACGCTTCGCTATTCTTTGTACATGCCAATAGTGTCGATCATCTCTGCCGTCTGTTTATCGATTTGGTCCGCAGAGTTCAACACTTTACCATTGCGCTCCACGTTGCCAGAGGCCCCACGGGAAATGGCCAGCAAATTATCACTGATACTTTCCACCGCTTGCTGTTGTGACTTAGAACTACTGGCAATGTGATGGGCCGAGTCAGTTAATTCCCCAAGCAGGGAATCAAATAGCGCCAACGAGGTATTAATTTCGCTGGCATGGGATGATGCCTTAGACGCCAGTTCATTACTGTGGTTAATCATTTGCGCTGAATCTGATGCACTGTGTAACAGCTCATCGACTAAATTGGCGATATCCGAGGTAGCTTGTTGGGTGCGGCTGGCCAGATTACGCACTTCATCGGCAACAACAGCAAAACCACGGCCTTGTTCTCCGGCGCGGGCCGCCTCAATCGCTGCATTCAACGCAAGCAAATTGGTTTGCTCAGCGATGCCCCGGATCAGCGAGACCATTGATGAAATGCTTTCCACCTTTTCATTCAGGGTAGACAGCTTAGTCACCGCACCGTGCATTTCAGTGCTGGTTTTCCCAATCAGATCTACCGCTTCGGCCACCCGTTGTCTGCTGCGCCGGGATTCTTCAGCGGCCTGCTGGGTACGGGCCACATTGTCATCCACCGAGCGGACGACATCAAAAAGATTTTCCCTGACCTGTTCAATGGCCGCCGCTATCTGCCCTAATTGATCATTCAACTCGCCCAGTGCCTGCTGGATACCGGCAATACCCTGCTTGGTTTGATTTGAGGATTCTTTGATCAATACCGCTAATTCTTTGAACTTCATCAGGTCAGAATAAAAACGACCGGTGAGGCGATTAATGTATTTAGCCGCCCGGCCCAGGCCATCACTGCTGACCACGTCAATGGTATGTTTTAAGTCACGTTGGTTAACCGCTTCCTCAATACCGTGTTCAATAAACTGACTCTGGGACTTGGTCAGGCGAATCACGATATACAGCAATACGGTGGTGACCAACGTGATGAGCAATATCAGTCCTTCTTTAAATAATTCCATGACATTACTGGTGTAATTTTGCTCTGCCATACTCTTTACGTCGTCGAGCAGGGCATTCTCAATGTCTTTCATTTTGTTAATACGCCGGCTGGCAGCATCAAACCATGCAGTCGAGCTAACACCGAATGCACTGTCACTGTTGTCAATCACCCTGCGCATGGCGATTACATCGGCCGACTCCAAATCATTGAGCTGCCCCTGATATTTGGCAAACAGTGTTTTAGGCATAATCTCTCTTGCTTCGCGCAGAAAAACGTCCTGGCGGGTCTGTAGCGCGGTGAGTCTGTTACGCTGCGCAAGCGATATGCGATCCTCGGCGAAGACTGCGGCCAATACCGCCCGTTCAACCCCGGAGTATTCCTTTACATTGGATAAATTAAACAAGGCCGTCAGCGTCTTACTGGTCATAGAGGCTTGGGTATTGCGCGCCGACACTAAAATAGAATCCAGTGCCGTTTCATTGACATGGATGAAATAGCCGAGTGCATCACCCAGTGGAATTGTCAGCGCATCAATGCGGCTGCGGATGGCAGACAATTGGCGAAGTTCGGTAACGACCTCGTTTACCAAGGCACGCTGTTGCTCTCCTAACTGAAATGCCGGCAGCGATGACGTAAAACGTGCGACCTGTTTATCCACAAGAGCGCGCTGACTTTGCAGTTCATTTCGCTGCTGCTGACCTTTGGAGCCAATAAACCCTGCGGTGCGGCCACGCTCCTTTTGCAGCTCATGGACCACATCAAACAGCACACTGGCCAGCTCAACGTTTTGCTGGTCCTGCACACTCTCGCCCATATCTCGGGTGGCCACCACGCCATTGGTAATCACCACAATGCCAAGCAAAATGCAGGGGATAAAAATAATGCGCGCCAGGTAACGCGAACAGAGTTGAATTAACACAGACATGCCAACCTCCAGAACAGTGCCATTTGCACCAGCAAACCCGTTACATTCCGTTGTTCAGCTTCCAAAGCCGCAGAAGTCTGTGTTCCTGAATTAATTGTACTTTTGCTCTACCAGTTTGGTGATATTGTTAATCACACCTTTGCTGGCAAGCTCAGCGTTATTCACTTTATCGACCAATTCATCAAAAATCTGGTCATCTTGCAACCAGTCTTGCTGAACCAAATTAATCGCCAGATGCACATTGGTATGCACATTGGCATGATGCCCCTCCAGTTCCCGATAGGCCTGATAATTGGCAAAGTTCTTTTTACCCTCGCCTTCGTAATACCATTTACCCAACCGGCAATTAAAGTGATCCACCTTCACTGCATCAGCCTCGGCGCCATCGCCATTTTTCTCCAGCGCGATGTAACCATTTTGCATATAAATCACATGGTCCAGCTTAACCAACGAGGCAAACGCTCTGTCTTTAGCCTGTAACATCAGATCGATGGTGCTTTGTGCCGCCCGCGCCACGCCGTCAAAGTTAGTATGGAAGCTGGTGATCTCGCCACCAATTTTTTTGGTTTGCTCACCCACTGCCAGTGTTTGCGTGACCATGGTATCGATGCGCTCGCGCAAGTGATTAATGATGGAACTGATTTCGGTGGTGGATCGGCGGGTACGATCGGCCAGCCCTCGCACCTCATCCGCCACCACCGCAAAGCCGCGCCCAACTTCACCGGCCCGTGCCGCTTCTATCGCCGCGTTCAGTGCCAGTAAGTTAGTTTGCTCAGCAATATCAGTAATTAATTTGACTGTTTCAGCAATACGCACACTCTCGTCACCCAGTTCACTGGCCACCCCTTCCATGGTCTCCATGCGCGTAATAATGTCATCCACCGAAACACGTAAGTCCGCCACCGTGCTGCGACTACTTTGCGCGCCATCCCGGCTGGTATTGGCAATGCTTAGTACATCATCCATGCGCACCGACAGGCTGCTCAGTTCCTGCTGACTGTTTTTCAGGTTAACCAATAAGTTGGCGGTGTTGATATGGTGTAATTCACCCATCAGACGATTTTGTCTGGCAAAGGTATCGGCTTTTTCCATGCCACTGATGGCGTGGTTAACTTTATCCATGATGCTGGCAAATTCACCGGGTAAACCGACCGTCAGACCTTTACGATAAAACTGACGTCGGCCGGAGCTTTGAAAACTATTGGACAATTCCTTGAAGTTGGTTTCGACAATATCCAGAAAATCATTCAGTGCCCAGGCGACTTTTCCTACCTCGCCTAGGCCTCTGGTTTGGGTAATGCGCACATGGGTGCGACCTTTGGTGGCTTCTATCAGTGTATTCTGGATTTCCCGCAAGGTATTCAGGGGGCGCAAGTTGTCCAGATAGGCATAAAAGGCAAAAGCAATCGCCAACACAGTGGAGGTGACTTCCAACACACTGAACCCATTTTGATATAAGTGGGTAATGGTCAGAATCATAGTCAGGGCAACAAACACCAGACAGGTGATGGCAAATTTCTGATTGAGAAACGGAATTTTACGGCTGATTTGGCTGGTGCGATGTTTCATCGGGCACCTCCCTGAGAATGTTCCTGATAAAGTTCGATAACAAATTGCTCATAGGACTGATTACGCGTTTCCAACACGTTTTGCACCATCCAGTTCCAGGATGCCTCAGGCGCCTGTGCTGGCGGAAAGCCTTTTTCCTTATCGCGCATCTGGCGATAAATATCCTCGATAACCTGTAGCGCGCCTTTCGGTGCTGTGCGTCGCACGGAAAAAAAGCCGACTTTTTCACCATTGACCACGTCCGGCGTAATATTGGCGAACACCCAGTAATAGTGCCCGTCTGAAGTGATATTTTTCACAAAACCAAAGAATTCCTGCCCCGACTTCAGCGCTTTCCACAGGCCATAAAACACGCCGCGCGGCATGTCCGGATGACGAATGATCGAATGGTCTTTGCCGAGCAGGTCGGCCTCTGAAAAATTAGACACGCGCATAAATACGCGATTGGCGTAGGTCAGTTTGCCGCGCAGATCCGTTTTGCTGACGATCAGCTCCTGCCGATCAAACGTGATCTCACGACTGTTTGGCGCAACCTTAATCACAGTAGTGCATCCCTCTGGTTATTGGCGTAAAAGCACTTAAAAACTATATGGTAGTTTTTCTGCTTCGCCACTTATCCGCTGCAAAACTATGAAAAAAATCAGCTTGTTAGCTTTTATTTAAGCGCAGGCCAAAGCGCTCCAGTTTGCGATATAAGGTGCGCTGGCTAAGATCCAGCTGATCTGCCAGTTCCTGAATAGAACCATCGAAACGGCTACATAAGTCTTGCAGATACTGCCGCTCCACCTGCTCGAGGGTGAGCACGTTATCGCGGGCATCGTTTGCCTGCTGCGGCTGGTTGGTAACCACCGGCGGCAGATTACTGACATGAATCACCTCATCATCCGACATCAGCACCGCTTGTTCGACAATGCTTTTGAGCTCACGAATATTGCCCGGAAAGCCGTAATCTAACAGGGTTGCCAGCGCGTCCTGGCTGAAGGTTTTCTGCTGGTGATGAGTCACTTCCAGAAATTGTGCCACCAACAACGGAATATCATCCCGCCGTTCACGCAGGGGCGGGAGATGAATGGGAAAACCGGCAATCCGGTAGTAAAGATCCTGACGGAATTCCCCGTCTTCCACCATCTTCAACAGATTTTTATGGGTGGCACACACCAACCGGAAATCCGAGCGTTTTTGGGTCAGCCCGCCAACCGCACGAAAATAACCGGTTTCCAGCAAACGCAGCAATTTGACCTGCATATTCAATGGCACATCGCCGATTTCATCGAAAAACACCGTGCCACCATTGGCAATCTCGATCAGGCCTTTTTTACTGCCAGCCGCACCGGTAAAGGCCCCCTTTTCATGACCAAATAATTCACTTTCAAACAGGCTTTCACTTAATCCGGTGCATTCAATCACCACAAAAGGTTTATCCGCCCGTTCACTGGCCTGATGCACCGCATGAGCCACCAGTTCCTTACCTGTACCCGTTTCGCCCTGCAATAACACACTGATGGTCGAGCGCGCAGCGCGATTAATGCGATTGAGCATGGCTTTAAACGGCTCACTCACGCCCATCATTCTGTTCACCCCGGTCTGTGACGAGGCATATTTAATCTTATCCAGTATTTCCAGATAGCCGAGAATACTACCGTCGATATCAAACACCGGCTTCATCAGGATATCGCAATAACTCTCACCGTTATCTGTGTGGTGGATATGCACCACACTGGTGGCGCGGCCGGTTTCGCGGGCAAGCTGCATGGGACATAGCTCACCGCATTGATCGCAGGGCTTACTGTTTTGGTGGGAAATTTCAAAGCATTTACTGCGGCCAAGCGCTACTTTTTTCTCGTAAGTATCAGAATACGCCTGATTGACTGCCTGTATCACGTATTCAGGCGTAATAAATATTGCCGGACGATCAATCGCATTAATCATGGACTGAATTACTGATGTGTTCATAGCCAGCCAAATTTGACAGTTATTTTTGCCATTATTGACAAAAACAACACACGCCGACCAGCAATTTCGTGTTTAAAACTCAGCCTGACTCACCAAGCCAGAGTAAAAACAATTAAATTCAACAAGTTAGGTTAATTGGCATGCTAATTGTTAACAAGCATTTTACATTTAATCTCGATAGTCGAGTAAGGAATTGTTATGGCAACAGTAGTGGTGTTAGGCGCAGGAACCGGCGGCATGCCGGCGGCTTATGAAGTCAAAGAAGCATTGGGCTCAGCCCATGAAGTCATTATGGTCAATGAGCGTCCCGAGTTTCGTTTTGTACCCAGTAACCCCTGGGTGGCGGTAGGCTGGCGCGAACCTGATGCGATTACCATCCCCATCGAAAAATACCTGGCTAAAAAGAAAATAGGCTTTGTCTGCGCCCGAATTGACAAAATCGACACTGATAACAATCTGCTTATCAGCGAGCAACATGCCCCTATTCATTATGATTATCTGATTATCGCCACCGGGCCAAAACTGGCCTTTAGTAATATCCCCGGCGCGGGCCCGGGTGGCTACACTCAGTCGGTGTGTACGCTAGACCACGCGGAAAAATGCCGTGATGATGTGGAGGCCCTGATCGCCAATCCTGGCCCGGTCGTGGTCGGCTCTTTCCAGGGTGCCAGCTGCTTTGGCCCGGCCTACGAGTATGCATTTATTCTGGATAAAGCACTTAAAGACGCAAAGATCCGGCATAAGGTGCCCATGTACTTCGTCACCAGTGAGCCTTACATTGGCCATCTTGGCCTTGGCGGTGTCGGTGACTCGAAGTCGTTGTTGGAGTCCGATCTGCGCACCAACGACATCAAATGGATCTGCAATGCCAGCGTCGACAAAGTCGAACAAGGCGTTATGCATATCAGTGAGATGGATAAAAAAGGTCAATTAGATCAAAGCCATATTATTGAATTCAAGCATGCTATGTTAATTCCGCCGTTCGCGGGTGTGGATTGTGTGGCCAATGTTGAAGGCTTATGTAATCCCAAAGGCTTTGTGATCACCGATGAGCATCAGCGTTCACCCAAATTCCCGAATATCTTCTCTGGTGGTGTGTGTGTTGCGATCCCGCCCGTTGAGGCCACACCTGTACCCACCGGCACGCCGAAAACCGGCTATATGATCGAAACCATGATGACGGCGATAGCCCATAACCTGAAACAGATCATCGTCGATAATACCGAACCGACCCACAAAGGCACCTGGCATGCTATCTGTCTGGCAGATATGGGCGACACCGGTGCGGCATTTGTGGCGATGCCTCAGATCCCACCTCGCAATGTGACCTGGTTTAAAAAAGGCAAATGGGTGCATCTGGCCAAGATCGCCTTTGAAAAATACTTTATGCGCAAGATGAAAACCGGCACCAGCGAGCCCGTTTATGAGAAATACGTGCTAAAAGCGCTGGGTATTGAGCGTTTGCAGAAGGAAGACTGATGAAAACGGTCCTGGTTGGGCTAGTGGCAGGCGGACTGTTGTTCTGCCCCTATGCCCCCGCAACAAACACTGCGCAGCTTAAAGCGGACGCGCAAGCGAAGGTACAAACTTTTGCCAAGACCCTGAAAGGTGAACTGTTAACCGCTATCAATCAGGGCGGTCTGGTTAATGCTATTGACGTTTGCAATCTCAAAGCGCCAGCGATTGCGGCGCAACTATCCACCGATGGCTGGTCGGTCAAACGCACCGCATTACGCGTTCGCAACCCAGCCAACGCACCGGATGATTGGGAGCGCAATGTACTGGACTACTTTTCCGCTACCATGGCAAAACAGCCAGCGACCCCCTCCATCCAGGCAACGTCAGTTGACGCGGCACCGTTTCGATATATGCAAACCATCAAAACCGGGCAGATGTGTCTGGCCTGTCATGGCAGCAATGTGTCCGCCGATGTGCAGGCCGCACTGACCAAGCGCTATCCGCAAGACCAGGCAACCGGTTTTAAACTGGGTGATTTGCGCGGTGCGTTCAGTCTGCAGTACGAGGGCCCGCGTTAGTTACTCCAGACAATTGCCATTTTTGACAACAAGCCTGCCATTATTGGCAGGCTTTTTATTTTAAAGTTTGATCCAGCGCAATAACGCATGGTTAGCCACTCCTCAAAACAAGCTTAATGCATTGATATAAAAGAATTTTTTATCAATGGCACAGTATCTGCAGTGTCTGTGTTATCTGCAGCGGCGCTATTGGTTGCCAGCTTTTCCTGGCGTCGCTGTGCTTTTTTTCACGCAATCTCAGTAGCGAGAAAGACAATGAATGAAACCTTAGTAGAACTCTCCCGGTGGCAATTCGCACTTACCGCGATGTACCACTTTATATTTGTCCCGCTGACATTGGGACTCAGTTTCCTGCTGGCCATTATGGAGTCGGTCTATGTAATGACTGGCAAGGAAATTTACAAACAAATGACCATGTTCTGGGGCAAGTTATTTGGCATTAACTTTGCGCTTGGCGTGGCCACGGGTCTGACCATGGAATTCCAGTTTGGTATGAACTGGTCCTATTACTCCCACTACGTCGGTGACATTTTTGGCGCACCACTGGCGATTGAAGGCCTGATGGCGTTTTTTCTGGAGTCCACCTTCGTGGGTCTGTTTTTCTTTGGCTGGAACAAAATGTCGAAGGTTAAACACCTTATGGCAACCTGGCTGGTGGCGCTGGGCTCTAACTTCTCTGCGTTATGGATCCTGATTGCCAATGGCTGGATGCAACATCCGGTTGGCGCGGAGTTTAACGTTGAGTCCATGCGGATGGAAATGACCAGTTTTGCCGAACTGATCTTTAACCCGGTAGCGCAGGTTAAATTCGTACATACCGTCTCCGCAGGCTACGTTACCGGTGCCATCTTTGTTCTCGCCATTTCCAGTTACTATCTGCTTAAGCACCGCGAAATCGCCTTTGCCCGACGCTCATTTGCGATTGCGGCCAGCTTTGGTTTGGCCTCAGTACTGTCAGTTATCGTGCTGGGTGACGAGTCAGGTTACGAAGTGGGCGATATTCAGAAAGTAAAACTCGCTGCCATCGAGGCCGAATATGAAACCCACCCCGCGCCAGCGGATTTCACCCTGATTGGCTTACCCAACGACGAAACCGAAACCGTCGATTACGCGATTAAAATTCCGGGACTAATGGGCCTTATCGCCACACGCTCACTAGACGAAGAAGTCATGGGTCTGAAAGAGCACAAAGTTGAGCACCGTGGGCGTATCGAGTCTGGTGTGATCGCATATGCTTTATTGGACGATGTGCGCGCTGGCCGCGCCACAGAAGAGCAAATCGCCACGTTCAATGCGCACAAGGATGATCTGGGTTTTGCCATGCTACTGCAGCCGTTTACTCAGGACATCACCCAATATGACGAAACCGCCCTGCAAAAAGCGGTGGATTACAGTATTCCACCGGTAGCACCGCTGTTCTTCAGTTTCCGGATTATGGTGGGCGCAGGCTTTTTAATGCTGATTCTGTTTGCACTGGCATTTTGGTATTCCACCAAGCATCAAATCACTAAACCTCGCTGGTTACTGAAGTTTGCCCTGTTCAGTCTGCCACTGCCGTGGATTGCCTCTGAAGCGGGCTGGTTTGTGGCTGAATTTGGTCGCCAACCCTGGTCGATTGCCGAAGTTTTACCAGTCCATGCGGCGGTATCTAACCTGAGCGTGTCGGACGTTGTCACGACCTTAGTCGGCTATACCCTGTTCTATGCCGTGATGTTTGTAATTGGTTTCTATCTGATGCAGAAATTTGCCCGTAAAGGCCCGACTGCGACCTTTGCTGAGCATGACCAACATCAGGATGACAACGCCTTTTTGGGGAATCAGCAAGGAGTAAACCCATGATTGATTATGAATTTCTCCGCCTCGTCTGGTGGGTATTGGTAGGTGTGTTGTTAATTGGTCTGGCCATCACCGATGGCTTCGATTTGGGTGTCGGTGCGTTGCTGACGTTGGTGGGAAAAACCGATGAGGACCGCCGCGTGATGATCAACACCATCGGCCCGCATTGGGACGGAAATCAGGTCTGGTTTATCACTGCAGGTGGCGCGATTTTCGCGGCGTGGCCGATGATTTATGCCACCGCGTTCTCGGGTTTTTACCTGGCATTGGCGGTGACGCTGATGGCGCTATGGATGCGCCCAATCGGATTTGATTACCGCTCCAAACTGCCCAACAAACAATGGCGTCAGGCATGGGACTGGGCACTGTTTGCCGGTGGTTTAGTGCCTGCGCTGATTTTCGGCGTGGCATTTGGCAACCTGTTGCTCGGCGTCCCCTTTACCCTGGATGACACCCTCAAAGCCACCTATGAAGGCAGCTTCTTTGGATTGCTCACCCCGTTTGCTCTGCTGAGCGGGCTAATCTCGGTGGCCATGTTACTCAACCATGGTGCCGCCTGGTTGCAGATGAAAACCACCGATCAGTTGTTACACCGGGCACGAGGTGTCTCGGTTATCCTGTCATTGACCACAGTGGGATTGTTTGTGCTGGCTGGATTGTGGGTGGCACTGGGCCTCGATGGCTATGTGATTACCTCTGCAATCGACAGCGCCGCCACCTCCAACCCGTTAACCAAAACGGTGAGCGTTGAAGCCGGTGCCTGGCTCAACAACTACAGTCAATACCCCTGGATGATGCTCGCACCAGTGCTGGCTATCGCGGCGGGCTTACTGTGCGCCTGGTCATCACTGCAGGGCAAAGGTGGACTGGCATTCGTATTCAGTGCATTGACCATGACAGGCATTATCCTGACCGCTGGATTCTCTATGTTTCCGTTCCTGATGCCCAGCTCGATAATGCCAGAGGCCAGCCTGACGGTATGGGATGCCACCTCCAGCCTGATGACCCTGAAGATCATGTTTTACGTGGCCTGTATTTTCGTGCCGATTGTCTTGGGTTACACCCTATACGGATATTGGGTGATGCGCGGGCGTATCAAACAGTCTGAACTTAATCAGCCACACATTATTTACTAAGGAGAACACTTATGTGGTATTTCACCTGGATATTAGGCGTACTGCTGGCATGTTCTTTCGGTATTATTAACGCTATGTGGTTAGAGTCGACCGAAGACATGGATCGCCGTGACGAACACGAGCAATAACCCCACCCCCGTCCTGCGTGACTGGTTAAAACAACACGGACGGGCCTGGCGGCCCGTTTTGTTGTGGATCAATCTGCTGCAATTACTGCAGTTTGGCGCGTCGCTGACGATGTATTGGCTGTTGGCCGACATAGTTCATCGCCTGATTGTGACCGACGCAACAGTGACGATGCACGACTTAATCTTGCTATTGCTGGCTTTGTTGACCCATCTCGCCAGCCAGGCCAGCAGTCAGCACCTCAGTGTTAAATTACAACTGAGCGTGCAGCAGCACATAAGCCATCAATTGCAACAACAGTTTTATCAGCGCCAATATGCGATGATCCGCCAGCAAGATACACGCTACTGGCAAAACCTTTTTATCCAACAGATTCCTGCGCTTGGGCGTTATGTGGCGCACTATGAGCCGCAGATGCGTTTTGCCGTTGTCACTCCACTGATTATTTTATTGATTGCCTGGCCAATTAATTGGGTAGTCTCGATGGTACTGCTGCTCTGCATGCCTGTGGTGCCGCTATTTATGATTCTGGTCGGCAAAGGTGCTGCCAGCCTGCATCGCCAACACTTTGTGGCCCTGACCAGACTGGGCAGTCTGTTTGCCGACCGCTTGCGTGCCTGGGATATGTTGCAGGTATTTAATGCCTTTCCACGCCAATCCGAGCACTTGCAGCGTGCCAGCCAATTGCTTAATCAACGCACGCTGGCCGTGGTGCGTATCGCGTTTTTATCCAATACCGTACTGGATTTTTTTTCTACCCTGTCTGTGGCGCTGGTCGCCGTGTTTGTAGGATTCAGCCTGCTGGGTGAAATACATTTTGGTCCACCATTAACCTTACATAGCGGATTGTTTTTATTGTTGGCTGTGCCACTGGTTTTTGCAGAGCTTAAACAACTGGGCCGTCTGTATCACTTCAAGGCGGAGGCCACCGCAGCACTGGCAGCTTTGCAGTCGCAACTAGAAATGCTCAATACCCACAATTCCTCCAGCGAATTTTGCGGGCTGCAATGGCATGAATACCGGATCCCGCAGCCTGCGCTATATGCACAGCAATTAACGCTGCAGCCCGGTGATAAAGTGTGGTTACGGGGCGCATCAGGTGCCGGTAAATCTGTGTTACTTGAGGCGCTGATGGGCTGGCGCCCGGCTAGCCACCAACTTAATTCTGAATGTGCCTATCTAACCCAATCCCCACTGTTAAGTGGCCAGACACTGCGCGACAACTTGTGCTTAGGCGAGGACATGTCCGATACCCAATTGCTTCACGCGTTGCGTCAGGTAGAGTTGGACGACTGGCTATGCCAGCTGACTAATGGACTCGATAGCCAGTTTGGCGATCATCCACCTTTGTCTGGTGGGCAACTGCAACGGCTAGCGCTGGCGCGCATCTTGTTGCACCCACGTCCGCTGGTATTGCTGGATGAGCCCACCGCGCATCTGACCGAAAATCTGCATGTCAGCCTGTGTGCGTTACTGGAATATCATCTGCGTGATAAAACTGTGATCTGGGCATCGCACAAACCCCTGAATCAGGCGTGGTTCAACCGTTGCTGGGATATTCAGCATGGTGAGATTGAGGAGCAAATATGCCAGCCTTGATTACCCTGACTCTGGCATCTGTCCACCTGCTCGCGGGTCTTATTCTGCTGATATTCTCTGCCTGGTTTATCGCCGCCTGCGCCATCGCAGTGCCGGGTTTTAATTATCTGCTGCCTGCCGTGGTAGTGAGGGCATTGGCTCTAATCCGCATTGCCGCAGGCTATGGCTACCTGTACTTTGGCCATCAACATATGCTGCAACGCCTCGGCCGGTTACGGCTGGGCTTGTTTGCACGCTTGCAGCAACAGCGCATTCTCGATCGTGCCGCCAGCACTGAAGCGATGAGCGACGCCATCGACACGCTTGCCAACGCCTGGATTGCCTGGATTAGCCAACTGGCCGGTAGCGTCTTGATGTTGTTGATCGCACTAATTACAAGCGCCTTTTACAGCCCGGCCTGGTTTGGCTTTATCGCCTTGCTGAGCGCGATGGTCATATTGTTATGGTTACATCACTATCGCCAGTCACGCGGCATCGCCGCGCAGCGGGCAGATGCGCGCAGCGCATTTGAACAGCGCAGCGAGCGCTATTTTCAGGCAGCACCGCTTTGGCACCTGGGGGCAGCAAGTTTTCAAATGCCAAGCGCAGACAAGGTATGGGACGCGGAGCTGCGCGAACAACATGCCATCAACTGGCATCTACTGCTTCTGCAAGCCGGCAGTATGGCGCTGCTGATATTAATGATCTGGATGCAAGATGACAGTGCACAAGGACACGCGGAGTTTCTGATCCCGGTAATGCTGCTACTGGCAGCCAGAGATTGGCTGGCTAATGGTTTTAGTGCCAATCAGGCCTGGGTTCGCGACCAACATGCCAACACCCAACTGGCAAGCCTGCCGTTACAACCGCTGACCCGCAAAACTGCCCCCGATCCGGTGACCTCAATGCAGATTAAAGAGCTAAAGCCTGATGGCCGACCTGTAGCGCCGGTATCCATGACGTTGCCGGCCAGCGGGATCTGTTTGCTGCGTGGCAGCTCCGGCAGCGGCAAAAGTAGCCTGCTACAGGCGATTGCCGGGCTTATTCCCGCCAGTGGCTCACGGGAAATGGATGGCATCCCGCTACCAAACGGGTTATGTGACGCCATGCGTTATGTGGAGCAATTCCCCCAGTGTCTGAACGGTACTCTGCTGGAAAACCTGAAAGTCGCCAATCCCGATCTCACTGAACCAGAAGCCTTCAATGTTTTACATGCTGTTGGTCTGGGTTATCTGACGGATTTACATGATTGGTTGGGAGTTGGCGGACGACGTCTGTCCGGCGGTGAACTAAAGCGACTGGGGCTGGCAAGGGCAAAGATAGCAGATCGACCTGTTTGGTTAGTGGATGAACCCTTTGAAGGGCTGGATCAGGAATATATGCATGCGCTTTGCCAGTGGTTACAGGCGCAGGCACAACAGCGTCTGATCCTGATCGCCAGTCATATTGAGCCAACGGCACTGCGTATTCATCAATCGCTAAATCTCGACGACCGCTGATACGCGCTGCAGGCTACTGGCACAACGGCTCTGGATAATTCACCTTAAGCGCGCTGATCAGCGCATTGACCTGATCATCGTGCTGACTTTGTTGCCACTGACAATAAGCCGCATTTGGCCCGTAGCGCACCAGATAGTTTTCCAGCGTAGCCATCATCTGGTAGCCCACGGTTTCCAGCTCATCATCGTGCCGGCGGGCCAGCGGCGCATAGTCGATTAACCACAGACCATGTTGATCACCGTCAGCCATCAGCGCATTAAATTCATTCACAGCCTGATAATCGCGGTTATCGCGAAACATGGCATACACCAACAAACGCCGATCAAGTTGACTACCGCTGCGGCGCAACGCGTTATCCATAACAGGATGAAATTGCCCCCAGCCCTCACCAACCAGTGGCGCTGGTGCTACAGCCATCATACGTGCGACTAAATACTCAGCGTTTTGTGAAAGCACCTGTAATGTCAGCGCTGCATCGGCGTCTAACGGTAACCACTCACTCATATGGCTATAACTGTTGGCCTGAACAATCTGTTGCATCTTCGCCAGTTGTTGCGCCACTGCATCCTCGTATCGTTGGTTAATTTCCTGACGCTGAGCATGCCAGCGCGCTGAATCTACCAGTGGACAACCAAACTCATCAGGCTCGACCAAATCAGGCGGTGGCATCAAGCTGAGTACCAGTGCCGAGGCTTGGCAATGCTGGCTCAGCCAGTGCTTGAGTTGATGGTGATTTTCGGGCGTTTGCGCCCATACCCAGCCCGGAGACAGGCTGACGATCATAAAAACAATGGCTGCTCTTAACATTTTAACGCTTGCTCCCGCACCAGATTCTGTAACTGCCGGGCAGTGCCGAGACCGTAGCCGTCCTCATCCCACGCATTGTTACGATAGCTTTCAACCAGAGACTCCAATGCCTCACCAGCTTGCGTAAGTAACGTCTGACAATCTAATCCCGGAGACAATCCGGCAAGCAAGGCTTCACAGCGGTTCAGTGCCTGCATTTCAATTTGACCCACATTACCCCAATGCCAGCTGTTTTCAATTTTGCGCTGTGCACTGATCCGTTGCCGGGCGATTTCCTCACGCCATTGTCTGCGAATGAGATTCGGCGTGAGTGGGCGACTGGCCTGCCAGCGTCGCCAGAGCCTTTCGACTTGGTGCCACATAGCTGCACTCCTGACATTCTGCGTATCTGGTACAAAAAAGCGGCCGGGGTCGCTTGGTTAACTATGAGTCCTGCATTTCTACCAAAGTAACTTTAGTCCCGGGTTGACCTTTTAACAGCACGCTACACGCCCCCCAGCTTTCAGGAATATTCCACTGACTATCCAGAGCGAATGTGTATGTTTCACGCCGTTTTTGACATCGAATCTCCAGTCCATCGATCTGCCCTTCAAGTGATGTAAAAGCAAATTGACTACGTATCAATTGATGCAAAACAACCGCCCGCTCATCCAGACTGAGTTTAACCGGAACCATACCTTCAAAATTGTCGATTTTTTCTACGTAGCTGGCTAATTGTTTTATCTCTGTCCGTTCATCACTGCCACTGACAAAACTCAGTGATTTATATAAATTAATGGCCTCCGCCCAACGACCTTCATCCACCAGCAAGGCAAATGCCGTGGCTCCCAATGAAAAGCCAGCATCACCCACATAGAATTTTCTGATATGGCGTTGAAAATCATAATAGGTTGCGATTGCACCTTGGAGGTGGGTTATCTGCGCGGCCGTGTCCTTGCGACTGGCGGCAATTTTAGCCGCATAAAAATGATAAAAACTTTGTTCGTAACCGTTACCGATATTACTTTCAAAATCCGTTAGCAACGTCGCCGCAATGTCGAACCGATCCTGGTCTAATGCACCAGCGATTTCTTTTAGCTTAACCAAACCTTTTTTGGTGGCGCCCGACCTTCCCTCTGCCAAAACAAAATCAAGTTGGACTTTATTTGCACAGGACTCCACTGGCTGACCGTTTTCCATTGCCGGTTCATATCGCCACTTTTTCAAAGCTTTTATGGCTTCTCTTTCAAATCCGCGTCCACCAGACGAGTCCAATACAACAGGATCTACCACCCGTCCCTTCTGATTCACTACAAAGCTGACCTTCACCCAGCCTTGCTGGCCTATCCTCGCACTTTCTGGTGGATACTCTGGATGAACACGCTTCACCGGAATCGGATCGATTGCCTCTGCAATTTTCAATGAGGTAGGTTTCGTGGTTTGAGCATAGGTAGATGAAGCTAAGATGACGCTCGCAATCAGGATTATGATTCTGCGCATGTTTACTGTCCTTAGTAATTAAATATAACGATGTTCCCTGTGATTACGTCCTTTTATAAAGTATCTGACAGAAAAAGCCAACGAACCGCCTGAGGGAAATAACCTCGCCAGAAGGCTTCATTATGCTGCGCATCAGCCTGCACCACGGCACGGATTTGCAGCGGACTCTGGCCATAGGCCAGTAACTGCTGATACATGGCAAGCATATCACCCTGCATGGTATCCCCTTCCATGCCGCCGACCAACATAAACAAGCGACTATCCTGCTTGGGAAGGTGGCTTAGCGTAAACGCTTTGACGTCATCGCTATACCAGTAGGAGGGTGAAAAAATACCCGCTTTGCTGAAGGTTTGTGGGTAGTTGAGCAGCAGATAATGGCTCATCAGGCCGCCCATGGAGCTGCCCATCACCCCAGTATGCTCACGCCCGGCCAGCGTACGAAACTCAGCATCCACCCAAGGTTTTACGCTATTGACGATAAAATCAGCATAGTCTTCACCACTGGCCTGACCAAAGCGGGCATTCGTCCAGGGGCTCAATTCCAGCAAACGTTGCTGCTCACCATGGTCAATCCCTACCACAATCAGCTTCAGGCCTTGTGACGCTAACTTATCCAGGCTCTCATCCACCTGCCATTCACCTGCATAGGCGGTTGACTCATCAAACAGGTTTTGCGCGTCATGCATATACAGTACGGGATAGCGTTGCTGACTATCGTCATACCCTGGTGGCAGGTAAATACGCAGGGTGCGCTGATCGCCGTTAAAGTCGGCAACTTCACGCAGGAGCACCTGGCCGTTTGCCTGGTCGGCAGGCGCAGCGCCAGCCAAGAACCCAGTAACATTAACTAACCCTATGCAGAATGCGACCAGCCAGATTCTCATTACCGTTCCTATCGTTTCAGTACCATCGATGCCAGCGGCGCCAGAATAATCTTCGCCTTGCCCTGACCATTTTCGACGGTCAGCGTGACATTCTCAGCGCCGTGCAGCAACTCCGTCAACGGATAGACCCCATCGCCTAGTTGCCAACTCTTAAGCAAAGCCGCAGGAATGTGTAGTTCAAAGGCAGCGGCCTGATCGCTGAAATTGGATACCACCAACACCTGATCATCGCCCTGCCAACGGGCAAAGGCAAACTGCCCGCCGGTATAACCGTTACCCGCTGCACGGTTTAACGTGTGCAGCTCGGCAAACTCACCGCCAAAGGCTGGCTCAGTACGCGACAGATTGAGTAAATCCACATAAAACTGGCGTAAGGCTTTTTCGCGTCCCGACAACATAAAGCCGTCAAACTTACCGAAATTCATCCAGCGTTGATGGGCAGGCACGCCGGCGTAATCAAACAAACTGGTACGGGTTGGATCACCAAAGCCCAGGTCACCATCGCCGCGCTCGCCCACTTCCTGACCGAAATACAGCATGGTGGCGTTTTTACCGACTAACGCGGTATACACCATGGCCGGTTTTGCTTTCTCGCCGTAACCGGCAAACGCATTGCTGGCAATGCGCTGCTCATCGTGGTTTTCCAAAAAGCGCAGCATATGCGAA
The DNA here is from genome assembly GCF_004329715.1 of Bowmanella sp. JS7-9. Taxonomy (GTDB): domain Bacteria; phylum Pseudomonadota; class Gammaproteobacteria; order Enterobacterales; family Alteromonadaceae; genus Pseudobowmanella; species Pseudobowmanella zhangzhouensis. The sequence goes on from NZ_JXSY01000029.1 coordinate 51,648, forward strand.
TCGATATCCTGCAAACTGTGTTGCAAACTCACTAACCCATCGGTATCGGCTTTGCCCTCCACCACAGCGCGTAACGCATCATAAGTGCCGACTTTGTCATACAGATAATCCATTTTACCCAGCCCGATATAATCGCGGTAAATGCTTGGGTTATAGATCTCAGCCAACAAAAATGCGTTTGGATTGGCTTGCTTGATATGGCTATTCAGATAACTCCAGAATTCCACCGGCACCATCTCGGCCACATCGTAGCGGAAACCGTCCACGCCCTTGGCTGTCCAGTACAAGGCTATATCCCGGTACTTTTTCCAGCTATCCGGCACATCCACCGCGGCCCAAAATGCCAGATGTTCGGCAACCGATTTTTTGGCATATTCGGCGGGTAAGCGCGGGAAGTCGTAACTACCATCCGGCTTGACGCCGTAATTAATTTTAACCGTTTCATACCAGTCATTTTGATCCGGCTGCACACTGCGCGAACCATTACCGGTCCACTTAGCCGGATTCTCATCGAATTTACCGTCTGCCAGCGGATGTGCTTCCCCCCCCAAAGGTCGGATGGCGTCATCAACTACCGGCGGACGAAATGCTTGCCCGGGCACATAGTAAAAGTTGTTATGTTTGGCGTATTCCACCGACGTATTGTCACTGGCACCAAAATCTTCCACTCCCACGGGGGCGCTGAGGGAGTGATAACCACGTGCCACATGGTTGGGAACGATATCGATCACCACCTGCATGCCAGCGGCATGAGTACGCGCGATCAGGGCTTCAAATTCCGCCAGACGCTGGCTCACATCAGTGGCCAGATCCGGGTCGACGTTGTAATAGTCTTTGACTGCATAAGGTGACCCAGCACGGCCTTTGACCACATCCGGATCGTCCTGACTGATCCCGTACGCCGTGTAATCGTGAATAACCGCGTGGTGTGGTACCCCGGTAAACCAAATGTGGGTTGTGCCTAATTCGAGTATCCCCGCCAGCGCCTCTGGGGTGAAATCGGCAAATTTACCCACGCCATTTTGTTCCATGGTGCCCCATGGAATATTCGCTGTTTTGGTATTACCGAATAACCGCGTTAGTGTCTGATAGACCACCGGTTTGCCGTTGTCGCCCGGGTTGACTGTCATGGCGGTTTGATTCTGTTGCGTGCTGGCACAACCAGCAAGGGCTGCACTGACGGCTGCCGCCAATATAATTAAGCGCTTTTTCATATTATTTGATCCTTACACGCTGCGCCTGATGATCCCAGCTAAAGTCAATGGTTAGCAGGCGTTTTTGTGAGTCGTAAGCCCACTGTTTCGCATCTTGTTGGCCGATGGTGATTTGCTTGGGCAGTTGCTCTACCCCATGTACCAGCAGCGTAATCTGTCGCTGGGTTGGTGCACCCTGATAGGCAGAGGGCATATCACGCGCTAATTCAATCACCAACTCATCGCTGACACTGGCGCTGATATTCAATAATTCGTACAAGCCTTTATCGTACGCGCCGGCGGTTTTACCGTCGTCTTCATACATCTGGTAGGCCGCATTTTTTACGCTGACATCATGGTAATAATGCAGGGTCAGCTCCGCTGAACTGTAATCCTTTGTGGTGGCAACGGCTTTCACCATTGGCACAAAGCTGCCCGCTTTGACCAACACAGGTAACTGTTCAATGGGCGATGCAAGCGTCAGCGCCTGACCACCCTGATAGCGAGTGCCATTCCAGAAATTAAACCAAATACCCGCCGGCGCCTGCACGGTGACTTCGCTGACACCCGCAGCGGTAACCGGCGTGACCAGAAACGCATCTCCCCACATATAGGACTGTGCATTTTCCAACTGCTTAAGGTCATCAAAAAACAACGGACGCATCAGGGGCAGCCCGGTCTGACTATTCTCAAACGCCATGGAATACAGATAAGGCAGCAGTTGATAACGCAGATTAAGATACGGTCGCAGCAGTTGAATGGTGCGCTCATCGTGAAATACGGGTTCAGGCGCAATGTTATCCTGCGCATGGGGACGGAACACCGGCTGGAACACACCGTATTGCAGCCAGCGCACGTACATTTCCTGATCGAACACCTCACCACCGGCGAAACCACCTAAGTCAGAATGAGTCCATGCCAGACCGGTCAGGCCCATTTGCAGGCTCAGCTCAACCTGAGGTTTGAGGCCACTCCAACTGCGGCTGACATCACCGGTCCAGGGCACCATGCCATAGCGCTGTGAACCGGCAAAACCGCTACGCATCATAATAAAATGGCGGGTATCGGGATCAGCCTGTTGCAGACGCTCCGCAAGCATCGCGGCCCACTGATGACCATAGGCATTGTGGACTTCATCGGCACTGGCCTTGGTGCCGTCCGCCAGCGTATGAATGGCATCGTATGGATGCACCTCCGGCTCGCCCAGATCGCCCCACCAGCCACCGACGCCCTGCTCTTTCAGGCCCGCATAAACAGACCAGAACCAGTCCTGTGCAACCGGATTGAACACATCAATCAGACCGGTATTGCCGAAGTAAAAATCGAAGCGTTTATCTTCACCGCCTAAGTTTTTGGCAAGCGCATTAGCCTCAACGGCCTCTTGCCAGCGATCAGATGAGGTCAGCACAAAGGGCTCAGTGATGAGTATGGTTTGCACCCCATCGGTTTTCAGATCGGCGATCATCTTCTCCGGGGCAGGAAAACTATCTTTGTGCCAGGCCAGATTGCCCATGGTGCCTTTCACTTCGGTACCAAACCAATACAAATCCAGCACGATAGCATCGACCGGCAGTTGTTTTTCACGAAATAAGCCAATCGTGTCCCGGACTTCCTGCTCGGTGCGATAGCCGAAACGCGAAGCCACATTGCCCAGCGCCCAGCGCGGCGGTAAAGGCTGTTTACCGGTCATTCGCACATAATTAAGCAGTAAATCTTCAAAACTATCGGCGGCGGTAAACAAATAGGCTGTACGCCCGGCACTGGCTTCAAATTGCAGCACATCAGACTCGGACTTGCCTAAATCGACCCAACCCGAGGCGCTGTTATCAAATACCAGCATGTATTTATGTGACGACATCACAACCGGCACACTGTAATACATCTGTTCGGTGCGATTATCGCCGTACCCATAGCTGGCGCGGTTATACAACGGCAGGCGTTCGCCGCGGCGATCCATACCGACCACCCGCTCACCCGTGCCTAACAGTTTCTCATCGTCCTGCAGTGCGAATCGAAAGCCTCGCAGGCCATCGTAGTTAAACAGGCCGCGCTCTTCGCCACCGATATAGTCAGTACCGCGATAGAAACGCACGCGTAGCGGAGACTTTCTGACATGGGCCTGAATATCGCCGGCATTAAAAATCAGCTCATCACCCTTATCCGTCAGGCTGACCATCACAGACTCCGGCTTCCCCGCCAAAGCAAACGAAGGCAATTGCTTCACGCCCGTGGGCTGGTAATGCACCGCAAACGCCTCACTATGCCAAGCGGTCAACTGTACGTTGCCTTCGTCAGTGCGGACAGTTAATACCTGACCATCCAGCTGATGGCCCAGATAGTCAGCTGCATATGCAGAGGGGAGCAATAACAGGCAAAAAAGTATTGCCCATTGAGGTAATCGCGTTGTTTTCATGTTTAAAACTCAATAATCCGAACTGATTTTGCATCCAGAGCAAGGTCACCACTTAGCGCCACATCTGACCCCAGCATCACATCTTTGCCCTGTTTCGCATCACCTAACATAGCGTGGAAGTAACTCATCGGGACGGTACGAGCCTGTCCCTTGTTCAATACCACCATCACCCGTTGTTTATCCGCAACCCGGAAATACACATAAGTGCCATCGTAGGGAATGTAATGCACCAGCTCACCGCTAGTCACCGCCGCACTGGTTTTACGCCAGTTAAGCAACTGTCGCAGCCAGGCCTGCATCCCGGCCTGCTCTGCCGTTAACCCTTTACCGTTAAACCCATTGACCTTGTCATCCGGCCAGCCGCCCGGGAAATCGCTGCGGATCACACCATGATCGTCGGTGCCCGGGTTTTTCATCAGAATTTCGGTACCGTAAAAGTACTGGGGAGTTCCACGGGTCGTGGCATAAAACGCCAGCGCCATTTTGGTCAGGGCGATATCTTCGTTGAGTTGGGAAAAGATACGGCTCATATCGTGGTTATCCGGGAACACCACCAAATCATTGGCGTTACCGTACACAAAGTCATTGGCCAGGGTTTGATAAATGCTGCTAATGCCGCTCGACCAGGTCTCTGGTGCTGTCAGGCCTTTCACGACCGCATCCTGTAAAGGGAAGTCCATCAGGCTGGAAAGCGCCGACTGATAGCCATCGTGACGTTTGGTGCCACGCTGCCAATAAGACACGATGGCGGGATTGGTCGACCATTCTTCTCCTACCATGCTGAAATTTGGATATTCCTGCATCACCCGGCGTGTATATTCACTTAAAAACGCGCTATCCGGGTAAGAATAGGTGTCGAGACGAATACCGCTGAGCTTGGCGGTTTCAATCCACCAGATACTGTTTTGAATCAGGTACGTTGCCAGCAACGGATTGCGCTGATTCAAGTCCGGCATACTCGGCACAAACCAACCATCTTTGAAGCCGGCGGCCTCGCCAGGCGCCGCATGTGGATCATGCATGGTTTCACGGCGGTGATTGGTGCCGACAAATTTGCCGCCATGATTTATCCAGTCTGACGCAGGCATATCTTTCATCCACCAATGCTCAGAGCCGATGTGATTGAGAATGACATCTTTGATCAAGCCCATGTTGCGCTTGGCTAGCTGGTCAGACAGTTGTCGGTACAACCCGTTGCTGCCATAGCGCGGGTCGATGCGATAGTAATCTGTGGTTGAATAACCATGATAAGAGTAACTGGCCTGATCGTTCTCAAGTACCGGCATCAGCCACAGCTGGGTGTACCCCATATCATCGAGGTAATCCAGATGGTCGATAATACCCTGAATATCACCACCATGACGGCCGCCTACATGTTCGCGGTTTTTGCCTTCTTTAAGGTCCGCCACCTCATCATTAGTGCTATCACCGTTGGCAAAACGATCTGGGGTAATAAGGTAAATCACATCACTATTATTAAAACCCTGACGCTGCGCGGAACCGGGCTCGCGCTCAAGCAAGTCCACCCAGGCGGTGTCACTGTCGAGCGTAATCCCGACTTTGCCGGGCTTGGCATCATCACTGATACGCAGGGTAACAAACAGGTAGTTGTTGTTATCAGTGTGTTGTACATCGATCAGTGCCACACCGGGGTAGCTGACCCGCACCTTATCGTCGCCAATATCGTTACCATGCAGCATGATTTGCACGTCTTTGTGCTGCATACCGATCCACCATGACGATGGTTGCACATGGTCAAGTTCCGCCAGTGCAGAGAATGACAGCAAGCTAAGTAATAGGGGTTTAAATCGCATCGCAGATCTCCTTACAGGGCTTTAAAGCGAATAGCGCTACCACCACTGGCGGCCAGTTGCAGATTCAGGCTGTCATTCGCAGTAACCTGACGTTTTTCAATTACGTAATCGTAGGGATTGGTGTCCCAATGGGCTTTATCACCGTCTCGGTAAACTTGTGCTTCATAGCGTTTTCCGGGTTCGAGGAAGTCCAGCTTGACGGTTACATTGCGGGCATCCTCATCTGTCAGGGCGCCGAGGTACCAGTCACTGCCGCCACGCTGCTGGCGGGCAAATACAACGAAATCGCCTACTGCGCCATCCAGTGCAATACTCTCTTCCCAGTCGGTCGGTACATCTTTAATAAACTGGAAGGCATCCATGTGCTGGGTATAGTTTTCAGGCAAATCGGCTGCCATCTGAATCGGGCTATACAGCACCACATACAACGCCAGTTGCTTCGCCAGCGTGGTTTGCGGACGATTAAGCGGCTTATCGCCACCGAAGTGCATATCAAAAATGCCCGGCGTAAAGTCCATCGGACCGGCCAGCATGCGGGTAAATGGCAACATGGCGGTGTGCTCTGGTGGATTCGGTGGGCTACCCCAGGCATTAAACTCCTGACCCCGCGCACCTTCGCGGCTCAACCAGTTGGGATAGGTGCGGCGAAGGCCTGTATCTTTAACTGGCTCGTGGGTATTGATGCTGAGTTTATATTTGGCCGCCAGTTGCACGTTATGTAAGTACTCGCCAACCATAAACTGGCCATCATGCCATTCGTTTCGCACATGGCCATTGGCATCGATGCGTTTAATATCGCCGCCGTCCGCCACATAGCCGGTTTTAATCTGGCTCACCCCATGTTGGGTATAAAGTGCGAAGGCGTCGTCCATCTGATTACGGTAGTTCGTCACATTGCCTGAGGTCTCATGGTGACCGATCAGCTTTACGCCCTTTTGTTTGCCATAACGCCCCAATTCAGCGATATCAAAGTCGGCATAAGGCTGGGTGAAACTGAACAGATCGCCGTTATGGAACCATTCACCGTCCCAACCAATATTCCAGCCTTCCACCAGCACACCATCAAATCCATGCTCGGCGGCAAAGTCCATATAGGCTTTGGTGTTTGCCGTGGTAGCACCATGCTGCGGGCCACTGCCCCAGGTATATTTATTAATGTGCATGCCCCACCAAATGCCGATATATTTGCCCGGCTCTACCCAGCTCACATCACCCAGTTTATTCGGCTCATTTAAATTCAGGATCAGGCTGGAATTGGCCAACTGGGCAGCATTATCAGCGACTTGTATGGTGCGCCAGCTGGATTTAAATGGTGCAGCGGTTTTAACCATCACCCCATCTGACCAAGGCGTCAGCGTGACTTTTAATTCGCCGTCCCGGCGCTGATCCAGCACCATGCCCGACCAATCCACCAGAGCCGCTTCGTGAATGCTCAGATGCACACCCGATGGCAGTTTGAAGGTCAGCGGCGTGTTGGCACGTTCCATCGCTGGGAGTGACGTGGTGCGATAAATATATTCATAGCGGTTAAAGGCGCGTGCTGGGATCCACCAGGCCGTGGTTTGCTGAGGATTAGGAATGTTAAAGCGGGTCATTTCATCAGTGACATCAACCTGCGCCATGCCAGGTTGTTCATTCACTTCATAACGAAACCCCAGACCATCATCAAATACGCGAAATCGCACGTTAAATGCGCCGGCTTGCTGGCTTTGCAGCGTCACCATCAACTCATTATGCTGGTCGCGTACTAACCGCCGTTCACCCCAGGGCTGCTCCCAGGTATTGTCAGCACGACTACGCTGGCTGTCTGCAATCACAAAGCCGGGGCCAAATTGCCCCTGCTGTTTAAATTCCAGCCCCAACAGAGACGGCGCGATAATGGTCTCGCCCCGGTAACTAACCTGATAAAACGGCGCATCACTCTCATCCGAGACAGTCACAACCAGCTGTTGGTTGGGCGACATCACAGACAAGCTGGTTGCCATGCCAAACGCAGACGGTAACAGGGTGAATAAACTGAGGAGTTGACGCACTGCCATACAGGAATCCTTATCGAAAAAAGAAAAAGGCCACGCCCTGCGTGACCCTTTGCAGCCCAGAGAGAATGCGCAATACATGCCGCCTGCCGATAGTAGCGTTAACAATTGGCTAACAACAATATGCATACGTATTCACGTCTGCCCGCCAGTCACTGGCGCAGTTGATTAACGCTTGTCAGCGAATCTGGATGGTGTAATTTAGCCAACATGCCACTTGTATAAGGAATGACATGATTGAGTTGGTTTATATCAGTGAAGCATCACACCCCTTTTCACTTGATGAACTGCAAGACCTGTTAACACGGGCGCGGCTGAAAAATGCCTCGCTGGATATCACCGGGTTATTGCTGTACAGCGAAGAGTCGCAACGGTTTATTCAGGTGCTGGAAGGCGACGAATATGAGGTTAATCGCATTTACGACGCCATAGTCGACGACCCGCGACATACCAATGTGCGACTACTGGGCAGCAATAAGATAACCCGGCGGGATTTTAGTGATTGGCGCATGGGCTTTAGCTTAATAGATGACAGCTTGCCTGATTGGCCCGGTGTATCGGATTTTCTGGCACAAAGCGCTAAACCCGGTCAATACCTGAGCGAGCCCCATCAGTTTGGCCGCCAAATGCTGATGTTTTTTCGCGAACGACTACAGCAGAATCGTGATGAAAACGATGCCAGTCATATAAATAGATAACAAAACTGCAGATAGAAAAAAGGCCGCGAATGCGGCCTTTTTGCTTATTAAGGTACTGAGACCTCAGTGACTAGCAGGGTCGGCGTATCCGGATTAAATCCAGACAGACTGAACTGATAATCACCGTCCACCGCGATGTCAATCACCAGATTACCCGGGTTGGCACCGTGCGCCAGTGGCAGCGCAGACCCCACCTCAACATTGGCAGTTTCTGCTGCGCCAATGTTACGGGTCGACCAGTCCTCACTGGCAAACTTAAACTCGTAGCTGCCAGCTGTCAGGGATTTGGTCACGCTGTAGGTGCCAGGTGAGGTTAATAACAACGGATCATCCGTGCCCCAGCCATTCAGTGAGCCACGAATGTAAACCACAGTATCCCCAAACAGCGCTGATTTACCGACACTGAGCGTTTCCTGACCCGCATTGTGGGCGTTAAACACAAAGCGATAATCGGCTTCTTCAGTGATGGTAATACTCAGGTTACCGGCGTTATATTCCAACGCTTTATCCACGGTACCCGGTTCCAGCGCACCATCGTTACTACCAAAGTTCACGGTATTCCAGCCATCGTTGGCGACCTTGAACTGATAAGTACCCGCAGCCAATGTGACAACCACTTCATATTGTCCACCGCCAATAAAGGTGAAGGCATCTGTGGTTCCCCATCCATTCATGTCACCACGCAGATAAACCGTGGTGCCCGGATAAGGGTTGTCATTTTTAACATTAAGTACGGGCGCAGCCGGGTCAAACGCATTTACACGGAACACATAATCACCACTTTCTGCAGGCGTGATACTCAGGTTACCCGCGTTGTAGCTCAGAACCTTGTCATCACCGAGAGTTACCGTACCACTGTCACTACCGAAGTTAGCCACAGGCCCCCAGTTGGCATCGGCGATCTTAAACTCATAGGTCTCACCGCCATTAAGCGACAGGGTTAACTCGTACACACCACCACCGATGTAGGACATCGGATCATTGTTGCTCCAGCCATTCATGCTGCCTTTCACATAAATGACATTGTCACCGTAAGGCACTACATCCGGCGCACCGGCGGTAGCAAACGCTGACAGACCCGCGCCTTGCTCACCCATTTGCGGTTTAACAAATACCGCCATGCTCAGCGCCGGTACGGTAAAGCTGCCATTGCCAGCATCATCGCCTTCACCTTCACTGAACGTCGCGCCATGTACCACAACATCCGCAGAAGCAGCTTGAGTGGCGTGCAGCTCAAAACCAGTAGCGGTGAGAATACGATGGGACTGCTCCTGCTCGGTGGCATTGACCACCACAACCAGTGCATCGACCTGGCTATCCAGATCAGTCAGTCCGGTACCATCATCAATACTCATGACGATCAGGCCTTTGGTCTGGTTCTCACCCAGATTGTGGAAGCCCACACGATCCATGATGTCCTGCGCGGTGGTCAAACGGAACAACGGGCTGGTTGCGCGAATACTCAGGAACTCATCGAATACCGCGGAAGCCAATTGCATATCGTCCGGTGTTGCTGCGCGATCCGGATCAGTCATATAAGCGGCGATAGTTGACCAATTGCCCTGGTTGTCCTGCGCCAGTGGCAGACCTTTATTCCAGTTGTTGTCCATCAGGGTGAAATCCACCTTGTTGAACCAGTCACCGGCATCATAGGTGTTGCGATCCATGGATTTGGAGCGCAGGAAGTCACCGCCCATTTGCAAGAACGGTATGCCCTGGGCCATCAATGGCAGGCTGGCCGCAATATTCTGCGCACGAACCCGCTGCGCCAGCGTCATATCGGCCGGCAGGTTGTACTGCAGTTTATCCCACAGGGTTTCATCATCATGCTTGGACACATAGTTGATGATATCCGCCGGATCTTCCGCGTAACCACCCAGCGACTGCGTCGTAGAGGTGCTGCCACCGGACGTCACCAGTACATAGTCTTTCAGCGTGCCGGCCAGACCCATTTTGATCTTATCCTGCGCCGCTAACATGCCGTCGCTGTCGGTATGGAATAACTGCCCACCGCGCACGGCATCACGATAACGATCATTGAACGTACCGATTTCGCTGCCCGCCAGTTCAAGCTGATTGGCTTGCTGATAACCCCGATCAGTGCGGGTCCAGCCCTCACCGTAGAAGTAGTTATCCGCATCCACGGCCTGTACCGCTTCGCGTAGCGCCAACATAGTATCTTTGCTGGCATGGCTCATGATATCAAAACGGAAACCATCTACTTTGTATTCTGTGGTCCACAGCAGCAGCGAATCATGCATGAGTTTTTCCATCATGCGATTACGCGGCTCTGTATCATCACAGCAGGTTTCACGCAGGATAGCGCCGGTTTCGGTGTCATATCTGTGGTAATAACCGGGTACCACTTTATCCAGTACCGATTTACCGTTCAGACCGGATGCATTGGTGTGGTTATACACCACGTCCATCACTACGCGCAGACCTATGTCGTGCAGCGCCATGTTCATGGCTCGCATTTCTGTGATGCGTGCTACGCCATCCGGATCGCTACTGTAGCTACCCTCTGGTGCATTAAAGTGATACGGATCATAGCCCCAGTTAAACTGGTCCACACCGCGCATATCATTCACCAACGCCTGAGCTTTACCGCCCTCGGACACCGGATCGTAACTGGCCAGTAAATCACCTAACGTCGTTGAACGATTAACACTGCCATCATCACAAATTTGCGCATTGCGATTCAGTCGGCACAGCACGCTAACGGTACTGGACAAGTTCACTGCCTGGCTCGCATCTTCTTCAATGCTGGCAATATCATTGCTTGGGAGCATATGGAAGTGCGTAACGCCCGCATCAGCCAGTTTCTGCAAGTGCATGACTGGCGCGCTGTCTGCCTCGGTAAAGGCCAGATATTTGCCGCGATTGGCTTGTGTTGTGCTGCTATCCATCGCGCTGAAGTCACGAATATGACCTTCGTAGATCACCGCATCTTCCGGATTAGCAATGGTCGGGATGGTTTGCTCATCCCAACCCGCGGGTTTGAGATCCTCATCAGCCAGATTCACAAACTGCGAGAAACGGCTGTTGGTAGACAAACTCACCGAATACGGATCGGTCACTTCCAGCGTTTCCAACTTGCCAGAGGCAGGATGATAGACGGTGATTTCATAACGATACCAGGCGCGGTCTACATCGCTGCCGGTGTAAGACCAAATCCCGCTGGCACTGTCTTCTGTCATGGTATGCGAGGCATTGAGCGTCTTATCCGCGTTGTACACTTTCAGCGTTACGCTCTGCGCGGTTGGCGCCCACAAGGCGGCCGTAACCGAACCATCCTCGTTATAAACAGGCCCCAGCGACGCTTCATCTGCATCCGCTTCACCCGCGGTATACACTGCGTCCAGCGCTAATGGCATCTGCACATTAGTGGCCGCGACGAGCTCGTCATCCGCATTGTAACCTGCCAGCACAACCTGGGACTTAAATACCGCTTTAGCCGCATCCAGCTCCCATTCGCCCGCAAACGCCTGCATATTTTGCAGATGTGACGTGCGCGCAGCCTGAGCTTCACTCAAATCCACGGCACTGAGCGCCACCGCTGTACCATTTAAGCCGTCTTCCAATGTAACTTTTAGCGAGGCATCGGCGGCGTAGTGCATTTTCACGCTACTGACACCATCCGGGATATCCCACAGGAAGGTATTCACATCGATCCAATGTGCGGCTGCGCCCTCGACTTTCACCGCTTGCTCACCTAGGCTTGGAATAGGGAAGGCAAACAGCTCAGGCGAACCATTAAGCACCCAGTTCATGCGGTAGAAGTCTTCTTCCGTCCAGCCATCGGCAGCAGACGATTTAGCCGCCAATTGCTTCAGTGGCATCTTGGCATCGATGCCGTTCATTTCTTTTTCATCGCCCTTGTGGATGATGAAATTGCCACAGGCGCCTTCGGTTTCTGCGTAACCGGCTTTGAGATCCAGCACCCAATAAGCACCATAAACCGGATCGATTCCGCTGATCGCTACGCCATTTTGCCATGACGGCGCGATGGCGCTGGCCTCATAGGCATCACACGCCTCGTTGTTCCAGGTGTGCAGCATCCAGCCATCATAAGCCGTATCTCCGGGCGTATTAGTCGCACCGGCGTGAATACGGTTATAAAACAACACCGCTTGATCGCGCGCGGCAAATACCACCGGCGCTTCAGCATTGGGATCCAAACCAATCTCACACGCGTCGTTGGTCGCGTTTGGAATAGTTGGTGCCGGACAATCAATTGGCGGAGGCGGTTCACACGCCGTGCCCGCCGAGTTTGGTACATTCGGCACCGAACATACCAGTAAGTCGTTATTGCCAGATTCAATATCTGCGCCACCGCAACCTACTAACATCAGGGATGTCAGCATGGCGATTAGCAGGGTGCGCAGTTTTAGTAAGGTAAACATTTTCTGTGTCTCCTGAATTAATCCGTTATGCATGCCATGCATCAGAATGTGTAGGTTGCGCCAAGGAAGAACTGACGGCCGAAATACTGAATCGTGCCGGTCAGCGCTTTATCACCGAAATAACTCTTAGTGGGCGCATCAGTCAGGTTGTTGACCTGAAACACCATGCCAAGGTTTTCGTTGATGTCGTATGACGCCTGGAAGTCCATCACCAGTTCTGCATCGTAATTTACCGTTTGCTCATTCACGCCGACCTGCGTCGACACAAAGGCATCGCGATAACGGCTACTCAGACGGGTTTCAAAACCATCGCGCTCCCAGAACACGGTCAGGGTGGCGACGTTTTCAGATAATCCCGGTAGCTTGTCGGTATACACTCCACCACCAATGGTGCGGGTGATTTCCGTTTCAGTGAAGGAGTAACTGGCGCTGATCCCCAGGCCATTGAATGGCGCTGGCAGGAAGTCATAAATCTGCGTATAGGCCAGTTCCAAACCACGAATGTAGCCGCCTTTGGCATTGTTGACAGCAACCTTGTACGTGCCATTTTCGGTGGGCAGCACCACATATAACGGTGCGCCATCACCATCCAGCACTAACTCACCATCCTCGTCATACACGTAGGATTTCACTTCACTTGGGACGTTAAAGCCATTGCCCGCGAAGTCGTAATTGGCCAGTGCCTGTTCTTCTACGAAGCTATCAATGTTTTTGTAGAACAACGCCGCCACGAAGGCACCATCGGTTTCCTCAAAATAATGCTCGTAAGAGATATCGTACTGAGTCGCCAGGAACGGGCGTAAATACGGGCTATTGGTACTGTTGCCGGTAATGGTTGCGACCGATTTTTCTGACTCGATGGCACCGGTATCCGGATTGAGGCTGGATTTAACCTCTTCCACATTGATATTGGCATTAGCGAACAAGCGGTTAATTGGTGCGCGGCCCATTACTTTGGCTGCGGCGAAACGCAGTTGCTGGTTATCGCTGAGTTTGAAGTTCAGGTTCAGTGACGGCAAATAGTTGGTGTATTTATCTACCAATACATCAGGGCGATACCAATCATTCACCAGCCCGGCATTATCGGTAATGTACTGGGCACCCAGGGTCGGATCACCGCGCACGTCCAGCACTTCCAGCGTGTCAGGATCGACGATGTCCATCGTCACTTGTTGCAAGGTGGTCGATGCCTGTTCCGTATCAACCCGGCGCACGCCAACGTTACCTGTCACAGGTAATTTACCCAGCATCATATCCAGATTGACCATCACGTAGGCCGATGTCACATCCTCATACACCTCACCACTTTCGGTCATGGTCCAGGAATAATCAGAGCCAGCACCTGGGCCATTAATGACACCCGGATTACCCGGCCCCCAGGTTTGCACGGGTTGTGGGATCCCGCCAGGGAACCAGGCATTCAACGCCTTATCCAGATCGATTTTCAGGTAGCTGGGGAAATAGGCAAATTCGCCTTCAAAGTCGACCACCTCAACCATATCGGCGGTCAGTTTTAATGGTGGCTGACCGCGCAAGAAGCTGGAGTCACTACCATATTCGAACACCGAACGATCATTGCTGTAGGTGCGCTCAGACTGACGAATACCCCAGGAAATCGATGCAATATAATCGTTGTCCAGCGCGTAGGTGAAATCCATCCGCCAGGCGTTGAGTTTGTCCTCATTCTGGTAAGGATAAATTCCGTACTTACTGGCCATCACGTAGTTGATATCAGTAAATTTATCGGCCTGATTAAATGCCACATCCGGTAAATCCAGACCATGCAGCAGGTAGCTCATACTGATATTGGTATCGAACACCGCTGTCGCGGCATTGGCGTCTTCGGCCACCAGCGACCACAACAAACCATTGCGGAAATCACTTTCCGCGCGGGATTGTGAAATATCGATGTTGACTGACAAATTGTCTGTCATTTGCCAATCGGCATTGATGCCGTAGCTGGCAACCTGGTCGTAATCACGGTTATCGTCATTGACCAGTTCGGCACGAATAAATGAACCATTGGCGTACGATAAGTTTCCGCCAACCATGTAGTCATCCAGCAGCACAGGATTGGTGATGTTGGCACGTGCGCCATCGAATTTAATCCGGAAGCCACGGGCAAAGGCTTCGGAGTCGAACTTAGATAAGAAACCATCAGCCTTTAATTTGAAGTTATCCGTCGGCGCCCATTCCACCACTGCCATATAGCCATTACGGGTTTCTTCACCGCCTTTGTGCTGCATCTCGAAGCCTTCACTAACCCATTCGCAATTAGGATCACTTTGGCCGGTTACACAAGGGGCGGAGTCGGCATTATCCAGTTCACGTTCAGTAGCACTGGCAAAACCGATAAACTGTACCGCGGAGCTCGGTTGGTAAAGGCGCGCAAAGCCCAGTGCCACGCCCAGCGTGTCATCCAACAGCTTGGTTTGATAGGAAAAACTAATACGATGACCAAATTCCTCGCCATCCGGGATCTCGCTGGCGCGGTCGTTGTACATGCCGCGCATATTCATCGAGAACTTTTGCTCTTCCTGCATCGACAACGGACTGGCGGTTTGCAGTTGCACTGTCCCTGCCACACCGCCTTCAATCAGCGAGGCTTTGGGCGATTTATAAACTGCCGCTGAGCTGATTAACTCAGAGGGGTACTGATCGAATTCAATGCTACGACTACCACTGGTTGAAACCTGTTCACGACCATTGAGGGTAGAAAAAACGAAGTCGCCGGATAAGCCACGAATATTAATTTCGGCTGCCTGACCGCCGGTACGCACCGCTGAAATCCCGGGTAAGCGAGTCAAAGCGTCCGCCATCGACACGTCGGGTAATCCGCCGAGATCATCGGCCGACAATTGTTCTGTGACGGTATCGCTGAAGCGTTTTTGATTCAGAGACTGAATCAGACTGGTACTGAAGCCTTTCACCTCGATGATTTCGAGGTTTTCCTGCGGCGTTTCGCTGGCCTCGGTCTGGTCTTCGGCCTGCTGCGCCATGGCGGTTGATGCCACTGACAATCCACCAGCCATTAAGGCGGCAGTCAACAGGTTGAGTTTAAACCTGGTCATCTTGTTGTTCCCGTTTTGCTTGTTATCGTTTGCGGGAGACACACAAAAATGGACCACAGCCTACCCACGCATTATTACATTTCGATAATACCGTTTACATTTTTTCAACAATATCAGTTGCATACGTATTCAGGCTGTGGAGATGAACAAAAAACGCCCACATTGTGGGCGCTCATTTATCTTGGCAAGTAGGCATCGTGGGGGGGAAGTTTATCCACAGTTCTGTTTATCAGCGTTTTTAAACTGTCAAACAGATCCTGTAATTGCTCACGACTCAGTGAATCGGCAATACTCATATAATCCTGCGGCGTAACACCTTGTCCAATTAACACCTGTTGCCAGGCTGCCTCGGTAAATAGATCGTCATAGTCTCTGAAGACTTTACCGGTGCTTTTGAACAGGTCGATTTTACGAGCGAGCGTGTCCGGAATGTCCATCTGCTGGCAATAACGCCAAAAATCCGTGTCTCCCCGTTCATTCGCTTTGTAATGCAGAATTATAAAGTCGCGAATTCTTTCAATTTCTAACGCACTTTGACGATTAAATTCATCTACTTCCTGCTGGCGGATACCCTCATGTGGAAAGCATTTAATCAGGCGGGTGGCACAACTTTGAATCAGGTGAATACTCGTCGACTCTAACGGTTCGAGAAAACCACTGGACAGTCCAATCGCAACTACGTTTTTATGCCACTGCTTACGACGACGTCCGGTCTTAAACTGAATTAAACGCGGTTCATTTAACGGGGCACCGTCGAGGTTAGCTAAGAGCGTCGCTTTCGCTTGTTCTGGATCGCAGAATTTACTGGAAAACACAATACCATTGCCGGTGCGATGCGTGAGTGGAATGCGCCATTGCCAACCAGCTTCATGGGCGATTGAGCGGGTGTATGGTACAAGCGGTTCAGTACGTTCACAGGGTACTGCCCAGGCAGAGTCACAAGGTAACCAATGACTCCAGTCTTCGTAGCCCGTATTCAACGTTTGCTCAATAAGCAAAGCCCGTAACCCGGTACAGTCTACGAATAAATCGGCAGATTTCTCATTGCCATCCTGTAGTTGCAGAGATCTGATGTTGCCAGTCGCCTCGTCAACATTTACTTTGGCGACCGTACCCTCAGTGCGGACCACGCCTCGTTGTATACTCCAATCTCTAAGAAATTGGGCGTACAGACCTGCATCAAAATGATAAGCGTAAGCAATGCCCGGCAAATTTGTTCCTTCTATTTGCTGAACCGGAGCAAACTTATTATTGATTGCCGCCTGGTAATTCAATGAAAAATCCCAGTAATCCTGTTCAATGCCGAGGTCTTGGGCTCGACGCCAAAAATGATGAAAATCACAAAATGGAAAATTTTTACCGATATTGCCAAATGCGTGCATGTACTGGCTATTTTGCTTCCACCAATTTTCAAACTGAATCCCAAGCTTTATCGTGCCTTTCGTTGCCCTCAAAAATTCCGACTCTTGGATACCCAACGCCGCATTGAAGTTCTGAATAGGAGGGATCGTCGCCTCACCAACACCAACCGTGCCAATCTGGTCGGATTCAATTAACTCTATAGACACGACCTTGCCCAATACCTTGGCCATTAATGATGCCGTTATCCAGCCAGCGGTGCCGCCACCAAGAATTATTACTTTCTGCACAGCTTGAACTCGCATTTACGCCCCATTGCTTATTGCACTACCTATATTTTTGCCATAAAAAAACCCCTGCGGCTATGCCGCAAGGGTTTTGTTTAGTCGGACACAACCTTAGAACTTGTAGCTTGCACCTAACAGATACACGCTGCCATATTCCTGATAGTCACGTACTTGCAGAGCATTATCACCACTTAGCGAGATAAACGGCTCGTTTGTGATGTTTTGTGCCTGTAAGAACACTGACAGACCTTCCAGATCCTTGTGACCGGCTTCACCGAAGTCATAACCGATCTGCGCATCCCAAATCGTTTCACCTACTACGTCAACCTGCACAGTGTCGAAACCAATACCATACACGTCACCTTTAAAGTCATCACGTTTACGCATGCTTACACGGGCGGAGAAACCATTTTTCTCATAGTAACCAGTAAACGTCATGATGCTGTCGGACAGACCCGGCAATTCATAAGCATTACCGTTGTTATCTGTGATGTCTGAGTTCACAACTGTGTAGCTGGCTAACACACCAAAACCATCCAGAGACTCGCTCAGCATGTTCATTGGAACAGCCAATGCAAACTCAGTACCCCACAGTGTGCCGCCACCCGCATTAACTTTGCCATTTAATTGGCCAATCGGATTGGACGGAACATCACCTGTCGCAGGGTCTGCAATACCAGTCATGTCAATTTCGCTGCTACCATCGAAAATCCAATCAGTCAGATTTTTGTGGAAGAACGCCAATGAGAAATAACCTTCTGGTGCGAAGTAATTCTCATAGGAGATATCAAAGCCAACTGCAGTTTTAGGTTCCAGCGCCGGGTTACCACCACTTACAGACCAGTTATAACCTTGTGCATTAGGTTGCTGGCTGTAAGACGTCTGTACTGAAGCATTCATCTCATCCAAGCGAGCGCGAGATAAGGTTTTGGCGGCACCAAAACGTAATGTCTGCTCATCATCAATACGCAGAGACATGTTCAGGCTAGGTAACAGATTGTTGTACGAGTGACTGATATCCGTTGGGTTTGCTACTACCAGTCCATCAACAACAGTACCTGCAAATCCTTTGGATTGCTGTTTAGTATGTACATAACGTACACCGACATTACCGGTCAGAGTCATACCGCCAACTTCAGTATCGAAGTCACCTTGGACATATGCGGCAGTCACTGTTTCATTTACCGACCATGACTTAGTCAGGTGTTGAATACCAGTCAGATTTTCGGCAGTCAGGTCATAGTAACCATCGGCCAACATTGCACCAGAATCATACGCAATCATGTCGCCCATGCCGATGAAATCCAGTGATACCGAACCCAGGCGATATTCTTCTGGCACAACCAACATGCCAGGGAACGCGTCCAACGTCATGTAATAGCCATTCGACTTTTTGGTTTTCTCGCGGTCACGGTGAGAAAGACCCACATGAACATTGTTGAACGGACCCGCTTCAACGGCTTGTGTTGCTGCAAGCTTTAACGAAGTCAGTTCATCGTCGATTTCAGGTGCGTTGATGAAACCATCCTGTGCAGCATTCTCGTATGGTGTGCCAGCTAAATTGAATTTGTCGTTCAGAGCAGCACTCCAACCCCACGTTAATGGGCCACCCATTTGAATCAGGTTAAAGTCAGAGTAATCCAGCTGATGCGAAAAATGTGCGCCCGTGTTACCGCCATCAAAGGTATACCCTAATGTGTCAGCCACGCCTTCGCTGTCACCACGACCAGTACCCGCATAGCTCTCAAAACTCCAGATATCGCGTTCAACTTTTGAGTAGCTTGCATCAAACTCGAGACTCAATGAATCTGATACTTCATATTCTGCGTTGAAACCTAACTGATTTAATTTCGCATCACGCGTCTCTAAGTCATTACGAACAACTACACGCTGACCAACTGTTGTAGCGGAAGTAACGAAGCCTGTTGCTGGGTCAACTGTTGCGCTATCTGCAGAAATGGAACCCTGGCCCCATGCAAATGGAATTTCGATACCGCGCAGAATTTTTTCGTCTGAGAAATCGACATAAAGCGCATCGACAGTCATTTTCAGCTTATCGGATGGCAGGAACTCCACGACCCCCATGATAGAGTCGCGTTTCAGTGAGGAGGAGCGCACAAACGGTTTAGCACCGCCAAGGATTGAATAACTATCACCCTCGTAAGTAAAACCTGGATATCCCCATGAGTTCCAGCGTTTTTCTTGGTTTGGCGAGTCCATCGTGGTGATTGCAACGGCAACACCTACTTTGTCATCGTTGAACTGATCAATGTATGACAGAGTCGCTCGGTAGCCAGTGTCATTACCATCTGGATTCAGTTTACCCAAACCTGTCTTCTCTGCTTGCAGATTGACCTGAACTACGCGCTCACCCTTTTTCAAAGGACTAACGGTCTGCATATCGATAACACCTGCGATACCTTCAGCTTCGATGGTCGCATCCGGCGTCTTGTATACAGTAACACCGCTCATAATCTCAGACGGGTACAGGTCAAATTCAACGCCACGGTTATCGCCAATTGAAACCTGCTCACGACCATTGAATGTAGTGGCAGACTCGTTTTCGCCAAATCCACGGATCGTTACCCGACTCGCACGACCATCAAGACGTTGTGCGGCTAAACCAGGCAAGCGCGCGATAGATTCAGCGATGGACGAATCCGGTAACTTACCGATATCTTCAGCAGAAATCGCTTCAACTACGTTAGAAGAAAAGCGTTTGGTATTAATTGACTCAATAACACTGCCGCGAAACCCAGATACTTCGATGACTTCTACCTGTTGCTCTTCGGCTTGTTGCTCTTGCTGTTCCTGAGCTTCCTGCGCATACGCGATACCTGAACTCAGCAACATACCACTGCTGATTAATGCAGCAGTAATTGAATTTGGCTTAAATGTTTTCATGTTTGTTTCCCGTTATCGTAGTAGGTCATGGGCTCGGGTTTTGTTGTTATTGAGCGCCAATATTTTCATAACACCGTGGCATAGTACTCCCGCGCATTTTCGTCACTCAACAAAATGCATACGTATTCAAGCTTATGCAATAACAGTTTGTTTACAATTTTATTTATTTCGCCAATCGCTTAAGCAAGAAATTTACCCCTTTATTATCAAACACTTAATCTCATGTAACCGCTTACACCACTTTACCTTGCATGCGCGCCCTGCTCAGTTTGTAAACAAGTCATTAATGCTGCTGCAATTAACACTGATTGGTTGACAATTTTGCTACAAGGAATTTAAAAAAATAACGTAACCCATTGTTTTATAGTCATAATTTATTTATTTAATTTTTAAAGTTGTGCTCGATAACACACGTAAAGCCACGCAACATATACGGGATTTTCCTTCCTCACATTGAATACGTATGCATTTTTATGCAAAGAACGTAGCTTTTCATTGTGCTGAGTTGCCAACGCAATTAATCCGCATCAACGACTGTGATCCCTTGTTTGTCACAGGCAAGCCAAAAAGTTTGTTCTACACTGTATCCAAACAAATGATTTTATTAACATTTTGGCAACACCGAATTAACCCGCAAGCGCAGTATTTACGTGGTGTCGGGGATTTTAATCCGGTATAATGGCTGATTAATTGTTAGGCAGCCTGCCAAATTCTATCTTCGCCAACCAGGAATCTTGATGACCACCAGCGAAATCACTTTTAAAGACTTAAACCTTCCCGAATCCATTCTGCAAGCACTGGAAAAGGTCGGTTATGAGAAACCGTCGCCAATCCAGGCGCAAAGTATCCCTCTGCTGTTAGATGGTCACGATTTACTGGGGCAAGCCCAGACTGGTACGGGCAAAACCGCCGCATTCGCTTTACCTATGCTGGCGCGTATTGATGCAGACGCAAAATATCCTCAATTACTGGTATTAGCGCCAACGCGTGAGCTGGCGATTCAGGTTGCCGAGGCTTGCCACACTTACGCCAGCTTCAGCAAAGAACTAAAAGTACTGCCAATTTACGGCGGCCAGTCTTATGACAACCAAATTCGTCAGTTAAAACGTGGCACCCAGGTTATCGTGGGCACACCGGGTCGCGTGATTGACCATATCAAACGCGGTACATTGAAACTGGACCAGCTGCGCTTCCTGGTATTGGACGAAGCTGATGAAATGCTGCGTATGGGCTTTATCGATGACGTTGAATGGATCCTTAGCCATGCGCCGGAGAGCCGCCAGACAGCTTTGTTCTCTGCCACCATGCCAGAGCCAATCCGCAAGATTGCGAATAAATATCTGCGTAATCCTGAAACTGTAAAAATTCAGTCTAAGGTGACGACTGCCAGCACCATTCGTCAGCGTTACTGCCAAATCGCGCCTCAGCACAAAATGGAAGCGCTGACCCGTATTCTGGAAGTGGAAAACACTGACGGTGTGATTATCTTCGTGCGCACTAAGACCGCCACGCTGGAAGTCGCAGAAAAATTAGCCGCACGTGGATACGATGTAGAGCCTCTGAACGGTGATATTCCGCAGGCCGCTCGTGAGCGTACCGTAGAGCGTCTGAAACAAGGCAAGATTGATATCCTTATCGCTACCGACGTCGTAGCCCGTGGTCTGGACGTTGAGCGTGTCAGCCATGTTATCAACTTCGATATTCCTTACGACACTGAGTCATACGTGCACCGTATCGGTCGTACAGGTCGTGCAGGTCGTAGCGGTGATGCCATCCTGTTTATCTCCCATCGCGAAAAACGCCTGTTGATGGCGATTGAGCGAGCGACCAAGCAAAAGATCGACATGATGCCAATCCCATCGATCAATGAGCTAAACGAGCAGCGTCTGAACCGCTTCAAGCAAAATGTAATTGAAGCGTTGAGCAGCCGTAGCATCGAAACGTTCCTGCCAGTGATTGAGCAAATCCAGCAGGAAACTGAGGCAGAGCCAGAAGTACTGATGGCCGCCTTAGCCAAACTGGCACAAGGCAGTGAACCGCTGATCCTGTCAGCCAATGATCGTCCTGACCTGAATGAACGTCCTGAGCGTCGCGAGCGCCCAGAGCGTGGTGACCGTCCGGACCGTGGCGAACGTGGTGAGCGCAAACCTCGTCGCACGTCGTCAAAACCAGAAGCAGGCATGACACGTTACCGTCTGAACGTGGGTTACTCTCACGGCGTGAAACCTGGCAATATCGTTGGTGCCATTGCCAATGAAGGCGGTATTGATAGCAAGCACATTGGCGCTATCGATATCAGCGAAACCTTTAGTACGGTTGATCTGCCAGAAGGTATGCCACGCGAGGTACAACAACGTTTGCAAAAAGCCCGCGTTGCCGGACAACAATTAGGCTTACGTGAATGGAGTGACGAACCACCAAAACGCGCTAAACCGTTCAATAAAGGTGAAGGCCGCGATGACCGCGGAAGTCGCCCTAACCGTGACGGACGCGAGCGCCGCGAACGTCGCAACAAAGACTAAACTAAAAAAGCCGCTCACTGAGCG
The DNA here is from genome assembly GCF_004329715.1 of Bowmanella sp. JS7-9. Lineage (GTDB taxonomy): Bacteria > Pseudomonadota > Gammaproteobacteria > Enterobacterales > Alteromonadaceae > Pseudobowmanella > Pseudobowmanella zhangzhouensis. Next base: position 74,375 of record NZ_JXSY01000029.1, read on the forward strand.
GCTTTTTTATATTAAAAGGTAATCAGAAACTTAACTAAATCAGGTAGCTAGGAAAAATTTGCACTATCTGATAATCTGGCTGTGAGTGATCGCTGAATGGAATCTAACATCACTAATTCCCCATGCCAGCACTCCAGATACATCTAATCAATAAACAGGAACTTTTATGAAACGTATCGCTTTATACGGGCTTGGCCTTGTGTGTTGCTTAAGTTTACAAGCTTGCACCAGCTCAACTCGTGGCACAGTCAATCAGGTTAACAATTCTGGCCCTCAAGTTAGTCCTACCCTTGTCCAACCTCAAGAAATGGGGTTAAAACGCGTTGTCGCAATTTCCCGATTTACCGATGAAAGTAAACGCGCTAATAGCTTTTTAGTGGACAACCAAGGTAACAAGCTGGGTAAACAAGCTGCTGATATTCTGGCGGCCCGACTGACTGATACCAACAAGTTCATAATGCTGGAACGTGATGCAATTGAACAGGTTAAGCAGGAAGGCGCATTAGAAGATGATTTCAATCAGGTTGGTGCAGATTACCTTATTGTCGGTTCTATTTCGGAATTTGGCCGTTCTACTACCAGTGAGGTGGGGGTTTTTAGTCGCAATAAAATTCAAATCGCTAACGCAACTGTCAATGTGCGCTTAATCAACACAAAAAATGGCCAAATCATCTATTCCGAAGAAGGTAGTGGTGAAGCCCGTAGTGAAGCAAACAGAGTATTCGGTGTCGGTGAAACCGCCGCTTACGATACTTCGTTAGACGATAAAGCAATCTCTGCGGCTCTTTCCAAGTTAGTCAGTAACATCATTGAGAAACTATCAGACTCACCATGGCAGGCCTATCTCGTTGCCAAAGAAGGTAATCAATTAATGATGACGGGAGGCCAGTCTCAAGGCGTCAAAATTGGTGAAACTTTTTCAATCCTGGTTCGCGGTAAACAAATGAAAAATCCACAAACCGGCATGATGATTGAGCTTCCTGCCCGTGAGGTTGGCAAACTAACTGTTCAGGCATTTACAGGGAAAGGTGAAAATGAACTGTCATTGTGCGAGCTCGTTTCGGGCAATATTGATAGTAGTGATTTGACACAGTATGTCATCAGAGAAATTGAATAAGGAATATTTATGAAATCTCTTATCGCTTTTATAAGTGCATTATTTTTATTTGGCTGTAGTTCAGGATTTCAAAGTGTCACTCAGGTCGACGATAAAGCTTTTCTCCAAATTAACGCTGATGTGCGCCAGTACAACGTGATTCTGGATGGTCAACCTCTGGCGACCAGCACTGCCGAACCATTTTCTTTAAATGGAAAAAGTGTAACCCAATTTGCTGTCGCTAAAGGTAGCCACACAGTTGAAATTTACATGGGCAATTCCTTATTGGTGAAACGGAAGTTCTATGTGACGAATGGCAACGTTTTTGAGGTAAATCTGTGATGAAAAAGATTTTAACAGTCAGTCTATTCGCATGCCTAGCAAGTGGATGTGCAGCGACCAATAAAGATATTTATTACTGGGGAGATTACTCCCACTCTGCGTATGAATACCAAAGTGAGCCCAGTGAGGTAAGCCTGGCTAAACACCGAAATTCACTACTGGAAATCATTGCCAAAGCACCGGTATCGAAAAAACGTGTACCCCCGGGTATTTATGCTGAACTGGCCCAGTTGGAAATCAAGCAAAGCAATTGGGAAAACGCGAAGAAATATTTGCAACAGGAACAAATGTTATTTCCTGAGTCTAGTGTATTGGTGCAAACCATGTTGAAAATGATTAGCAGTAAGGAGACAGCCAGTGTTGAGGCTAACTAAAGTTATAGGCTTATTTGCCATCTTAACGCTGACTGGATGCGTGACACCGGTGATGTTAACCAAACAGGATGCGTATCCAGATATGTACGCACAAGGCCCCCAATCTATATTGGTGGTGCCGGCCATTAACAAGACCACTGCGGCCGATGCGCCGGACTTGTACTCCACTACTATTGCGCAGCCACTGGCGGAAGCAGGCTATTATGTTATGCCCATTCCTATGGTAGATATGCTGCTGACTGCGGAGGGCATAACGGATGGTGAGCAACTGCGTAGTATCGAGCCGACAAAATTTAAATCCATGTTTGGCGCCGATTCAATTTTGTTTGTAACCATTAATCAGTGGGACACCAATTACTATCTGACAGGCGGTAATGTGACAGTGGGGGCAGATTTTGAACTGGTATCAACCCAGTCAGCTACCGCTTTGTGGAATTATTCCGGACGGGTAGTCATCGATACCTCTGGTAATAGTGGCAATTTGATTGCGGATATAATCTCGACCGCAATCACCACAGCCTTGACAGATTATGTGCCAATAGCACGACAGGTGAATGCACGGGTAATGACCACGCTTCCGCTGGGTAAGTATCATTACCGACACAAGCTAGACGGTCAGGATCCAGTGGTCAATAAACAAATCGCTGGTCGCTAATGATTACTAAGCCGCTCATTGAGCGGCTTTTTTATTCGCCAAGCCTAAAAGCTATATAAAGTTCTTTTTTAATATTTCTGAGTTATAAAAAACTACGCC
>NZ_JXSY01000030.1 GCF_004329715.1 Bowmanella sp. JS7-9
CGCCAAGCCTAAAAGCTATATAAAGTTCTTTTTTAATATTTCTGAGTTATAAAAAACTACGCCACACTACCACTATCTTAAGAGGTAGATGCAGCAATGAAATATTTCCCCCTGTTTCACAATACCGCGGATTTACGCGTGCTTATCGTCGGCGCTGGCGAGGTCGCAACCCGTAAAACCGAACTGATGCTCAAGACCGATGCGACGATTACCGTGGTCGCGCCGTGGCAATGTGATTCGATGTTGGGGTATGTGAATGAAGAGAGAGTCACGCTGCATTCGCGTGAATTCAATCCAGCCGATTTAACCGGTCAGCAACTGGTGTTTGTCGCCACCGATGATCATCAGCTCAACTGTGACATTTCGACCCTATGTAAAGCCGCTAATATCCCGGTTAATGTGGTCGATAGCACCGAGCTATGTAGCTTTATTACCCCTTCAATTGTTGATCGTGATCCTTTGGTTGTGGCGTTATCCAGTGGTGGCAGTGCGCCCGTCTTGCTGCGATTATTGCGTCAAAAACTGGAAGCCCTGCTACCCGCGCGTTTAGCCGACTTAGCCCGCCTGTCTGACAGCTTTCGCGACAAAGTCAAACAGCGTTTTAGCAGCGTTAATCAGCGTCGTCACTTTTGGGAACAGGTACTGGAGGGCGATATTGCCGAAACGGCTCTGCGTGGTGAATTAGACAGCGCAGCACAACAAATCGAAGACAGACTGGCCAGCAATGCAGATATGCCGGCTGGTTGTGTCTATCTGGTCGGTGCCGGCCCGGGCGATCCGGAATTACTCACCTTTAAAGCCCTGCGCCTGATGCAAAAAGCCGATGTGGTGGTGTATGACCGTTTAGTCTCGGCTGAAATTCTTGAACTGGTGCGCCGCGATGCAGAGAAAATATATGTGGGAAAAAAGGCGAGTTTGCATAGCGTGCCTCAGGATCAGATTAATCAGTTACTGGTCGATCTGGCGCGTGCCGGTAAACGGGTTGTGCGCCTCAAAGGTGGCGATCCATATATCTTTGGTCGCGGTGGCGAAGAGGTTCAGAGTCTGCTTGAAGCAGGTATCAGCTTTGACGTTGTGCCGGGTATCACCGCCGCAGCCGGTGCCGCCGCTTATGCAGGCATTCCATTAACCCACCGTGATCATGCCCAATCGGTTACACTGGCCACCGCACACCTGAAAGATGACAGCGTCGATTTGGATTGGCCCGCGTTGGCCAAAACCAACCAAACGCTGGTGTTTTATATGGGACTGACAGCATTACCGGTGATTTGCCGCGAACTGCAACAGCATGGGTTAGCCGCAGACACCCAGATTGCCCTGGTGCAATCAGCCACCACAGCCAAACAGCAGGTAGTGACTGGTACTTTGCGCGACATCGAAGCACGTGCCGCCGAGGCGAATCTCCTACCACCGGCGTTAATTATCGTCGGGGGCGTGGTAAGCTTGTATCAGACCTTCAATGCTGGCAGATTAGGCGCTCAGCAATAACGTCGAGAGTGTTATCTTGCAGTATCAGGGACGTCCTGCGCAGCGGCGCGACAGCCAGCTTCGCCGCCAAGCGATTTTACAAGCCACATTGGACATCATCGCCGAACAGGGCGTACGCGAGGTACGCCATCGTGCGGTAGCCAGTCGCGCCGGTGTCCCCCTGTCGGCCACGACCTATTATTTTTCCGATATCAATGCGCTATTGCACGACGCCTTGTTGTATTTTCTGGAAAGTGGCATGGCAACCATTGAAGAGATTCAACAGCAGGCACTGACACTTAGTTCCCTGCCCCGTACAGAACAAATTGACGCACTAAGCCAGTTGCTGGCTGATTATGTCGCTCAGCAGGTGAACGACAGAGCCAATCGCCATATTGAATGGGCATTTCGCGAATGCGCTTTGCGCGACAATAATCTGGCCCACGCCCAAATCACCGTGCAACACACCATGCTTAACGCCATCAGCGCCTATTTCCGGCTAAATGACAAATCTCACCAGCAGGCCGACCTATTAGCCAATGCCGTTTTGGGTACCTTGCTGCAGTTGGAATATCAGGCATTGCTGGGCATGCCGGATGACAACGTTCTGATCTTACGTAGCTTACTTGACCACCTGTTATAACTGCCGCCTGCTATAGTGAAAGAACGAGCAAGCCGTAGCGTCTCGTTACACATGGAAAAGAACAGAGGAAAGCGCTATGTGGCAGATCCTAAAGCCGGTGGTTGGTCCGTTAATTGACAAGCTTGTCGACCGCATCCCCGATCCTAACGCCCGTGCCGAAGCACGCGAGCAATTTGAAACCCAATTACTCACCGCGGTAACCGAAGCCAGCACGTTGCAGGCCAAGATAAATCAGGTTGAAGCTGCCCACAGCAGTGTATTCGTGGCCGGCTGGCGTCCGTTTATCGGCTGGGTATGCGGCCTGAGCCTGTTGTGGGCGTTTTTGCTACAGCCAATAATGGTCTGGGGGGTCAAAGTGGCCGGTGTCGATGTGGATATTCCGATTATTGAGACCGGCGCCTTGTATCAGCTGGTATTGGCCATGCTGGGCATGGGCGGGCTGCGCACCTTTGAAAAAATGAAAGGTGTCGCACGCGAAACCAGCCCATTATAAACCGCGGCTTAGTGGCCCGGTGTACTGCAGTCACCGGGCATGGCATTGATCCATGCATTGATTAGCGCTAAACCATCCCGATCGACCGTCCCGCGGCCCAGCTCCGGCATCATTTCGCCCGGATCGGTTGATGCCATCCGGTAGCTGATAATCGACTTATCAGCCTCACCCGGCATGATAGAAAAGCGACCGTGTCCAGCGCCCCGTCCTGCTGCTACGGGCGGTTTACAACGCCCTAAGCGACGCTGATCCTGTTGCCCCTGATGAAGCCACAAACCCGAGGTATCAGCCGCACCACTTGGGTTATGACAGTGTCCACAGTTTATATCCAAATAGCTACGCGCCTTATGCTCCAGACTATCTTCGCTATCAAAGCGCGCATTACGTGGCACCAACGCCAAATCTTGCGGCAAATCACTCAGCATGCCAGCCTGTTGCCAATGGACCAATTGATTATCCTGCCCGCCTAAAAACGGGTAGGCCTTGTTAATATGGCGGGCTTTAACGCCAATAGGCTTTAGGGCGCCATCGGTATGGTTAGGGGCATGGCATCCTGCACACTGATTGGCATCGGGCACCACATAGCTGAAGGCGACTTGGTTGCCAGCCTTGTCGGTCAGGGCCAGTGGCTTGATATCCCCTGCCCACTCCAAGGTGGCTTCAGTTTGCGCGTTATTCCATACATAAGGTAAGGCCTGCCAGCCTTCGGCATGACGCACCAAAATGCGCGTTTCGATGAGTTTTACCCGCTGCAGATTTAAGCCCTTTGACCCGAAATCGTCGCTATAGTCGGTGTGGTAACCCAACTGACCATTCTCATCTTTTGGATAATAAAAGGTTTTACTGACAATCGAACCGACCGGAAAGTCCAGCGCATCCTCGGCCTGATAGGTGGCCTGTTGCCCTTGTGGTACATATACGGTTCGAAATTTATGGGCGTTATCGGTAAACAGCGCCATGTTCAAATCATAAGGTACCACACGATCCCGCGGCACAAGTTGGCCATCTTCAATCATAACCACTTGCCAGGCAGATAAACGTTCCGGTGGATTTTCTCGTTCATACATTTGTGGTTGGCTACAGCCAGTCAGCAGCAGCACTAACAACAACCCCAATCGCATATTATTGACCTCCGAAAAACGCACCATCCAGCTCGATTGCTGGCAACTTATCCAGCGCGCATTGGTGCGCAGTCATGTCCGTGGTGACATTCGCGTAGTTATTCGGACCATCCACATTTACCACCTGTGCAGTGCCGTTTTGCACACAAATACGCGCCTCAGCAGGTACCTGACCGTCTACCAGTTTGTCGGTATTCACGTAACCATCCCACAGGACATCAGGTAGTCGACCATTGATGCCAAAGGCGGCGACGCGTAGTGCTTGCAACTCCAATAAATCCGGGGAATCACCGCCACCGATAAACTGGTTGTCGTAAATAAAAATGCCTTCAGGATAAGGATCAAATGCATCGGCGGTTGATGCCGTGGTGTAAAAGCCCGCAGAGAAATAACTGGAAATGATCACGTTGGCAGTCTGATTGTCTTCAACATGGTTATTGAAAATTTCCACCCGATCATTGGAATTAATCACCACGCCCGATCCGGCAGGAACACTGGCAACAGCTGTGCCTTCGGGTGCAAAGTTTTCAGTGTTATTAGCAATTATGCGGTTGTTGTAAACCCGCGTGCCAAAACCAGGCTGCGGCAAATTAGGCATATTGAAAACTAAAATCCCGCCCGTGTTATGGGTTGCCAGATTGTCATAAACATCTGCGCCCTGAGTATTCTCAATCTCAATGCCGGCAACGTTATATTCAGCACGGTTATTACGTACCACTACATTATGCGACTGTCCCACGTAGATGCCGGCATCTGAGGCTGCGATAGCAACCGAGCCTTCAATCAGGGTATTGCGCGTCTGTACCGGATAAATACCATAGGCGCCGTTTTTTTCATCCGGACCATTGGTCCATTCAGTACGAATGCGGCGGATGATAACGTTTTCCGCTTCGTTTATCTTAATACCGTCACCTTTGGCATCCTCAATGGCCAAATCTTCGATGATAAAATTATTGCCACTTACCAAAATCCCTTCCGCGCCAGCGATTTGTCCTTTGAATGACAGTACCGACTTATCCATGCCTTCACCACGAATCGTTACGTTGTCTGCAGTCAATGACAAACTGCGCGAAATGGGATGCACACCGGCAGGAATGGTGATGACATCGCCCGGCTTAGCTAACACGAATTGCTTAATTAATTGTTTTTCAAAGGCTTGTGCTGCTTCACTGGGTGCTTTGGCTTGTTCGGACGGGCTACAGCCGACCAACAACGACGCACAGGTGGCAAAAATAAAATGGCTCGCTGGGTAACGCATAGATTGACTCCCCTATCAAATTGGCACTATCGTACCAATTAATTTGTAAATGCCTAGTAAATTTTTACTGCATTTGCGCTCAGTCTGGTCAACCAGATAGCTTATTTTTCTTACATTTTAGGGCTTTAGCACGCCGATTAAGTGTGTTAAAAAATCACACAAATAATTAACAAAAATATTTGCATTCGCTGTTATTGAACCGGGGAAAAAACATGAATAATAAGGATCACACGTCACTACGACCCTCACTGTTGGCGACCAGTATCTGTGCACTACTCTTTGGTCTGCCGGCCATCGCTCAGGAAACGGTAGCGGAAAAAGATATCGAACGCGCAGAAGTAGAGGTGCTGCAGGTTACCGCACAAAAGCGTGTAGAAAATATGCAGGAAGTACCCATCGCGATTAGCGCATTTTCTGCCAACACCATGAAACGTATCGGGGTCGAAAATATCAACGATCTGGGCAATATTGCCGCTGGCCTGGAAACCAACGTCACCAGTGCAACCCAGCCTAAGTACAATATTCGCGGGATTAAAACCAATGACTTTGGTATCGGTGCAGATCCTGCTGTCGCGGTGTATGTGGATGGCGTGTACGCCGGACGTAGTGGTGCTGCATTGGTAAACTTCAATGATGTCGAGCGTGTTGAAGTGCTTAAAGGCCCGCAAGGTACCCTGTTTGGTCGCAATGCCGCTGCAGGTGCGATTCATATCATTACCAAACGTCCTAATCAGGAAACAGAAGGCGAGCTGGAACTCAGTGCCGGTAACCACGGCCACATGAAACTGGAAGGCTCCTACAATACCGAGATAGCAAAAGACGTTTACTTCCGCGGCGGGGTCACGCTGTCAGAGCGAGATGGTTATATCGATGCGCGCCTGTATCCTAACCCGCAAACTGAAGGTGAAGGCGATGACTACCGCATGATTAAGCTTGGTGCAGACAGCCAGCAAACCCTGCGTGCGGCAATCCTGTGGGAAGCGTCCGATAAAACAGAGGTAATGTTCCGCACCGAATTCAATGAAATGGACGGTGACAGCCGCCCAATTTATTCCTTTAACCCCGACTTATATCGCGATACCGATACGCTCGATCCGTATGGGGTGTATGAGCAAGACTTCGAGCAATTGCAAACGCGCCACCTGTTCGGTGCGTCCATTGAAGTCAATCATGAGCTGGATTTTGCCACCTTTACATCAATTACTGCGTTCAAACGCTTTGATACCGAAAACCATACGGAAGATGACGGTAGTGCCAACGTGCGCGCGTATTTCGCGTCAAACAACATCGAGCGTCAGAAGCAATTCAGCCAGGAATTGCGTTTAGCCGGCAGTACCGACAGTGGTATGCGCTGGACGCTGGGTGCGACCTACCTGAATGAAGATATTTACCAGCATACTGTCGCTGAATTTATGACCGAGTCCATTGACAGTTTTGCCATTAATGAAAGCCTCAAGGCCCTTGGTTTGCCACCAACCGGTGCGCCGGGCATGGGTATTCCGGGCATTATTGATATGCCACTCGGTACCGGCCTTAGTGGCTACTTACTGGGCTTTATTCCAAATGAGTTGGCTTATCTGTCGTCACTCACCGGTTTCTCGTCTGTAGAACTGGCCAACATGATTACCCTGGATAATCTGGGCAAGCCGTGGAACGAATTTACCGACGATTTTGGTGACTACACCTCTTATGCCGCTTTTGCCGATATGACCTATCCAGTCACCGATAAACTGGATGTGACGGTGGGCGTACGCTGGACTCGTGACGAAAAAGATTTTGGTATTCTGTCTTACTATCAAAATGAAATTACTATCCCGATTCCGGGTGTACCAGCCTCTGACTTCGGCCTGGCCTTCGGTACCGAATATGTGTTGCGTGACGAAGCGGGCGACCCGATTTTGGACAGCGACGGCATGTATCAGCCATCAACCCAATCTAATACCTGGAGCAAGGTCACGCCGCGCTTTGTTGTAGATTATCAATGGTCTGATGATGTGATGACTTACTTAAGTTATGCCGAAGGTTTCAAAGCCGGTGGTTTTAACTCGCTGGGTAAAGCCGCACCATTTGCTCAGGAAGACGTCGTCAACAAAGAAATTGGTATGAAGTCGACCTGGTTGAATAAGACGTTGCGTCTGAACCTGTCAGCTTTTGAGTATGATTATACCAATCTGCAGTTCCTGCGCCTGACCGGCTCTAACGGCAACGTGCCTGTCTACAACGTACGTAACGTCGACGCCAGCGGTCAGGGTTTTGAGCTGGAGTCCACCTGGGCGATGACACCAAACCTGAATATCACCTTTAACTATGCCTATCTGGATACCGAGTATACCCGCTATGCACTGTTTGAAGGGGAAACAGAGGCGGATGATTTAACCGGCCAACCTATGTCCAGCGTACCGAAAAATCGTTATTTCATCAGTGGCGATTACTTTGTGCCACTGGACGGCGCGGAGCTACTTTTCCATGTGGATTACACCTGGGTTGACGAGCGCAGTGGTTCAGATGCGCGCGAGAGTGCCGGAGCGCTGGCATTGTTGCCTTATAACCCAGCCGACATTCATGGCCTGACTGCTGACAATCGCGTGGATGCCTACGACTTAGTTAACGCCCGCATCGTATATATCAGCGAGGACGACTGGGAGGTTGCGCTGTACGCACGTAACCTGCTGGATGAAGAGTATCTGCTGGATGCGCCGGGTGGCCAGGGAACCAATACCGGGTCGCCAAACACTACCCGTGGAATGCCACGTAGTTGGGGTGTGCAATTCACCCAACGCTTCTAAGCAGCACATGCTTTAATCAGGCCGCAGACATCTGCGGCTTTTTTATGCGCGAAATTACGATATAGTCAGTGCATGAAACGCATGTTCCTCACTATGTTATGCACCATCTGCCTGACCTGTCATGCAGAGCAGCTCAATTATGAGCGCACCACGGCGGGTAATCAGGTGCTGTTTAATTACATCTGGCAAGACAGCCAGAATCAGCGTTATGACCTGCGGTTTGCCATCAAAAAATCCACCTTATTTACCCCGTTTCGCGAGTTTCTGCCTTTTGACCAAACGTTAATGGATCGGCATATCCTGATGGCGTTGCGGCAAAAGGCAGCCACTGCCAATCCCCGCGATGTACGCATCGAGGTACAACAACTAGGCAGCGAGCTGAACATGAAGTTTCGCGCCGCCAGCCAGGCCACCATCGACCAGTGGCATCAGGCTCTCAATCAGCAAGCTGACGTGGCGCGGGCCGATTATCTGCACAAACATTATTACGTCACGTTTGAAACCCCACTGCAGCAAAATTTGGTCAAGCCAGACCATGTGCGGTTTGCATTGGAAAGTGCAGAGATAATTCAACCGGTGATCAATGCTTTTCGCACTATGCTGGGAGAAAACGCCAGTCCGCGGGATATCGTCACGGCCGTTGCCAGTTGGGTGCAATCCATTCCCTATGACACATTAGAAGATCGCACCACCTCTAGTGGCAGCGGGTTTTCCCCGCCGAATACCCTGATCTACGAAAATCAGGGAGATTGCGATAGTAAAGCCGTCCTGACGGCTGCCATCCTGCACGGATTGCTGCCCTACGTGGATATGATGTACGTGTTTTTACCCGAACACGCGCTGTTGGCGATCAGTATTCCCTGGCAGGAAGGTGAGCAAATAATTACCCATCAGGCACTGGAATATGTGTATCTGGAAGTGGCCGGCCCCGCGGTAGTGCCTATCGGTCAATTGAGCCCAAGTTCTCTGCGCGCCCTCGCTCAGGGCCAGCAGGAACTTGAACCTATCCGTTTTAGTATGGCCGCGATAGAAACCCAGCCTTAACGACTTGCGCCCATTTGTTTGGCGCGATGCGCACGCTGTGCATCGGCATTGACCTGCCAGCCGTGCATATTTGACTCAATCAGCCCAAACAGGGCGTCAATATGTCCGGCATCGGCATTGAGCGCTTCAATGTATTCATAACGCTGCCCGCCCGCGTCCATAAAATAGCCACGATTCTCTACCCCGATTTCCTCAATGGTCTCCAAACAATCGGCAGAGAAGCCCGGGCAAACCACCTGCACAGATTTCACGCCCTGCGCAGGTAACGCTTTTAAGGTTTCATCGGTATATGGTTTCAGCCATTCCTCACGGCCAAAACGTGACTGGAAGGTAGTCAGGTATTCGTCTTTCGACAGGCCCAGTTTTTCCGCCACCAGACGGGACGTTTTATGACACTGGCAATGGTATGGGTCACCATTTAACAGGTAACGTTTGGGCACACCATGGTATGAAAAGATCAGTTTATCGGCTCGGCCATGGCTTTCCCAGTGCGCCTGAATTTTATCCGCCAGCGCCTGAATGTAATCGTCATTATCACAGTACTGATTGACAAAACGCAGTTCGGGCAACCAGCGCCGCGCTATAAAATCCTGTGCCAGAGCATCAAATGTCGAGCCTGTAGTCGACGCCGAATATTGAGGATACAAGGGCAGCACCAATAACTTGCGCACACCATTATTCAGCATTCTGTCCACCACAGACTCGATAGAAGGCTGACCATAGCGCATGGCAAATTCGACTTGTACGTTGTCACCGTAACGCGCTGACAACTTTTCACGAATCGCGTTGGCCTGGTTCTGGGTATGTACCAGCAACGGCGAACCCTGCTCACTCCATACTGACGCATAGGCATGCGCCGAGCGCTTAGGCCGTACGTTTAAAATAATTCCATTTAAAATAAACCACCATAGCAGGCGTGGTACTTCAACTACGCGGGGATCAGACAAAAATTGTTTGAGGTAAGGCTTTAACGCCTGTTTGGTCGGCGCTTGCGGGGTGCCTAAATTGGTAATCAATACACCAATTTTATCCTGTTGCCCGTGATAAAAGCCGGGACTGCCGGTAAACGTCATCTAACTCATTTCCTGAAATAACCTCACTGGCGCTAAGGATACCCTAAATTCAATCACTTAGGCTCAACCAGTAAAGGCAAATTAAATAAAATCCCAGCAAGTACGTGTTACGGTGTATTCCAGTTCACTTTGACTGAGGCACCCTATAGGTATCAATTCAAATACCTACGTCTGAACAAACC
>NZ_JXSY01000031.1 GCF_004329715.1 Bowmanella sp. JS7-9
ATCATCCATGATGTGGCGTCAGGCTTTTACATCGGCTCCCGAAATTTACTTCCGCCCACGGGAGAAAATCTGCCACCGATAGTCCTCAGCCAAAAACAGAAAATTAGCTGGCAACTAGCACCCCAAAATAGTCGCGCGGAGCGCGATTCTCTTGGCGGCGTAGCCGCCGTGAATTAGCGACTCAATTTGTCCGAAATAAAACGGATTTCGCCGAATGGCCTGACAGGACGTCAGGCCAAGGCGCATAGCCTTACAGGGATGTTGCCTTGCGCCGGTTCGAAAAGCGAAATTTGTTTTATGAGGAATCAGCAAATTGCCGGAGCGAAAGACCTTTTCCCCTTTTGGGTCTGTCCAAAAGGAGGTCGCCCCTACCGGGACGGGGCGAAAACCGACAAGGAGGTCATTCTTAAAAATGGGTGTGTACGTCCAAAAAGTGCCGTTGCCACCGCGACAAACCACTGTAAATAAGTGAAGCTCACCAAGACGGGAGTCGGCGAAAAAAGACTGGAAGTCATTGTTTGTGTTTAAGAAGTTAGCACTTATGGATTCCGGCTCGTGCAAAACAAAAAAGCCTGACATTGTCAGGCTTTTACAGAGTGTTTACTGACACGCCTGCCAGCTTGCTCCCTGATCATAAGAACACTCATCAGTATGGGTGCCATCCGCGAAGCGGGTGTATTTTGTCCAGTTACCATCCTGATCATAATCAATCTGGAAATAGGTATTACCCTCATACCAATATTGACGCTTATACCAGGACGTAGTCGGGATAGTGACCTGCTCGTTAAAGCCATAACCTGTTGCAGACAGTTCGGCGATAAGGTCGGCCAAATCTAATTCAGCGGCCTTATCCACCAGCGATACCCAATTCGTCAGTAAACTAAAACTGACCTGATGCTGACGCATATCCGCGAAATAGGTTCTACCCGCGTCCTCATAGGTAGCGGTATAGGCGCGGCTACTGGCGTCTTCGCTTATCTCGCCACAAGCATCGACTTCGGCAACATAAGTGCTGTTGTAAGCAAGGTTGGATAATGAATAGGTAACCCCGTTACTCTGCACCTCAACACGCTCATCTAGCGAGCACTGGTATCCCTGTTGCACGCCACGATAAATCACATCTCGGGTTTCAAATAACTGCCCCTCAGCCCAGACGGAGTCAATCACATCGCGGTAATAGACTGGCGTGATCACGTCACTTAAGTCTTGCGACACTAAGTCATCCCGCGAGAGATAACTGTCCCCTTCTGACACCAGCACCTTGCGGAACCAGTGTGCATCGTGATCATCGGTGTAATGGGCGTGAGTACCAAAATAATGCACCACACGTACTTCTTGTGCCGAAGGGTAATCCTCGCTGAGGATTTTCGTCAGGGCAAAGGATTGTTGTAAACCTTTAACGATATCCTGCGCTTTGGTTTTCGCTTCACTGTTGGCGTCGGCAATAAAATCAGCAAAAATCACCGCTTCGCTCATATTGTAAAAGCTCACCAACTGGTCGATGGATTGCTGCATGACACTTTTTATTTCGTTACGTTTGGCCTGATCGGCCAGCAGTGCATTACAGTCACTGATCTCTTCGCGACCGAACGACTCGCGAATGCCCTGCCACAACACGGTGGTCAGTGGCGAAATATGCAGTAACGAGTCGTCAGTGATCGCATCGAGTACCGGTGGACGCACCATCTGGTACGCCTCGGTAACTTCGCCCAAATCTTCATCTATGGCGCCAACCGGCACATCCACGTACAAGGTGGCGTACTGGGCACACTGGCGCTGGCTGTCGGTGAGTTCGAATGCGTAGTTTCCGGCGCTGCCCGAAACCACACTGGGTTCACTGGCATCGCGGGTGCCATTGTTATTTAAATCGATCCACACTGTGGCACCGGATACATAGCCGTCGATGACTTTTCCGGCCAGTTTGGCTTTACTTTGTGACGGTGGCGTAACCGACGGGTCAGAGCCGCCGGAGCAGGCGGTTAACAAAAACAAAGTGGCGAGTGTAGGGTACAAGCGGTAAGCGGACATCGTACTTTCCTTAGCTATTTATTTATGGCATTCCAAATGCCAACTGCAAAGGGCACAACACAAGCAGTGCCCGTATCACCTACGCTGCTCGGTCCAGGGAGATGGCTTATCGCAGCGGTGAAAATCAGCGTGCCACTCTACGTAGCTGAGCCAGCATTCACCAGCCTGAAATGTTACCGAATGTTTCTGTAGAGCAATTGGGGGGTAAGAAAACCATTAATTTGCCCGCGGTAGACCGTCAATACATCGGATTTTTCCGGGCAGCACATTTCGGCAGGCCGAACTCAGTGACTCACCACATCCTTTGACGGCGCAACCCCAAACTCACGGGTGTATTCACGGCTGAACTGCGATGCGCTGGTATAGCCCACACTGTAGGCCACACGGGTGATATCCATGATTCTGCCCTGCAACAAACGCCGGGCTTCCTGCAGACGCAAGACCTTTTGATATTGCAGCGGGGTCATGGAGGTGATGTCTTTAAAGTGATTATGAAACGAAGATACGCTCATACCCGCAAACTGTGCCAGTTCTTCCACTTTAAATGGCTGGTCATAATGCTGACGTAACCAATGCAGGGATTTACTGACCTTTTCCATATGCGAGTCGCGAATGCCAATTTGTGCAATCGCAGCGCCCGCCGAGCTACGTAACAAACGGAATAAAATCTCATCAATGGTATGGGGCACCAGCAAATCAGGATTATCCTGCGCGGCAATCAATTCGATCAAACGGCATGCCGATTTGACGATTTGCGCGCTGGCATCACCCACATACACTGCGCGGCTTTTGCTGCCCATCGGCGCGCCATTGGGGAATACTTTTAATACCAGTTCATTCAGCCGCTTGGCATTTAACGGAATCACCAGGCAATAAAATGGCTCGGTCGGGCTGGCACGTGTCACTCTGGCACGAATAGGTACCTGCGCCGCATAAACGACCATCTTTTTATGGTCATACTCAAATCCCCCCTGAGCCAGCGCCACCGATTTAGCGCCCTGTGGCACGATGCACAGACTTGGCTCTGAATGACTATGGGTTTGTTCAGCCTGAACGCCGGAGGCGCGCACCACATGGAGCGTACCATCCATAACGTTAAAATTGCCGTCATAGGGCGCAAAGCCTGCCAGTAATTGTGTCAGGCGCGCCAGATCGGCTGGCTCAGGCAACACCGCCTGTTCACGGGGATCGCAAAAGCAAATAACGTTAGCGGGATTCAAACTCATAACAATGGGTCAACGACAAACCTGAGGATAAGCGCGGTGAAGCTGGCGCATTGGCCAACCACACCTGGCTCAGTAAACAGACGGTTTAATCCGCCAATGACAATGCTGACATATCCATGACGAAGCGATACGCCACATCCCCTTTGGATAGGTGTGCAAAGGCATCGTTGATTTCATCCGGACGAATCATCTTACATTCAGGCAAAATGTTGTGCTCGGCACAGAAATCCAGCACTTCCTGAGTTTCTTTAATCCCGCCAATCAGTGAACCGGCGATACGGCGGCGTCCAAACACCATAGGGAACGTATTAAAATCATCCATCGGACCAACCTGCCCCACAATCACCAGTGAGCCGTCTACGTCCAGCAGGGGCACATACACATCCACATCATGTTTGACCGGCACAGTGTCCAGAATCAAATCGAAACCGGAGCCGGCCTGCTGCATGGCCTTTTCATCGGTGGACACCAGGATACCTTTAGCGCCGAGCCCTTTGGCCTCATTGAGTTTTTTATCACTACGGCTGATTACTGTAACGTCGGCACCCATGGCTACAGCCAGTTTGACAGCCATATGCCCAAGCCCGCCCAGGCCGATCACGCCGACGCGACTGCCCTTGCCAACCTGCCAGGTACGCAGTGGGGAAAAGGTGGTGATACCGGCACACAAAATTGGCGCGACTTTGGCAAGGTCCAGCGAGCCGGGTACGCTGAGAACAAATTCTTCGCGCACAACAATATGTTTGGAATAACCACCCTGGGTGGTTTCACCTGAAATACGATCCGGCGCACCGTAAGTCGGTGTCATGCCATTGCGGCAAAATTGTTCTTCATGGTTATGGCACTGATCACATTCCTGACAGCTGTCGACCATACAACCCACCGCCACAGTATCACCCACTTTGTATTTACTGACATCGCTGCCGGTGTCTATCACGCGGCCGACAATTTCATGCCCCGGAACTAACGGATATGGCTGAGGGCCCCAGTCTCCGTTGACGGTGTGCAAATCTGAGTGGCACACCCCACTGTACAGGATCTCAATCGCGACATCGTTACTGCGTAATGCTCTGCGTTCAAAATGATAAGGTTGCATATGCGCATCGGCTGAATGCGCGGCGTATCCGACAGTTTTCATTAAATCACCTCGTGATAGTTGAACTCTTGATTGCGTGGATTAACTATACGCAGCAGATGGCAAACCGGCTTGCCTAATCCTCTGACATTTATGCTTGTTTATACATTTTTTAAGTAAACCGAGGACTTACAGTTCGGAGTATTCAGCGGGTTGATTGCGCTGCACACACTATAGAAGGTCTTCAGCAGATTGGGTCGATTGATTCAAAATTACCGCACCACTGCCTTGCCCGGCTAATTTATCCTCGGGGTTATACAGCGGACACTTGGTCATACTCAAACAGCCACAACCGATGCACCCGGTCAGGTGGTCACTCAAGCGTTGCAAATAGGTAATCCGGGCATCCAACAGGGCTTTCCAGCCTGCTGACATGATTGCCCAATCCTCTGTGGTCGGGGTACGGTTATCTGGTAGCGCAGTAAACACCTGCTTAACCTCCTCCAGCGAAATGCCCACTTGTTGCGCAGCTTTGATAATCGCGATACGTCGCAAAACATCGGGCTTAAAACGCCGCTGATTGCCCTGATTACGCCAACTGCGAATAAGGCCCTTCTGCTCATAAAAATGCAGCGCACTCACGGCAACGCCTGCGCGCGCTGCGACTTTTCCCACACTCCAGGTTGCTTCCGCCATCTCTACTCGCAAATAAATGAAAAAAACACTTTACCTAAACTTAACTTGAGGTTTTAGCCTACCTGCTGATGACACCATTCACAAGGAAAACCCATGCAACAGCACCCAATCTGGCAACAATTTCGCACCTTGTTCAATCAAACCATGCAAACGAAATAAGGAGGGCAATATGTATCTGGAACACGTCAATCTGGTAGTAAAGGATCTCGATCACATGCTGGCGTTTTATCGGGCTGCATTCCCTAATTGGCGCATCCGCGATCAGGGACGCAGCGAATGGTTTGGTAAACCCCGCACCTGGTTGCACTTTGGCGACGACTACCATTACATTGCGCTGAGCGATCACGGCGAAGGCGACAACCGCTTTTTAAATGGACACAGCATCGGCTTCGCTCATTTTGCCTATGTCACGCAAAATCTGGCAGCCACTATTTCGCGACTGGAAAAAGCCGGCTTTGCCATCGCCAAACCCGGTGCCGACCATCCATTTCGACGCAACATCTACTTTATTGACCCGGCTGGTTTTGAAGTGGAATTTGTTGAGTACCTATCCGATGACCCCGCTGAGCGCAATTCCACGCTGGCGTAGGCCTTTGGATTGACAACAAAAAAGGCGACCGAAGTCGCCTTTTTGATATATCTATCTGGTGTTACGAAAACACAGATTTTGCGTTATCGCGAATCTCAGCAAATTCATCACTGGACAGCGCGCTTAAGTCTTGCACAATGCCTTTTTGCTGAATGATATTCAGCACATCGTCTTTGTGGCTACCGATAGAGCCAGCCAGCGCAGCACCTAAACGCACGAAGTCCAGATAAGAATGCTCTTTGGTCTGGTACTTAATGTTACGCCAGTGCTCAACTACTTCGATAATCTCTTCGCTGAAACCCCATTCATTCAAGATGGCGCTGCCTAAGCGGCTGGACAGTTTTTGAATCGCCACATTCAGGAAGGTGGGGTTGGCAAATACTTCTTCGTGGCGCTCAGCTTCGCTCAGAATCGGTAACACACCAATATTGTGAACTAATGCCGCCAGAGTCAGAGAATCCATGTTTAACAGTTTGTTTTTCTTTGGATTTTCTTTGTAAAACGCATACACCGCCATCGCGTTGGCAGCGATATCCACCGTACGTGACCACAGCTTATCCAGGTAGCTTTTCACCACATCGTTTTTAGATACGAACAGCTGCTCCATCGCCAACGCCGTTGCGATGTTTTTAATCTGACGCAGACCAATACGGGTAACCGCCTGTTGCAGCGTATCCACTTTTACCGAACGACCCAGGTAGGCGCTGTTGGCAATTTTCATAATCCGCGCGGTTAATGCTGGATCCTGACCAATCACTTCACCCATTTTATTCAGGTTGGTTTCCGGATCATCGGCCGCTTTGCGTACTTTTAACGCAATCGCGGGTAAAGTCGGTAACACCAGGGTGTCGTTGTTGATTTTCTCAGTCAGTATTGTCAACAGGGCGTTTTCTGTAGACATCAAATTCTCCCTTTAAACTTCAGGCTTGTGCGTTATTTTGGCTGTTCACTGGTGGCAGACGTTTTGTTGCTCATCCGGACGTTTTAGATAACGTTTCAGACCACGTCTTATTTGGTGTCATAGCGTGCCGTAAATAACACGTTGTTGCAATGTAAATTTCTGGATAACACTATAGTCAATACCGCTCACAAAAGAGGGGAAAATTCATTAGTGATCGCCTGTTTTCAATTATTTGTTAAGATGATGTCGTTAACATTACAACACGCAAGGTTTATTAGAATGAAAATCAAAACCCTGGCACTGGCGATTTCCGCCACTTTATTCCTCGGTGCATGTTCGCAACCACAACAACCTCAGACCACCAGCGCAAAGGCCGTCGCCAGCGACAGCGCCATGCAGCTTGTGGATGGTATGCAAAATCGTCTGAACATTTATATCCCGGTAGAGTTAAAAGCCGATTTGAGCGGTCTGTCTGCGAATCAAAAAGCCATGCTGGTGAAACTGATTGATGCGGCGCAGATTATGGATGACCTGTTCTGGAAACAGGCCTATGCCGGCAATAAACAGGCCTTTTTAGCGGGCCTTAAAGACGAGTCCGTGCGTCAGTTCGCTGACATTAACTATGGCCCGTGGGATCGTCTGGATGGCGACAAACCCTTCCTGACCCAGACAGAAGAAAAGCCATTAGGTGCCAACTTCTACCCACAAGACATGACTAAAGAAGAACTGGAGCGAAGCGAATTAAAAGACGCCAAAGGCCTGTATTCCGTCGTGCGCCGTGATGCCAGTGGCAAACTGATTACCGTGCCTTATTCGCAAGAGTACAGCAGCGAATTAAACGCCGCAGCCGGATTACTGCGTGAAGCGGCGGCCTTAGCCGACAACCAGGAATTCGCCAGCTACCTGACCATGCGTGCTGATGCCCTCATTAGTGATGATTACCAGCCATCCGATATGGCCTGGATGGACATGAAAACTAACCCGGTCGAACTGGTTATTGGACCGATTGAAACCTATGAAGACCAGCTATTCGGTTACCGCGCCGCGTTTGAAGCCTATGTGCTGTTAAAAGATATGGCCTGGAGTGAAAAGCTGGCCAAATTCGCCCAATACCTGCCTGAGTTACAAAAAGGCCTGCCAGTGGATGAAGCCTATAAACAGGAAATGCCGGGCACCGATGCGGATCTCAATGCCTATGATGTGATCTTTTATGCCGGTCACTCCAACGCAGGCAGCAAAACAATCGCGATCAACCTGCCTAACGACGAAGAAGTGCAACTGGCGAAAGGTACGCGGCGCTTACAGCTGAAAAACGCCATGCAGGCCAAGTTTGACAACATTCTGCTGCCGATTGCCGACCAGCTCATCGCCGAAGACCAGCGTCAGCACATCACCTTTAATGCATTTTTCGCCAACACCATGTTCCACGAAGTGGCGCACGGTTTAGGGATCAAAAATACTCTGGATGGTTCTGATACCGTGCGTGGCGCGTTGAAAGAACATGCCTCGGCATTGGAAGAAGGCAAAGCCGATATCCTTGGCTTATACATGGTGACTCAGTTGCTGAACAAAGGCGCACTGGATGAAGGCACGTTAGAAGATTATTACGTGACCTTTATGGCCGGTATCTTCCGCAGCGTACGTTTTGGTGCCTCCAGCGCCCACGGTAAAGCCAATATGATCCGCTTTAACTTCTTCCAGGAATACGGTGCGTTTAGCCGCGACGAAAACGGCATGTACCGCGTTAATATGGAAAAAATGGGCGAAGCAGTGGATGCACTGTCAAACCTGATCCTGACCCTGCAAGGCGACGGGGATTACGCGGGTGTGGCGCAACTGGTCGCCGATAAAGGCGTGATTAAAGCGCAGTTGGCAGAAGATCTGGCGCGCCTGACCAAAGCCGACATTCCGGTCGACATTACCTTCAAACAGGGTAAAGACGTACTGGGCCTGTAACGTCAGTCCAGATGGCTACAAAAAAGCCGCTCATTGAGCGGCTTTTTTATTGTGCTGTTCAGGCGGTTTTTAAGCGCTCGGTAAATGGTGGCCAGCCCAGAGGTTTGCCACCAATTAAATGCACATGCAGGTGGTAAACTGTCTGCCCACCGTGTTCATTGCAATTGATTACCGTGCGATAACCATCTTGCGCCAGGCCTTTTTCTGCAGCCAGTTTTGCCGCTACGTGAAACAGATGCCCCACCACCAGACGATCCTCTTCCCCGATGTCATTCATGGTGGCAATCGGCTTTTTCGGGATAATCAGAACATGCACCGGCGCCTGTGGGTTCACATCATTAAACGCCAGCACCAAATCATCCTCATACTGGATATCAGCGGGAATTTCACGACGGATAATTTTACCAAAAATAGTATCAGCAGACATAGCGGGCTCCTTGTCAGGCGAACACGAAAATAAATAATACCGCCCCTAACAGTAGGCGATATATCACAAACGGCAACATGCCAATTTTAGAAATCCATTTTAAAAACAATGCGATACATGCATAAGCACTGACAAAACTAAATAAGATGCCAAGCAGCATGGCATGCCAGTCAACCGCGTCCTGTGCTTCGACTAAATCCAGACTCAGCAAGAGTCCCGCGCCCAGAATAGTTGGGATCGATAACAGAAATGAAAAACGTGCCGATGACTCCCGATCCAGGCCAATCATCAGCCCGGCGGTCATCGTGATGCCACTTCTGGAGGTGCCCGGAATGAGCGCTAATACCTGCATCAGGCCGATAAACAAGCTGGTTTTCCACGTCAATTGATAAATGTTGTGATGTTGGCGAGCTTTGACATCCGCCCACCATAACAGCAAACCAAATATCACCGTGGTGGTACCAATCACCAAGGCCGAACGGGCATAGGTTTCGATATAGGGCTTGAGTACAAAGCCAAACACCACCGCCGGAATGGTCGCCAGAATCACCCACCAGGCAAGTTTGCTGTTGTCGCTGTGCTTACCGGCCAATGAGCCAAACCAGGCCACCAGCATCGCACCAATGTCACGACGAAAATAAATCATCACCGCTAACAAGCTGCCTATATGCACCGCCACATCAAAGGCCAGCCCCTGATTTTGCCAACCCAGTAATTCCGCCGGCAGCAATAAATGCCCCGAGCTGGATATAGGTAAAAACTCAGTAATACCCTGAATCAGGGCCAATACGATAATTTCATACAGCGACATAGTTGTTCCTTAACCTACTTCAGCCTGCTGCCAGGCAAAGGGAATTGCCCACAGTTGTTGTTTTTGTTTGTCGTACGCGTGCCACATATCCGCAATACATTGCCCGGTTAGCGGGTGAGTAAGTGCTGGCGCGATATCACACAGTGGCAATAGCACGAAGGCGTTATGCAGGATCTCATCCCGCGGCAGCTCAATCGGTTCCTCGCACACCACGTCGTCGTATAGCAGCAAATCCAAATCCAGCGTACGCGGCGCAAATTTCTTGCCCCCACGCACCCGGCCGTTGTTATCTTCAATGCGTTTTAATTCCGCCACCACGTCAGCAATGGGTAAGGCTGTATGGGCTTCAACCACCAGATTATAAAAATCCGAGCCTTCAAAGCCGACCGCTTTACTCTCATACACTGGGGATAAACGCAGATTGTTGAACACCGCCGCCATAGCATCTAACCCGGCCACAATATGCTTATGCCGCTCAATATTGCTGCCTACACTGATATAGATAACGGCCATCAGCGACTCCGCGTCAACATCACGGCAACTTGTCGCGCCGTCGGCAAAATACCGGGTTTGATGACTGTCATGCTGATCTGCTGGACCGGAAAATGACTAAATAAAGTATCAATAAGCTTGCCGGCTAACGCCTCCAGCAGTTCAAAACTGGCTTGTTTGGCGGTTACCATCAGCAGTTCTGCCACGGCGGCGTAATCAATGGTATCGGCAACATTGTCACTATCTGCCGCGCGCTGTAAGTCTGTGCTGATTTCTACATCGAGAAGTAACGAGGTCGGTGCCTCACGCTCCCACTCATACACGCCGATCAAGCTTTCCACCTGAAGGCCGCTAATGATGATTTTATCCATCTCGTCGGATGTCCTAAGTGCTTTTATTTGCTGCGATTTTCGCCTGAGTAAGGTATGGTGACCGCATGGAATCGTTGTTGTGCGCAGTGTACCCCTTTTACTGAGCGGATAAAATGGCAGTACAGTTTCTTCTTATGCTGGTTTTCGCCTATTTGGCAGGTTCCGTATCCAGTGCGGTACTGATCAGTCAACTGTTTCGTCTGCCCGATCCCCGCCGGCATGGCTCCAAAAATCCCGGCACCACCAATGTTTACCGCCTGGGCGGCAAAATACCTGCGTTACTCACCTTAGTTGTAGACGTCCTGAAGGGCACCATCCCGGTATGGACCGCGTATTTTGTTGGATTAACCCCGGTGATGCTGGGTTGGATCGCCATCGCGGCCTGCATTGGCCACATTTACCCACTGTATTTTGGCTTCAAAGGTGGCAAGGCAGTGGCTACCGCGCTGGGCACCATGCTGCCGATTGGTTTGGATTTATCTGGTTTACTGATTTTTACCTGGCTGGGCACCATTTTCTTAACCGGCTATAGCTCAGTCTCAGCGCTGGTCACCGTGCTATTGGCACCCTTTTATACCTGGTTGATTAAACCCCAATACACGATTCCGGTGGCGATGATCTCGATCCTGATCATCGCCCGCCATCGCAGCAATATATTACGCTTGTTTCGGGGTCAGGAATCGCGGGTGTGGGACAAGGGTAAAATTAACGAGTAATCACACCGCTGGCAGGCTGTCTAAAGACCAGCGTGGTTTGACCCGTTCATCACTTGGAGTCACCTGTCCGGCTTTAAAACGTTGCATGCCCGCATAGGCAATCATCGCACCGTTATCAGTACAAAACTCCAGACGTGGGTAATACACCTCTCCGCCGAGCTTTTTCATCACCTGTTCGAGGCGCTCACGCAAGGCGCGATTGGCACTGACACCACCGGCAATCACCAATCGTTTCAAGCCAGTTTGTTCCAGCGCACGGCGACATTTAATTACCAGTGTATCGACCACGGCTTCCTGAAAGGCACAGGCAATATCGGCTTTGGTTTGCTCGCTGTCATCGTTGGACCGAATGGTATTGGCGGCAAAGGTCTTCAGGCCACTGAAACTAAAATCCAGACCAGGTCGATCTGTCATCGGGCGCGGAAAGGTAAAGCGCCCGGATGTGCCTTTGTCAGCCAATTTAGCCAGCAGCGGCCCGCCCGGATAATCCAACCCCAGTAACTTGGCGGTTTTATCGAACGCTTCGCCGGCTGCGTCATCAATAGACTCGCCCAGCACTTCATACTGACCAATGCCCTGCACATTCACCAGCATGGAATGGCCACCGGACACCAGTAACGCGACAAATGGAAATGGCGGCGGATTATCTTCCAGCATAGGCGCGAGCAAATGGCCCTCCATATGATGTACACCAATACAAGGCACGTTCCAGGCAAAACCTAATGCGCGCCCCACTGATGCGCCTACCAATAACGCACCGACTAATCCGGGGCCCTGGGTATAGGCGATGGCATCAATAGAGGAAGACTCACAACCGGCATCGGCCAGCGCTTTTTGAATCAGCGGAACAATTTTGCGCACATGATCCCGAGAGGCCAGCTCGGGCACCACACCACCATAATCGGCGTGCAGCTTCACCTGACTGTATAACTCGTGAGATAATAATCCCTGCTGATCGTCATACACGGCAATGCCGGTCTCGTCACAGGATGTTTCTATACCTAAAATGCGCATGGAGTTTACTTCTACCGCCTTGTGTGGCCCGCCATTTTACCCGCAGTAGCAACAAATCGCTATCTTTGCCATCGAATGGCTTTACAAGCGCTGCCGATATGATTAAAATTCCGCACCATTTTTAAACAGGCGTCCGTTTTTCAGGGGCGCACACGCAACGCAATTGCACAGATTTTTTTGAGGTGAGATTTTAATGCCAATCGTTAAAGTAAGAGAAAACGAGCCATTTGACGTAGCTCTGCGTCGTTTCAAACGTTCATGTGAAAAAGCTGGCATCCTGTCAGAAGTTCGCCGTCGCGAATTCTTCGAGAAGCCAACCTGGGAACGTAAGCGTAAGAAAGCAGCTGCTAAAAAACGTCATATGAAAAAGCTGGCACGCGAAAACGCGCGCCGCGTGAAGCTTTACTAAGCTTTATTTCTCACCAAAGAGGGGCGCAGACAGTGCCCCTTTTTTGTCTCAATCAGCAGAGAAAAGACATCCATGAGCCTGATCGATACCCTCAAAGATGCCCAAAAAGACGCCATGCGTGCGAAAGACAAAATTCGTCTTGGTACCATTCGCATGGCGATGGCTGAAATCAAACAAAAAGAAGTCGATACCCGCGAAGAAGTCACCGAAAGCGATGTTCTGGCGATCCTGACCAAAATGATCAAACAGCGCAAAGATGCTGCCACGCAATTTGAGCAGGCTGGTCGCACTGATTTGTTTGATAATGAAATGGCTGAAATTGCCGTGTTGGAAACCTTTATGCCGCAACCACTTAGCGATGACGAAGTCGCTGCGCTGATTGCCGAAGGTATTCAGACAACCGGCGCCAGCGGTATGCAGGACATGGGTAAAGTAATGGCATGGCTGAAACCTCAGGTAGCTGGTCGTGCCGACATGGGTAAGCTCTCTGCCCAGATCAAGGCAAAACTCACTGCGTAAGTTTGAAGATAACCCTTTATTTTCAAAAGGTTATTGACACGAGCCGTGCCTTGTTTAAAGGTACGGCTTGTTGCGTTTAAATCAATCAGAATAATAAGGCGCTATGGCAGGCAGGATCCCCAGAGACTTTATTGATGACCTGATCGCCCGCAGCGATATCGTCGATATCGTTGATAGTCGCGTTAAGCTTAAAAAAGCCGGCAAGAACTACCAGGCCTGTTGCCCGTTTCACAACGAAAAATCTCCATCCTTTACTGTCAGTCAGGATAAACAGTTTTATCACTGTTTTGGCTGTGGTGCGCATGGCAACGTTATCTCGTTTTTAATCGAATACGACCGACTGGAATTCCCGGAAGCGGTGGAAGAATTGGCCCGCTTTCACGGTGTGGATGTGCCGCGCGAAAAAGGCAGCGCGCCACCGGTTAGTGCCGAGAAGCGTCAGCAACGTGAAGATGACTATGCGCTGATGGAGAAAGTCGCGCAGTTTTTTGCCCATCAGCTAAAAAACCATCCGGATGCCGCCCGCCCGATTGATTATCTCAAACAACGGGGATTGTCTGGCGAAGTGGTTAAACGCTTTGGCGTGGGCTTCGCCCCACCTGAATGGGATGGCGCATTGGCCGCATTTGGCCGCAGTCCGGAGCTGCAGCAGCAATTGCTCGACCTGAAAATAATCACGCAAAACGATAAAGGTCGTCGCTTTGACTTTTTCCGTGACCGGATTATGTTTCCGATTCGTGACCGACGTGGACGGGTGATTGGATTTGGTGGCAGGGTAATCAATGCCGATGACGGTCCCAAATACCTCAACTCACCGGAAACCCGTATCTTCCATAAAGGGCACGAATTATATGGCCTGTATCAGGCCCGTCAGGCACATCGTGCATTGGCGCGGGTGTTGATTGTCGAAGGCTATATGGATGTGGTGGCGTTGGCGCAGTTTGGCATTGACTATGCTGTCGCCTCGTTAGGCACCTCAACCACGCCGGAACATATCCAACTGCTGCTGCGTAGTACCTCGCAAGTGGTTTGTTGCTACGACGGCGACCGCGCTGGGCGTGATGCCGCCTGGCGTGCGCTGGAAAACGCCCTGCCGTATCTGAAAGACGGGGTGGAATTGAAGTTTCTGTTCCTGCCTGACGGTGAAGATCCGGACACTCTGGTCAGACAAATCGGCAAAGAGGCGTTTGAACAAAAAATCGATGCGGAATCGATCCCGGTGTCCCGTTTCTTATTTGAAAACCTGCTGGGTCGCCACCATGTAGGTAGCGAAGAAGGCAAAGCGGCGCTAATCGCCGAAGCTCAGGCACTGATTGATCAGGTCAGTGGTGACAACCAGCGACAATTACTGGAAGAGCGTCTGTTTAAACTGACCGGTCAGGACAGTTACCGTCTGGATTTACAGCGCGATATGGCCAAAGCCAATAGCGCTACCAATAAGATTCAGGCACCGGCCAAACAAAAGCCCGCGGGGAAGTCTCAGTTAACCCCAGTACGGATTATGTTGCGTTTATTGCTCGAACAACCTGAATTGGCAGCACAGTGCGCAGAAGTTCAGCCGCAACTGCTGGATGTGAATCTGGTGCCCGGGCTGGAATTGCTGGGTGAAGTACATAGCTATTGTGCCGAACACAGCCAGAAAAACAGTGCGCAGGTACTGGAGCATTTTCGTAGCCACCGCGACTTTGCGGTGCTGAACAAACTCCTGTCCAGCGATGCGTTTTCGGTACATGACGCTATCGGAGAGTTATTTGCGCAAAGCCGTCAACAGGTGTACCGCGACAGTTTTGCTAAGCTGGTCGAGCGCCAGTTGCACAGCCGTATGGAAGAGCTGTTAGCCCGTTCACGGTTAGGTAAGTTAAGTGACGAAGAAAAGCAGGAACTTAAAGTCCTGTTAAGTGCACAAAGTTAGGCCTTTGTGTAGATGAGCAAGGGGCGATTCTGCTATACTGGCGAATTCGCTTCGGCAACGATGATTTTGTAAGAATTTACTATTTCGGAAGACTTTATGGTGTCAAACAAGCAGTCGCAAATAAAACTCCTGATTATTAAAGGGAAAGAGCAAGGTTATCTGACCTTCTCTGAGGTCAATGACCACCTTCCTCAGGACATTGTCGATTCCGATCAGATTGAAGATATTATTCGCATGATCAACGACATGGGTATTCAGGTGTTTGAAAATGCACCCGATGCCGATGAGTTGTTGATGCAGGAATCTACCACCGACGAAGACGCGGCGGAAGCTGCGGCACAGGCGTTGGCCACCGTAGAGAGCGAAATTGGCCGCACCACCGACCCGGTACGTATGTACATGCGTGAAATGGGTACCGTTGAACTGTTGACCCGTGAAGGTGAGATCGATATCGCCAAACGTATCGAAGACGGTATCAACCAAGTGCAGTGCTCTGTTGCTGAGTATCCGGAAGCGATTACCTATCTGCTTGATCAGTGGGATATGTTTGAGGCAGAAGAAATTCGCCTGAGCGACATTATCCTTGGCTTTATTGACCCAAATGAAGCAGATGACGTTGCACCAACTGCCACACATGTAGGCTCTGACTTACCAGAAAAAGAACTGGAAGACGAAGACGACGAAGACGAAGATGACGACGACAGCGACAGCGATGACGACACCAGCATCGACCCTGAAGTTGCCCGCGCACACTTTGAAGCGTTACGTGCCCAGTACGAATTAACCCGTGCTGCGATTGGCAGCAAAGGCCGTACTCACCCGGATTCTAAAGTTGAAATCGATAAACTAAGCGACGTGTTCAAAACCTTCCGTTTAGTGCCTAAGCAATTCGACCGTCTGGTGAAAAACATGCGTGGCATGATGGACAAAGTCCGCGTGCAGGAACGCCTGGTCATGAAGCACTGCGTCATGCATGCAAAAATGCCGAAGAAAGACTTCCTGCAAGCCTTCGCCGGTAATGAGACCAACACCGCGTGGATTGATAAGCTGATCTCAGCTAAAAAGCCGTACTCAGATTCGATTGCTGATCAACGTGAAGATTTAGAGCGCAGCGTCTCTAAGCTGAATCAAATCGAAGAAGAAACCGGTTTGAGCATTAATGACATCAAAGACATCAACCGTCGCATGTCAATTGGTGAAGCCAAAGCTCGCCGTGCCAAGAAAGAAATGGTGGAAGCGAACTTGCGTTTGGTTATCTCCATCGCCAAGAAATACACCAACCGTGGCCTGCAATTCCTGGATCTGATTCAGGAAGGCAACATCGGTCTGATGAAAGCGGTAGACAAGTTCGAATACCGTCGTGGTTACAAGTTCTCAACCTATGCCACCTGGTGGATCCGTCAGGCCATTACCCGCTCAATTGCGGATCAGGCGCGCACTATCCGTATCCCGGTGCATATGATTGAGACAATCAACAAACTGAACCGTATTTCACGTCAGATGTTGCAGGAAATGGGTCGTGAGCCTACGCCAGAGGAATTATCCGAGCGTATGGCTATGCCTGAGGACAAGATCCGTAAGGTATTGAAGATCGCCAAAGAGCCGATTTCTATGGAAACGCCAATTGGTGATGATGAAGATTCACATCTGGGTGATTTCATCGAAGATACCACGATTACGCAGCCACTGGACTCTGCTACCTCGCAGAACCTGAAGTGGGCAACCCAGGAAGTGCTGGCGGGCCTGACGGCTCGTGAAGCGAAAGTCCTGCGTATGCGTTTCGGTATCGACATGAACACCGACCACACGTTAGAAGAAGTAGGGAAACAGTTTGACGTAACCCGTGAGCGTATCCGTCAGATCGAAGCCAAAGCCCTGCGTAAACTGCGCCATCCGAGCCGCTCGGAGCAATTACGTAGCTTCCTCGACGAGTAAGCAGCAACAGCTAGAAAGCGCCCACTTCATGTGGGCGTTTTTGTTATTAGAGCCCTAGTTACTTATATCAATATGATATAGCGAAATAGCACTTCGCTTTTTTTCTAAAAGCCCTACTCTACACTTGGTAAAACTTTCCTCTGGCAAGGACACAAGAATGCAAGTGTATGATGATAATTCCTTAACGATTGGCCGTACCCCGCTGGTGCGCCTGAATCGTGTAACTGGCGGCAATGTATTCGCCAAGATTGAAGCCCGTAACCCAAGCTTTAGCGTAAAGTGCCGAATTGGCGCCAATATGATTTGGGATGCAGAGAAGCGCGGCGTTCTCACTAAAGATAAAGAACTGGTGGAGCCAACCAGTGGTAACACCGGCATTGCACTGGCTTTTGTTGCCGCGTCTCGTGGATACAAACTAACCCTGACCATGCCAGCCACCATGAGCCTAGAGCGCCGTAAGCTTCTTAAAGCACTGGGCGCCAATCTGGTACTGACCGAAGGCCCGAAAGGCATGAAAGGCGCAGTGGCAAAAGCGCAGGAAATTTATGAGTCCAACCCGGATAAATACGTGCTACTGCAACAATTCGACAACCCGGCTAACCCGGAAATCCACGAGAAGACCACAGGGCCAGAAATCTGGAACGACACCGATGGCAGCATCGATATCTTTGTGGCTGGCGTCGGCACAGGTGGCACCATCAGCGGTGTCAGTCGTTACATCAAGAAAACTCAGGGCAAAGCGATTCAAACCGTAGCGGTTGAACCGGTTGACTCGCCTGTTATCAGTCAGGCCAAAGCCGGCCAGGAACTGACCCCGGGGCCACATAAAATTCAGGGCATCGGTGCAGGCTTTATTCCCGGCAACCTGGATCTGGATCTGGTCGACGCGGTCGAATTGGTCAGCAATGATGATGCTATCGATATGGCGCATCGTCTGATGAAAGAAGAAGGCATTCTGGTCGGTATCTCCTCTGGTGCGGCGGTAGTCGCAGCCAAACGACTGGCAGAAAAACCAGAAAACGCCGACAAAAACATTGTTGTTATACTGCCAAGTGCGGCAGAGCGTTACCTGACCAGCCCGCTGTTTGCCGGCGTATTCAGTGACGCCGAGCTGGAGCAATAATCAGCACATTTTAAGCGGCTTTCGGGCCGCTTTACTTTTTCTCCCCTGCCACGCAAACTTACACGCCGCACTAACTGAAAAAGGATACGCGGTTAACATGGCATTTTTCCGCACAATTTTACTCTCGCTGGGTCTGTTTCTGGTTGGCTGTGAAGCCGAGGAAAAAGTCTTGTTCGATGAAACACCCGAAGCAGCAGCAATGAATTTCTTCAATGCGATCTACAACACCCGGGATCTGAACACCGCATTTAAACTCAGTACGCCACGCATGCAGCGTCTGCTGGAGTCCTATGCGGCGATCAATAACGTGCAGCGCCACGTCATTAACCTGATGTATGACGATGTCACCCTAACGCTGGATACTGGTAACGTACGCATGCGCACTCAATATGCTGACCATATGCGTATTACCGTGATTTTATCTGGCATGTATGACGGGGATAAAATTGATGAAGTCCGCCGGGTGCATCTGGTCAATGACCGTAATCACTGGAAAGTCGATAAGATCGACACCGACGGACTGTTAGGCTGGTAGCACGTTATTCGGTGCGGGTTACCACCGCCCCTTCGCGGCGCGGATCCGCGCCTCCCACCAGTTTATTACTGAATACTTCTATTCCGTGCAGACCACTGTTGAGATCGCGGATCACCACCCTGTGCCCCATCTTCTCGAGCGCCGGCTTCAACGCCTCCAGACGGGTGCCCGCTTCCAACTCGGTATAGCGATTCACGTTGGTATAATGGGGCAGATTAATCGCTTGTTGCACATCCAGTTTCCAATCCAGTACACCAATAAGTGCCTGCGCCACATAGTTAATAATACGTGAGCCACCCGGCGAGCCGATAACCAGAATTAACTTACCCTTTTCATCAAACACCATAAACGGCGACATAGAACTGCGCGGACGTTTGCCCGGTTCAATCCGGTTAAGCACCCAGCGATCGCCCTGCTTGGGATTGGTAGAAAAATCTGTCATCTGGTTATTCAACAGGAAGCCATTCACCATCAAGCCTGAGCCAAAACCGGCTTCGATAGTGGTGGTCATCGACACCGCGTTGCCCTCACTGTCGACAATGGACATATGGCTGGTATTAGGGCGTTCAATGGCGTCATCGCCACCCATCAGGTAACCGGGATAAGGCATTCCAGGCCGGGCCGGCCCCATATCTTTGCGCGAATTAATTCTCTCACCGCGGGAATGGGTATAGGTGGGGCTAATCAGCACGCCGTAAGGCAAACGGGTAAAATCGCTATCTGCCATATACATGTCGCGGTCAGCAAACGCCAGACGAGAAGCCTGAGTAAACAGATGCACTGCTTCCAGGCTATCCGGGGCGAGCTTTTCCATGCCTTTGTCTTCCAGCATCAGCAGCATCTGCATCACGGTTAAACCACCGGAACTCGGCGGCCCCATACTACACAGGCGGTAAACCTTGTATGCAGTGCACACTGGCTCACGCTCTTTAGCTCGATAGGTCGCTAAATCTTCGGCGCTGAGCTTACCCGGATTAATGGAGGAATTCTGTACCGCATTAACAATATGCTCGGCCAACGGGCCTTTGTAGAAATAATCTGCCCCCTGACTGCCAATGGCCAGCAATGTTTTGGCTAATGGCTCGTTAATCAGTTTAGTGCCTTGTTCCAACGGCTTACCAAACGGATAGAAATAATAACGCGCCGGCGCCAGTGTTTTCAGGCCCGGATGAATTTCCTGTTCGAGCAATTTGGCCAGACGCGGCGACACTTCAAAGCCTAATTCTGCTAAACGAGCCGCATCGAAGAACAAATCCGCCCACGGCAATTTGCCGAATTTACTATGCCCCAGTTCAAGGGCGCGCAAGACACCCGGTGTGCCCACCGCTCGGCCACCCTGCACAGCATCCTGCCACGGCGCAGGACGTCCTTGCGCATCTAAGAACAGATTGGCATTCACTGCATTCGGGGCAGTCTCTCGGCCATCAAAGGTATGGAGTTTTTTGATTTTGTTATCCCAATACAAAATAAACGCACCACCACCAATACCCGAGCTTTGTGGCTCTACCAACGTCAGGGTGGCTTGCATCGCGATCGCGGCATCCATAGCGGAGCCGCCACGCTGCAGAATATTCTTGCCGATAAACGCCGCATGAGGATTAGCCACAGAGATCATGTAATCCTGACCGGTCAACGCCGTGCGATGCTGAAACCCGGTCGCCGCTTCCGGTGCCGGATCGTCTTTTTGCTGTGCCAGTGCCGGTAATGTCAGGCCAAGCAGTAGCAATGCGAATACGCGCATAGTCAAAAACTCCTAATTGAAACGGGCTGGGTCGGGACGACGTTTTTCTAAAAATGCCGCAAAGGCTTCTTTGGCTGCTTCTGATTGCAATTGTTCAAAAAACACGTCCAGTTCGGCATCCATATGCTCTGCAACGGCATCGATATCCGGTTTCATCAGTGCTTTGGTTTGCATCAATGCCTGGCGAGGTTTACTGGCTAATTTGTGCAGCAGTTTATCGACCTCTGCCTGCAGCGAATCTGACGGCAGGACTTGGGAAATAATGCCATTTTCATGAGCTTCCGCAGCGCCAAATGGCTCGCCCAACATTAACCATTGTGCCGCTTTACGGTGTCCGGCAACGGCTGGCAGTAGCAGACTTGATGCATATTCCGGCACCAGCGCCAGATTCACAAACGGCAATAAAAACTGAGCATTTTCAGCCGCATAAACAAAATCACAATGCAGCAATAAGGTCGTGCCAATGCCGATCGCCAGACCTTCTACCTTCGCCACCACGGGCTTGGGACAAAACATCAGGGTGCGCATAAAACCGACGGTTGAGGCCAGCGAGGTGTTTTTCTGTAAATTGGCAAAATCGACTAAATCATTCCCTGCGGTGAAATCCGCCGAGGCACTCTGTAAGCAAATCACCTTGATACTATCGTCATCGATAGCTTGTATTAACGCGTCATCCAGCGCCTGATACATCGCCTGATTTAAGGAGTTTTTCTTTTCAGGCCGATTGAGAGAGATGCGTGCGATGGCATCCTGAAATTGGGTGATCACCAGCGACATGGCTTACCTTTGCTTTGTCTTCATAAACTGTCCACGTATGATACTGTAAATTATCCACTTTTGTTGTGCAGTCTGTCGTCAAATGTCGAGTTTCATTGAATATCCACGCCACTTTATTGCCCCTGCTCTGCTATTACTGCTTTGTGTTGTTGCCGCATTGTTACCTAGCAACTGGCAGACGGCGTTTATATTTCAGCGTGAATTTGCCGGCAGTGAGCCCTGGCGTCTGCTGAGTGCCAATTTTCTGCATACCAATACTATGCATTTATTACTCAACGGCGCCGGGCTGGCGATGCTGACGTTGTTATTCCAGCGCGACTTTAGTCCAACGCGTTTTTTACTGTTACTGCTGACATCCGGGCTAACCTGCACCTTGGGGATCTGGGCGTTTTCACCCCACATTGATTGGTACGTGGGGTTATCCGGGGCGCTGCATGGCGTGTTTATCGGTGGGGCCATACTGGATATTCGCCGCCGCCTGCTCAGTGGCTGGCTGTTACTCATTGGCGTTGTGGCCAAGATTGGCTGGGAGCAACTGCACGGCGCTGAACAATTTCTCGCCCAACTAATCGAAGCAAACGTGGCTACCGATGCACATTTATATGGGGCATTCGGAGGTTTACTTGTTTGCTTGTGGCAAATAAAAAACCCCGCCGAGGCGGGGTCCTAACTTACAGATTTTGTTCAAATAATTTGTAGATACGGCGGTATTCATCCAGCCACGACGATGGCTCAACAAAACCATGGCTTTCGACTGGGAAAATCGCCGTCTCAAAATCCTTTTTCTCCAGTTCAATCAAACGCTGGACTAAACGTACCGAGTCCTGGAAAAACACATTGTTATCCACCATCGGCGAGTTGATCAGCAGCGGTTTCTGCAGCCCTTCCGCAAAATAAATCGGCGAGCTACGCTCATAAGCAATCGGGTCAACATCCGGCGTATTGAGAATATTCGCGGTATAACCGGTGTTATAGTGAGCCCAGTCGGATACCGGACGCAACGCAGCGCCGGCCTGGAATAAATCCGGCGCAGTAAACAACGCCATGAAGGTCATAAAGCCGCCATAACTGCCGCCATAGGTACCAATACGCTGACGATCCACATTTGCGTTCTTCACCAGCCAGTTGACGCCATCACGTAAATCTTCAATTTCCGGTTTGCCCATATGTCGATAAATCGCAGTGCGCCAGTCACGGCCGTAACCCTCGGATGCCCGGTAATCCATATCCATTACCACATAGCCCTGCTGCACCAGCATGCTGTGGAACATAAACTCACGGAAATAGCCTGACCAGCCTAAGTGTGAGTTCTGTAAATAACCGGCACCATGACTAAATACCACAGCTTTACGCGCCTGCCCTTGTTGATAGTCCGCAGGCAGATACACGCGAGAGTAAATAGGCGCACTGCCATGGCTGGACGGCACTGGCACGATTTCTGGTGCCGTCCACGGCATGGCCAGAAATGCCTCGCTGACGGTATGGGTCAGACGTGTCACTTCACTGTTAGGCACTACCTCTTGCACGTATAACTCAGGTGGCAGCGTCGTTTTGGAATGGGTCAGCAATAATTTTTGTTCATCCGGACTCAGACGATAATCCGTCATGCCATTTAACTGGGTCAGTTGCTCAATTTCTTTGCTTTGCAGGTTAACCCGATAAATTTCGTAAATGCCCGGATGTGGGCGGTTTGCCTGGAAGTAGATATAGCCATCATCCTGAGTCAGGGTGAGGTTATCCACCTCAAATGCACCGCGTGTCAGCGCCTCGGCTTTTTGTCCGGGCTTTTGCAGATACAAATGGGAGTAGCCGGATTTTTCAGACAGGTAAAACAGCGTGGCCGAATTATTCAACCAGCCAAAGCTGTTATAGCGATAGTTGACCCAGGCATCATCATGCAAACGTTCCTGAGTTTTTAATCCTGCATTGGCCAAATCAACGGTCACCAGCCAGCGATCTTTGTTATCCCAGGCCTCCAGCATGATCGCCACGTTGTCGCCCTGCTGTTGCCATTGAATGGCGCTGCCATCCCAATACCAGTCTTCCATCAGGCCAATTGCGCGGGGTAAACGATTGGGGGTATAGGTTTCACCTTTTGCTTTAGCGTTTTCTGTTTTGACAGCGGCCAGCACATCCTCGTTGTAGCCTGGTAAGCTGGTATAACTGAGGGGACGGACACTGCCCTCCTGAATATTTACCAACCACAGATCCTGATTCACCGGCTTGGCATCGGCGACACGAGCGCGGACTTTCTCAGCCTTAATCCGACCATCTTCTTTAATGTAGTTGGGCATGATATCGCCATCTTCACGCCAGCTTTGTGGCTCTTGAGTGGCGATAATCGCAAATTTCGCGTTGGGTGAGAGGGAAACAGTTACCAACTCATGACCTTTTTTAAGATATACAGGCTCAGGTGTCATGGTTGGGTTAGCGCGTTGCAACGCCTGCTGGGCATCAAATTTTGCTTGTTTGGCGGCACGGCGTTCGGCCATTACGCGAATCAAACGCAGTTGCTGCTCGGCAATATAATCTTTCGGTGCGTCAACTGCCTCTGGCTTATCAGCAAACGACCAACTCAATAATTGACTGGTCACGCCACTTTGAATGTCCATCGCGACTAATGCATCACCCTGCTGAAAAGCCAGACGCCCATCGTTGAGGAACTGTAATTTTGCGATTTCCAGCGTACCGCGACTGAGCTGACGCAAAGAACCGCTACGCTTATCCAGCAGGAATAAATTGCCTTCAAATTGCCACGCCTGATATTGACCATCAACACTGGTCACACGACTTTTCACCGCCGTGTGCATCTTATCCAATGGCACCAGTTGGCCATTATCATTGTCACTTAAGGCCCGAATATACAAATCGTTGAGTTTTGCGCCCTCACGCTTACGCTCGAACAGCACATGTTGACTGTCACTGGACCAATAGGCATTTTCCGGCTGACGGCCTAACCAGTCAGGATCAGCCATAATCTGTTCCAGCGTAATCGTGCCGGTGGCTAATGGGTTCTGAACCGGCGTCTGCAGCGTTTGGGCTACCACCGGGGTATTTACCG
>NZ_JXSY01000032.1 GCF_004329715.1 Bowmanella sp. JS7-9
GCTAATGGGTTCTGAACCGGCGTCTGCAGCGTTTGGGCTACCACCGGGGTATTTACCGGTGTCTGCCCAGCGGTGCTCACTGATGTTGCGTTACACGCCAATAACGACGTGCAAATCACTGATACCAATAAACTTTTTGTATATTTATGCATATTATTATCACAACCTACGAATCTTCAGGCAGTATTA
This sequence comes from Bowmanella sp. JS7-9, assembly GCF_004329715.1. Lineage (GTDB taxonomy): Bacteria > Pseudomonadota > Gammaproteobacteria > Enterobacterales > Alteromonadaceae > Pseudobowmanella > Pseudobowmanella zhangzhouensis. The sequence goes on from NZ_JXSY01000032.1 coordinate 190, forward strand.
TTCGTGGAATAGCCAGCAATGGCAAACCCTGTGATCGCAGTGCATGATTGCGCCGTACCACACAGCCAACATACCAAGGAGCCTGTAATGAAAAAAGCCATCCTGATCGGCGCACTCGTTAGTTTCAATGTGTTTGCGGCCAATACCTGCCCGGACGTGCTGAAGTTCGTCAAACGCAAACTCAATTCTCAGGAAACGGTTAACCTGTGTAATGAGTACGCAGGAAAGCCACTGCTAATCGTCAACACTGCCAGCTACTGTGGATTTACCCCACAATTTAAAGGGCTGGAAGCCTTGTATGCAGATTATAAAGACCGTGGTCTGGTGGTATTGGGGTTCCCCTCCCATGATTTTAATCAGGAAGACAAAGACGAGGGTAAAACCGCTGAATTGTGTGAACTGACCTACGGCGTGCAGTTCCCAATGTTCGAGCCTATTCATGTTAAAGGTGACGAAGCCGACCCGCTGTATCGAAAACTGGCCAAAGCCACCGGCGAATGGCCCAGCTGGAACTTCAATAAATATCTAATCGATAAGCAGGGCAACGTGGTCAAACACTATGGTAGCCGGGTAAAACCCCAAAGCAAAGAGATGCTCGCCGATATCGAGAAAGTCCTGAATTAAAAAAGGCGCCGTGTGGCGCCTTTTCTTTGAGAATTACTACCTGACCGAAACCTTTTCGTTATAGATAAACTGTTAAACAGCAACATGTTACAAGTGTGAGATAGAATCCTAATCTGACTGACAACCGCATGCCGTCCTCCTTCCTGTGTGATCTTGGCGTATGCGCGGAAGATCAAGAGTAGTCGGTATTTTCAGTAATGCTGTCTTAAAACGGCCTTAAAATTCAGAGATTCATGTAAGACTTTGATTTCCCTAAAAAACAAAACCCCGCCACAAGGGCGGGGAAAATTCACTCAACTTGGAACACACATTGCTGCAACAATCTCAATAACTCGTTGCATAAGATTAGGCTGGCATTTGCTGATAAAGTTCAGCGGTTTTATAAAAAGTTTTGTGGTCAGGCCAGTTCCGGATGTTTCGCGCTAACCTGTCCAAAATACTCCCGCACTCGCTGCATTTCCTGCTCAGTATTTTCGCTCACTTCCAGCAGAGGCCCAAACACCAGCGCTTTACGCTTATAATCCAGTCCTACTAACAGCACAGGCACATTGGCTCGATGGGCGATATGTAAAAAGCCACTTTTCCAATTGACTACCTTACTGCGCGTCCCTTCAGGGGCTAATGCCAATAACAGCGACTCCCGCTGGGCAAACTGTGCAACCATCTGCTCCACCAGGCCATGGGCTTTATCACGAAACACCGGGATACCGCCAATCGCCAGTAAAAAACCTTTAATCGGCCAAACGAAAATACTGTGTTTGCCAAGAAAATTTAATTTAAGGCGCAAAGCCAGCATGGCAAACACAGCGATAAAGAAATCCCAGTTTGATGTATGTGGTGCCACAGCGAGCACCATCTTGCGATGGGCAGGAAACTCGCCCTCTGTGCGCCAACCGAGTATGGACAAACCCTGCCGCCCGATCCAGGCAGTAAAGCGGTTACCCATGCGGGGCGTTTGTGCAGGAATATCAATTAATTGTTGTTGTGAGGCCATTAGGTGCAACCCATTATGCTTATTCGGCTATTTTGCGACAATTTACCCCTAATTGCAGTCGTAATTTTCACCGTTACTGGCATAATGTTTGGCCTTTCCAGGGCATTAACACTTATCAAATTTTAGGGGTCATCAATGTTTGAAGTTTTAAAACAACTTCCCGCCGATCCAATTCTGGGTCTGTCCGCTGCGTTTAAACAAGATAACAATCCGGACAAAATCGATTTGGGCGTTGGTGTGTATAAAGATGAGCAAGGCAAAACGCCAATTTTGCAAGCGGTTCAGCAGGCTCAGGTTATTCTGCAAGGTAAAGAAGACTCCAAAACCTATATCGCACCGCAAGGCGTGCAGGGTTTTATTGACGGCATGTTAACCCTGTTACTGGGCGAAGCCAGCCCGGTGATTTTGGCCGACCGCGTAGCCGCGGTGCAGGCGCCAGGTGGCTGTGGTTCGTTGCGTATTCTGGCCGAACTGGTGGCCCGTGCGAATCCTGATACCACCGTTTGGGTCAGCGACCCAACGTGGGCGAACCACATTCCGTTGATTGGTGACGCCGGTCTGAAGATTGAAACCTATCCCTATTTCGATAAAGCCAGTGCATCGATCAAATTCGACGCCATGGCTGAGTGTCTGCGCACTCAGGTGAAAGCCGGTGACATGGTACTACTGCACGGTTGCTGTCATAACCCAACCGGTGCGGACTTAACTCCTGAGCAATGGCATGTGATCGCAGATATTGTGGTCGAAAAAGGCATTGTGCCGTTTGTCGATGTGGCTTATCAGGGATTTGGCGACAGTTTAGAACAAGACGCCTTTGGCCTGCGTTTACTGGCCAGTAAAGTTCCGGAGATGGTGATTGCCGCCTCCTGCTCGAAAAACTTTGGCTTATATCGCGAGCGCGTAGGCTTGGCTGCGATTGTTACGCAAAACAGTGCGCAGCGCACCGCGATCCAGACTCAGATTCAAAGTGTCGCACGTGCTATCTACTCTATGCCACCATCTTATGGTGGTGCGTTGGTGGATATTATCCTCAATGACACCCGACTGAAGCGTCTGTGGGAAACCGAAGTGACCGATATGCGTGAACGCATGAAACAACTGCGCGCCATGCTGGTTGAAAAACTGGCCGAGAAAGGTGCCAGCAAAGACTTTGGCTTCATTAATCAGCAAAAAGGCATGTTTACTTTCCTGTGTATTAGCCCCGAGCAAGTAGATAAACTGGTTAAGCAGCACAGTGTCTATCTGGTTGGCTCAAGCCGCATTAACGTAGCGGGTATCAGCAAAGGTAACGTGGATCGTCTGGCACAGGCGATCGTTGAAGTCTTATAAAACTGGTGCTCATCGCATAAAAAAGCCGCTCATAGCGGCTTTTTTATTGCTTAGTGTTTTTGTTCCAGAGCATCCAGCTCACGGGCGATTTGCTGCGGAGAGCCGGTATGTCGCGCCAGCCAGAAGTAGGCCGTGGGGATAACATACAGAGTCATAAACGTGGCAAACAACACCCCGGAAAAAATCACCATACCAATCACGGAGCGACTCTCGGCCCCGGGACCCATGGCCAATACCAGCGGCAGCGAACTGAATACAGTGGTGAATCCTGTCATCATAATCGGGCGCAGACGCTGAGATGCGGCGCGTTTTAGCGCCTCTTCAAACGCAACGCCGGCATCCCGTAACTGGTTGGCGAATTCGACGATCAAAATACCATTTTTCGCCGCCAGACCGATAAGCATCACTAACCCAATCTGGCTGTAGATGTTCAGTGTCATATCGCTCAGCATCAGACCAACAAACGCCCCTACCAGCGCCAACGGGACAGTCAGCATAATCACCAGTGGATGCACAAAACTTTCAAATTGCGCAGCCAGTACCAGATAGGTCACCGCCAGAGCCAGAGCAAACATAAACAGCACCGAGTTACCGGACTCTTTATACAACTGACTCTCGCCGCGATAATCCACCTGCACATTGCTGGGCAACTCGTTTTGTACAATGGAATTCAGATAATCCAGCGCTTCACCCAGGGTGTAACCATCCGCCAAGTTGGCCGAGATGGTAATACTACGCATGCGGTTATAGCGATTCAGCGTACTGGAGGTCGCCTGCTCTTTAAACGTCACCAGATTGTCCATCGGGATCAGCTGATTACTGCGGCTGCTGCGAACATACAGGTTATTGATGTTTTGCGGACTACGGTAATCATCCTCGATGCCTTCCATCACCACATCGTATTCGCGTCCACGATCGAGGAAGGTGGACACCCGGCGCTGGCCGAGCATGGTTTCCAGCGTACGACCAATGTCACCAATCGACACGCCTAAATCCGCCGCCCGCTCGCGGTCGATATTCACCAACAGCTGTGGCCAGGTTTCTTTGTAGTCGCTATCCAGCCTGAGCAGATTCGGATTTTCCGCCGCTTTGGCCATCAGCACATCGCGCCAGGCTACCAATTCCTCATAGGTGTTGCCCTGCAACACAAACTGCACCGGACGACCACCGCCTCGTGCCAAACCATTGCGCATAAACGCAAACGCGCGTACGTCCGGTAAATCAGACAATTGTGCGGTTATTTCGTCCATTAATTCAAAGGTCGAACGTTCACGGATCTGCCAGTCGACGGCACCGACAATGGCAATCCCCGCACTTCCTCCGAATCCCGGCGTGCGCACCAGTACCCGATCGACTTCGCCCTTATCCAGATATGGCAACAGAATGTCTTCGACCTTCTTAAGATTGCGCGCATTGCTCTCAAAACTGGCTCCTTCGGCAGTTTGTAACTGCACAAAGAACGTGCCACGGTCTTCTTTTGGGGTAAATTCTGCCGGAACTCTCTCCACCAACGCAAAGATTGCGGCTACCGCAAGGCCAATCAGCAATACGGACCAGACAGGCTGATGCAACGTTTTGTCCAGACTGCTGAAGTAACGACGCTCGACCTTACCAAAGACCCGATCCACCCAACCAGACAGTCCACTGTTGTTGCTGTGCTTAGTCAGTAACTTAGAACACATCATGGGAGACAAGGTCAGTGCGGTAAAACTGGAGAAGGCCACCGCCGCCGCGATAGCAATGGCAAATTCGGTAAACAATCGACCAATATTGCCCTGTAAAAATACCAGCGGCACAAATACGGAAATCAGCACCAGGGTAGTTGCGATTACCGCAAAGCCGACTTCACGGGCACCGTTGTATGCAGCCAACAAAGGAGGCTCACCCAACTCGACCCGGCGGTGAATGTTTTCCAGCACCACAATAGCATCATCCACCACTAAACCAATGGCCAGCACCAGTGCCAGCAAGGTCAGCAAATTGATCGAGAAACCCAGCATATACATGACGATAAACGCGCCCACCAATGAGACTGGTACCGTCACCGCTGGGATTAATGTCGCCCGCACATTACCGAGGAACAGGAATATCACAATCACCACCATGGCGATGGCGATATACAGAGTTTCGTACACCTCATCGATGGACTGGGCAATAAATACCGAGGAGTCATAACTGGGAACGATAAATATATTGTCGGGTAAGGTTTGCGAAATATCGTCGATGGCTTTCTTGACTTCCTGCGCTACAGAGAGAGTATTGGCCTTGGATTGTTTAACCACACCCAGACCAATCATGTTCACGCCATTGCCGCGAAATTCGGTCTCGTCATCTTCAGCACCCAACTCCACATGCGCGACTTCGCCCAAACGCACCAGATAGCCATCCGGCCCCTGCTTGATGGCCAGGCGGGCAAAATCATCCGGGGTCAGGAATGTACGCGCCACACGGACTTCGAAATCGCGATCTTCTGATTCCAATTCGCCCGCCGGCAACTCGACGTTTTCAGCGCGGATCACCCGCTCCACATCGGCAACCGTCACTTCCCGGGCAGCCATGGCCTGACGATCCAGCCAAATCTTCATGGCATACTCACGGCCACCACCTAATTGCACCCGCGCGACACCATCGACCACAGACAGGCGATCGACTATATAGCGGTCGGCATAGTCGGTGAGTTCCATTACCGACATATTGTCAGAGCGCAGGTTGTACCACACCACGACCTGCTCGTCGGAGTCTGACTTAAACACTTCCGGTGGTAACGCCTGATCCGGCAGGTTATTCAGGGCACGACTAACCCGCTCTCGCACGTCATTGGAGGCAGAGTCGATGTCGCGACTGAGATCAAACTCAATAGAAATGCTGGAACGACCATTGCGACTGCTGCTGGTAATATTTTTAATCCCGGCGATACCGCTGATGCGATCTTCCAGTAACTGGGTAATCTTGGTTTCAACGATATTGGCTGACGCACCGGGGTAACTGGTATTGATCGACACAATGGGAGGGTCAATATCCGGGTATTCGCGCAGAGATAATTTATCGATGGCGACAATACCAAACACCACGATCAACAAATTGACGACGATGGCAAAGACCGGGCGTTTAACCGAGACATCTGACAGCAACATACTTAGTTCTCCAGAATCCGTACCTGACTGTCTTCACCGAGACGTAATGCACCCTCGACCACCACTTTTTCACCGCCTTTTAATCCCTGACTGATTTGCACCAGTCCCGGTTTGCGTAAGCCAATCGTGACCTGCTGACGGTGGGCTTTGTTTTCTGGCGTGACGATATAAACAAAATGATTATCCTGAATCGGCACTATCGCCGACTCTGGGATCACTAAAGAATTGACCACCTGCTTTTGAATAAGGATGCGCAGCAGCATACCCGGACGCAGGCGAAGGTCAGGATTGTCAATGATCGCGCGCACCTGTACGGCCCGACTTACCGGATCGATACGCGAGTCAATACTGGCGATGGTGCCGACAAAGGTTTCACCCGGCCAGGCCGCACTGGTAGCGAATACCTGTTGGCCCGCTTTCAGGCTGGCCAGATGCAGTTCAGCCACGCTGAAATCCACCTTAACCTGATGTAAATCATCCAGCGTGGTAATTTGCGTACCCGGCGTCACCAGTGCTCCCGGGCTGACCCGCCGAATACCCAACTGACCGGAAAACGGCGCATGAATTTCCAATTCTGCCAGGCGGGTTTTCGCCACTTCTAATTGCGCTTGTAATGCATCGACGCGTGCTTGCTGTTCATCCAGCAATTGCGCGGAAGCCACATTTTCACGGGCAAGATTACGAATACGGCTTAGTTGGCGATTGGCTTCATCCAGATTAATTCCTAATTCTTTAACGCGCGCCTGCTCTTCACGGCTATTGAGTGAGACCAGTAATTGCCCAGCTTCGACTAACTGACCATCGTTAAAATGCACCTGGGCAACTACATCGGTACTTTGTGCAGTAATAATCACTGCTTCGTTTGCCACTGCCGTCCCAAGGGCTTCAACCGTTACCTCAAAGGGCTGTTCACTGGCGACTACCACTTTGACCGGCGAAGCTTGCATCTGCCGGCGCTTTTGCTCTTCACCTTGCGGGACATACAACCAGGCAACCAGAGCTGCCAACACCACAACCACCAATAAGATGGGGGTAAAACGAAAATGTGAAGCCATGAATTCTCCATTGGCTGAATTAACTGACCACAACCTTGCCCATACGCTTTAGTTCAATGGCCAGATCTTTTATGATTTTGACTGCAGCAAATAGTGACTGAGAACCCCGTCTGATGAAAGGTAAGTTACCGCGAATATTCGCAATTTCATGTATTAGTGCGTTAACTGCCTGTTCAAATGAGGCGCCTACCCCACCGGTTTGCCGTACCTTGGATCATTTGCCACCGGTTTCAAGCCCCAGCGCCTATTGCGTGGTGCGCATAGCAGACAGATTGCTGACCGTCAGCGCCAAACAAAATCAAGCATTACGCTTGCCCGGTGGTGAGATAGACCCGATCAACGAAGCGCGCTGCCAGGTCCACCAAAAAGTCTGGCAACAAACCGGCTTTAATGCGCAAATTGGTGAGTTACTCAGACAAAACGAGCGCGCTGCGTATTTTCATTGTGATTTACAAGCCGGCTTTAGTGGTGCCATCGAGGAATTTCCGGTGCCCGGCTGGGTCAGCGATGATGTAGCACGAATTACCCTGAGTGAGCCTTTTCAGCTCAACCATCAGGACTGGGCCACACCGGATGAATATGTCCTGATGCGCGATTTATTTGTGCAGGCCAAACAACCACAGGACGCGGACTAAAGCGGGTTTAGCCGCGCATCTGCATCCCGTCGTGCACTGTCATCCGGTATGCCCGCCACGCAGGGACAAGACTAACCAGCATCGCACAGCCCAGCACCATCGCCAGCAGCGTGATTTCCTGCGGTTGCGGCCAATCAGGACTCAGGCGCAAACCAGACACAGCCTGCAAATAGGGAGCACCCGCATATTGCAAGCCATACAAGGCGGCTAACCCGAGCACAATACCCAAAACACCGACCAGCAAAGACTCCGCCAGCAACAGACTGAAGATATGTCGCGGCGCAGCACCCAGAGCCCGTAGTACCGCCATTTCTCGCTGGCGCTGAGATAAACTGGTTAACATATTGGTTAGCAACGTCAGTAAGGTGCTGGCCACCACGATGGCGGCTAACAGCAGTAGGCCCAACTGCACACTATCCATCAGGCGCCAGACCTGTTGCATCGTCATCAATGGCAGTAATGCCGTCATTGGTTCTGCGTCAAATTCATTAATGGCGCGCAAAATACGCAAAACGTCCTGCGGCGCCTCAACACCAAGATAGAGCGCGCTGATATCATCATGATTCAGTGGGTTATGAGGGTCGCGCATAGGTGCATGCATTTCATCCAGCGCGGCAAGAGGTACAAAAATTCGCTGATCGATGGGCGTACCCGTGGGTGCCAATATTCCCGCAACGCTCAACGGATGATTGCCATGTTTACTGAAACTAACCTTGCTAACGCCGTGACTGAGCACCAGTTGTTGGCCCAGTTGATAGCCCAATGCATTTGCGACCTGAGCGCCAAGCACGACCTGATGCTCATCCTCAAACGGCTTGCCCTGCTGGAATATCAACGCCTGCTTATTAGCATACAGGCGGCGGGCAAAATACTCCTGATTGGTACCCACTACCCGATAACCCTGATGGGAGTCACCAAATGACAATGGCACCGTCCAACTAACGCCGGGCATGCTCTTAATATGCTGCCACGCCGCCAGGCTCAGACTGTTGGTCGGCTCGCCAATACCAAACACCGTATACAGCAACAGATTTACCTGACTGGTGCGCGGTCCGACAATAATGTCTGTGCCGCTAATCGTCTGGGTAAAACTTTGCTTCAACTGGCTTTGCAAACGCTCTACCCCCAGCAACAGCATCACGCTGATTGCCACCGACAACAGGGTTAAGCCCAGCGTAAAACGGCGGTTACGCATAGATTTAAGCGTCAGGCTAAGCATAGTCATTGCGCACCTCCGGGACTACGCAGGCGCACCATTTGATCAAAGTTCAGCCGCAGGCTTTCGTCGTGACTGACATACACCAAAGTCGTGCCTTGCTCATTAACCTGTTTGAGTAACAACTGCATAAAAGCGGCGGCGTTGGCATGATCCAGCGCTGATGTAGGCTCATCCGCAATCAAAATATCCGGCTTTGCATAAAGCGCACGGGCAATCGCCACCCGTTGTTGTTGGCCGACACTGAGCTCAATACCGGATTTGCTAAACGCCTCCTGTGGTATTTGCAGTGCGCTAAGCAGTTGCATGGCGCGCTCTTTACCTTGTCGGGCGGCAAGTTTTTTATGGCGAAACGTATCGGCGATTTGCACGTTTTCCAACACACTCAGGTAAGGCAATAAATTAAACTGCTGAAACACGTAGCCAATGTGTTCGGCTCGAAACGCATCACGCGCCCGGCCAGAAAGCTTGGCCATATCCTCGCCCAGTATTTTTAAACTGCCGCTCTGCACGGGTGTAATGCCGGCCAGTAATGACAATAACGTGGATTTGCCACTACCACTTGGCCCCTCGACAAATAATTTGTGCCCTATTGGTAAAGCTAATTGCTCAATCTGCAATGTGGGCGTATTGGCGTTTGGGTATGAAAAGGTCAGCTGTGACGCTTCGATAGCAAGTTGCAACGACAGTTCCTTGTTTCAGGCAGTAAAAAAACGGCTGCTGTAAACTAACGTGAATTGCCGACGCTGAAAAGCCATTCGCGCCATTCCAGCAGCGTACAGACGAAAAAAAAGCACCCGGAGGGTGCTTTTTTATGGGGTGGGCTTACTTACCCGAAGCCAAGAGGCGTCA
>NZ_JXSY01000033.1 GCF_004329715.1 Bowmanella sp. JS7-9
AGGCTCGACGGTGGCATTAGCGTGCGCGCCCAAACAGTTAGGCAAAAAAGCGGCCATATGGGGCGCAGTATTAGGCACCTTACCTGATCTGGATGTACTGATCCCCATGGGGGATGCGGTAGCAGATTTTACTTATCATCGTTCATTCAGCCATTCTTTACTGGTACTTACCCTGCTAAGCCCTTTATTCGCCTGGCTCATCGGGCGTATTCATGACATTGCGCCACGAAAACTCTTCACCATGGTGTGGCTGGCGCTAATCACCCATCCCTTGCTGGACAGTTTTACCACTTACGGCACACAGCTGTTCTGGCCGCTGTTTGATTATCCGGTGTCCCTTTCCAGTGTATTTATTATCGACCCATTTTATACCCTGCCCTTGCTTGCCTTTTTGATCGCCGGATTGCGCACAAAAGCACAGGTAAAACATCACTGGTTAGCTGCTGGCCTGGCAATTAGTACCGGTTATTTATTCCTTGGCGTTGGCATAAAACAATGGGTTGAATCGCGGGTAGAAACGTCATTACAGCAACAAGGCATTCAATCGAAACGACTATTTTCTACCCCGGCACCTTTCTCACTGATTTTATGGCGCGCAGTCGCCATGGAGGAAAACGGTTACCGCGAGGTTTATGTGTCCCTGTTTGATAAGACATTGCCTGAACCGGGCCCCCTGTTGCCTCAATATGCAGGTATTGCTGAGCCGTTGCCCGAGCTGGCTGCGGTTAAGCGACTTCGCTGGTTCACTCATGGTTTTTATAAAGCCGAATTACAAAACCAGCAATTGGTCATGACTGACTTACGTATGGGCATGGAAAATAACTATGTGTTCAGTTTTGTGATCGCTAACTGTCAGGCTGGCTGCGTTGCATCAGAAGCCAGGGGATTGGAAGCAAAGCGCGATCCGGCATTACTCGGCTTGGTTTGGCAACGCATGTGGGATCAGGATGTATCCGTCACATCCGAAGTGGGGGAATAATCCATATCCGAGGTAAAGGTCAGGTATTTCTTGGTGGGATCTTCCTTGTAACCCTTTGAGGCATACATGGCTTTATCTGCCATATCGACCAGCACATTTAAATCCCGAGAATCAGCTGGAAAACATGCGGCGCCCATACTGGCACCAATTTGCACCTGCACATCCACTTCCGTTAACTGATATGGTGTCGCGATAAAGTTAAACAGACTTTCGCACAGCGCTGCCACCCGCAAACGATCCGAGCCTGGCAACAGCATGACAAATTCATCGCCACCCCAACGACCGGCGATATCGTCAGGCTCCAGTACCCGACCCAAACAACGTGCAACATAAATCAGCAGTTCATCTCCGGCACCGTGACCATAGCGATCATTCACCCGCTTAAACCAGTTAAGATCAAACAAAACAAAGATAAAGGCGGTGTCCTGCTTTTGCATCTGCTCCAGCCTGCGTTGAAAACCACGACGATTCAGCAACTGGGTTAACTGATCAAATTCCGCCTGCAAAGATAACTGCTCCAGCTCGGCGCGCCGTTCAGATACGTCATGCAACGCAACCTGATGATAGGTTTCATTGGCACTATTTAATATTCGGGTCACAACAACCTGCATCCACACATCTTCACCGTTGCGTTTCGCGTACAGCGGAAATTCGGCAATCGCAATATTGGCGCGCATCAGGGTTTGCTCAAGTTTGCGCAGCACTTCACTGGGTTTATGAAATAATGTGCACAACAAGGTGCCGTGATTATCACGTACCGGGATATCAAGGGATTCGAGTAAACGCTCAAACGCCGGATTTTGCAGAATCAAATCGCCGCTTGGCGAAGTCAGCACTATGGGTTCAACCGCATTGTGAAAGATCATTCTGAATTTTTGCTCGAGGCGCTCAACCTCTTCACGCAGTAAGCGCTCCTGGCGGATTTGCTGTTCAGCCCGTTCTAACAACAGATTAATATCTTTTACCAGCACCCCCAATTCGGTTTGTTGCAAGCGTTTGCCTAGCGCCAGACGTTTATTACTTCCTGGCGCAATTTCATGCAACACTCTGGCCGTGCGCACTAAGGGGGATGACACATAAAAGTACGTAACCGCCAAGGCAATAACCATCAACAAAATCGCTAGCCCAAACATTGCTGCGGCGTTTTCCGTGGCGATGGTTTCTGCTCTGTCGCGAATAAACTCGTGGTTTGGATAGATGTACAAACGCCCTGTCACTTTATCGGGCTCGAACAAAGCATACAGGTCAAATATTTGTGGCGTTACGGCGGGCACGGGCATTTGATGGCTGGTTAATTCCAATTGCTGAAACTCGACCCTTGCCAGGCTGACAATATCACTTTCCGCTAAACCATCCACGACTTCCTGGGCGAGGTCAACTCCATCTTCCCCCAAATACACCGCGGTCGAGATCGTCTGTTTTACCGTTTTATACAAAGAGGAAAGCTGCTCAGACGCCAGGTGCATCTCCTGCTTTACGGTGACACGATAAACCATTTGCGACGACACAATGCCGATAATGACTGACGATAAACCAATGTATGCCGCCAAGCGGGGAAGCAGTCCAAATTTACTCAAGTCGGTATACCACCTTAACATCTGGGGTCACGGCATTGGCAGGCAAATAACCCACGCCACCTGGATTATCACGAATATACGCCAACACGCCTTGTACGGTTCGCTCCTTCGCCGGGGGGCGCACTTTGCCAGCAAATCGTAATCTCGACCAATAAGCGTTAACACGGGAAACGGGTTGCTCAAGCAGCGTCTCGAAAAAAGCAGTTCTAAGCGACATATCACTTTCGAAATCTACCGGGAATGCACTTGCTCCGTTGGGAAACGCGACAAATTTACCCATATAAATATCAATAATCTGGCTTTTTTGCAGTGTCGTCACCGGATTGGCTTTATTCACCACGACAACCAATTCTTCCGCCCCACTTTGGCAGCAAAAAAACATAAATATCATTGCAATCAATCTGCTGAGCATGCGTGGCCTAAAAAATAAAACTGGTAAGCAGAAACAACACGTTAACCTCCCCGGGTTCTCGCGTTGCTAACCCACCGGTCATCGGAGGTTGCCAAAATCCACTACCCTGGCGTCTGATCCAGCTATGATCCCATTGCACCTTCAGCGCAACCGCATCCGTTACGTTCCAGCGTGCGCCGATTGACGCCGTTGTCTGGTTCATATTGTAAAAATCGTTGAGAAAACGCGCCCCTTGATAGGTGTCAAAGGCAGGTTGAAACTGCGCGAGCCCGGTTACATTGGCGTTATTGAGTAAATCATCGGTGCGATTTGTTTTTGCGAAGCCGACATTGAAAAACCATTGCCAGCTCTCCTGATGGGAAATAAAGCCTGCATAGCCGCTGTAAACATCATGCACGGTTTCGCTGGCACTGCGGATATAGGCTATTTCAGACATGATTGTGATGTTGTCTACATTAAGCTGGCCGCCTATTGAGCTATACCGTGCAGTTTTGTTATCAAGATCCAACTGACTGATGACTTGCTGTGCATCTGGCCATAGGACGGTGAAAGCTGGGAAAATCTGTTCTAGTGATGTGACCGCATCGACCAGCGGCTTAGCATACTGATTATCAAATCGCACCTGGGTGTGATGTATTGCTATCTCCCAATCCAATGACTCCGCTGCTAACACCAGACCAACGACATTCTCCATTTTAAAGTCACGACTGCTGTTTGTGTTGTCAGCGCTTATCTGCGCATTGGTTTTGCCGTAAAACAATTTCGCTGAATAGGTCTTATCTGCAGCACGTGACAGGTACTCTGCATCAAGGCCATCCAAATGACGATGAGGTACGATACCGTATATTTCACTGGGAATTTTAGCGAAGCTGTAGGCGTAATCCACATCCCGGTACTCTGTCATTAAAAACAGATCAAACGGCACGCGACCAGCACGAAATATAAAATTTGGCTGAGGTTTGTAACGTACAAAACCCACATTTAACAAACCATTCAGATCAGTATCGACTTGGTCACGGTAATGTAATTGAGTGACCACATCCCATTGCGGCGACACCGCCCAGTCAAGCTGAACCCCTATATTGCTGTGCTCGCGCCAATCCCATTGGCCATCAAACACAGCAGTGGTGCGAGAGTAATCACGCCGGTAACCAAAATCGGCGGAATCAGTCGTAACGATACCAATGGAACCAAAACCTGAAAACTGAAGGGCTTCATTCGCGAGTGCCTGCACAGAAAGCAGGCTACACAGCCATAACCCCCATCTCATAAACACTCCTGATGAAATTCGGCAATGGCCGATATGAAAATACCCACTAAACATAGCAAAACTCTCGAAAACCAGAGGGAAAAAATCATAAAAATCAGTATGTTTAACGCACCATTTCGTTTTCAGAAGGGGGCGGCAGCAAGGCACTTATACTAAGCCCGCTTAATGTTCGTTGTGTTTAGGTAAGAAAGAAACCTATCAAAAAAAAACAATAAGCAGACTGATGGGCTGGATCGGATTGCCCGGGCTTTCCTGCCCTCACCCTTCGATCCGTCGTCGCAAGCTCCAACGTTCAAATTCATTCCCGATGAATTTGTCACAAAGACCAGCAAATAAAAAAGCCCACTCAAAGCTGAGGATAGAAGCTGACTTGAATCACGCGGGGGATTGCTCGGGCTTTCCTGCCCTCACCGCTGCGCGGCCAGCCTTCGGCTGTCCAAAATTGTTCCCGACAATTTTGTCGAACCCGCAGGGGATCGAAATCGTAAAGATCTCCAAATAAAAAAGCCCACTCAAATGAGTGGGCTTTTTTATTTGGCGTCCCCTAGGGGAT
>NZ_JXSY01000034.1 GCF_004329715.1 Bowmanella sp. JS7-9
GCTGAGGATAGAAGCTGACTTGAATCACGCGGGGGATTGCTCGGGCTTTCCTGCCCTCACCGCTGCGCGGCCAGCCTTCGGCTGTCCAAAATTGTTCCCGACAATTTTGTCGAACCCGCAGGGGATCGAAATCGTAAAGATCTCCAAATAAAAAAGCCCACTCAAATGAGTGGGCTTTTTTATTTGGCGTCCCCTAGGGGATTCGAACCCCTGTTACCGCCGTGAAAGGGCGGTGTCCTAGGCCTCTAGACGAAGGGGACAGAAAACTGTTTTACAAAGCGTTGCTTTGTAAGTTTTCTGTTCAGGTGAGCCGAGCCTGTGAGGCGAACGACCTATTCCTTTGCAGAAAACTATTTGAGTTTTACTACCCGGGAGTTTCCTCCCATTCAGACTTGCGTCTGGCACATGCTCGCCAGGACAAAAACATGTGACTTGTAAAGTTG
>NZ_JXSY01000035.1 GCF_004329715.1 Bowmanella sp. JS7-9
CGACTTTTGATTAAAAAGCCCGCTCAATGAGCGGGCTTATATTTGGCGTCCCCTAGGGGATTCGAACCCCTGTTACCGCCGTGAAAGGGCGGTGTCCTAGGCCTCTAGACGAAGGGGACAGAAAACTGTTTTACAAAGCGTTGCTTTGTAAGTTTTCTGTTCAGGTGAGCCGAGCCTGAGAGGCGAACGACCTATTCCTTTGCAGAAAACTGTTTGAGTTTTACTACCCGGGAGTTTCCTCCCATTCAGACTTGCGTCTGGCACATGCTCGCCAGGACAAAAACATGCGACTTTTGATTAAAAAGCCCGCTCAATGAGCGGGCTTATATTTGGCGTCCCCTAGGGGATTCGAACCCCTGTTACCGCCGTGAAAGGGCGGTGTCCTAGGCCTCTAGACGAAGGGGACAGAAAACTGTTTTACAAAGCGTTGCTTTGTAAGTTTTCTGTTCAGGTGAGCCGAGCCTGTGAGGCGAACGACCTATTCCTTTGCAGAAAACTATTTGAGTTTTACTACCCGGGAGTTTCCTCCCATTCAGACTTGCGTCTGGCACATGCTCGCCAGGACAAAAACATGTGACTTGTAAAGTTGGCGTCCCCTAGGGGATTCGAACCCCTGTTACCGCCGTGAAAGGGCGGTGTCCTAGGCCTCTAGACGAAGGGGACTAAACCTTCTCTAAATAACACTGTGCAAAGCACAATGTCAGAAACTTGGTGGAGCTAGGCGGGATCGAACCGCCGACCTCTTGCATGCCATGCAAGCGCTCTCCCAGCTGAGCTATA
>NZ_JXSY01000036.1 GCF_004329715.1 Bowmanella sp. JS7-9
TGACTTGTAAAGTTGGCGTCCCCTAGGGGATTCGAACCCCTGTTACCGCCGTGAAAGGGCGGTGTCCTAGGCCTCTAGACGAAGGGGACTAAACCTTCTCTAAATAACACTGTGCAAAGCACAATGTCAGAAACTTGGTGGAGCTAGGCGGGATCGAACCGCCGACCTCTTGCATGCCATGCAAGCGCTCTCCCAGCTGAGCTATAGCCCCAAGTTTATTCACTCTACCTGAAGCTAGGCCTTCCTGGTCGAGTGTCGCTGTTCCCTGACAGCGGGGCGCATTCTAGGCATGCCCCCCGATCATGTCAACGACTTTTTTATGGATTTATACGCTTTGCTGTCTGTTTGCTATAAAAGTGAGCGCTTTGTCGATTCTCTGTTCAACCTGCGCCTGCGAGAGCAGTGCAAGCGTCACATCCAGCGATGGAGAATTACCACCACCAGTCGTTGCAACACGCAGTGGCATACCCACTTTACCCATACCGATTTGCAGCTCATCTGCAGTGGCATTGATCGCCGCATGAATCGATTCTGCATCCCAACTCGTCAGTGCAGCCAGCTTTTGCTTGACCAGCGTCAGTGGCTCAGCAGCAACCGGACGAAGATGGCTTTTCGCTGATTTTTCTTCAAAATCTGCAAACTCTTCGTAGAAATAACGGCTTACCTCAGCCAATTCCTTCAGGGTTTTCACACGCTCAGCCTGAATCGCAATCACGCTCTCCAGCGCCGGGCCCTGGCTTAAGTCGATACCTTGCTGCTCAAAATGCCATTTGGCATGTTCCGCTACCTCACCTGCCGGCATGGTCTTGATGTAATGCTGGTTCAACCAAATCAGTTTATCCGTATTAAATGCAGAGGCCGACTGACCAATGGCATCCAGACTAAATAAGTTGATCATCTCTTCCAGACTGAAAATTTCCTGATCGCCGTGCGACCAACCTAAGCGTACTAAATAGTTCAGCAGCGCCTGGGGCAGGAAACCGTCATCGCGATACTGCATAACACTGACAGCACCATGGCGTTTAGACAGCTTTTTACCGTCATCACCCAGAATCATTGAAACGTGTGCATAATCCGGGATAGGCGCACCCAATGCTTCAAGAATATTGATCTGACGCGGGGTGTTATTGATATGGTCTTCACCACGAATCACGTGCGTGATACCCATTTCCCAGTCATCAATCACCACACAGAAGTTATAGGTCGGTGAACCGTCACTGCGCTGAATAATCAGGTCATCCAGTTCATTATTGGAAATTTCGATACGGCCACGGATATGGTCGTTAATGATGACACTGCCCTGCTCCGGGTTTTTAAAGCGCACCACAAAATCACCGTCCTGCTCTGGCGCATGGTGACGACATTTACCATCGTATTTAGGCTTTTTACCTTCAGCCATTTGCTGTTCACGCAGCGCATCCAAGCGCTCACGGGAGCAATAACATTTATATGCAGTGCCTGCTTCGAGCATTTGCTGGATGTAATCTTTATAACGGTCGAAACGCTTTGTCTGATAGTACGGGCCTTCGTCATGGTTCAGCCCCAGCCAGTTCATCCCTTCCAGAATCGCCTCGATGGCCTCCGGAGTAGAACGTTCCAAATCGGTATCTTCGATACGCAACACAAATTTGCCGCCCTGGCTTTTTGCATAGAGCCAGGAATACAGTGCCGTGCGGGCACCACCTACGTGTAAATAGCCAGTTGGGCTTGGAGCAAAGCGGGTAACTACCGTCATAATCTTTAAGAATTCAGTTAAAACACAAATCTAAGGGGGCGAATTCTATCCTAATCCCCGCAGGGTTGCTAACCCGCCGCCGCAAATTAACGTCGGATCCCGTTACTGGGACAGGTCGGCACGGAATTGCTCTTTATAGCGGCGGGACACAGGCAACACCTGACCACTTAAATTGTGCCCTGTCACCAGAGGTAAATACTTTGGTCGGCTCCAACGGTTTTTATAGTGGTTGCACACACTGGAATATGATACTTAACGGCTCTTATGTTTTTGGGGCCGGTTAACGTTGAACACAAGTATACAAGGGGCGAGGGATTCACTGCCATTGGTGCTGGCAGCCGTGCCATTTGGCATTGTTTTTGGTGCCATGGGACAGGCACAGGGGTTACCCGACTATATTGTACTGGCATTTTCTGCGCTGGTGTTTGCTGGCTCGTCACAGTTTGTCGCGATGACCCTCATCGGCACTGGCGCTTCGCCACTGATTATCATACTCACCACCTGGGTAATCAATCTGCGTCATATGTTATACGGGGTGAGTTTGATCCCTACAGTGAAACACCTGCCTTTAAAAATGCGCTTACCCATGGGCTTTTTTCTCACCGACGAAACCTTTGCCACTGTGGTGAATAAACTCAGCCAACAACCAAATCAACAGGTTGATCCTGCTTATTTCTTCGGTTCTGGCTTACTGATGTACAGCAACTGGGTAGCCTGTACTTATTTGGGCATAGTCGCGGGTCATCAATTCCCTCAACTCACCAGCTTTGGCCTGGATATCGCGATGGTTGTTGCCTTTGCGGGGATCGTGGTTGCCAACTTGCGATTGCCCAGCCATTGGGTGTGTGCCGGCGTTGCCGCCATTGCTGGCGTCCTGACTTATAGCTGGCCACATAAGACCGGCCTGTTGTTTTCTGCCATCGTGGCAATTATCGCCGGCGTGATGGCAGAAGATTATGTCGGGAGTAAACCGCATGACTGAATGGCTTATTATTGGCGGCATGGTTGCTGTCACCTTTACGCCGCGCACATTGCCCTTATTACTGGCAAATCGCCTGCGTTTGCCACCACGCTTACATCAGGCGCTGGGCTATGTTCCGGTGGCAGTGCTAACCGTGATCATTGTGCAAACCAGTTTTTATCCCGCCGGTGAGTTACAGTTGCACTGGCGCAATCCCTATTTGTGGGGACTGGTCGTTGCGTTGATTTCAGCACGATGTCAGCCACGTTTATTGCTTACTGTGCTATTAGGAATGTGCAGTTATGCGCTGGCGAAATGGTTGATGTAGCCCTGAAACGCACAAAGTTTCGCCGAACAATCGGTCAAATGCTCATAGTTTGCGCACTTGAACAAAATGCCTGAGTTTTTGTGTTGACAGCTTTAAAAGCAAACCTATAATAGCGCCCCACTTACAGCGCAACAGCGAAGTAAGCCGAAAGAACGGATGGTTAGCTCAGTTGGGAGAGCACCGCCCTTACAAGGCGGGGGTCACTGGTTCAAGCCCAGTACCATCCACCACTTCTTTCATCTCAGGACGGATGGTTAGCTCAGTTGGGAGAGCACCGCCCTTACAAGGCGGGGGTCACTGGTTCAAGCCCAGTACCATCCACCACTTCCTGAACATCTTTTATGGATGGTTAGCTCAGTTGGGAGAGCACCGCCCTTACAAGGCGGGGGTCACTGGTTCAAGCCCAGTACCATCCACCACTTTCTGCATAAATTTTCTGATTTCACTTACCTAATTCCGCTTGTGTACGATAACCTAACCATTATTCGCAGCAACGCATCAGGATTCATGGGTAAGGATTTTGCCAAGCATATCAATGCACTGATTATCGACGATCAGGTCCTCGTTCAGGGTTACCTTAAATTTTCCCTGCAGGAGCTGGGGTTCGAGCGCATCACCTATGCCGACCAAACCGATAAAGCGATTGAACAAATTCGTACCCATGAATTCGACCTTATCCTCTGTTCTTATGATTTAAAGAAAGAGCAGGAAGGATTGCATCTATATCAACGCTTAATTGAGCACCGCCTGCTCTCCCCCGCAACCGCCTTTGTTTTTATCAGTGCCGATACATCCGCAGAACTGGTACACAGTATTGTTGAATTGCAGCCGGATGATTTTCTGGTCAAGCCCTTTACTGTCAAGCAGTTGGAAAAACGACTGCGCAAGGTACTCAGCCACAAGCGAGCACTACGCGATATTTACAAGTTGATCGAGCTGGATGAATACGACAAAGCGCTGGCACAAACCGAAGCGTTTCTGACCGAGCCAGCCCATGCAGAGCATTATCCTGCTGCGCTGCGCCTCAAAGGCGAGTTACTGATCCACTGCGAACGATTTGAAGATGCCCGCGACTTTTATCAGGCGATTCTCAATATTCAGAACTTTGCCTGGGCACAACTGGGCCTGATTGAGGCACTGCTTAAGCTAGGTCAGGAAGACGAAGCGGAAAAACGCCTGCTGCGTCTGGCATTAAAACCCGACGCACAATTACGCGCCTTCGACATGCTGGCAGATATCAAAATCAAACAGGAAGATTTTGATATGGCATTAGAAAGTACCCTGCTGGCCAGTGAAATATCGCCACGTAATCTGCAGCGCCATCATAAGGCGATGAATTTGTCCCGCCTCACCCATGATTACGCTACCCAATTCGATGTGGCGAAAAAAATCGTACGTTATGCCCGTCACTCGGTACATGACGAACCGGAAATGTATCTGAATGTGGCACGCGCTGGTGTTGACTACGCCATGGCTTCCGACGATGAGCAAACCACCGTGCTGCTGGCGCAGTCGACCGATTATTTACGCCGTTTCCGTAAGCAGTTCCCCAAAGTGCATATGGATGATCAAATCAATGTGATCAGTGCACGCATTCTGTATTTGCAGAATGAAAAAGACAAAGCCAAGGCGCTGATCGAACAAATCAATGATGACGCCCTGCACACCGACAGCATGGATACCTTGTTGGATAAGGCCAAAGCCTTTCATGAACTGGGCATGTTTGAAAAGTCTCTGCATGTGATGAACGAAATCGAAAACCGCGCGCAGAGCCAGCCGGAAGAAGGGCAAATTTTTCTGCGCTACATCCAACAGGAAAAATCCGAGCGCGAGTCGATTCGACAAACACCCAAAGCACTCAACAACTCTGCGGTGTCCTTCTATCAGCGAGGCGAGTTGGATAAAGCCCTTAGTGCATTTCGTCAGGCGTTTCGTATTATGCCGAAAAGCCCATCCATTGCCCTTAACCTACTGCAAACCATTGTGGTAAAAGGCAAAGAGAGTGCTGTCACGGGCAATGCCCGCGAGGTGATGGAACGCTGCATTTATACCATCGAAAACAGTGACCTGAACGACGAGCAAACCGAGCGCTACAACCGTATTCGCGGCTATTTGCAGGAATTACTCTAAGCTTTTTTTGCGCTAGTTGGGTAAAACTCAGTACCATAGCCCCACTCTTTCATTCTTGTCTGCCTTCATGCGCCCATCATCTTATTCAGCTGGCCACGATGCCCCTGCAAACTGGTCCATGCTTCGACGCCTATGGCCGTTTTTACTGGAATATAAATCCCGCGTTGTACTGGCGTTACTGTGTTTAATAGGCGCCAAGGTAGCCAGTGTCTACCTGCCATTTATCCTCAAGTATGTGGTGGATGATCTCAATGGTCGCGGTGTACAGGCAGAACTGAGTTTGGTTCCGCTGGCGTTGATTCTGGCCTATGGCGCAACCCGCTTAGCCAATGTCCTGTTTGGTGAACTGCGTGACACTCTGTTTGGCCGCGTTACCGAGCGGGCGATGCGGCGTGTGGGCCTCAAAGTATTTCAGCATTTGCATGCACTGGAGCTGGATTTTCATCTAAGTCGACAAACTGGCGGACTCAGTCGGGACATAGAGCGCGGCACCAGTGGCATCAGCTTTTTAATGCGTTTCATGGTGTTCAATATCGTGCCGACCCTGCTGGAAATTGCCATGGTCGCCTTTTTGCTATCGATAAACTACGGCATTCTGTTTGCCCTCATTGTGCTGGTCAGTGTCGTGCTTTATGTGTTTTTTTCAGTCAAAGCCACGCACTGGCGCACCCAGTATGTGCGCGAGATGAATCAAGCCGACTCCAGCAGTAATACCCGCGCCATCGACAGCCTGCTGAATTTCGAAACGGTCAAATATTTCAACAATGAGCAGTATGAGGCCGACCTTTACGATCAATCGCTGGCCCGCTGGGAGCTAGCCCGGCGCAAAAATCGCCTCAGTTTATTTGCCTTGAACGGCGGTCAGGCGCTGATTATCGCGCTGTCGATGACGAGTATGATGGGCCTTGCCGCCTGGCAGGTCTCACTAGGAAAAATGACCATTGGTGATTTTGTGCTGATCAATGCCTTCACTATGCAGGTATTTATGCCATTGAATTTTCTTGGCTTTGTTTACCGGGAAATGCGCAGTGCCATGGCCAATATCGAAAACCTGTTTAACCTAATGGATCAGGCACCGAAGGTGGTAGACGCACCGGCCGCAGCAGAACTTAAGGTAACCAACGGCGAAATTGTTCTGCGCAATCTTAATTTCGCTTATCACCCGGAACGCCCTATTTTACGTGAGATTAACGTCACCATTGGTGCTGGCCAAAAAGTCGCGGTGGTAGGCAGTAGTGGTGCGGGTAAATCTACCCTGATGAAGCTGCTTTTACGCTTTTATGATCCCACCAGCGGGACGATTGAAATTGACGGCCAACACATTCACGACGTCACACAGCAAAGTCTGCGCTGCGCGATTGCGGTCGTGCCGCAAGATACCGTACTGTTTAACGATACGCTGTATAACAACATCCACTATGGCCGGCCGGATGCTCCCGATGCTGACGTAGAACGCGCCATCGATTTAGCGCACTTGCGCGACTTTATCAGCGGTTTACCCAAAGGCCCGGATACCTTGGTTGGCGAACGAGGCTTGAAGCTATCTGGCGGTGAAAAGCAACGGGTCGCGATCGCCCGCGCTATTCTTAAAGGCTCACCCATTCTGTTATTTGACGAAGCGACGTCTTCACTGGATAGCCAATCGGAGCAAGCCATTCTGGCCGCAATGCGCAGCCTGAGTGCTAATCACACCAGCGTGATCATCGCACACCGTTTATCCACCATTGTGGATGCCGATACGATACTGGTGCTCGACAAAGGGGAATTAGTTGAACAAGGTACACACACGCAGCTACTTAACCAGCAAGGGCGGTATGCAGAGCTTTGGCGCGCCCAGCAACGGGAGCAGGCGTGATGGATCAGCAAGCATTGGTTGAAGCGATTAATACCAGGATGCCATTTGGTAAATATGCCGGACGTAAGTTACTGCAATTACCTGAGCCTTATTTAGTTTGGTTTCATCAGCAGGGCTTTCCGGCGGGGAAATTAGGCCAGCAACTGGCATTGATGCATGAAATTAAGCTAAACGGTTTGGAAAGCATGCTTGAACCGCTATTGAGAAATGACAATGGACGCGACTAACGCCAGTCAGCGTATGGCATTACAGTTTCGCCAGCGCTACCGCAGCGCGATGAACCCTGATTACGTGCCTTATCTGCACGCAGGGTTTGTGTTTAGTTTTGGACTTGGCATCATGTTGTTTAGCGCCACACAGTTGGAATTATCCCAGCCACTGGGCTGGTTGATACTGCTATTGGCATTATTGGTCGGCAATTTTGGCGAATACGCGATTCATCGCTGGTTAGGTCATAACAAACTAGGCAATGGCGGTTTGTTTTATGACCGCCATACTGGTGACCATCATCACTTTTTTGTGGACAGCCTGATGACCTGTGATTCTGCAAGGGACTGGCGGGTATTATTTTTCCCGCCCTGGTTAATCGTGCTGGTGGTTATTACTATTGCGCTGCCCGGTCAGTGGCTGATAAATCAGTTCAGTGAACTGACTTTGGGCGCATTTTGGTCAGTGGGCATTGTGTTTACTTATCTGTTTTATGAAATCATGCACTTCAGCTACCACCTGCCTACAGGCCACTGGAGTGAGAGTATTCCCGGCTATCTGACATTGAAACAGCGCCATATTCGCCATCACAATCTGGCGCTGATGCATCACGCAAATTTCAATATAACCTTACCCCTGTTTGATGCCCTGCTTAGCAGTAGCGATCCCCATCAGACCAACTGATATTTTTCCAGGCGGTATAAAAAGGTTTTATAACTCATGCGCAGGAACGCCGCGGCTCGGGTACGGTTATTATTGTGTCTGGCCAGTGCTTCGGCTAAACAGTGTTTTTCCAGCGCATCCCAGTCGATGCCCTGCGCTGGCAAACTAAATGGAAGTGCGCTGCTACTGCCCTGCAATCCACTTATCAGTTCCTGATCGTCCTGTAACAACACAAACCGTTCAATTTTATTGCCCAACTCACGCACGTTGCCGGGCCAGTTATAATCCAGCGCCGCGCGCATAGCAGCCTGACTAAGCGTTGGCATCGCTACACCGTGACGTTTCGCGTGCAGCTTGCAGAAATAATCAATAAGGGTGGGAATATCTTCCCCACGTTCACGTAACGGTGGCATTCTCAGCGGCACGACATTGAGACGATAATATAAATCCTCACGAAAACGCCCATCACTGACTGCCTGCGCCAAATCCTGATGGCTGGCAGCAATTACCCGCACGTCCAGTGGGATTTCGCTGTGTCCGCCCAACCTGACCACGCTATTTTCCTGTAACACCCGCAATAACCGGGACTGCATAGCAGGTGATAATTCGGCAATTTCATCCAAAAACAGCGTGCCGCCCTGCGCTGCCTCAAATTTACCGACACGACGTTGCTCGGCACCGGTATAGGCGCCTTTCTCCGCACCAAACAGCTCAGCCTCCGCCAGCGTCTCCGGAATAGCACCGCAATTGACCGCGACGAAGGGGCCATGACTGCGGGATGAATGCTGATGTAACGCTCGCGCGGCCAGTTCTTTACCCGTGCCACTTTCACCGCTGATCAACACCGTTGCGCGGGTATCCGACACGCGCTGAATCCGCTCAAACACATTCTGCATGCAGGGCGCATCACCAACCATACCAACCAGCGCGGTTCGGTTTGCTAACTGTTGATTAAGGGATTGATTTTGTTCGCGCAATTTTGCGCAATTCAGCGCTTTTTGCAGGGCAAGCAACAATGCCTGACGTTGAAATGGCTTGCTCAGATAATCATCGGCACCTTCCTGCACAGCCTGCACCGCATGGGCGATAGTACCGTATGCCGTTACCATCACAAATCCCATGACAGGTTGATTTCGCCGCACGTAACGCAGCAGTTCGAGACCACTCAAACTACCCAGCTTCCAGTCCGATAGAATGGCCTGAAATGCCTGTTGTTTGATCTGCACAATGGCCGCTTCGACTGAATCCGCACTGACAACCTGATAGCCTTCCTGTTGCAGAATACTGACCACCAACTCTCGCTGCTGGACGTCATCTTCTACCACTAGCACACGATTTTCTGTCATAGCGGCCTCGTTAACGGCAATACCAAGGTTGCACAACAACCATCATCCGTGTTGTGCAAGGTTAACTCTCCCTGATAAAACAAACTGACAATGCGTTTGGCTATGTAAAGCCCCATGCCGGCACCTTCCGGCTTGGATGACACGTGCGGTTCAAATAATTTCGCCTGAATGTCCGGTTTCACACCGCCGCCATGATCAATCACCATGATACTCACCTGATCATCACGTTGTTGTGCCTGAATCAGAATTTGCCCTCCATCAGCACTTACCTCCCAGGCGTTGACGACCAGCGTGTGCAAGACCGTACGCAGTTCCGCTGCATCGCCCTGCATAACAACACCCTCGGTCCCATGCACAGCCAGTGAAACCTTTTTCGGATAAGCCAATAACTCTAGCGCCAAATCATCTGTCAGAGATTTCAGCGCGACTTGCTCATGCCTGTCACTGTGCCCCGGATTGATAGATAGCAGAGCAGCAATTTGTTGATCTATAGCCTGAATCCTTGACAGCACAGTCGCCTTCAACGCCTCTTGTTGAGCAATGTCACATTCGCCACTGGCCAACCGTTCAATACTGAGCCCAATCACATGTAACGGACTGCGCAGTGCGTGAGCCATACCGCGGGAGATCTCTCCAACCTCGGCCAAATGTGCCTGCGCCTGTAAACTTTGCGTTTCTTTAGTCAACTGCGTGAGCCGCTCTGTGGTGTGGTTAAAGCGATGCATCAGTTCGCGCATTTCAGCCACACCGCTGGGGGTCACCTGCACCCCCAGGTTGCCGTCTCCTAATTGTGCAAATCCCTGACTCAAATCTTTGAATGGCCGGTGAAAACGATGGGCACTCCAAAATGCAATGCCCAGTGCCACCAGTGCCGATAACCCAATTGTCCAGATGACGCGAGATAACAATTGCGCTCGTTGAGCATTTTGATCTGTGCTGAACCAACTGAAACTGTCATCTGCCTCAATAAAATGATTGTCCAGTTGCTGATCGACATTTTGCTGCAGTTTTTCCACCAGACGATGGACTTTCATCGGTTCCGCACCGGCGCTGCTGCGGGTCAGATTCACCGTCACTGCCTCACCACCGGCACCGCTAAATTCGTAGCGACTGACACTTACCCCCTGCTCACTATTAATATTACTGATGGCCACATTCAGTACCTGCTGGGATAACATCCGCGCATTGTCCGCCACCTGCTGCTGATATTGCGCTTCGTTTAACCACAATAAGGCCAGTTGCACCGCACTGAACAACGCAATCAAGCCGGCAAACAAAGCAAATAAATAGGTACGTAAAGACATAATATTGTTACCGCATGGGAGTCTGCGTCCAGTATACGCCTATCCTTCTTTTCAGCAAAAAACCATATATTTCAGAATGTTATGCGTTATTTTCAGGTTCTGCCTGCTTGTGCGAATTTGCTGATTTCCTGATATGAGGAAATTTTATTGCTGATTTGCGCACTTTGTTATCCACAATCATCCAAGCAAACAATCTAACTATCTGATATAAATAGACTTATTGAGTTGGCACGTTAATCGCTATATGGAGTTGGTTAATTCCAAACCCACAAATCATTGCGGAGATAATAATGATGAAAATGAAATTACTGGCTACCTCACTGGCAACCCTGTTAAGCCTCAGCGCAGCGGCGCAGGATAAGGTTGAACAACAACTGGATATTCGTATTGTCGGCGATGAAGTAACGCTTGATGCGACCGAAAATGAACAGGTTTATACCGTTAAATTAGACGCCAGTCGCCTGGATGATGAAGACTACCTGCAACAGTCGCTGGCGGAGGTCCCTGAACGCTTGCGCGTTAATATTGTGTCGTCACTGCAGGGAATTCACGGTGTTAAAGGCCATACCATGACCTGGGTTAGTGGCGGTGATGATGAGCAAGTACATGAGCAAAAAAATGTGTTTGTGATAAAAACCGACAAGCAAGATGGTGAAGACATGCAATTTACCACCAGTAAGAACGTGGTGATTAAAATGGATCACGGCAAAGGCTCGGTGGATGTGATCAAAACCCTGATTGAAAAAGGGCAATTTTCCAGTGACGAACTGGCAGAGCTACAAGCCGCACTGGACGCTAAACACTAAAATTGCGTGGGCTCAGCCCACGCCTCCTACGACCAGCGCTAAAACGTTTAACATTCAATTGTTTATATTGTAAAACCTCGTTATTCTGGCAAACAGTATTGCGTTATCAGGCATTTCCTGAAGACACATAGTCCGGAGGGCGCGGTTATTTTCAGGCAACTTCGCAACCTATCTCTATCTGCCGCGTTATTGGTGTGGAGCAGCGTTTCTGCCGCCAATACGGATCTGACGATTGTTTTTGCCGCGGATATGACCCAAGTCGGCGATTCTCAATCTGGTAGCTACGCACAACTGGCCACACTGTTACAAAGCCAACGCCAGCGTAAAACGCCCACGTTTTTTTTCTTCGGCGGCGGTAGCCTCGGCCCCAGTTCATTTTCCTCACTGGATCGCGGTGCACACATCATCGATCTGCTCAATAGCTTAGAGCCCGATGTGATGGCACTGACAAAACGCGAGTTTAGCTATTTCGAAGACGAACTCAGTTTGCGTGCCTATGAAGCGGCGTTTCCGATGGTCTCTGCTAATTTATTCGACCCGCTTATTCAAAGTTCACTGGATGGGGTAAATCGCTATGCCGTGATTTCGCGCGCAGGCAAGCGAATTGGTGTCACATCGGTTATTTCTCCCGATGTGAAAACCGAATACGCGTTAAAGCGTTTAGATATTTTAGCCCCGGAACAGGCTTTGCTTCGCCAGATTCAGACACTGAAAGCGGCAAAATGCGATGTTATCGTGGTGTTATATGACGCCTATTACGATTTTATCGAGCCGATGCTACAGCAAGGCATCATCGATTTAGCCATTCGTAAAGACGAACACTATGTGCTGAATGAAAACAATCTACCGCCTGAACACCCGAATAATATTGTATTAGTTGGAGCATCGGATGCAGTCGTAATTGACGTCACATTAGCGTCGCAATCTGACCAACAGCCAACGTTTGCTATCAATACCATTGAAATCAATACATTGAGTCCGCAGGCAGATATCCAACTGCAGGAAACAGAATACCTGCATCGACTGAATAAACTAATGAATGTAGTGCTGGGTAAAACCGCTACGGATTTAGATATGCATCGCTTGATCATCCGTGAGCGCGAAGCAGTGATTGGAAACTTTATTGCCGATGTGATTCGCCAGTACAGCAATGCAGATATTGCCTTTATTAACAGTGGTAATATTCGCAGTGATAGTCTTTTACCGGCAGGCTCAGTGATACGTCGTCAGGATATTGCCAATATTCTGCCCTATCGAAACAATGTGGTGAAACTACAGATCACGGGTTCGATTTTATATGAGGCGATGGAAAACAGCGTCAGTCAGCTGGAATATTCCAATGGCCGTTTTCTGCAGATCTCAGGTTTCAGTGTGGAATTTGATAGTCAGGCTCCCGCCGGAAAACGAGTTAAACAAATTTTTGTTAATGGCATGCCTCTCACCAAAGACAAGATTTTAACCGCTGCAACATCGGATTATATGGCAAATGGTGGTGATGGCTACAGTACACTCGATGGAGCCCCACGGCTCAAATACGATAATTATCAGCAGGTTCAGTTGTCTAAATTAATCGCTGACGAAATCCGCAAAGTGGGCGTCATTGCGCCGGCAATTGAAGGTCGTCTGGTTGATGTCTACCGGAAACCAACGTCATGACGTCCCTTAGCACACAAACGTCTCGATTTTGGCATCTGTCCGTTGGGCGGCTTTTCGCTTTGCTATTAATTGGTTTATTCGCGTTTTTCCTTATCAGTGGTGCATTTATGTATCGCCAACTGGTGGCTATGGAACGGGTGCTGGCTGATATTTCCAAAGATGGCGTACCAGCTATGATCGATGCCAGCCAAACGTTTAGCCAGGCGAATCTGCTACTCAATTCCATCCAGGAATTAACCATGGCCTCAACTTCCGCCGCGCAGCGGATTGCGTTGAGCGAAGTAGAGAAAAAACTCAATCAAATGCTGCAAACCCATCCCACCATGCAGGCCAGTGTTTATGACGAGCAAATCAGGTTAATACGGGAAGAGTTGGACTCGTTAAATGTGTTAATTGCCCAGAAACTGGCCATTTTGAACCAAATTCAGACACAAAAAACCGCCCTGTTCGTCTTGCTGTCTGACATGCAGCGAATCAGTCAGCAAGATAGTGCAAAACTGCAATCCTGGGCGACTCAGGTTGCCGCCATCGTCGCGCAAACCACCGAGAGTATGAGCGAAGGACGCCTATACCTGCTGCGGGATAAGCGCCAGTTACTGGCTAACCAAATCAATCAATTATCCGAAGTAACGACCAGCCTGCCGGCGTCTAGCAAAAACCAGGTTGAGGCACTGAATGAATCACTGAACAAATTGGTTACTGGTGAGAATGGTCTGTTTAAGCTCAAAGCAGAGCAACTACGGGTAAATGGACGCGCAATTGGCCGTGGCCACTTTGTCACGAACATGGTGGAAGACTTCAGCCGTGATGCAGAAGCCGCCGCTGTTCGAATAAACCAACGCGCTATTGGTGAAGTCGCTGAGTTGACCGCTACAGTAAACCGCCAATCGAAAACCTTTATCGTCATCGCCTTCTTAACCGGCCTGCTGTTGTTGCTGTCAATGAACGTGGTGCGTAAACGAATTATCCATCGTCTGGTGTTGTTAAACCGCGCGATCAAGCAATATGTGCCGGGCGAAGCCGACTTGATAGATGATGACCGTCAGGATGAAATTGGCGAATTGGTGCGCTCGTTCCGTCAGTTTGCCAATACACTGGAAATCCAGCAGGAAAAACTCAAAAACCTGTCGCTGACTGATGAGTTGACTAACATTGCCAATCGTCGTCATTTTGAGAAACGCCTGGAGCATGAGTTACGACTGGCACAACGGCATCAATGGCCTTTGTCATTGCTTATCATAGATGTGGATTATTTTAAGGCGTACAACGATTTCTATGGCCACAGTGAGGGAGATACCTGCCTGAAAACCGTGGCGGCGATTATCAGCAAGGCGATTCGTCGTGAGGTCGACCTGGCAGCTCGCTTTGGCGGTGAAGAATTTGTCTGTATTCTGCCAAGCACAGACAAATCAGGCGCCATGGCCATATCCCACCAGTTACATGCCTTGTTGTATCAGGCCAATCTGCCTCACCATAAAAATCTGGTCTCAGACCGGGTAACCTGGAGTATCGGCGTTGCTACCAGCTCCCCGCAGGAACCATTTGATCGAGATACGCTCATCCTGCATGCAGATACTGCGCTGTACCATTCCAAGCAATCTGGTCGCAACACTACCACCCATCATGACCAGATCGATCCGGCCAGGAAGTCGCATAGCTGACATTTTCGCCGCTTAAACGGCACAGCGATTGAGCTTTTTCACGCCTTCTGGCAAGGTGTCGGCGAATTTCATTTCTGGTAATAACGATTATGAAGAAACTTCTGTGCCTGACGGCTTTGGCCGCAAGCGCGCAACTGAGCGCCGAGACTCTCAGCATTGAACGCATTTTTGAATCCCCATCATTGTCTGGTGCGGCTCCGCAAAGTCTGAAAATTTCCCCTGATGGTAAACACATAACGTTTCTGCGCGGCAAGCAAACAGATTACAACCGATTAGATCTGTGGGAATACAATGTCAGCAATGGGCAAACTCAGCTGCTGTTTGACTCCGATACGCTCAGTAGCGGTCCGGAAGTACTGTCTGATGAAGAAAAGGCCCGCCGTGAACGCTTGCGTTTAAGCGGTAGCGGGATTGTCAGTTACAGCTGGTCAGCAGATAGCCAGGCGCTGTTGTTTCCCCTTGCTGGCGATGTGTATTACTACCAACTGGAACAAAAAAAGCTGCAGAAACTGCTGGATACGCCAGAGTTTGAAACAGATATTAAATTATCACCAAAGGGAAATTACATTTCCTATATTCGTGAGCAGAATCTTTACGTTAAAGACATTGCCACGGGTAAAGAACGCGCGATCACGACCAAAGGTGGCGGCAATATTAAATACGGTATGGCAGAGTTTGTCGTACAGGAAGAATTTGACCGCATGACGGGTTACTGGTGGTCACCGGATGAGTCTTATATCGCCTTTACTAAAGTCGACGAGACGCCGGTCGATGAAGTGACCCGCAGCGAAATTTACGCCGACCGTATCGATATCATCAAACAAAAATATCCCGCCGCTGGCACCAATAACGTACTGATTGACATTGCGGTGGTGGATTTAGCAACGGACAACATCCGCTGGGTAGATCTGGGCAAAGACAAAGATATTTATATCCCGCGCGTCAAATGGATGGATAACAATCATCTGACCTATCAGTGGCTGAGCCGCGATCAACAAACTCTGCAATTGCGCAACGTCGCTATGGCGGATATGCAGCAACAAGTGCTGATTGAAGAAAAAGCCAATACCTGGGTGAATGTGCAGGACGAATTACATTTTTTACGTAAAGCGCCGCAATTTATCTGGGCGTCCGAGCGGGACGGCTTTAAGCATCTTTACCTGTATAACAATGACGGTTCACTGGTGAAGCAACTGACTCAGGGTGACTGGGTGGTCGATAGTCTCCAGGCAGTGGATGAAAACAATCAGCGTATTTACTTTACCGGCCGTGCAGATACCGTGCTGGAAAGCCATCTGTATGCATTAGATTTAACCACAGGTGCACAAACCCGTCTGACCCAGCGCGATGGATTCCATAGCATTGAATTTGGCAAAGACGCCAGCGTGTATATTGATAGTTCTTCCACCATTAATAGCCCCACTCAGGTTTCCTTGCATAAGGCTGATGGCACCCAACTGACCTGGTTGGCAGAGAACGCAGTGGATGATAATCACCCGCTCGCCCCGTATCAGCAACAGTGGGTGAAACCGACCTTTGGCAGCATTAAAAATGATCAGGGTGTCGACCTCTACTATCGCCTTTACACCCCGAAAAAACTGGAAGGAAAACATCCGGTTATCGTATTTGTTTACGGCGGCCCCCATGCTCAGGTGGTACAGAATCGCTGGTATGGCAATCGCGGTCTGTTATTCCAATATTGGGTGAATAAAGGCTATGTAGTCTTCTCACTGGACAATCGGGGCTCAAATTACCGGGGGACCGCGTTTGAAAACCCGATTTATCAGAATATGGGCTCACCGGAAGTAGAAGACCAGGTAACCGGGGTAAAATTCCTACGTAGTCTGGATTTTGTCGACCCTGAACGCATCGGCGTCTATGGCCATAGCTATGGTGGCTATATGGCACTTATGAGCATGTTTAAAGCCGGAGATTACTTCCAGGCGGGCGTATCTGGTGCACCAGTAACTGACTGGGCGCTATATGACACCGCCTATACGGAACGCTATATGGGTCACCCAGCTAAGGTAGGTAACGCTTATGAAATGAGTAGCGTATTCCCTTATGCCAAAGATCTGAAAGGGAAGCTTTTTATCTATCACGGCATGGCTGACGACAATGTGCTGTTTAAAAACAGTACGCGTCTTTATAAGCATCTGCAGGATATGGCTATCCCTTATGAGATGATGGATTACCCGGGTAAAAAGCATAGCTTGCGTGGCAAACAAACCGGTATTCATATGTATAAAACCATCACCAGCTTCTTTGATCGCCATTTCGGCATGCAATAATCAAACGCGTGATATGAATCAAAAAGGAGCCGTGTGGCTCCT
>NZ_JXSY01000037.1 GCF_004329715.1 Bowmanella sp. JS7-9
TCAAACTTTTCTTTTGCCATTGTTTTTCATTCCCAAGCAATTACAGTGAAGTTAAAGGTTTTCGGTTGCCCGAAACAGGGAATGAAGGAGCAGAGAAGTGGTGCTGATAGGCAGATTCGAACTGCCGACCTCACCCTTACCAAGGGTGCGCTCTACCGACTGAGCTATATCAGCACTGATATATTGGAGCGGGCAGCGGGAATCGAACCCGCATCATCAGCTTGGAAGGCTGAGGTAATAGCCATTATACGATGCCCGCGATCCTAATCTCTTGAGGCCACCTCATCCCAAGAAAACTTTTTGGGTGTAGAATTGCGCGTCGCCACTCTGTCACACCAGCAAGTTATTACTTGCTTTCACAACAAAGCATCGCCTTGGCGATGCTTGCTGGTGCACTTTTCAGTGCGGGTATCCGCTATTGCCGATACCGGTAATATGGTGGAGGGGGACGGATTCGAACCATCGAAGGCAGTGCCGGCAGATTTACAGTCTGCTCCCTTTGGCCACTCGGGAACCCCTCCAGAGTTACTTGATGATGGTGCCGGCTGCCGGAATCGAACTGGCGACCTACTGATTACAAGTCAGTTGCTCTACCAACTGAGCTAAGCCGGCCGTGCATCAAGTGGGTGCGGATTTTAGAGAAACTCTTTTGGCAGCGCAATAGTAAATTTGGAAAAAATCGTGTTTTTTGATTCAACCGCTCACTTTGCAAACAATTCGAGCAATTATTCCGCGAAATCGGCACTTGCAAGCAAATGCAGACCAAATAAAACCGCTTCATTGGCGGCAAATACCCGTGGGTTTTGTTCAATCGGCAGATATCTGGCATCGCCACCAGTCACATAAAGCCGATATTCGCCTTCATGTAAGCTCAACTGATATTCTGCTTCGCGAATCAAACCATTCATCGCCGCCAGGCAGCCATTATAAATCGCCCCCTGGGTTTGACGTGCAGGTGTTGTGTCGAGCAAATCCGGTAATGTACTGTGGGGCAGCGTTGTTTTTGCAAACAGCGCGCCGTGCATCGTTTGAAAGCCCGGTGCTATCCAGCCACCGAGGTGCTGACCACTGGCCAGCACAAAATCACAGGTCATCGCCGTACCAAAATCCAGCACCGCAAAATTACCTTTATACCCATGACGACAGCTGAGCATCGCCAGCCAGCGATCGACACCTAATTTACCAGCATCAAGATACGCGTTTTTCAATTCGCCAAACTGTGACTGGCTGGCTACCTCAACGACGGGGATGGATTGTTGCGAGAACAGCGTGCGAAGTTGTTCAACCTTCTCAGGCTGACCGACTGAAGCCAGATAAACCTGATTGACCCGCTCACAAAGCGGTAGCCACTGTGCCATATCATCAACCATGCCGGTGGCGACAATATGCTGGCCGTCGGTCAGGCCATATTTGACCCGGCTATTGCCCACATCGATCAACAGCTTAAGTACGGCGTCTGACACTCACCTCTCCTCCATAGAATGTACGCTGACCGCTTGGCGTATCAATTAGCAGTGCGCCTTGGTTGTTCACTCCGCGGGCAACCCCTTCAATGACCTGTTGACCGGCTAACAAGCTCACCGGCTGGTCAGCCAGATAATCAAACGCACGCCACTGTTCTAGCAAGGGAGTAAAGCCCCTTGCCTCAAAGTCTGTTAAACAACGCTGTAATTCGTTAATGAGATTGGCACAAAGCTGATTGCGGTCAACCTCACCCGACAATTCATTCGCCACATCCGTCCACGGCTGATCGATTTGCTCGGCCTGCTGAGGTAACCGAATATTGAGGCCGGTACCGATAATAGCGTGACACTCTCCGCCGACTTGTCCCTCCAGTTCCACCAGCACGCCGGCGATTTTTTTGCCGTTCACATAGACATCATTAGGCCACTTCAGCCCGACATTGTTGATATTCAAACGCTTGAGGGTAGAGGCGATCGCCACCCCGACCACCAGACTCAGGCCACTAATTTGCTGATAGCCCAGGGTAAAATTCCAATACATCGACAGATATAAGCTACTGGCGAAAGGTGACAGCCAACTCTTACCTTGTCGGCCACGTCCGGCCGTTTGTGCTTCAGCAAGACACACCGCCCCGCTTGGCCAGTGACCAATCTGCTGTTTAATGATGTCATTGGTGGAGCCCACCACATGATGCAGGTTTAAGGGGGTATCCGGGCGATGCAAGTGGTGCTTTATGTGCTGTTCATCTAAAAGGGTAAGGGGATGAGCAAGCCGGTAGCCTTTACCGGTGAGGGAATGCACTTCCAGACCCAATTGCGCCAAGGTGGCCACATGTTTGGCTATCGCCACCCGACTGATGGCCAGACGCTCACCTAATTGCTGACCTGAGTGAAACGCTCCATCAGCCAGAATGTGGATTATTTCACTGCGGACCTGTTCACCACGGGCGCTCATAGGGTAATGAGTCCATGCCGGCCAACCAGGCGCACTTCGTTTTCCAACAGAATGGCGAATCTGTTCCATACCGTATCGCGGATTTCGCGGGCAAAGGCCACCACGTCATCGCCTTTAGCACTACCATTATTGGCTAAAACTAACGGCTGATTCGGGTGGCAAATTACCCCACCGCGGGTTTGACCCTTAAAGCCACACTGATCGATGAGCCACGCTGCCGGGATCTTAATCTGCCCATCCGCCTGCACGTAGTGTGGGATGCTGACAAAATCATGTTGCAGCGTATTAAATACCTGAGCGTCAACCACCGGATTTTTGAAGAAGCTACCGGCATTTCCCTGCACGGCCGGATCCGGTAGCTTTTGTTGGCGCACCCGAATCACCTTGGCAAAAATAGTTGCTGCATCGGGCTTATCCAGCGTGTCTAACCCTGCATAATTGATTTGCGCCTGCCACTGTTTAGGCAGCTCAAAAGTGACGGCGGTAACCAGGCAACGGTTAGCCCACTGCTGCTTGAAAACGCTGTCACGATAACCGAACTGGCAGGCCTGATTGCTAAACTGCAATGGTTTACCACTGCCTATCTCCACCGCATCCACCATCGCGATAAAGTCGGCCACTTCACGGCCATAGGCACCAATATTCTGGATTGGCGCCGCACCGACTGTACCGGGGATCAACGCCAGATTTTCCAACCCATTAATACCTTGCTCAATACTCCAGGCCACCAGCTGATGCCAGTTCTCGCCCGCGGCAACACGCAATTGCCAGCTATCTTCACGCTCGGTTAATTCAATACCGCGTAATGCCACCTGCACGATGCAGCCAGGATAATCCTCAACGAATATGCTGTTACTGCCACCGCCGAGAATATAAAAATGATCACGGGGTTGCTTGCACCAGGCTACGACCTGCTCAAGAGACGACAACACGACCTCGGCCTGCGCACAGGAAGATAAACCGAAGGTATGGCGGGTAGATAACTGAATCACATTAATAAACAACTGGTTGGCATTAGCCAGAGTGTAACATGACTGTTTGAAATTTAGCGCGCCCGCTTAACTGCGCGCACGCGATTGAACACCACCCCTAACAGCGGAGCATTGGTTTCCTGGAAGATCGCCAAGGTTTCAGACAAGCGCTCCGGGGTGGTTTTATCCACATCACACACCAGTACAATACCGGTACTGATCTTGGAAAGCAGCAATGCGTCACTAATTGAATGCACCGGTGGCGCATCAAGTACGATACGTTTATACAGGCCTGCCAATTTCGCCAACAATAATCGCGCTTTTGCCGTCGATAATAGTGCTGCCGGATCGCTTGTCGGCCGTCCTGCCGCCAACACGGCAAGTCGTCCGTTATTCTCGTAGTGCACGCATTGAGTAAATTTGCTCTCGCCCTCTAACAAATCACGAATGCCCGGGTGACGTGCAGGTAAACCAAATGCACTGGCAATAGATGGATCCTGTAAATCTACATCGGACAACATTACAGGTTCCATATTACTAAACGATTGTGCCAAATTTGCCGCGACTGTGGCTTTGCCATGGCCTTTTTGTATAGACGTAATCGCAATCAGACGCCGTTTTTTAGTTTCCGCGGCTAGCAACAAAGAGGTACGAATTTCCCGAATTGCTTCTGCGAAAATGTGACTTGTTTCACCTTTGGAGCTCAGCAAAATCTGACCCCGGGATCTCTCTTTGGGCAAGTGCGCAAGCACTGATACGCCATATCGCTTCACAACCATGTGCAAGCGCCCTAGCTTGTTATTCAGCAGTTGTAACATCACCCAAAATGCTGCGCTTGTCGCCAAAGCCATAAATGCAATCATCGCAAATAACAATTTCGTCCGCGGCTTTGCTGGATATTGGGGTACGATGGCGTAATCAACCACAGCGAATTGCACATCCTGCCCGGTATCCTTCAGCACTTCAGACTCCTGCAAGCGGGACAAAAATAATTCGTACAGAGTATGCGCGGACTCGACTTCCTTGTTCAATTTTGCCAGTTCAACCTGTTGGCGACTGAGTTCGCTCAATGCCAATTTTTCCTTCGCTATATCTGCTTCCAACTGCACCTGACGACTATTTAACTGAGCAATTTTCTGCTGTATTGAACCGGCAATTTGTTTCACCCGTTCATCTAATTGAGCGTTCAGCGAGTCAAGGCTGGATTTCTCCGTGATGTATTTGGGATGCTTGTGAAGATAGCGCTTGGCAACTTCCGCCAATTTTTTTTCCTGCAACAATACCTGACGCAGAATTTCCTGAACCAAAGGGTTTTCTGCTATCCAGGAAACCGATTTGAGTAACTCTTTCGTCGGTAGGTCACCAACCATCTGTCGGGTTTGCGTGAGTTCAGACAATGAACGATCATTGCTCAGCATTTCTCGCATCAAAGTACTGATTTTGGTTTGTATTAAGTCAGACTGCGCGTCAACGTCAATAATCGCGTTCTGATCCAGATATTCCTGTAATTTTTGTTCAGCCGTTACAACGCGTTCATTCAACTCACTGACTTGCACATTAAGCCGCACAGTGGAATCACTTACGCGTTGGCGCTGCATTTGGTCATAAAAGTCAAAAAAGGACGGGCCGATATGATTAACAATTTCCGCCGCCAAACGCGGCGAGGGATCGCTATAGCTGACCTTCAGCATTTCCGTGCTTTTAATCTGACTGACCTGCAAACGCGCATCTAAAATATCAATCGCATGAGCTTCGCGTTCTTCTTCATTACCCTCTAGATTGAATTTACTGGCCAGCCCCATTTCTTTGACCACTTTTGCGAGAAACTGTCGAGAATCGATAAACTCCATGTAGGTATCTAGGCGGTCATCGGCAAAATCGGGCATAAAGTTAACGGCTGGATGCGCAATATTAGGCGCACCGCTGGCCAATAATATACTGCCGGTGGCTGTGTACTCTTTTGGCAATTGCATTACGTAATAAAAGCCTGGCGCCATCAAACAGATAGCTAACAACAAAATACTGAACTTACGATTCCAGATAAGCTGTAACAGATCGAACAAATCGAAATTTGCAGATGATTCTCTGGTGTTGGTGGGCACAGACATAAAATTAAAACAAGCTCTCAGCGATTTCTAACGTGTCTCCGGGCATCAACAACATGTCCCCGGATACTTTGATGCGTCTCTTTTCGACCCCGCGCAGTACATACCATTTGTCTCTGGAGGCACGATCCTTTAATCCGCCAGCAAGCGCTACCGCTTGATCAACGGTTAAACCAACGGTGTAAACGAATGCGCCGGGTTTGCGCACTTCACCATTTACATAGACGGGAAGATGGGCATCAATTTTGACGATCACGGAAGGGTTAACCAGGTAGCCATCTTTCAAGCGCTCGGTAATATTTTCGCTTACCTGTTCAGTCGACAGCCCTGCAACGGCTATCCAACCAATTAAAGGAAGTTGTATCGCGCCACGTTGATCAACCTTTGCTTTGACGGATAAATCTGGCTCATTGTATACGCTTACACTGATATCATCACCGACACTGATGACGGCATCCTGGGAGGCAAACGCAGTGAACGAGTTAAACGCAATACACGCAATAAAACTTAAAACTCGTGTCGCCATTTTATTTCCAGAGTAGATTGATCAAACACAGGCAACGTCGCCCTCCGTTCCGTCTGGAAATGTTCTACAGACAAACTGATTTGGTTGTTGGTATCAAATTCATAATTCAAGACTGCCAGCCCTTTTTTGCCGTGCAGCAATTCATGTTGTTCGCCCAACGTATAATCGGTCTTTTCCTGTTGCCAGCTAATTTCTATTTGCCAGCGCTCAGATAGATTGTATGCGGTTCGGATGTTATAAGACGTCCTGACACTGACATCGCTTTCCTCATTTTCACCCACTACGGTATTTTTTGATGAGCGAGCAGCCACATACCAGTTTTCGCTGAGGTGGTAGTCATATTCTGCTAACCAGCTCAACCCGGTTTGCTGATAGCCATCATCTAAAGAGACACGATATTGCCCAGCCAGCCCCCGCAATCCTGACTTTCCTGAAAGTTGCCAGCGGCTACCCAGTAACCATTCGTAAGATCGCATGTCGCTTCGCAAAGGATTAACAAAGTCATCTTCGCGCCAACTTAAAATACTTTCAGCATACAGGTCTTCATGGAACTGCAACTGTGCAGAGAGTTTAACGACGCGCTCATCACGCTCAAAGAAAGCAACATAGTCGTTGGCGGAGTCGTATCTTACTTTGGAAATACTGACGTGCCCCTCGACTTTACCGCGCTCATTGCCAACCATCAGCTGTGAATTAATCTGCTGATTTTTACGGGTGTCAGGAGAAAGGACCGCATGACTACGAATACTGGATAACCCCGTACCCAGTTCCTGATCCTCTACATCATTATTTAGTGCAAGCGTCCAATGCACATTTCGCTGTAAATAAAGACGGGTGGCTAACTCTAATCGATACTGATCATAAGTCTGATCACCAGTTAACGGCTCACCTTGCTCCTTAGCTTGAAAACGCTGAGCAGAATAACTGAATTGCGTATCAATACCTTCACCTGACAGCATAAAACTGCCGTTTGCGTTGGCACCCCACAGCAAACCGTTTGATTCAGGTGACACGGAGGGATTGTAGTTATCCGTTATACGAGAGATCAGACTCACTCGCAGCCCTGCTGCGTCGCGATTAAATTCCGTTTCTGCCATCGTTACATGAGAGAAGACAGCCAACAGTAACACTGCTCTAAAGCGCATGATGATTAATTCTTTTTTCTTGTTCTAACTTGCTTTATCGACTGCAATCCTGACATCTTCAGGCGGATTCGGACGATACGCTAACGGTGCTTCTCTCAATATGTTTAACGCGCCTTCTTCATCTCGTTTGACCAATTTGAAATTTAACTGGTCCATGAGCATAACAACCTCTTCAAATGGCAGCTTCACTTCATTCGCGCCCATAATACGAGGATGAGACGTTTTTGTTTCGGCATCGCCAATCAGCAGCTCTTCATACAATTTTTCACCCGGCCGTAAGCCGGTAAATTCCATTTCTATCTCACCATCCGGATGTAATTGGCTTTTGATACTTAGCCCCATCAAGTGGGCCATTTTCGTTGCCAAATCGGCGATTCGCACCGGCTCTCCCATGTCGAGCACAAACACTTCGCCATCTTTGCCCATAGTACCAGCCTGAATGACCAGTTGTGCCGCCTCAGGAATTGTCATGAAATAGCGAATAATATCGGGATGAGTGACCGTAATCGGGCCACCTTTAAGCAGTTGCTGCGAAAACAAAGGAACAACCGAACCACTTGAGCCTAAAACGTTACCAAAGCGCACAATGGCGTATTCTGTAGCAGTTCCCAACTCCGCGATGCCCTGCACATAGAGCTCCGCGAAACGTTTGGTTGCGCCCATTATGTTGGTTGGTCTAACGGCCTTATCCGTTGAAACCAGCACAAACTTCTCAACCTGAAATTCAGCAGCAATCAACGCAACGTTAGCCGTTCCAAAAATGTTGTTGCGAATACCCATCATGATATTACATTCAACCATGGGTACGTGTTTATAGGCCGCCGCATGATAGATGGTATTAATTCGGTATTTGGCCAGAGTATCGCGAATAACTGCCGAGTCCTGAATGGTACCCAGCACAGGGTAAACCGGTAACGTTGGATACTTTCGACGCAGTTC
Organism: Bowmanella sp. JS7-9; assembly: GCF_004329715.1. Classification (GTDB taxonomy): domain Bacteria; phylum Pseudomonadota; class Gammaproteobacteria; order Enterobacterales; family Alteromonadaceae; genus Pseudobowmanella; species Pseudobowmanella zhangzhouensis. Next base: position 8,105 of record NZ_JXSY01000037.1, read on the forward strand.
CGATTCTATCTGATACAAGTTAAATTCGCTGATTTCAAACAGAACAAGTGACTCTGGATTTACCTTGGCGATTTGGCGACAAAGCTCACTTCCAATTGAGCCACCAGCACCGGTAACCATGACGCATTTGCCGGTGATATTCGGTGACATCAGAGACTCGATGGGAGGCACAGGCTCACGGCCAAGCAATTCTTCGATCTGAATCTCTTTCAAGTCATTGATTTTACTCTTGCCTGATACGAGGTCTGTTACGCTGGGAACAGACTTCAATTCCAGTGCGAAAGGCTCTAACTCTCTGATTAATTGTTTACGTCTTGCTACTGAAGTGTGTGGTACTGCCAGCAACATTTTGGTCACGTTGTATTTTTTCACCAACCGCGGAATATCTTCGCGACCATGGACCTGCAACCCAAGTATTTTTTTACCCTGATACAAGCCCTTATCATCAATAAATGCCACGGGTAATAAGTCAGCATTCTGTTTAAGGGTAACCGCCAGTGTCCGTCCCGTATCCGCTGCGCCATAAATCAGACAGCGCTCCTTTGAGCGCGCCCCGACACTATTCACAGCAGCGTGAATTAATAATCTTGGCCCCATCATCAGGATGCCAGCCAAAGTCCAGAAGATGACCGGAACACTTAATGGCACAAACACATCCGCCGCGTACCCACTTACAACCATCACCAGTGCAGAAAACGCTAATATGCCCAGTGACTTGGCGATCGCCATCGGTGTAATGTAACGAACAACGTGCAGGTAATGCCCACTGACAACCAGTAACATTATTGTCATCAAAATAATCAAACCGTGGGCTACATATTCAGGTTGAGAAGGGTAATCAGACCCTATTCCCAAACGAATCCAGTAAGCCAGCAATACAGCTGATGCCAGATTGCTAACATCCCACAGCACGGCAATGGAAAGCTTTACGCCCGACGGTAATCTAAAAATGCTGGCCAGATGGATCATGCGAGCGCCTCCTGCATTACTGCTTTTATCGCGTCGCACGTTTTATCGATTTCTGCTTGAGTTAAGGTTGGGTGGCATAGGAACATCAAGCTGGTATCACCGAGTTGCTGGGCAACGGGTAAGCGTTCTGCTGGACGCAGTGATGTATTATCAAAAGCCTTTTCCCGATACACCTCGCTACATGAGCCGCTGAAACACGGAACGTGTAACTCGTTGATATGATGGATAATACGGTCGCGATCCCAGCCAGGCTTTAAATTTGATGGATTAACAAACACATAGCATTTGTAAAACGCGTGCGTGATATTAGTCGGGATTTGTGGCACGTAGAGCCCGACCTGCTGAGCAGCTTGCTGGATCTGTTGTCCGTATTGGTTACGAATACGCGTCCACTCAGGCATCTTCCGCACTTGTAAGCGTCCGATTGTTGCCTGAATCTCAGTCATTCGCCAGTTAGTACCGAATGACTCATGCACCCACCGAAAACCTGGCGGATGTTCTTTTTCATATACCGCTGAGAACGATTTGCCATGGTCTTTAAAAGACCAGGCGCGCTCCCACACCCCCTTATCACTGGTGGTGACCATGCCTCCTTCGCCACCTGTCGTCATGATCTTATCCTGACAAAACGACCAGGCGGCCATATGCCCAAAACTACCAATCATTTGACCATCAATTGCCGCACCATGCGCCTGTGCACAATCTTCTACCACCTTTAGATTGTGTTGTTCGGCTAACGCCATAATGCCAGCCATATCACAAGGCCAGCCAGCCAGGTGCACACACAATATGGCGGATGTATTCTTGTTTATAAGGGGGGTAATTGTCTTCACACTGATATTTTGCGTATCCGCATCGACATCAGCAAACACGGGGATTAACCCCGCTAATACGATAGAAGAGACTGACGCCAGGAATGTACGTGATGTAACAATCACCTCAGAGCCGGGAGGCAGTGAAAGCGCTTGCCAGCATACGTCCAGAGCCACCGTACCATTCATCAACGCAATCGCGTAATCAGTACCTATATAAGCGGCAAACTCTTTTTCAAAGTCGCGTGCTTCATGCCCTGTCCAGTAATTGACTTTATTTGAACGTAATACCGTTGAGACAGCATTAACTTCGGCCTCATCGAAACTTGGCCAAGGTGAAAATGGACCATTTAACATAGTGATCTCTGATTATTTATTTTTATTTATCTTTAATTCTCGCTGGTACACCCAGCGCAAACGCATCGTTCGGAATATCCCTGACCACCACACTACCCGCGCCGGTTCGCACATTTTGGCCTATTTTCAGCCCCTGAATCACAGTCGTAGCGATTCCCAAAAATGACCCATTTCCAACCTGAACATCACCAGCCAGGTGGCAGCCCGGTGCTATATGGACGAAGTCCCCTATAACGTTATCGTGATCAATGCTGGATGCGGTGTTCAAGATACAGCCTATGCCTATTTGGGTAAATGGATTTATAACAGAATTTGCACACACCAATGTCCCTAAGCCAATTTGTGAGTAAGGACTAACAACTGCGCCAGGGTGAATCAGAGTAACGACATCTGCACCAGTGGATAATATTTGTTCAAGCTCGCGACGACGAATTTGATTGTTCCCGATTGCCACAAACCAACAAACATCTGAATCGTTAAAGTTACGCCAGTCATCTGCATGTCCCAATAGATCCCACGTGTTAGCAACACGACTTCGTGATGTATCTACATCCAAAAAAGCAATAGAATCAAAGCATTGCATTGCCTCTGCACAATCTGCAGCAACTTTGCCATGCCCTCCTGCTCCAATAATAATTAATCTACTCATGCTTGCTGACTGCCCTTAAATCTTTCCATGGTAGCTTGACCTTGTTGGTTAATATCAGCGCGCCGGATAACTTTTAAAAACGTCAGCCACATAATCCTTATATCTAGCCAAATGCTGCGATTATCTACATACCAAACATCGAACTCGAATTTTCGTTCCCACGAGAGTGTATTTCGACCATTTACCTGCGCCCAACCTGTAATACCCGGTCTAACATCATGGCGACGGGCTTGCTCAGCACTATAAAGAGGAAGGTATTCCATCAACAATGGCCTGGGCCCTACTATCGACATGTCTCCCTTGAGCACACTCAGTAAACCGGGAAGCTCATCTAAACTGGTTGAACGCAGTACCTGACCGAATTTTGGCAGGCGCATTTCATCACTCAGCAACTGTCCCTGCTCGTCTCTGGCATCAGTCATAGACCGAAATTTGAGCATAAAAAACGGCTTGCCTTTTAATCCGGGTCTTTGCTGGCGAAATAGCACTGGGCCTCCCAGATTGATACGAACCAACAATGCAACAACTAGTAGAACAGGCATTAACGCGATTAACGCGCATAATGAAATCACAATATCCATTACACGTTTCATGCGACGTTCTCCTGTTGACCTAATACCTGACGATAATAACTCAACACTTCTTGTGCGTTGTGTTTAACATTCATGACCTCTCGCACTCTTTCATGCGCCTTTTCAACCATGGCTTGGCACTGCTCCGAATGTGTCAGGGCTTGAATGATTTTGTCTGCTAAATCTTTTGGATCCTGTACACGGGCTAAATAACCTGTTTCCCCTTCAACGACTAAATCAGGAAACCCACCTACATTGGTCGTTATGGTGGGAATACGGGCATACATTGACTCAACCGCCCCCCCAACATTTTCTGAATGAGACGGATGTACAGCCAGATCGAACTGCGGATAAAGTGCAGGAACATCATGACGTAACCCCAAAAAAACACAGGCATCACCAACCTTATGCCGCGCGTATGCTTGAACCTGCTCGAAATAGTGCTGAGCATTTCCCCATGGTCCACCAACAAACACACATTTCACGCCTGGAATTCGTTGTTTTACGATGGCTAATGCGTCGATTAGGTCTTCATGTCCTTTCAACCCCCTGGATTGCCCCAGATAACGTTTCGGGGCATAAAAATAAGCCACCATACCAATTAACGGATCGTCAGGTCCCATTCCCAACTCTTGCTTTAGTGTCGATGCGGGGTTATCGATAAAGCTGAAATCACCTTCATCCACGCCGTAATAGGCCAGCCCTACCCGGGCAGGGGTGATGCCAGACTGACTGTAGTGCTGCTGAGTCCACTTACAGGACGCCAACCAATAGTCACTGGATTGTGCGGAATACAAATCCATTGCCCGGAAAAGTCTATGTTCCAAATGCAATGGCCCAGGAACGTGAAAAATACGCGGAATTGCAATCCGCCGCAGGGCCACTCGCATTAAAAGGGTGGTTGCAACAAAATGGCTGTGAATAATATCCGGATTTATTTTCTTAACTAGCGCACGTAACTGACGACCCTTTGCGATATTTCGCCAAGGGCGGACAATGTCCAATGCAGGATCAAAGATATGGACATGCACACCCGCCTGTCGATACTTTTCAACCATAGGCCCATGAGGTATTGCGAGATGAACCTCAATGCCCGCCCGGACCAATTCACGGGTTTGACGCAAAGCCCAACTAGCACCGACGGAGGTTTTTAATAAATGTAAAACACGCATTATTTTTCTAATTTCCGACTATTTTCTGCCACGCTTTGGTAAAACCTCGTGCGTCGCTGTACTAAGGTGTCTTTTCGGTAATCAGCCGCAGCCTGTAAATTACGTGCCGAGTCCGCGTTTAGGGCGTGCAAATCCGTACATAACTCGACTAATTTTTGTGCAAGCATATCAATATCTTCTGCTGGGTATAATCTTTCTGGCGGCAATAATTCAGGGATCCCACCTGCAAACGTACCAATCGCCGGTAGTGCAGTCGCCATCGCTTCTATCAACGCCCTCGGCAGTCCCTCTGTTCTGGAAGGCATAACAAACACTTCAGCCGCGTTGAGATACTCCCGCACGTTGGCCGCTTTTACTTCACCCACAAACATTACCTGCTTTTCGATGCCCAAATCCGCAGCGAGCTGTCGCATTGGCTGCAGATATACACCGTCCCCCAACATTGTGAGATTTAGCGTGACGCCCTGATTTTTAAGTTGGGCAATTGCCCGTATTAAAACATCCTGTCCTTTGTAAAGTTGACCGAAAGAACCGATAAACAATATTCGCGTCGCAGGTTTAAGATACTTACGGGGGAAGGGCGCAAACCAGTTATCCGGAAGTTCAATACTCGAATAATGACCGACAGTACAGGACATCCGCGCAGGGTATTTGGCCTGCAGGTAAGCTTGGGTGACATAACTAACACTATGCGCACGCTTGACCATATAGCGCAACATTGACGCACTTGCCCATCCGAGCACTTTGTCCAGCCAACGGTTAGTAATCCCCGCGGCAAACACATCTGCCGGGTCACCGACTACCTCAAGAGCATAACCTTTAGAGCCAAAGCCATGACAAGGAATAGTTAACATGGCGGTTTGAGACGGTACCCGAAATAAAATGGCATCAGCGTGCTGACTATGTCGCCTGGCAATGCCGCGTAATTTAAACAAATTACCAAGTAATCCAGCCAAACCTACATAGTAGGGCAACGCGGATATAGTCACTTTTTCCCCATCTGCCCTTACCCATTGAGGATCTTTACGTTCTGCCTGATTTACTCTGGCAACAACCAACACTTCATCGAACACAACAAGATATCGCTCCCAGAAGCCATGAGCAAAAGCACTGGTTGTCCAGGTTTTACCATCTGGGGTGCGCATAAAGCGGAATTCACATACAACTAATAACTTCAAGGTCGCTCACTCCCTTTGCGCGACGTGACATAAAGTAATCCACTCACCATAATCAGGCCGATTAATATTTGCACCGGGACTGGAGTGAAACTGTTACGGATCATAACGAAAAGAGGCACCAGAATGACGCCAATCCGCAAATCCTGACGAGTTTCAGCCTGGCGATTATCAAATGAAGCTAATAACGCGCCGAATAAAAACAGGACGATCGGTACCCCTAGCTCGCCAAAGTTCAAATATGCTTCCGCTACAGGGGAGAAACCTATGGGACCCGCACGCTCCTGCACAACGAGGTTAAGCATGCGCGGATCTTCATTTGCGGGAATCCGTTCAAGCCCGGGAATAACCAATGCGAGTTGACGCTCTATCGGCACCCAATAACTCCCTCCCATCAACAAGCGTTCCTCTTCTTTGCGCCAGCGCACTACTTCTTCCACAGCCCGAAGACTTGAGCCCATCTCCGCCACGGCATTCATCGGATTGATACTATCTATTTGTGAGTAATCACCAGAAATTCGTGCATTTTTTACAATGCCAGTGACGATCAGAAAAACGAAAATACCTGCAACCATTGTCGTTGCTTTTACCGGAGCGCCACGTCTTCCTAACATGCAAAGAGCAGAAGTCGCCGGGAACATCACCTCTCCTCGCAATCCCAGTTTGAATGCAATAAGCGCCCACAACGCGAAGGCAACAAAGTACCAAGGCGGAAATCCTCTCCGATATGTGACGCTTAACAACACCAGCCCAATGCCAATAAACAAATACAAATAAGCAAATACCGTCCCCAAAATCGGCACGGCTTGCAGTGTCGCTAGATAAGCACCATAGGATCCTAGAACACCTGTGCCTAAGCCAATCAGAAAAAACAGGCCGACCATCGCGACCAGAAACAGACCAGCCAGGTGATAAATTCGGGTCAACTGGCTGGGATTAATCGGCGTTGAGGTTGTGGTGTTTTGCGAAGGTGATGAAAATAAAATCGCGGCAAGACTAAATCCTATAAGGGCTAAATTGACCAAATGAACAGCATTCTCTGTTTCTGGACGGTCATACCAGAAGCTGATTACATACAGAATTTGCGGATCTGTAATACCACCGACCAAATCCGCCAGTATTAAGCCCATGTGAAACACGGCAAACGCGGTGAAAAATATAAAGCATATTGACCATCCTCCTCTGGGCAACGTTTTAAGTAACACCGCACCTAAAAGGACGATTACCAGCCCAGACAGAACATTTAACTCATTTCTTGGCGCTTCAAAGGCTCCCAAATACGCACCGAGGACAACGCTCGCCGTTAACAGGATCAACCAAATCCCTACCGCCTTACGGAATAGCGCGTGGTTATTGATAAATTCCATTTAGGTGCTCAATGTTTTGGGATAGCAAAAACGGACTATTAGTAAATTCGCGACGAATACCTTCCGGCGAATGTTCTTTGTGTATCACGTCGTTTAAACGTGCCGCCCAAACCTCATCGGAATTGCTTAATGACTCAATTTCCACATTCGACAAGTATCTGGCAATCTCGCAAATGCCAGGGATATCGGATCCAAGTACCGGCAGACCTACGCTAGACGCCTCTATGACAACACCCGGTAACCCTTCCCATTTGGACGGAAAGAGCAATACATTTGCGTTGGCCATAAAAGGCAGCACATCCTTTTGTTCGCCGACAAAGTAGACCCAAGGGCCAAGGTTCGCCTGTTCTATGTACGTTAACAATTGCTGCTTAACGTCCTGCTGCTCCCTGCCAACAAACACCATATATGCCGGGCCGAATAATTGATGGTAACGGGCAAACATTTTTATCAGTCGTAGATGGTTTTTAGGCTCATCCATTCTCCCAACATGCAAAACAATTGGGTGCGGTGAAAAAGACGCAATATGTGATGCCCAAAAAGCTTGTTGACACTCCAGTTCTGGAAGCTCAAAACCGTTATAAACAACCCTAAAACGGTCATTATGCCGCCACTCAGATGACCATTTAAGGTCAAACGCAGCCTCACATACCGCCAGTATTTTATTCGCGCTACGCAACAACATCGTTTTTAGTATCTTATCGCGCCAGATTCGCAACCTACCAGGAGACGCCACATCGATGGTGTTGCGGAAGTGTGCAATTCTAACTTGCACACCTGCCAGCTTAGCCAGAAAAAGGATGAACCCTGAAACCAATGAAACATGAGAGTGAACAATGTCATAGCGTTCGCGTTTTAACAGAGCAATAAAACGGAATATAAAAAGAGGCCCGAGTGGGCAGTAATGAATCTTACAACCCTTTTCCCGAGCTAATTCATCTAAAACGCCTGGTTTGCCAGACAACACGCAAAAATCAAAATACTTGCCTAATTTCTGCATGTCATCAATTAAAGACAAGGTGCGCATTTCCGCACCACCGCGATTCAAAATTCCAAATATGTGTAAAACCTTTCGTGTCTCAGACATTAACCGCGTCTCTTCGTGCGTCCAGTTTTAGTTGCCAGACAAGCCACCCAAAACGACTAAAAAAGCCCAAGAATTCGATAGACACGCCTATTAACATCGCCCACGCCGCGCCCATGATTCCACTTGCAGGGATGAGCAGGTAACACGCAATCATCGTGGCAGTTGTACCCAATGTATAAATAATTGTTTGCGAATGAAAATCTCGTAACGCGTTCATCCCTGTACCGACGAAAATGTAAACATACCGAACGCCAGCGGCAGCTAGTACCCACACCAATTCATCCGCATATTCTGCTGCACCTTGATTGTAAATAACGCGCAGGATCCACTCACCACCGAACACGCCCACAAGCACGCTGGTAACTCCTATCACACATCCCAACAGGCAAAGTTGAAGGACCCTGCGAATAAATAAATTGAATGCCTCCAACCTTGCCAATTCGACAAGCATTGGAGAAACCACCTGAGACAGGCTATTGACGAGCAACGCTCCCGCGACCAAAAAATAGCTCAAGGTCGCGAAGTAACCCGCTAACTCGACACCATAGTGCGCTTCTAAAAAGAAATTAGGCAAATACACATACAGAGACAGCATCATTAACGCGATGCTAACCGTGAAATATCGCTTATACAAAGCCAACGAGCGCCGGTAAAGATGTGTGCGCGTTATCAGATCCAGCACCCAACCCAGCCAGTTCTTTTCTTGTTCCAAAAGAGCGACTTTGCGAATACCAATTATTGCTACCCCCAGCGTCACTCCTGACCAACCGACTAATAGGACGAACAGGTTCACTTCAAACCATGCGCTTATTATGAACCAGGTGATAGTGATTAGTGCCCTGAAGACCTGAGATTTCGCTACTTCAGAAAATCGCCCCACAGACTGTAAATAGGCGTAGCTTAGCTCACACCAACCATCGCCCCACTTGTACAGCGCGACCAGCAAAACAATCCCGATGCCAATCCCGCTTCCGAAAAAAATAGCGGCAAGCAACGGAGAAAGAACCAGTAGCAGCGTATTACTTAAGAAACGTGCATTGAAGTATTGATCCGCTCTGTACTGGTGTTCATCTTTAACAATAATCAATGTACGTAATTTGAAACTACAAAATAGGAATAGCGGAGACAAGAAAGACAGACTCATAACGACCTGTCCCAAATCATTCGTTGTAAAAAATTTTGTTAAGAAGATAAGAAGAAGCCAATTGCTCAACGCTAATGACAAATTAGCGATGAGAGTGACGACTGAATGAGTTAAAAAGCGCGCTTTCACTGTTTTTCTTTTTTATTTTAAACGATATAGTAAAACGCCTTGAATGGAAAGCAACCCTCTCGCAAAGCACGAAAAATATGCTGTTGCATGAATCAGAGCCACCAATTGCATGACCTCACTAAGAGCGAACAACAACGACAATTTCTCAGAGGCTCATTTACCATTTGAACACCTACGTTTTTTTTATAATAGCGAAGGTGGGCTTCTCGTTAATCAGGCGCACAACGTACTTTATGCGTTAGACCCCACGTCCACGTTGGCTTTATTGTTGTTAACTGAGCAACGCAATAAAGACCAGGGTCACATAGTCCAACAAATGATCTCATTGGGAATAAATGAATCAGACGCATTAGCTGCACTGCAATGTTTAGATGAACATCTAAACAATCGCACTTCCCTGCAGAGCTTTAAACAGCAGCATTTTTCTTTTACAACCAATCGAATCCCGCTTATTGCTAACAATAGGGACATTGCCATTTTTGTGGCGTATCAGTCCTTCCTGATCTCTTGTCCGGATCCAGAGTTAAGACAAATAATTTCAAATCTATTGAGCCCGGTTCAATGCGGGCCACGAGAAAGAGGTTTCAGGCTTGAAGTCATTAAAGTGACTGACTGCTACCAACTGAAAGCTAATGGTGAAATAGCTTCGCAACAATTAAGCAAGGCAGAGCTGCTACCTGAGCTTATAGACCTAATTCAAATTATTGCATTTCAGTCCAGTAACTATGACTTTTGCTTTCACGGTGCAAGTTTGCGTAAAGGCTCGATCACCTTATGGTTACCTGGCGTGTCTGGTTCGGGCAAGTCGACGCTAACCTATTTGCTGGCTCAAAGAGGTTGGCATGTTTATAGCGATGAGATGTTAACGGTTAGCAATTGTAAGACGTTACCAATTGAACTTCCCATCGCCTTAAAAAGCGGTAGCTGGGATTTTGTGGCGGATGACAATGTAACTTTTCATACTCAGACGCCATCAAAAAGAATAGATGGCCGAGCAGTGAAATACATTTGGCCGCTAAGCTTGGCAAAGGCCAAAGAGCATCAGCACCTAATGGTGTTATTTCCAACATTTGTCAATAAACAAACATTTAGCACATCCCATATAAGCCCTTTAAAGGTCTTCACTTCGTTGCTTAACAGTGGCTACCAATATGCTCACGAATTGAATAACCTCGAGCCCATTCTTGACCTTTTAAGCCTCCTGACGGCTAGTCGATGCGTCACCGCTACATACGGTGATGCCCTCGACGTTGTATCTTGGTTAGAAAATCAGGTAGCGTCAGATGGCGTTTGACATCCAATTTACGCCCAAACACATCCATGATTTATGTGAGGTTCTAAGTGATCAGGAACTGGTCGCCCGACATTTGGGCTTTGAACAAGGTTTGGAATTATTTGCCCTTGCCAATCAGGTTTGGTTGAGTGGCCCCTTGTTTTTTCACATGTGCAAATTGGCTCAAAAGGAACTTTGGGATAATGAGCTTTATGAATATGGGTTAAATATCTATTTAACATATGCCGAACGGCACAGTGCTATGCGATCAGCATGTGTTTCGATAATCCAATTGTTCCAAGACGCTAATATCGATTACGTTTTGATTAAAGGCGCTGCCAATTTCTTTAATGGTGTGTCAGATACCAGCGGACCGGTGTTCATGTCAGATTTAGATATTCTGCTCAATGAAAAAGACATCGCATACGCTTCACAGTTACTTCTTAATCTGGGCTACACGCAGGAGCAACATGCACTAACGACAAAAGGAGTTGAACGCCATCATGTTCCCCCATTTCGCCATCCCACTTCGCCTTTCTATGTTGAGTTGCATCTCCAACCTTTAACAAAAATTGCTCAGAGTTACCTCAACAAAACGCAGATATTTGCGGAAAGAGAATTTGTGGAATATGAGAATTCACGCGTTTCTGTCTTGTCACCTCGTCATCAATTATTGATGAATATTTTGCACCATATGATTGCCGATGGCGCCTATTCAGACAAATTTATCGATTTGAGGCAGCACTACAATTTATACACCTATGTTCAAAAATGGCCAGAGGCATGGGCTTCATTACTCACCCAGTGGGATGACCCAATCGTTAGACGGTGCATAGAGCAAGGTAACATTGCGATGAATTTCCTATTTGGTTACTCGACAACCAGTGTCCCCTCTCAACACGCCATCTCTCATTTTCATGCTTCCGTTAAACAATTATTGGATAATCTAAAGATGCCTGAATGGCAATTCACGTTAAGAGAAATAATCAACGGCTATCGCAAAAATACTATCTTGCGTTTATATGGCGACCAAAAGCGGTTTGCTGTTTTTCGTGGACGGGTTAAGCACCTAACTCGTCATTTCGAGATAAGCTTAAACAAATTACTTAACCGCTAAGGATTATTCACTTCACTTGCGTATTTACGTATTATTGTACGAGAACTTTAGAGGAATCCTGATGGCCCGCGCTGATAACAACAAAAAACAAGAAGATGTTTCGCCAAATCAGGCTCGCAGAGACACTATGCTGAAATTGGCAAAACTCGCTGCCATTACCCCTGTAGCATTGACCGCTCTCATGAGCCCTCAGACATCCGCTGCGCCGAAGTCTTGTCGAGGAAACGGAAAAGTTGGCTGCTAATTTTGATTCGTGTTGGTGTATACAGGGATTAAACAATCTTCTAATTTTTAATGGCTGACCCGATTAGTTCAGCATTATTAAGTTTCCACTTAAAGCCCTTCGCTGCAGTGAGGGGCTTTTTGTTACTTTGGGAACAGAAGCATGTGTTCGAGCCTTGCTTGTTCCATTCAAAGACTTAACATCGCTATTACTCGTCCATCCCTAGTTACTTCTAGAATCCAACAAGAGGAGAATTGGATTTGGATTTTAAATACACAAACAAAAAAGCCCCTCGCTT
>NZ_JXSY01000038.1 GCF_004329715.1 Bowmanella sp. JS7-9
GGCCCCAAGCGGATTGATATCCGTGCCAAAAGTTTCGGGAAAACTTTTGAACGTTGGAGCGCAGCGACGGCGGCCCCGCAGGGGCGAGTATCAGGATGATACGAGTACAAACAAGACTCACCGCGCATTGGTAACTAACGTTCGCACCCCAACGGCTGGCCCGAAGGGCGGCAGTTTTTTGCTCCTGCAAAAACTGCATTCATTACATCCCTGTAACTTAGGGCAGGATAGCCGGAGTAACGTGGCCGTAAAGGCTGTTTATTGCTCCACTTCTCGCGCATCCAGCTGCGTTTTACCTTCTCCATCTTTATGCATGCATACGACCCGTTGGGTCTTTTTTGCCTTACAGTTTTCTATTGAGGTTGCCAAATTTTCTTTATATAGCAATGTGATAGCTAGTTTGGTATTAATTGTGTAAGTATGAAAACGAGCCAATTGCTCGCTATTAAATCGTTATATTTACTGGAATAAGCAAAGTGCTAGCTAAAATGTATCGAGTTTTTTATGCATTAGCCTTCGGTTATATCGCATTAGAGAGATTAATAGTCTCGTTAAATTTTGGATTTCCAATCAACTATTGTGTGCAGGCGGGGTTAGCTATAGCGGTATTCGTTGGTTATGTTATTTATTGCGTAAAGCAGACGAGTTGGCTTTTGAATGGGGTGATTTTAGTTTATTTGTTCTTTTCATTTTTGTTTGTATTTCAAATATACAAAGAGCCTCTTGTCTCGCATCACGAATACTTGGTGGCATTTACATTAACGTCCGTCGTAGGGTTTCCTTTGCTTATTGAGAGATGGATGAATCATAAATATAGCAAGTCAAGCAATAAGGATGCGCAAAAAACATGCTCCTATTCTTGAAGCGTTAAAGGAGAAAACTCAAATTAGCCGAACTCATAAAGGGTGGAAAAAGTTTCCTGACAGATGGCAAGCCTTCGCAGCGACGTTCTATGTGAACTTAAGCAATGAAAAAAAGGTGCAGCTTTCAATAAATGTAAACCCGGAAAATCCATTGTGTTCGCTATATATGTTTGAAGTAACGAATACAGAATTCGTTGAATTTATTGAAGCCTTGTATAAGGGAAAAGACGGTGTTTTGTTGAAGCAAGCCGGCGCAATAGTAACACGCACCCTAAAAGTAACAGGGAAGTGTAGCTTTAACGCATATAGTGCAATTGGTTTTTTGCCGGTTGGGTTTGCATCACTAACGGCATCTTTAACTACCTGTAAGGAGTTATATGAGGAATATTGCAGCAAGTAACACAACCAAGCGCATTAACACTCGTTACCCTTCCAAGGGTATTACAACAATTCACCACCGCATTATGCGTCAGCACCTTGCCTATTAGCCTCTACTAATCCTTATGTTTCTCAATCACTAAATCAGCGCGGGTCTTAAGTTTGTCTTTGTGCCGGATTTGGTGAAACGGATCCAGCTCAGGGCTCGCGTAAACCGGCGGGGCTTTGGCAACTTGCTTTAGCTCTGCCTGCTTCTGACGCTTACGGTAGTCACTGCGAATACCCAATACTAGCCATGCCAATGCCAGCAGATAGACGACCCATTTCACTACAAACGACAAACCTACATAATCGTTGTGCTGCTGACTCTGTGCGTAAGCCAGATAGTCGCTGTGGATCAGGCCGATCACAATAATCGCCACGATGGTCAGCAGTGCTTGCACAATCGTGCGTTTGTAATAGCGCCATACCAAATGGGCAAAGGTAATCCGCACCAGGGGTTTGAGCATGAATTAAATCCACCATCCAAGGCCAAGTAACGCCGCGACAGCAAGCAGGCCCTTTTCCTTGTAATTGTTTTTAATGTTGTCTTCTTCCTCACGCACAATGACCTCAAGTTCATCGGCTGAAAAACTCTCGGGTGTGCGCCCGGCGAGAATGATCCGAGTATGAGCGCGACTAATCGCTTTTTCACGAATGGCGCGTTTGAATTTATCTGGCAGCATGAATAACCCAGTAGAAAACTGATAGTCAGGATATAAGGCCAGTTTAGTGTGAAGCAAGCCCCCAAACGTAACAGCCTGTGTGTATTTTGTGTTCAAAGTTTGTGCTTGTAACCTTACCGATGGCAGGTATAATACGCGTCCCTTCATAAGTTAAACTTTCCCATTCTCCGCCCAGACACCTCAAAAGCGGTGTATGTGTTGGGTGGCTTAGGTGCTTATGAAACGAGTTTTAGGGGTGTAGTTCCAATTGGTAGAACAGCGGTCTCCAAAACCGATGGTTGGGGGTTCGAGTCCCTCCACCCCTGCCAATTTTCTTGGCTGTTATGGATTGTGTAAGGTTGTAACATGAGTGTGAATACAGACAATACCCGCTCACCACTGGATTTGGTGAAGTGGCTTATCGCGGTAGCCCTGGTCGCAGCCGCAGTTGGTGGCAATTTATATTATTCCGAATTCTCAGTTCTGGAGCGCGCAGTAGCCGTTGTTGCCCTGATCATTGCAGCCTTATTCGTGGCAGCAAATACCAATAAAGGTAAAACTTTCCGTGAATTCGCGAAAGAAGCCCGTATTGAAGTGCGCAAAGTGGTGTGGCCAACTAAACAAGAAACCACTCACACAACCCTGATTATTTTCGCTGCGGTACTGATTATGTCTCTGATCCTGTGGGGTCTGGACGGTATTATCGTGCGATTTGTTAACTTAATTACCAGCTTGGGACTGTAAACATGGCAAAAAAACGTTGGTATGTTGTTCAGGCGTTTTCTGGCTACGAAATGCGTGTACAGAAAACTCTGCTGGAATACATCAAAATGCACGGCATGGAAGACTACTTTGGTCAAATCCTGGTGCCATCTGAAGAAGTTGTTGAAATGCGCGCTGGCCAAAAGCGTAAGAGCGAACGCAAATTCTTCCCTGGTTATGTGCTGGTAGAAATGGAAATGAACGAGGAAAGCTGGCACTTAGTGAAAAGCGTTCCACGTGTTCTGGGCTTTATCGGTGGTACTGCCGAGCGTCCTGCACCTATTTCGCAAAAAGAAGCAGACGCCATTATGAACCGTCTGCAGGAAAGCACGGATAAGCCGAAGCCGAAAACTCTGTTTGAAGTGGGTGAAGTGGTACGCGTTAACGACGGACCATTTGCTGACTTTAACGGTGTGGTTGAAGAAGTGGATTACGAGAAGAGTCGCCTGAAAGTATCCGTACTGATCTTCGGCCGTTCTACTCCGGTTGATCTGGAATTCGGACAGGTTGAGAAGGCTTAAGCGCGGATAAGCAAAAACCGCAAAAAAGTCAAATTGACCCGTTGAAAGTTGGGCGTGATTAAAATATAATCTGCGCCCTTTTTACGTATAGGGAAGCCGTTTGAGTAAGCATCCTCAATGCTTACAAGGCGCTAAACCCAATTTCTGAGGAAGTCTCATGGCTAAGAAAATCAAAGGCCTTGTAAAGCTGCAAGTTGCAGCTGGTATGGCCAACCCTAGTCCACCAGTTGGTCCAGCTCTGGGTCAGCAAGGTGTAAACATCATGGAATTCTGTAAAGCGTTCAACGCCAAAACAGAAAGCCTGGAAAAAGGCGCTCCGGTACCAGTAGTTATTACTGTATACGAAGACCGCTCTTTCACCTTCGAAACCAAAACTCCACCGGCTTCTTACCTGCTGAAAAAAGCGGCAGGCATCAAGAGCGGTTCTAGCCGTCCAAATACCGACAAAGTTGGTAAAGTAACACGTGCTCAACTGGAAGAAATCGCGAAAACTAAAGACGCGGATCTGACAGCTGGCGATTTGGATGCAGCAGTACGTACTATCGCAGGTTCTGCGCGTAGTATGGGTCTGGTAGTAGAGGGCTAAGCACATGGCAAAATTAACTAAACGCATGCGCGTAATCCGTGATCGCGTAGATTCTTCCAAAGAATACGGCATCACTGAAGCTGTTGCTCTGCTGAAAGAACTGGCCACTGCTAAGTTCGCAGAAAGCGTAGACGTAGCGATCAACCTGGGCGTTGACCCACGTAAATCTGACCAAAACGTTCGTGGCGCTACTGTACTGCCACACGGTACTGGTAAAGACGTTCGCGTTGCAGTATTCACTCAGGGTGCTGCTGCAGAAGCTGCTAAAGCTGCTGGTGCTGAAATCGTTGGTATGGAAGACCTGGCTGAGCAAGTGAAAAAAGGCGAAATGAACTTCGATGTAGTTATTGCTTCTCCGGATGCAATGCGCGTTGTTGGTACATTGGGTCAAATCCTTGGTCCACGTGGTCTGATGCCAAACCCTAAAACTGGTACTGTAACTCCAGACGTAGTAACTGCAGTTAAAAATGCCAAAGCGGGTCAGGTTCGTTACCGTAACGATAAGAACGGTATCATCCATGCTAGCATCGGTAAGATCGCGTTCGAAGAGAACCAAATTAAAGAGAACCTGGAAGCCCTGTTGGACGCGCTGAAAAAAGCCAAGCCTTCAACTTCTAAAGGTACTTACATCAAGAAAGTTAGCCTGAGCACCACTATGGGTGCCGGCTTAGCAGTTGACCAAGCCAGCCTGGCTGGTTAATCACTGCGAAACGGTTATGGGTTGAGGCTTTCTAGGAAGCCTCCGTCCAAGACCGCAGGTGCTCTTCGCAAGAAGGGCTTAATCAACCAGCCTGCGCAGACGGTGCAGACCCCAGAAGATCTCTTAGATTCTTCTTGGTTTCTCACCGTAAATCGCGCGTCAGGGCAACCTGACGATGTGTAGGAAACCAGACGAAAGTCTGGATGAACCAGGAGTTAAAAGCCAATGGCTATTAAGCTTGAAGACAAAAAAGCAATTGTTGCTGAAGTCAACGAAGCTGCCAAAGTTGCTTTATCTGCGGTAGTTGCAGACGCTCGTGGTGTTACTGTAGAGAAAATCACTGGCCTGCGTAAGCAAGCTCGTGATGCTGGCGTATGGATGAAAGTTGTCCGTAACACGCTGGCACGTCGTGCAGTAGATGGCACCAGTTTCGAGTGTTTGAAAGACACTTTCGTAGGCCCGACAGTTATCGCGTTCTCTAACGAGCACCCAGGCGCCGCTGCCCGTTTGTTCAAAGACTTCGCTAAAGATAACGCTAAGTTCGAGCTGAAAGGTGCGGCTTTCGAAGGCAACACAGTAGATTTCGAAGTACTGGCATCACTGCCAACTTACGACGAAGCTATTGCACGCTTGATGAGCACTATGAAAGAAGCAGCAGCCGGCAAACTTGTTCGCACGATTGCCGCGGTTCGCGACCAGAAACAAGAGCAAGCCGCGTAATTTACGCCTGGCTTGGATTTAACAGTTTAATCGGGACAATGTCCCTTAATTATTAGGAATCTGAGAAATGTCAGTGACTAAAGAGCAAATCATCGACGCTATCGCTGAAATGTCTGTAATGGACGTAGTTGAGCTGGTAGCTGCAATGGAAGAAAAATTCGGCGTATCTGCAGCTGCTGCTGTAGCTGTTGCTGCTGGCCCAGCTGCTGCTGCTGAAGAGAAAACAGAATTCGACGTAATTCTGGCTGAAATCGGCGCTAACAAAGTAGCTGTTATCAAAGCAGTTCGTGGCGCAACTGGCCTGGGTCTGAAAGAAGCTAAGGACATGGTAGAAGCCGCTCCTAAAGCTATCAAAGAAGGCGTGAGCAAAGACGAAGCTGAAGCACTGAAGAAAGAGCTTGAAGAAGCTGGTGCTAAAGTTGAAGTTAAGTAAGCTGTTTAACCACAGTTTACCTGCCTGAAAAGGCATGGGCTGGTGATCTTTTGGTCACCAGCCTTTTTGCGCTGTAGGATAGTGCATTATCACCGTTTGTTGCCTATCCGCAAAAGATCTACACAGAAAGGCGTTCACCATCAGTAACTTACTACCCTTTAAAGGTGGTTAAATTACCGCTAGTATGGTCCGAATGCACTTTTTAAAACGGTGCTGGAAGTTTGTCTGATACCTCGTCGAATGGCGGGAAGGCAAGTTGGGTCACAATTCAGCAGGCTGAGGAACCCATGGTTTACTCTTATAGCGAAAAAAAACGTATACGGAAAAGTTTTGGCAAACGCCCGCAGGTACTGGAAATACCTTATCTACTGTCTATCCAGCTAGACTCTTTCAAACGATTCATCGAGATGGATCAGGAAGGCAACTACGGTCTGGAAGCTGCGTTCCGTTCAGTATTTCCAATCAAAAGTTACTCAGGTAGTTCTGAGTTACAGTATGTGAGCTATCGCCTTGGCGAGCCGGTATTTGATGTGAATGAATGTCAAATCCGTGGCGTCACTTACTCTGCACCTCTGCGTGTGAAATTGCGTCTGGTTCTGTTCGACCGCGACGCTGCGCCAGGCACAGTTAAAGACATCAAAGAACAAGAAGTCTACATGGGCGAAATCCCATTAATGACTGATAACGGTACCTTCGTAATCAATGGTACTGAGCGGGTTATCGTTTCCCAGCTGCACCGCTCTCCGGGCGTGTTCTTTGATCACGATAAGGGTAAAACTCACTCCTCAGGTAAAGTGCTGTATAACGCACGCGTGATCCCATACCGTGGTTCATGGTTAGACTTCGAGTTCGATCCAAAGGACAACCTGTTTGTTCGTATTGACCGTCGTCGTAAATTACCTGCCTCCATTATTCTGCGCGCGCTGGATATGAGCACCGAGGAGATTCTGGATAATTTCTTCGAGAAAGTACCAGTACGCATCGTAGACGGTAAGTTCCTGGTAGAACTGGTACCAGATCGTCTGCGTGGTGAAGTTGCGAAATTCGACATTAAAGACAATGACGGTAACGTGATTATCGAAGAAGGTCGTCGTATTTCTGCCCGTCACACCAATCAGTTGAAAAAAGCCAACGTAACAGAACTGGAAGTACCGGCAGAGTACCTGCTGGGTCGTGTTGTTGCGCGCGCTTATATGAATGAAGATACCGGTGAAGTGATCGTTCACGCGAACGATGAACTGACGCTGGAAAAACTGAATAACCTGAGCACCTCAGGTATCACTTCATTCGACACGCTGTACATTAACGAGTTAGACCACGGTTCGTATATCTCTGATACTTTACGCATCGACTCTAGCTCAAACCGCCTGGAAGCACTGGTAGAAATCTACCGTATGATGCGCCCTGGTGAGCCGCCAACAAAAGATGCTGCTGAAGCCCTGTTCGAGAACTTATTCTTCTCTGAAGAGCGTTATGACCTGTCATCTGTTGGTCGCATGAAATTCAACCGTCGCCTGCTTCGTGAAGACGAGACCGGTGAGGGTACATTAGATAAATCAGACATCATCGACGTGATGAAGCAATTAATTGCTATTCGTGACGGTAAAGATGAAGTAGATGATATCGATCACCTGGGTAACCGCCGTATTCGTTCTGTGGGCGAAATGGCTGAGAACCAGTTCCGTGTTGGTTTGGTACGTGTTGAGCGTGCGGTGAAAGAGCGCCTGAGCTTAGGTGATCTGGATGCCATCATGCCGCAAGACCTGATCAACGCTAAGCCGATTTCTGCCGCTGTTAAAGAATTCTTCGGTTCTTCACAGTTGTCGCAGTTTATGGATCAGAACAACCCGCTGTCTGAGGTTACTCACAAGCGTCGTATTTCTGCATTGGGCCCGGGTGGTTTAACCCGTGAGCGTGCAGGCTTCGAAGTACGTGACGTACACCCAACGCACTACGGTCGTCTGTGTCCAATCGAGACCCCTGAAGGTCCAAACATCGGTTTGATCAACAGCTTGTCCAGCTATGCCCGTACCAATGACTACGGCTTCCTAGAGACCCCATACCGTAAGATTATTGATGGTGTGGTCACTGACGAAATCGATTACCTGTCTGCCATTGAAGAAGGCCAGTACGCCATCGCTCAGGCTAATGCCGAGCTGGATGCGGAAGGTCGTTTGGTTGATGAGCTGGTAACCTGTCGTTACCGTGGTGAGTCTACCTTGATGCCAAAAGATGACATCAAGTATATGGACGTTTCACCTCAGCAGATCGTTTCTGTCGCTGCCAGCCTGATTCCATTCCTGGAGCACGACGATGCTAACCGTGCCTTGATGGGTGCGAACATGCAACGTCAGGCTGTACCTACTCTGCGCGCTGACAAGCCGCTGGTTGGTACTGGTATGGAAAAAACTATCGCAGTTGACTCTGGTGTAACTGTGGTTGCCAAACGTGGTGGTACGGTAGATTACGTTGATGCGTCTCGTATCGTTATCAAAGTTAACGAAGAAGAGACTGTAGCCGGCGAAGCGGGTATCGACATCTACAACCTGACTAAGTACACCCGTTCTAACCAGAACACCTGTATTAATCAGAAGCCAACCTGTAGCGTAGGCGACCCGATTGTGCGTGGCGACGTACTGGCTGATGGTCCATCCACCGATTTAGGTGAGCTGGCACTGGGTCAGAACATGCGTATCGCGTTCATGCCTTGGAACGGTTTTAACTTCGAAGACTCGATCTTGTTATCTGAGCGCGTTGTTCAGGAAGACCGTTTCACTACCATTCACATTCAGGAACTGAGCTGTATCGCGCGTGATACCAAGCTTGGGCCAGAAGAAATCACTGCGGATATTCCAAACGTAGGTGAGTCTGCGCTGGGTAAACTGGATGAGTCTGGCGTAGTTTATATCGGTGCTGAAGTGAAAGGCGGCGACATTCTGGTTGGTAAAGTAACGCCTAAAGGCGAAACGCAACTGACGCCAGAAGAAAAACTGCTGCGTGCTATCTTCGGTGAAAAAGCGTCTGACGTGAAAGACACTTCATTGCGCGTACCTAACTCTGTACACGGTACCGTAATCGACGTGCAAGTCTTCACCCGCGACGGTGTTGAAAAAGACAAGCGTGCGCTGGAAATCGAAGACATGCAGTTACGTCAGGTTAAGAAAGACCTGTCTGACGAATTCGGTATCCTGGCGGATGGTATCTTTGCCCGTGCTCGCAACCTGCTTGAAAAAGCCGGTACCAGTGCAGATAAGCTGAACAGCCTGCCGCGCGAGAAGTGGTTCGACATCAGCCTGTCTGATGCAGATGCACAAGCCGATCTGGAGCAAATCGCTGATCAGTACACGGAAATCAAAGAAGACTTCGACAAGAAGTTTGAAGTGAAGCGCCGTAAGATCACGCAAGGCGACGACTTAGCACCTGGCGTGCTGAAAATTGTTAAGGTTTACCTGGCAGTTAAACGTCGTATCCAGCCTGGTGACAAGATGGCCGGTCGTCACGGTAACAAAGGTGTTATCTCTACCATCATGCCTGTCGAAGACATGCCATATGATGAGAACGGTACGCCAGTTGATATCGTACTGAACCCGCTGGGTGTACCTTCGCGTATGAACATCGGTCAGATCCTGGAAACTCACCTGGGTATGGCTGCGCACGGTATTGGTGCCAAGATTGATCGCATGATCAAAGAGCAACAAGAACTGGCTAAGTTACGTAGCTTCCTGAAAGAAGTGTACAACGTCGGTAAATCTGAGCAGGAAGTTGATATCGATGACTTCTCAGATGAC
Organism: Bowmanella sp. JS7-9; assembly: GCF_004329715.1. Classification (GTDB taxonomy): domain Bacteria; phylum Pseudomonadota; class Gammaproteobacteria; order Enterobacterales; family Alteromonadaceae; genus Pseudobowmanella; species Pseudobowmanella zhangzhouensis. The sequence continues at coordinate 9,456 of NZ_JXSY01000038.1, forward strand.
GAAGTGAAGCGTCTGGCTGAAAACCTGCGTAAAGGTCTGCCGATTGCTACGCCGGTATTTGATGGTGCGCACGAGCGCGAAATCAAAGACCTGTTGGCACTGGCTGACATTCCAGAAGATGGTCAAATCGTACTGTTTGACGGTCGTACCGGTCGCGCGTTTGAGCGTAAGGTAACCGTTGGTTACATGTACATGCTGAAACTGAACCACTTGGTAGACGACAAGATGCACGCGCGTTCAACCGGCTCTTACAGCCTGGTTACTCAGCAGCCTCTTGGCGGTAAAGCTCAGTTCGGTGGTCAGCGTTTCGGTGAGATGGAAGTGTGGGCACTGGAAGCATACGGTGCAGCATACACCCTGCAGGAAATGTTGACTGTTAAGTCCGATGACGTGAACGGCCGTACCAAAATGTATAAGAACATTGTGGATGGCGACCATCGTATGGAACCTGGTATGCCGGAGTCTTTCAACGTATTGCTGAAAGAAATCCGTTCACTGGGTATCAACATCGAACTGGAAGAACAATAAGCCGCTCGTCTTGAGCATTCAGGTGCGGGAGCCTTCGGGCTCCCAGAGTTTAGCGACTCCGCAGGGAGACAAAAGTGAAAGATTTATTAAAGTTTCTCAAGCAACAAAATAAGACCGAAGAGTTCGATAATATTCGAATCGGTCTGGCTTCTCCGGACATGATCCGTTCATGGTCCTATGGTGAAGTTAAAAAGCCGGAAACCATTAACTATCGTACCTTCAAGCCTGAGCGTGACGGCCTGTTCTGTGCGCGTATCTTTGGTCCGGTAAAAGACTATGAGTGTTTGTGCGGTAAGTACAAACGCCTGAAACACCGCGGTGTAATCTGTGAAAAATGTGGCGTTGAAGTTACCTTGGCGAAAGTTCGTCGTGACCGTATGGGTCACATTGAACTGGCGAGCCCGGTTGCGCACATTTGGTTCCTGAAATCACTGCCGTCCCGTATCGGTTTGATGCTGGACATGACACTGCGTGATATTGAACGCGTGTTGTACTTTGAATCATACGTGGTGACTGAGCCAGGTATGACTACGCTGGAACGTAGCCAGCTGCTGACAGAAGAAGAATATCTGGATGCACTGGAAGAGCATGGTGATGAATTCGAAGCCAAGATGGGTGCCGAAGCAGTATTCGATCTGCTTAAAGCGCTGGACGTTGATGGCGACGTAGCTTCCATGCGTGAAGAGTTACCGACTGTTAACTCTGAAACCAAGCGTAAGAAAATCACTAAGCGTCTGAAATTACTGGAATCTTTCCAGCTGTCTGGCAACAAGCCAGAGTGGATGATCATGACTGTTCTGCCGGTACTGCCGCCAGATCTGCGTCCATTGGTTCCACTGGATGGTGGCCGTTTCGCTACCTCAGACCTGAACGATTTGTATCGTCGCGTTATCAACCGTAACAACCGTCTGAAGCGCCTGTTGGATCTGGCTGCGCCAGATATCATCGTACGTAACGAAAAACGTATGTTGCAGGAAGCGGTAGATGCCCTGTTAGATAACGGTCGTCGTGGTCGTGCTATCACTGGTTCAAACAAGCGTCCTCTGAAATCTCTTGCTGATATGATCAAGGGTAAGCAAGGTCGTTTCCGTCAGAACCTGTTAGGTAAGCGTGTAGATTACTCTGGTCGTTCGGTTATCACCGTAGGTCCAACTCTGCGTCTGCACCAGTGCGGTCTGCCGAAGAAAATGGCTCTGGAACTGTTCAAGCCATTTATCTACGGCAAATTAGAAGGCCGTGGTCTGGCTACCACCATCAAAGCAGCTAAGAAGCTGGTTGAGCGCGAAGCACCAGAGGTTTGGGACGTATTAGACGAAGTTATTCGCGAGCACCCGGTATTATTGAACCGTGCACCAACGTTGCACCGTTTGGGTATCCAGGCATTCGAACCAACCCTGATCGAAGGTAAAGCGATTCAGTTGCACCCACTGGTGTGTGCGGCCTACAACGCGGACTTCGACGGTGACCAAATGGCTGTTCACGTACCGCTGACACTGGAAGCCCAGTTAGAAGCCCGTGCGTTGATGATGTCGACCAATAACATTCTGTCGCCTGCTAACGGTGAGCCAATCATCGTTCCCTCACAGGACGTTGTTTTGGGTCTGTATTACATGACCCGTGACAAAGTAAACGGCAAAGGCGAAGGCATGGTATTCAAAAACGCCCACGAAGCTGAAAAAGCCTATCGTGTTGGCGAAGCTGAATTACACAGCCGCGTTAAAGTACGTATTCGCGAATTCGATGTTGATGAAGCGGGTAACAAAACTGAGAAAATGACGCTGGTTGATACCACTGTTGGTCGTGCGATCCTGTCTCTTATCCTGCCACAAGGTCTGCCATTTGAGCTGATCAACCAGGCCATGGGTAAGAAGCAAATCTCGCGCATGCTGAACGAGTGTTACCGTCGTCTGGGTCTGAAAGACACTGTAATCGCAGCTGACCAGGTAATGTATACCGGTTTCCACTACGCGATGATCGCGGGTGTGTCAGTTGGTATGGATGACATGGTTATCCCGGATGCCAAGAAAGATCTGATTGAAGCGGCAGAAGCCGAAGTTGCTGAAATTCAGGAACAGTTCCAGTCAGGTTTGGTAACCGCCGGTGAGCGTTACAACAAAGTTATCGATATCTGGTCAAACGCTAACGAAAAAGTTGCGAAGGCCATGATGGACAACCTGAAAACTGAAACGGTGAAAAACCGTGAAGGTCAGGATGAAGATCAAATCTCGTTTAACTCAATCTATATGATGGCCGACTCCGGCGCCCGGGGTAGTGCAGCTCAGATTCGTCAGTTAGCGGGTATGCGTGGTCTGATGGCTAAGCCAGATGGCTCAATCATCGAAACGCCAATCACGGCGAACTTCCGTGAAGGTCTGAACGTACTGCAGTACTTCATCTCAACCCACGGTGCGCGTAAAGGTTTGGCCGATACCGCATTGAAAACTGCGAACTCAGGTTACCTGACTCGTCGTTTGGTTGACGTGGCGCAGGATCTGGTAATTAACAACGACGACTGCGGCACCTTCGAAGGTGTTGACATGACCCCGCTGATTGAAGGTGGTGACGTTGTTGAGCCGCTGCGTGAGCGCGTACTGGGTCGTACAGTGGCACAGGACATCCTTAAGCCAGGTACTGATGAAGTACTGGTTGAGCGTAACACCCTGTTGGATGAAGCGCTGGTTAACCTGTTAGAAGACAACTCCATCGATAAAGTGAAAGTTCGCTCGGTTATCACCTGTGATAACGACTTCGGTGTGTGTGCTAAGTGTTACGGCCGTGATTTGGCCCGTGGTCACATGGTATCCGTTGGTGAAGCTGTGGGTGTAATCGCTGCACAGTCAATCGGTGAACCAGGTACACAGCTGACGATGCGTACGTTCCACATTGGTGGTGCGGCATCTCGAGCGTCTGCTGAAAGCAGCGTACAGGTGAAGACCGAAGGTACTCTGAAAATGCAAAACGCCAAGAGCGTACGCAATTCAGATGGCAAGATCGTAATCGTATCTCGTTCAACCGAACTGACGGTAACTGACGAGCACGGCCGCGAGAAAGAGCGCTATAAAGTACCATACGGTTCGATTCTGACAGTTGACGACAATGCATCCGTTAAACCGGGTGACATCGTAGCCAACTGGGATCCGCACTCGCACCCAATCGTGGTAGAGCGTGATGCGAAGATCACTTTCTCGGATATCGACGACTCGAACACTGAGACTCAGCAAGATGAACTGACTGGTCTGAGCCGTGTGGTTGTTAAGGACTTGACTAAGTACACAGCCAAAGAGCCAAAACTGATCGTAGATAGCGATGAGTTCGGTATGCAGGAAATTCGTCTGCCAAGCTTTACCACTATCGAAGCCAGCGATGGCAAGGTAGCGAAAGCCGGTGACGTAATCGCCCGTATCCCACAAGAGAGCTCGAAAACACGCGACATCACGGGTGGTCTGCCACGCGTTGCTGACTTGTTCGAAGCCCGTAAGCCGAAAGAGCCTGCGATCCTTGCTGAAGTGAGCGGTACCATTGGTTTCGGTAAAGAAACCAAAGGTAAGAAACGTCTGGTCATCACGCCGGAAAATGGTGAGCAATACGAAGAGATGATTCCTAAGTGGCGTCAGCTGAACGTATTCGAAGGGGAAAAAGTGGAACGCGGTGAAGTTATCGCCGATGGTCCAGAGTCTCCACACGATATTCTGCGTCTGCGTGGTGTTAGCGCGGTGTCTAACTACATCGTGAACGAAGTTCAGGACGTTTACCGTCTGCAGGGTGTAAAAATCAACGACAAGCACATCGAAGTGGTTATCCGCCAGATGCTGCGTAAGTGTTTGATTACGCATCCGGGTGACAGTAAGTTCCTGGAAGGCGAGCAGCTGGAAGTGTCCACTGTGAAGATCGCCAACCGTGATCTGGAAAAACAAGGTAAGATCCCGGCGCAATATGAAATCCAGTTACTGGGTATCACCAAAGCGTCACTGTCTACCGAGTCTTTCATTTCTGCGGCATCGTTCCAGGAAACCACTCGCGTACTGACCGAAGCAGCAGTACAGGGCAAAGAAGACGATCTGCGTGGTCTGAAAGAAAACGTTATCGTGGGTCGTTTGATCCCAGCGGGTACCGGTTTCGCTTACCATCAGAAACGTCATGCACGCAAAGCAGCTGGTATGGTAATGCCATCTATGGCAGCCAGCGAAGCTGAAGCGGCATTGTCTGAAGCACTGAATGCAGAAGTAAGTGACGGCGAAGACGCGGCCGAATAAGGGCTGACGTCTCATCAATATGCTGTTAGCTGAATCTTTGTTCAGTTGACAGCACACTTGTTGATCTATAGAATTCCGCGACCCTAATTTTAGGGTGTGCGGAATTTTTGTTTTTGGCCTGCGCTTATTTGGACGCCAAAACAAACCGCGATTTATCACAGTAGTTTAGTAATTTAACCAGGAGCTATTTAATGGCAACAGTTAACCAGTTAGTGCGCAAGCCGCGCCAGAAAGCCGTTGTGAAAAGCAACGTGCCTGCTCTGGAAGCTTGCCCACAGCGTCGTGGTGTATGTACTCGTGTATATACTACTACGCCTAAGAAGCCGAACTCTGCACTGCGTAAAGTATGCCGTGTTCGTTTAACCAACGGTTTTGAAGTTTCTTCATACATCGGTGGTGAAGGCCACAACCTGCAAGAGCACAGCGTTGTTCTTATCCGTGGTGGTCGTGTGAAAGATTTACCAGGTGTTCGTTACCACACTGTTCGCGGTACTTTGGACTGCTCAGGTGTTAACGCCCGTCGCCAAGCCCGTTCTAAATACGGCGCGAAACGGCCCAAGTCTTAACGGTTCTCCGTAAGTAAGGCCAAACTTTTTTAATTAGTAACGTTTTGGGTAATCCCTGAACCTAACGGAGAATTTACAATGCCTAGAAGACGAGTCGTAGGTCAACGCAAAATCCTACCAGATCCTAAGTTCGGATCAGAATTACTGGCTAAATTCATGAACGTCGTCATGTTAGACGGCAAAAAATCTACTGCTGAGAAAATCGTATACGGTGCATTAGACATCGTTGCTGAAAAAACCGGCAAGTCGCACCTGGATGTATTCGAAGAAGCGCTCGATAACATCCGCCCTACCGTGGAAGTTAAATCTCGCCGCGTAGGTGGCTCTACTTACCAGGTACCTGTTGAGGTACGTCCTGTGCGTCGTAACGCACTGGGTATGCGTTGGATGGTAGATGCTGCTCGTAAGCGTGGTGAAAAATCCATGGCTGCCCGTCTGGCTGCTGAAATGCTGGATGCCGCTGATAACAAAGGCGCTGCGGTTAAGAAACGTGAAGACGTACACCGTATGGCAGAAGCGAACAAAGCATTCGCACATTACCGTTGGTAATAAGAGGCTACTATGGCTCGTAAAACCCCTATTGAGCGCTACCGTAATATCGGTATTTGCGCTCACGTAGATGCGGGTAAAACCACGACCACAGAGCGGGTATTGTTCTATACAGGCATGTCGCACAAAATCGGTGAAGTACACGATGGTGCGGCAACCATGGACTGGATGGAGCAAGAGCAGGAGCGGGGGATCACAATCACCTCCGCTGCTACTACCTGTTTCTGGGCCGGTATGCAGCAACAGTTCGAACAACATCGCGTTAATATCATCGATACGCCGGGACACGTAGACTTTACCATTGAGGTAGAGCGTTCATTACGTGTACTGGATGGCGCGGTGGTGGTGTTCTGTGGCACATCCGGTGTAGAGCCTCAGTCAGAAACCGTATGGCGACAAGCCGATAAATATCACGTACCTCGCATGGTGTTCGTCAATAAGATGGACCGTGCCGGTGCGGATTTTGAGCGTGTTGTTAAACAGATTCGTAACCGTTTAGGCGCAAACTGTGTGCCTATTCAGTTAAACGTTGGCGCAGAAGAGAACTTCAAAGGGGTCATCGACCTTATCAAAATGAAGTACATCAACTGGAACGAGTCTGATCAGGGCATGACCTTCACTTATGAAGACATTCCGGCTGATCTGCTTGATCGTGCTGAAGCGTTTCGAACCGAAATGGTCGAAGCAGCGGCGGAAGCCAACGATGAACTGATGGATACCTATCTGGAAAGCGGTGAGCTGACAGAAGAACAAATTAAACAAGGCTTACGTATCCGTACTCTCAATAATGAGATCGTGCTGGCGACCTGTGGTTCTGCATTTAAGAACAAAGGTGTGCAGGCGGTATTGGATGCGGTAATCGAGTTTTTGCCTGCGCCGGTCGACGTTCCTGCTATTAAGGGACATCTGGACGATGCGGAAGAAACCGAAGCCGAACGTCACGCTGACGACAACGAGCCGTTTTCAGCTTTGGCGTTTAAAATTGCAACCGACCCATTTGTAGGAACACTGACGTTCTTCCGTTGCTATTCTGGCGTGGTGAATACCGGCGATGCCGTATATAACCCGGTGAAGAGCAAGCGTGAGCGCTTTGGCCGCATCGTTCAGATGCATGCCAATAGCCGTGAAGAAATCAAAGAAGTTCGTGCCGGCGATATCGCCGCTGCGATCGGGCTGAAGGATGTAACGACCGGTGACACACTGTGTGACCCGAATCACATCATTATTCTTGAGCGCATGGACTTCCCAGAGCCAGTGATTTCTGTGGCGGTTGAGCCTAAATCGCAGGCAGATCAGGAAAAAATGGGTATCGCGCTCAGTAAGCTGGCCGCAGAAGATCCTTCTTTCCGGGTCAAAACCGATGAAGAAACCGGTCAAACCATCATCTCCGGAATGGGTGAGTTGCATCTGGACATCATCGTTGACCGCATGAAGCGTGAGTTCAAAGTTGAATGTAACGTGGGTAAACCGCAGGTGGCATATCGCGAAACGATCCGTAAGGCTGTTGAAGTCGAAGGTAAGTTTGTGCGCCAGTCTGGTGGTCGCGGTCAATACGGCCATGTTTGGCTGAAAGTTGAGCCTAATGAAGAAGGCGCAGGCTATGAATTTGTTAACGCCATTGTCGGCGGGGTAGTTCCAAAAGAATATATCCCGGCAGTCGACAAGGGCATCCAGGAACAGATGCAAAACGGTGTTCTCGCCGGCTATCCGGTTCTGGATGTCAAAGTGACGTTATATGACGGTTCATACCATGATGTTGACTCTTCTGAGATGGCGTTTAAAATCGCTGGCTCAATGGGCTTTAAGAAAGGATGCGCGGAAGCGAACCCTGTGTTACTTGAGCCGATGATGAAGGTGGAAGTAACCACACCGGAAGACTGGATGGGTGACGTGGTAGGCGACTTAAACCGTCGTCGTGGCATCATCGAAGGTATGGAAGACGGTGTAGCCGGCATTAAGATTGTGCGCGCGAAAGTGCCACTGGCTGAAATGTTTGGTTATGCGACGGATTTACGTTCTGCTACGCAAGGACGTGCTTCCTACTCAATGGAATTCTTTAATTATGCCGAAATGCCGAATAACGCGGCGAAGGCTATTATTGAAGCTCGACTATCTTAATGAAGGTCTGGTCCGGTAAACTGTTTCGCAGGGGACCGGACTTTTAACTTAGGAAACTGGAAAAATGGCAAAAGAAAAGTTTGA
>NZ_JXSY01000004.1 GCF_004329715.1 Bowmanella sp. JS7-9
TGCCCGCGCAGGTGAGTCCGGACGTGGCTTTGCTGTGGTTGCGGATGAGGTACGCACGCTGGCGACCAAAACCCAGCAATCGACCAAGCAGATCTCAGAAAGCATTAAGCAGTTACAAACATCGGCGGATAACGCGGTGGCTGCCATGGCAACGGGTCAGGAACAAGCTCAGCAGAGCATGAGCAACATCCGTCAATCACAAACTTTTATCAGCGAACTGAATGAGGCCTTTGCACAAATAAGCGATCAAAACAAAGCGGTATTTGACGCGGTCAACCGTCAGCAGCAACAGTCCGGTACGGTTAAATCCGGCTTGAACTCCATTGCTGAGCAAAGTCAGCTAACCCTGGGCCAGGCACGCCAAATGCAACAGGTATCGGAACGTATTACCCAAACATTACGGCAAATCAGTCAGGACATCGCGCGCTTCACCATCAACAACGCCGGATAATCCGGCGTTTTTTAGCTCGACACCAGCCTGTATTCACCTATTTACACCAAATGTTAATGCGAACTGTTTGCATTTATAAATGAGAATGGTTATCCTTGCCGCGAATTTTCCAAGGTCGATGTAAAGGACACCCATGCAAAAGACATTGTTAGCTGCCAGTTTAATGACTGCCCTCTCCAGTTCAGCCGTATTCGCCAATCAGGAAACGGATGAACTACGCGCGTTAATCGCCGAACAGAAAAAGGCGTTAGAAGCATTAGAGCGTCGTTTAGAAGCCTCCGAGAAACGTGCGGAATTAGTTGCCGATGCGGTTGAATCTCAACAAACAGCCAGCAAGTCTGCCACCACTATCGGTGGTTACGGTGAACTGCATTACAACAACATCACTAACAACAAAACCGACGAAAAGACCCGTGAGATGGACTTTCACCGTTTCGTATTGTTCTTCAACCATGAGTTTGACAGCAAAACCCGCTTCGTATCTGAGCTGGAACTGGAACACGCACTGGCAGGTGAAGGTAAGCACGGTGAAGTAGAGCTGGAGCAGGCTTACGTAGAGCACGACTTTAGCGACACAGTCACCGCCAAAGCCGGTTTGTTCCTGATGCCGGTTGGCTTGATCAATGAAACCCATGAGCCGCCAACGTTCTATGGTGTTGAGCGTAACCCGGTAGAAAAAGACATTCTGCCGACCACCTGGTGGGAAGCAGGTATCGGTGCAAACTTTAAACTTGCGCCAGGACTGGCACTGGATACCGCCATCACCTCAGGCTTAGCCACGCCGGTAGACGGCAGCAACGCGTTTAAAATCCGTAACGGCCGCCAGAAGGTATCTGAAGCAACCGCGAATGATTTAGCCTATACGGCACGAATTCGTTATACCGCGATTCCTGGTCTGGAACTGGGTGCCTCTTTGGTATATCAGTCAGACCTGAGCCAAGGCACATTGGATGACGCAGCAGCGGCAACCCTGTTTACTGCGCACGGTGTGTACAGCGTTGATCAATTCAGCGTGCGTGCGTTATATGCACAGTGGAATGTCGACGGTGCCGATGCGGCTGCGGTAGGACGCGATAAGCAAACGGGTTTCTATATCGAACCTTCCTATAAACTGAATGATCAGTTTGGTGTATTTGCCCGTTATAGCGCATGGGACAACAATGCCGGTGATAGCGCCGATACGGAAAAAACCCAAACCAACATTGGTATCAATTACTGGCTGCATGAAGATGTGGTACTGAAATTCGATATCGAATCTCAGGGTGGTGCCGCCGATGCCGATGGCTTCAACCTGGGTGTCGGTTACCAGTTCTGATGACTGACGGGGGCTTTTGCCCCCGTGTTTGATCCCATGATGGCACGATTATTTATTCTGTTAGCATCATTACTCTGCGCTACCGCACAGGCAGAGGACGTGTATTTAACCCCTGCAGAATTTATTCAGCAGGCGCTCGGCAGCGTCCCAAAACCTGCGGTTATCTGGCTGGATGACAGTGTCAAAGATGATATTGACCAGATCATGGCCCGGCGCTATGAAAAGTTGCGCGTAAAATACTGGCGCGAGCAAGATCAAACCGTTTGGATCATGGATGAAATCGGTAAAGAATCCCCTATTACCGTCGGGATCCACATTAAAAATTCACAAATTCAGCAGGTTAAGGTACTCATTTATCGCGAAAGCCGCGGCGATGAAGTGCGCCATGACTTTTTCACCAATCAGTTTATCGACACCCGGCTGGATAACGAGTTACAGCTTGACCAACACATTGATGGTATAACTGGCGCGACGCTGTCCGTGCGGGCACTGACTAAATTATCGCGTCTGGCGCTCTATCTGCACAACAAGGTAACGCAAAGCAAATGAAACGTAACGCGGGTAAAAAGACATTTCGTGTCTGGCACCGTCGAATTGGCGTAGCGATAGCGTTATTTTTACTCTTGATCACCGTGACAGGCATGCTGATTAATCATGCCAATCAATTAGGGCTGGATCGTACGCCGGTCAAAAATAAGCTCTTGCTCGACGTTTACGGCATAGGCGCCCCCCATGCGTTACAAACATTTTCCTATCAGCAGCGACACCTCACCCTCGCCGATAGTCGTGTATTGCTAGACGAACAACTGATATGGGAAAGTGCCTACCCGCTAATTGCGGCGGTTGCTACCGAACAAGGCTGGTTTGTTGCCAGCCAACAGCAGCTCATCTGGCTGAGCCCTGGCGGTCAGTTGATTGATACCTTGGATAGCGCCAGTGGTTTGCCTACGCCAATCACCGGCCTGGGACAGGTACAGCAATCCCCGCTCCTGCGCACCCCAGAGGGCAACTGGCTGTCCGAAGATGAATTCCTAAGCTGGACGCGCGCACACGCAAATGCAGAGATAGTCTGGTCTGAGCCCGACGGAAATACCCCCGAGCATATGGTGTTACTGGCGCGAAGCCAGCACCTGAACTGGGAGCGCGTGTTATTGGATCTGCACAGTGGCCGCTTGTTTGGCAGCTGGGCCATCTGGTTTTGGGATGTGATTGGCCTGCTGATTATCGCCATGCTGCTCAGCGGCCTATGGCTTTGGCAAAGCAAACGCTAAACGGCTTACCTTCCGCTACACTCATCTGTCTGTGTATTACGCGCGGGTTCATGTATAATCCGCGCTCCTAAAATTTGGGCCTTTGTAATTCGGGTACACCATGACAGTTGAAAAATTCGATCCTAAACAAACCACCACGCTGGAAACGCCACAAAAAGTGCTGGCAGAGCAGCGCGGCGACGCCACGGCAGGTAATGCGCGTATTGGGTTTGTAAGCTTAGGTTGCCCGAAAAACCTGGTGGACTCTGAGCGTATTCTGACCCAACTTCGCACTGAGGGTTACGATGTAGTGCCCAGCTACGACGATGCGGACCTGGTTATCGTTAATACCTGTGGTTTTATTGACACCGCGGTACAAGAATCATTAGACACCATCGGCGAAGCGCTGCGAGAAAACGGCAAAGTTATCGTTACCGGCTGTTTGGGCGTTAAAGAAGACGACATCCGTGAAGTTCACCCTAATGTGCTGGCGATTACCGGCCCTCATGCCTATGAAAGCGTGGTTGAACAGGTTCACGAACACCTGCCTAAACCCAGCCATAACCCGTTTCAGGATCTCATCCCGGATCACGGCGTGAAATTAACGCCGCGCCACTTTGCTTATTTAAAAATATCGGAGGGCTGCAACCACCGTTGTACCTTCTGCATTATTCCGTCAATGCGCGGTGATTTGGTCAGCCGCCCAATTGGCGAAGTGCTGGACGAAGCCACCCGCCTTAAAAATGCCGGGGTACAGGAATTACTGGTGATTTCGCAGGATACCAGTGCTTATGGCGTCGATGTTAAACACCGTACCGGCTTCTGGAATGGTATGCCGGTAAAAACCGACATGCTTGGCCTGGCAGAAAAACTCGGTGAGATGGGGATTTGGGTGCGTATGCACTATGTCTACCCTTACCCTTCGGTAGATAAGGTCATCCCGTTAATGGCACAGGGTAAAATTCTGCCGTATCTGGATATTCCGTTCCAGCATGCCAGCCCGCGTATTCTGAAGCTGATGAAACGCCCGGCAGCAGCTGAGCGCACACTGGAGCGCATCAAAGCCTGGAAACAGGTATGTCCGGAACTGGTGATCCGTTCAACCTTTATCGTTGGCTTCCCGGGTGAAACCGAAGAAGACTTCCAAATCCTGTTGGATTTCCTTGAAGAAGCCCAGTTAGATCGTGTTGGCTGTTTTACCTATTCTGAAGTCGAAGGCGCCACTGCCAATGATTTACCCGATCCGGTACCAGAAGAGATCAAGCAACAGCGTCTGCAACGCTTTATGCAAAAACAAAGCGAAATCAGCGCGCAAAAACTGCAAGACAAAATAGGTCTGGAGTTCCAGGTACTGATTGACGAAGTCACCTCGGAAGGCGCGGTTGGCCGTACCTACATGGATGCGCCAGAGATCGATGGTAAGGTCTATCTGACTGACGAATTCGATGTAAAACCGGGCGAGAAAATCTGGGCACAAATCATTCATGCCGATGAACACGACTTGTGGGCAGTACGCGTGGATGATGAAGACGACGAGCAGGAATAGTCTACTCCCGAGAGTCCCTCCGACCCTTAATTAAAAAGGCAGATATATTTATCTGCCTTTTTAATTGAAAAAATTTAACGACTAGCAGCAACACATGCGGCAGGACGAGGAAATAGTAAGATACGATTATTATCCCCTGACTGTTTTAAACACATTCAGAGATGCAAACAGTTTTATCAGTAGGCCTTTCACTTTGGGTTCGATTACCTTCGCAATGTAAAGAGCCAGTGGACTGATTAGAGCAATAGCAACCAACGGATAGACAAAGCTAGGCACAAGCCCCACCAAGTGATTCAGTTTAATTGTTATCGATATCATCATATTTTCATGTAGCAAATACAGTGGATAACTGATCACACCGAAAAACAAAAAAAGACGATTACTGATTAGCGCCTGCAGCTTTTGATTAACAATAGAAAGCGCAAAAAACATTGAAACAACAACGGCAGCAAAACTGGGTATCGGGTTAAAACCACCTTCGACAATTGCACTAATAATCGAAATCATTATGCCCGTCACATACCATTTTACGTTATCGGTTTTTAAGTAGGAGTAATACGCTGCACCAGCCGCAAACCAGCCAAAATATTGAAAGCCAAGTGTATGAGTAATCGTGTGGAATACCGAAAAAGATTGGATTGCCAGCGTTTCGGACAAGTAGCGACTGACTAGCCACATGATAAAACACAGAAAAACAGACACCACTAAATATTTTCTGCCTACAGTGAAGTAAATAATCGCAGCGGCGAGATAAAACTTAAATTCTACGTACAGCGACCAAAAGGCACCCTCAATACTGGACAGTTTCAAGCCGGTTAACTTAGCCCAGATATATGGTTCAACAAATGAAAGGCCTGTTATTAGGTCTTTAAGTTCGGGTTGACCTTTAGGTCTCTCGTGAAAAAATCCGGCGGTGGCGTATATAATTAACGAACATACCAACATGGCCGGAAATAGTCGCAACCAACGCCGGTAAATAAAACTCCCTGCGTTTTTTGAATTATCCAACGACATGAAAATCACAAATCCTGAAATCAGGAAAAATAAATGCACACCCAGATAACCAAACTTAAATAACGGAAACTCACCAAATGCATCACCATACGGCATTATTTCAGGCCGAGACGCAAACGCGTGGAATGCAATCACCAACAAAATCGCAATACCGCGATGACCATCTAAATAACTAATTCTCTTCATCGTATATTTTCCAGACTTTTCCTTAAGGCTGATATCCAGATTTCATTGCCTTTTTTTGATAAATGAATGGCGTCCGCCAGTTGATAGTCTGCTGGCATAAATCCGCCTGGCGCCAGTTTGTCTTCGAAAACATCAAGAAAAGTAACGTGGTCAAACTGCTGGCTCAAATCACGTAATTCCCCATTCAATGCATGAATTCTGTGATTAAATAAGTCATGCTTACTTTGGCCGACTGGGTGCACGGCACACAAAACCACCCCAATGTTATCAGGTAATTGCGTTAGAATTTGGTTGTATTGAGTGAGGATTTCAGTGTTGCTGCGAAAGCGTAAATCATTAAAACCAATCTCCAGTACAACGGCGCTGCTCTTGGATAAAGAGCGATATTCTTTGACCCTTCGCAGCACCCCTACCGTGGTATCATTACCAATTCCATAATTCACCGCCTTATCTGTTACCGCTGCTACGGCAAGCCCCTGAACGTGGCTATCACCGATGAAGATGACTGACCCTTCGGTTAAATTATTGTCAATTCTGGAGTGAAACGCAGTCATGGTTTCATAATGACGGGTGAACTCGTTCGACTGTGACTCAGACACGCTAAAAACCTGACTAATCAAGTCAGTGTATTTCAGCATTAACACAATCACTACGTGAAGACACAGCACGTAAACAAACGCAATTTTCCTCATTACCAAAGGCACCTACATCAAACTGGCTAATCCTAACAAGGTACAGCTGCGCCATTATACCGATAAAACAGCTGAAACATATTGCCGCATAAAAAATCACCGCCGCAGTCCCGGTTTTATGTCAGTCAACAGTATTGTGCCGAAGGTTCAACCGAGGCAGAAGCAATTTGGCGTCGTCCCTCAGGCGATAAAAAGGGCAGCGTTCAGACTGCCCTTTTTTATTTCTCTATCCAAAGCATTAAATAACCAAATCCGCGTACGCGGCCGCAGCCATTACTGGCACAAACTCAGTAATCTCATAGTGCACTGCGCCACTTTTGATAAAGGGATCCGCTGCTAACATGCTCACCAGTTCCGCTTCGCTGGCGTGCATAGAAATTAAAATGCCACCTGTACGTGGCACTTTACGCCCGCCAAACATCAATTGATTAGTTTGATACTCTTGATGTAAATATTGTTTGTGTTGCTCGGTTAATACCGGCGTAATTTTAGTCATATCGGTAAAATGCATATCGACCAGAAACATCTATGCCTCGCTATTTAGTTAGTTGAAAGGTATATTGCTACTTATTTCGTAGCGAATTGTAACGGCACAGCAAGCAATCTGCTACTTTTTTAGAAGCAAACTTATGAACACACCTTTACCAAACCAACCTGTAAGAGGTTCACATTCTGGTGTCGCCATCATGGCGGTATTCGACCTGTTGGGACGCAAGTGGAATATGCGGATCTTGTGGGAGCTCAGAACCGGCCCCCAAACGTTTCGTACCCTACAGGAAAACTGCGATAACATGTCACCATCGGTACTTAATAATCGTATTAAACAATTAGCGGACGCTAGGTTGCTGGCCACCTCTCCCACTGGCTATCAACTCACCGAACTCGGCAATACATTAATGACGACATTAGATCCGCTTCGGGCGTGGGCATCTGTGTGGGAAAAGCAGCTTTAGGGTATCTCAACTTTTAAAACAGACCCTATCGATTGCATTAAGGTCATTAGCCTTGTCTGACTTTGGAAATATCCGATCCATAGTTCACAAGGCCAGACAAATATTCCCATCTATACCCGGGTTTGATACCGACAACATAAAGTTGGCATGATTCTGGATACACTCCTACCGATTGAACAACATGAGGTAGTAAACATGAATCATAAACTCATCACTGTATCCCTTATTGCTGCTGGTGTACTGGCAGGTTGTGGTGGCAGTAACGACAAACCGTTAGAGCAACCGAATCCCACGTTTGCGTTGGCGATCAGCGACGCCCCGGTAGATGACTTGTCTGAAGTTGTGGTCTGTTTTAACGCGGTAGAACTCAAACATGCAGATGGCAGCGCCAGCGACAGCACCTTCACTGTCGGCACCGATCCTCAAATGCTTACCGCCAATGACGTATGTAAAAATGACGCAGGAGAGGTAATTCCTGCCACTGTAGGGATTAATTTACTGGATTATATGGGTATGGCCAGTGAATCCCTGTTATCAGAAGTGAGTATCGCGCCAGGTACCTATAACCAGTTACGTCTGGTGATGGCGGATGGCTCTTATGGCACAGTAAAAGAAACAGGCGAAAAAATTGATGTCAGCGTGCCGTCCAATGAATTAAAACTGGATGGATTTACGGCTGCGTTGGGTAATACATTGAGCTTTACGCTGGAATTTGATCTTCGTAAAGCCATGACCAACCCAGTTGGTCAGTCCGGTTATTTCCTTAAGCCACGTGGTGTACGTTTGGTTGATAACAATCAGATTGGTCATGTCCAGGGCACAGTTGACGAAACCATCCTGGTCAATAACAGCTGTACCGTTGCACCAAGCGACATTACAACACCAGTAGCGACTGTGTACCTATATCAGGGCGTGTCGCTGGATAGCAACACCCTGGCGGACAACGGCGGCGCGGAAGGTGTAGAGCCGTTTGCCAGCACCACAGTAACATTTGATGGTGCCGCTACGTACAGTTACGAAATTGGTTATGTGCCTGCCGGTGATTATACGCTGTCGCTGTCTTGCGACACGGTAGATGATCCTGAGGCGGATGATGACATCACTCAACTGCAGCAAGCGGAAGTGAGCGTCAGCGCAAACTCGACACCTGTCGCGGTTAATTTTACTGCAGGCTAACTCAGTCGTGAGACACAGACTAAACGGCGCCGACTGGCGCCGTTTTTAGGTATCAATTCACATACCTGCGTCTGAACAAACCCTCTTTG
>NZ_JXSY01000039.1 GCF_004329715.1 Bowmanella sp. JS7-9
CAAGACGGGAGTCGGCGAAAACCGGCATGGATGCCGTGTCTACCTATACAAATACTTTATATAGCAATCACTGACGATAACTGTTAAAAATGTAAAATGAAAAACTAATTTTAAATAGTTAAACATTTAACCATCTGCAATTTTTTAACTTACTGAGATGAAATTTTGTCTGAATTAGAAAATACAGAATATTTTAATAAATATTTTTCAACCTATCCCGACAATAGTTCCCTGATGAGTCTGATAGAATTTTTTAAAGACTTTTCAGATGATAACTCTGATTTAGAATCGATAGTTGGAGATATTCTACGTGGTTCATTAGACGAAGTTATTGATATGCCTCGAACTAATAGATTCAGCCTAGATGAACTTGAGAAGACCGAAAAAACTTACATAGGCACAAAAGTAGAAATTCTGTTTCGAGACACGTTTGGACTCGACAAGGGAGATAAACTAGATCTAAAGGTCCGGGGTCATGAAGTTGATGTGAAAAACACCATTGGATCAAATTGGACGATCCCAAGTGAAGCCCTAGACGAGATCTGTGTATTGCTCCAAGCAAATGACAATAAGTCATCATTCTGTTTTGGTTTACTGATCTGCCGAAATCGGGTACTGAATCAAGGAAAAAATAGAGATGGTAAGCGAACTATTTCTAAAGAGGGAAAAAACGAAATTTTGTGGATTGTAAAAGATGGAGCTCTACCAAAGAATTTCTTTTTACATATGAATGACGATTTGAGGCATGAAATACTTTCACCATCTGGCGGTGCAACTAGATTAGCCAACCTTTTTAGGAGCTTTCAAGGGGAGATTATTACGCGAAGATTAGTCGAATGTGTTGCCCGCCAAAAAGACTACATGAAAAGGATAAGAGGGAATGGTGGAGCCAGGGACATCCTAGCTCAAGAAGAACTTTTAATTTTATGGGGAGGTAGTATAGAGGATAACAAAAAGCTTAAATCTCTCGGTTTTAAGGGAATAAATGCTGAACACTTTGTTTGTATAAAAAATAATATTTAAACCGCCTTTTTAAACTTAGCAGCTTCCAATGCGCTTATTATGCTTTTACCTATGTGTTTAGCAACCGGTGGGGGAAATGCATTACCAACTTGTCTGTAAGCAGGAGTTTTTTTTCCGAAGAATTCCCACCAATCAGGAAAGCCTTGGATTCTTGCTGCCATTCGCACAGTAATCAATGGCATGCCTTTGTATTCTTCTTTATCTTTATAGCCTGTAAAACCTTGTTGTGGAGGTTCATTTCCTACAATACACCCATTGACATACAATTCTTGCCAAGCCTTTCTAGCTCTAGTTGGTCCTAAATCTGGGCCACCATGTTTCTTCGAGCCCCCGACTAAGGTTGGTGCTATTTTATTTGCTTTCTTTTTCCACGATTTCGCACCTTCCCACCCGTTACTGGCCATTAAATCATAAAGTGCCTCCCCAACTGTAGGTGGCTCAATGGATTGATCTGGCCAGGAAAAAAATTTCGCATATTCGGGCCTTAGTGCTACCAATATGACTCTGGGCCGCAATTGAGGAACACCATAATCAGAAGCATTATGCAGCTTCCAAAAAGTTTCATACCCCATTTCGTGCAATCTTTTATCAATACCTGAACGATATTCATCAAACTTGGGTTCAAGTAGGCCAGAAACGTTTTCAAGCATGACAGCTTTCGGGTCTGTTTTTTCAACAATTTTTAATGCTGCTGGAAATAAATCCCTTTCGTCATCTTTGCCTAATTGCTTGCCCGCTTTTGAAAATGGTGGACATGGAACGCCACCGGCAACCAGGTCAACTCCCTTATATTCATGCGCACCGTTCTCTGCAAAATGTTGAACGCAACCCTCAAGTATTTTTTCCCAACCTAAATCATGGGTAGCATTATTAAGCTCAAGTGTTTTACATGCAGGTTTATCTATTTCTATCAATAGCTTATGTTTGAAGCCTGCCTGATGAAGGCCAAGCGCTTGGCCCCCAGCACCAGCGCAAAGCTCTAATGATGTATATTCGTAAACCATAAAAACCCTCCATTAACACTGTTTAAACATACAGCATTAATGGCAAATATCAAATTCAAAAAAGGCGATTTTACGCGTTTGCTCGCACTTAACAAGCGCATGCAATCGTATAGCCAAAACTGTCATTCGTTTTTCCAAAAGACGGCACAATCGGCGCCATCGTGGCTTGCCGTTGAATGAGTGGCTAGCAGCTGACTCTCACCATACGACTATATGTTTCCCCCTTGCCTACATCCACCGCGCGAGGCGCGGAACCAAAGGTTCTCGCGCAGATAGCCTGCTTCCCACCATTTTCAAGCGGCGTTTATGAATGTTTTATGACATTTTGTTTGCGTAACAAAAGTGTCACACCGCTCCGTTAGTCTTGCCGAAATTTTTAAACACATCCGCAAAACCCAACGGAGAACAACATGAAATTAGCCGGCTTATTCAAAGCTTCTGCCATCGCTTCAGCTCTTGCCCTGGTAGGCTGTGGTGGTGATATCAACATCACCCCAACTGTTAACGATAACAGCACTTACACAGACAACAGCGTTAATAACTCTAACAATACCACTGGTGGCACCAGTGAAGATGTGACCTGTGCAAGCTATGAAAGCGCGGCCGGTACAGTAGAAGGGACGTTCGACGGTCTGGACTGTCTGTACAACGACTCTTTTGCCAGCAAAAATATTTCAATCACGTCAAACATCACGTTCGAAGAGCTGCCAAACGGCGGTGTGCACAAGTTTGATGACGCCCTGTTAATCGGCGAAGACGGTGACACCAGCGCTGGATTCACTATCCCGGCAGTTGGCCCAACCATGACAGTTAAGCCAGGTGCAGTGTTGGCATTCAGCTCAGGTGAAGCCATCATCCGTATCGCCCGTGGCGCAAAAATTCAGGCAGTAGGTACCTCTACTAAGCCAATCGTTTTCACTTCTGCCAACGCATTTGACCGTTTCGATAACGAAGGTAACGGCCCACTGTACGCAGACTGGGGTGGCATCATCATCAACGGTAAAGGTATCACTGACCAGTGTACTGATGCAGAGCGTGCAGGCGCTACCTGTAACGTGGCCTCTGAAGGTATCACTAGTTACTTCGGTGGCAACGACAATACAGACTCTAGCGGTAACATCAAATGGGCGAAAATCTGGTACGCCGGTTCTGGTCCGCGTGTAGGCGGCGAAGGTGACGACCTGAACTCACTGACCCTGAATGCGGTAGGTTCTGGCTCTGAGTTCGATTACATTCACATTCACCAGGGCTTCGATGACGGTATCGAAATCTTCGGTGGTGCCACTACCCTGAAGCACATCGTGGTAACTGATACCCAGGATGACTCTTTCGACTTCGACGCTGGCTGGCAAGGTAAGGCGCAGTTCCTGTTTATCAAACACGGTAGCGTAACTCTGTCTGACGGTTCTATTGCCCACATGGGTAACGGTGGTTTCGAGTCTGACGGTGTGAAAGGCGCGTCTTCTGCCGAAGTATCGCCTTCTAACCCAACTGTAGCTAACGTAACGGTTATTACCTCAGATGAACTGTCTGTGCGTGACGGTGATCCATCAACGGCTTACAAATTTGACGATGAATTCAATTCGCAAATTTATAACGCTCTGATCATCAAAACCAGCGCGACACAAACTCACTGTATCTCGTTCTCAAGCGACGGTGAGAAGCAAGCAGACAAGATTGCCTTCCACAACTCGGTAATGGCATGTGACTCTGAGTTTGCTGATGCGGACGGTACGTTCAACAGCGGTAAAGAGCCAGCTGCGCTGACCGGTACTACTCTGACTGATTGGTTCGACAACAGCGGTGCCAACGAGCGTATTGCAGCCTCTGCTACTGTACTGGCAGCAGACGGTTTCTCTACCAACACTGCATCAACGGATATCACCATCTCAGCCAATGATTTAAGCACGCTGGACTCAAGCTTCTTTGATTCTGCCGCCTACATCGGTGCAGTGTCTGACCAGGATACTTCATCAAACTGGTACAAATGGGTTGAAGCAGCAGTTGCTGCGGCAGACGCAGACTAATCGTTGGAACTTCTCAGGAACCAGGCGCCAAGGTGCGCCTGTTTTTTGATTCGAAGAGGAGTTGATGATGAAGAATCAATATAAGATCAAGAAATTAGCGGCTGCGATCAGCCTGAGTCTGGTTGCCACAGGCAATCTGGCCATGGCGCAGGAGCAACAGGAAGATGCCGTCATCGACGAAGTGGTGACGAAAGGCTCGCGTCTGCAAGGCAGCGCAGCAGCGGTCATCGAAGAGCGTAAATCTCAGGCCTTCGTAGCGGATATTCTCGGTGCCGAGCAAATGACCCGCACCGGTGACAGCGATGCCGCATCGGCATTACGTCGCGTAACCGGTCTGACGTTGGTTGATGGCAAGTTTATCTATGTACGTGGTTTAGGTGAGCGTTACTCCAGTGCCCGTTTAAACGGCGCCGCGGTGCCCAGCCCGGATTTAACCCGTAACGTACTGCCACTGGATATTATCCCTTCAAGCGTTATCGAGAGTATGGCGGTGCAAAAAGCCTATTCTCCAGCCATGCCAGCGGCATTTGGTGGGGGTAGCATCGATATTCGCACGAAATCTGTGCCTAGCGAATTTACCGCCAAACTGGAAGTAGGTCTGGGTTACGACTCGGTATCGGACAAAGGTTATACCTATAACCGTCCGGACGGCGATATGCCGCAGGCACTGCAAAACGCCATTGTGTTCTACAAGGGTGATTTTGGCCTGGGTAATATTATCCAGCTGAGCGACTTACAGGATAACGAAACAGCTACTCGCGCCGAGCAAGCCATTGCGATTAACAATGACCTGCTGCGCTCACTGCCACGCAATCTGGCCTTGCAGGAGAAATCCCTGGATCCGGATTACAAGCTCAAAGGCAGCATTGGTAACAGCTTCGACGAAGATTTGTTCGGCGGTACCATTGGCTTTATGGCGTCTGGCTCTTACGACAAAGACTGGCGCGTAGCCAACAAGCGTACCGGTGTAATTGCCCAGGCGCCTGTGGAAAACTGTGCAACCACATTAAACACTCTGGAAGAGGCGGCTGCGTCGTGTTACGACACTGTCAAAGACTCTGTCAGTACCTCTGAAAACGAGCGTTACAATGGCGTTGTCAACATTGGCTACAAATATGACACCCATAAAGTGTCGTATACCAACCTGTACCTGGTCGACAGCGAAGATGAAACGGAAGTCTCCACCCTGCAAAGCCCGGCGGGCAGTACGGTGTTCACTATCGTTGGACAGGATCGCGCAAACCGCACTCACGAAATGACCTATGAAGAGCGCAAGCTGCAGATTTCTCAGTTTGTCGGTCAGCATACGTTCCTGGATTTCGGTGGGTTAGGCGCCGATTGGCAATATACCCGCTCGAAAGCGACAACGGATATTCCGGTTAACGCCGTGTTTAAGTTCCGCGATAACTACGCAGGCGGTGTGTGGGACAACTCATCGATCACCGGTGATGACAACCGCGTCGTTTACTCTTACACCCAGATGGATGACAGAGTAAATTCCTACGGCGGAAACCTGTCTTACCCAATGTTTACTGAAAATTTTGAGCTTGAACTGAAAGCCGGTTACGACATTACTGATCGTGCCCGTCTGTACAGCACCTCAAGCTTTGCAGTCAATAATGCTACCGGTCAGGCCATTACCATTAACGATGGCAGCCAGTCACCTTTAGCTAACAGTGGTTATCTGAGCGACAGCTTTATCGATGGTCAGCGCATTCTGGTCGACTTTAACGAGCCTACCGCACCGGATGCGGATGACTACCTGGCAGCCCAGAAAATCAATGCGGGTTACTTCTCATTTGATGTGTTCTACAAAGGCTACCTGCGTTTCAGCGGCGGTCTGCGTTACGAAGATTTCAAACAAACCTCGATTGGTACCTCCAGTTTGATTTTCACCAAAGAAGATCTGGATATCTTCTATGCACCAGAGAAAATCGAGGCCGGTAGCCTGATGGAAGACGATATCTACCCTGCCCTGTCGGTGACCTATGTCGGCGGCAAGGACTATCAGATTCGTTTCGGATATGGTGAAACCGTAGTACGTCCGGACCTGCGTGAAGTGGTGCCGGTCACTTACTACGATCCGCTGACGGATATCCGTACCTTTGGTCGTGTTGGCCTGCAAAGCAGCCCGATTAAAAACTATGACCTGCGTTATGAATACTACGCAGAAAATGGTGATAACTACTCGGTCGCGGCGTTCTACAAAGATATCAACTCGCCAATCGAAACCATTTTACGTATCGGTGATGAAGAATATTCAGCCACCTTCGTCAATGGTGACTCGGCAGAGGTCTACGGCGTGGAATTCGAAGCATTGCATGACTTGTCATACATTGCGGGCGGATTCTTTGCTTCGGGTAACGTGACACTGAGTAAATCGGAAGCGGTTATCGACCCGGCGCAAGCAGGGACATTAACCAATCCGACCAAGCCAATGACTGGCCATTCTGAGTACGTGGTAAATATGCAACTGAACTACGACTCAGACAATGGTGAGCACTCTGCCTCTTTGGTTTACAACGTATTCGGTGAGCGGATTATCGCTGCCGGTGTTGCCGACCGTGAAGATGCGTACGAGCAGCCATTCCATTCACTGGATTTAGTGTACAACTACTTCCCGGACTTCAATTCCCGCATCAGCCTGAAGGTGAAAAACCTGTTAGGTGAAGATCAGGAAGTGACCCAGTCTGGCATCGTGGTACGTTCTAAAGAAGTCGGTACGGCCATTTCATTGACCTACTCTTACGATTTCTAATCTGTATAACGCCGGTGCCAGCCACCGGCGTATCTTTCCTGGCGTATTTTAGCCGTCATTTCGCCCTTCCTGTCACATAACCGTCATATAACTTAAAAATTAGTGTCACATAACTGACATATCCTGTGCGCAATTCGAACCGGCAGCCGCCGCTTTCTTTTATTTCAGGGTATGTTTTATGACATTTTCAAAAAAATTCCCCCTCAGCTTACTGGCCAGCAGCTTATTGCTGACAACCGCCGTGGGGGCGCAGCAGGAAAGCGAACTCAAACCTGCCATGCAACAGGCGCAGGCAATTAATGACTCTGCCGCTAAAACGCAGGAAAAAATCGACAAAATCACCGATCAAATGGACAGCAAACTGCAACAGTTTAAAGCGCTGAACAAGCAGATCGCTGACCTGGAAGTCTACAACCTGCAAATGCGTAAACTGATTGCCGGTCAGGAACAGCAAATGACTGACCTGAACGAAGCCATGGATAAGGTTAGCGTTATTGAGCGTCAAATTACCCCGTTAATGTTACGCATGATCGATGGTCTGGAGCAGTTTATTGCGCTGGATATCCCGTTCCTGCCTGAAGAGCGCGCCAACCGCGTGAAAGGCCTGCGCGAAATGATGGATCGTGCTGACGTGGCACCATCGGAAAAATTCCGCCGCGTGATGGAAGCCTACCAGATTGAGATGGACTTCAGCCGTTCAATGGAAGCCTACACTGCCGTTCACCAGATTAATGGCAAAGACCAAAACGTCGAGTTCCTGCGCGTCGGTCGTACCGCACTGGTCTACCAAACTCGTGATGGTCAGCATCAGGGCATCTGGAATCAAAACGAAGGTAAATGGGTAGAGCTGGACGATTCCTATCGCAGCGAAATCAATAAAGGTTTACGTATGGCCAAGAAGCAAATTGCGCCAGACCTGTTAACCCTGCCTGTAGCCGTTACTAAATAAGAGTTTGATGACCATGAAAAACATTGTGAACCGTCTGGTTATTAGTCTGTTTGCTGGCGCAGTTGCTTTAAGTGCAGGCGCGCAGGAAACCAAGCCGTTGGATCTGGATGCATTATTAAAGCAGCTGGAACAGGGCAAATTTGAACAGTACAAACAAAATGAAGCCCGTGAGCGTGAGTTCACGTCTCAGGTTGCTGAGCAGGACGCCATGTTGCGTGACGCCCGCGCGCGCCTGACTGCCCAGGAAAAACTGTCCGGTCAGCTGGAAACCCAAAGTGAAGAGAACGAAATCAAAGTGACCAACCTGAAAAGCGCCTTAGATGAGCGTAAAGGGTCACTGAAAGAATTGTTCGGTGTACTGCAGCAAGTTGCGGGCGATACCCGCTCTAAGTTCGCTAACTCCATGGTATCGGCACAAATTCCTGGCCGTGGTGAGTTCCTGGACAAACTGGCGCAGTCAATGGGTACCGGTTCACAGATGGCGTCGATTGAAGAAATCGAGCGCGTGTGGTTCGAGATCCAGCGTGAAATGACCGAGTCTGGCAAAGTCACCCGTTTCGACACCGAAGTGGTGGAAGCGGACGGTACCCGTCACCAGAAATCTGTCGTACGTGTTGGCCCGCTGGCGATGGTTGCAGATGGCAAATATCTGGAATTCGACGGCGCGACCGGTTCGGTACTGGAACTGAAACGTCAGCCAATTGACCGTTACCTGGACAGCGCAGCCGCGTTAGAAGCTTCTAACGGCGAACTGGTGAAGTTCGGTATGGATCCAACCGGTGGTTCGATTCTGGGCCTGCTGGTTCAGGCGCCTACTCTGATGGAGCGTATCGACTACGGTGGTCTGGTAGGTTACATCATCCTGGCGGTCGGTGCGGTTGGTTTACTGTTAGGCCTGGAGCGCATGCTGACTCTGTTCGTGGTTCGTCAGAAAGTGAACAAGCAACTTAAGTCTTCTGTACCAAGCGACAACAACCCGCTGGGCCGTGTGATGAAAGTCCGTGACGCGCATCCCAATGCCGATACCGAAGCACTGGAACTGCACCTGACTGAAGCGATTCTGGCCGAAATGCCACGCCTGCAACGCAACCTGACGCTGATCAAGATGATCTCTGTGGTTGCCCCACTGATGGGTCTGTTAGGTACCGTTACCGGTATGATCATTACCTTCCAGCAAATCACGCTGTTCGGTACCGGTGACCCGAAACTGATGGCCGGTGGTATCTCAACGGCGCTGGTTACCACAGTACAGGGTCTGGTCGTGGCCATTCCTATGACACTGCTGTACGCCATGCTGAGTACCCGTAGTAAGAACATCATCCACGTGCTGCAGGAACAAGCTGCCGGCGTGATCGCCGAGCGAGCTGAGCGGAGCTAAGTCTCATGCTGGAATTTTTTGAAGCCATTCGCGACTTTACCGAAACCGGCGGCACCGTGCTGCTGGTTATCGGAGTCCTGATATTCGTGATGTGGCTGATGATCCTCGAACGCATTATGTATCTGCTTATCTGGCATAAGCAGGCCAAGAAAGATGCGGTGGCGCGCTGGAATCAGCGTACCGACCATAGTTCGTGGAATGCGCACCAAATCCGTCAGGCCACGGTCTCGCGGATTAGCATGGCGCTGTCATCTAACTTACCTGTGATTCAGGCGTTAGTGGCACTGTGTCCTCTGCTGGGTCTGATGGGTACCGTAACCGGCATGATCGAAGTATTCGATGTGATGTCGATGACCGGCTCAGGCAGTGCACGTTCCATGGCTTCCGGGGTATCAAAAGCCACAATCCCTACCATGGCTGGCATGGTTGGCGCCTTATCCGGCGTATTTGCCACCACCTGGTTAACCCGTACAGCGAAAAAAGAGCGCGCCCACTTGGAAGACGCGCTGGATATTCACGTAACCAAAGGTGAGTAACGAGAATTATGAAACAGTCATTTATGAACATGGTGGAAGAGGAAGAAGCGAACATCGACATGACGCCGATGCTCGACGTGGTATTTATCATGCTGATCTTCTTCATTGTGACTGCATCGTTTGTCAAAGAAGCCGGTATCGACGTTAACCGTCCGGATGCAGCCACTGCGGTTGCCAAGCCTCGGGCCAACATCCTGGTTGCGATTAGCGATAAAGGTGAAATCTGGATCAACAAACGTCAGGTCGATGTGCGTGCGGTCCAGGCCAACATCGAACGTCTGCATGCGGAAAACCCGCAGGGCACAGTGGTGATTCAGGCCGACCGTAAATCCACCACCGAAGTGTTGATCAAGGTGATGGATGCGGCCCGAGCAGCGGGTATCGAAGATGTCTCTATCGCGGCGCAAGAGCAGTAAATGATGCAGAGCCTTCAACGCATTGTGGTTGCATTGGTACTGGCAGGTGCAGTAACGCTGGGCCTGTTCTACCTGATGCAATCGTTAATCAAAAGCGGTGACACGCAAATGAAAGAACCGCCTGCCGGGCGTGTTCTGGACTTTGTGCGGGTCAAGCCGGAAGAAACGGTTAAACAAAAAGAAAATAAACCGCAGAAGCCGCCTAAGCCGCAGGAGCCACCTCCGCAAATGGAAGCGCCGCAACTGGATAATCCGAATCCGGAAGCCAGCGCCAGTTCTACCACCTTTACCGCGTCGGTGGATACCGGCATGGGACTGGAAGGTGGCCCGTCACTGGAGTCCAGTGATGGTGATTACCTGCCTATCGTGCGTCAGCCAGCGGTTTATCCGCGCATGGCACAGTCACGGGGTATCGAAGGCTGGGTGATCGTGGAATTCACCGTAACCAAGAACGGTTCGGTGCGCGATCCATCTGTGCTGCAGGCAGAGCCGCAGGGAATTTTTGAGCGTAGCGCCATGGATGCGGTACTGAAGTACAAGTACAAGCCACGCGTAGTGAATGGTGAGGCCACCGAAGTGGGTGGTGTTACCGTCAAAGTCACATTCGAACTTTAACGGAGCAAGATGATGAGCAAAGTTAGTCATGTTGTACGTAGCCTGCTGACGCTGGGTGTAGCTGCCGCGGTGCTGACCGCACCTGTGGTGATTGGTTCTTCGATTGCCGAAGCCGCAGAGCCTGCCAAAGTATATAAAACCCGCAAGGTCCCTACCCTGCGCGCCAAGGTTTACGATCAGTTAGCCCGCGCCCAGGAAATGGCCGATGCAGGCAAAGTGCCAGAAGCACTCGCCGTGCTGGATGAGGTCAAAGACAAAGCCGGCTCGATGAACGATTACGAACTGGCCATGCTGTATAACTTCTACGGCTTTACTTACTACGGTCAGGAGCAAATGGCGGACGCCATCGCTGCGTTCAAACAGGCAGTAAGCTACGACAATATTCCGGAGTCCTTTGAACAGGGTATTCTGATGTCTCTGGCGCAGCTGCAACTGATGCAGGGCGACTTTGACGGTTCGATTGCCACTCTGGAGCAATGGGACAGTCTGCAGCAAGGCGAAACGCCGGCGAAAAACCGTATCGTTAAAGCCCAGGCTTATTATCAGGCCAAGCAATACGCCAAGGCGGCTGAGCAGATTGAGCAAGCCATCGCGCAGACCGAAGGAGAAGGCTATGCGGTCAGTGAAAACTGGTTCGTGTTACAGCGCGCAATTTACTTTGAGCTGAAGCAGCCAGAGAAAGTCAAAGACGTGCTGGTAAAAATGGTGCAACTGTTCGATAAGCCGGAATACTGGATGCAACTGGCCGGTATGTACGGCGAACTGGGACAGGAAAAAATGCAGCTGGCCACCATGGAAAGTGCCCGCCAGAAAGGCTACGTGACCAAAGGTGATGACATCTACAATCTAGCGCAGCTGTATTACTACCACCGCATTCCGTACAAAGGCGCAGAGCTGTTAGAGCAAGCGATTAAGGCAGGCAAAGTCGAGAAAAACCTGAAACACATGACGTTTCTGGCGCAAAGCTGGCAATTAGCCAAAGAAATCGACAAAGCGGTACCGGCCATGATGGCGGCTTCTGAGCTGGCCAATGATGGCGAGCTGGATGCCCAGTTAGCGCAAATTCTGTTAAACGCCGATCGCAATAAAGAAGCTATTGCTGCCGCCGAGCGCGCACTGGAAAAAGGCAACCTGAGCAAGCCGGGTACCACCTATCTGGTGCTGGGTATGGCCTACTTTAACCTGGGTGAATACAACACCGCACTGAATCAACTGGCCGAAGCAGAGAAGCATAAAGCCAGCGAGCGCATGGCAGTGCAATGGGGTAAATATGTGCGCGCTGAGAAGCAGCGTGTGGAATCCCAGCAGGATTTATCTGCCTCAGTAGGCAACTAACCTTCTTTTCTCCCTGAATGTAAAAAAGCGGCCCAGGCCGCTTTTTTTATCAGTGCGATTGATGAAGCATCAATTCATCGTAAGCATTCTGACTAAAAGCCTGCACAGCAGCCGGATCTTGCCGGTTTACCTCACTTTTACCCTCAACTTCTTCTAGAAACACCAAAAAACGTTTGTCGATGAGCTCGGTGACGTCGCCATAATCAAAATCATATAAGCGCTCAAATTTGATGGTGTACCCAATGCCCTGCGTGCCCTTTATGATCTGTTCTATTTCAGCGGTTATGCTCAGTTTATCTGCTCCCAGATATTCTGACTTCACGACATCGATATAGCGCACTACATAAACTTCATCAGAGCGGTGGAGCATTTGCAGCGCAAAGCTGTCTCGCTCACTGATTTCATGCGCCTGACCTGCACACGCCAAGGCAATCAGACTGAATAACAAACACTTTTTTATCACCTTGTTACCCCCTGCTAATTTGGAATAGGCGCTGCTTTGAAATTAAATGTACACGTCTTCATCGGTTTTTATCAGATAACGTAAATGAGTGCTATGTATGGCATTTCTACTTGTTGTGAACTTCATTTCCTTGTTCTTTTTCAATGGTTTGACGCGGGTGAAAATGTTTAGCAATTTGTCGCGGTGGCGAC
>NZ_JXSY01000040.1 GCF_004329715.1 Bowmanella sp. JS7-9
AGGCTCGACGGTGGCATTAGCTAAAAAGACATTTAACTCAAGCTGGCCTGATCCTCGATGCATTTAAATAGTTCTGGCGGCCAGCCGGATTGATTTAGTTTTCTATGCCAAACGCCATATTGGTATAGCTACAACGACCGGAAACGCTGTCACTAATAAATTGACTCTGTTCAGTAGGCTTAATGACAAAGGCCAGCGTTTCCAGTTGCCAGCGCTGTGGACTCGGATTGTTGCAGGCAAGGCTGATGGTTTGCCGCCATTTGCCCTGTTCAGCGAGGGAACCGGCAAGAGAAACATTGTTTGACCGCAGACTGAACAAAAGGTCGTCATTATGGTAGGTCATCTGGTCACCGTGATTCAGGTAATGACTCAAGGCAACGACCTGGCGTTTATTGTTTTGCAGTTTATAAATACTGTCCCGGCTATCCACGACAAATACACCGCCCTGCCCAATTACCGCCATATTGGCTGTATTCGCCTGTTGTTGCACCAATAACGCAGTGGCTTCATCAATGCCAAAGCCGAATCGGGTTCCGGTATATGCCGCCAGCAGTGCGAGTCTGCCTTCGCGATCGCGCTCGGAGAAGTGAGTATCCAGAATGCCCAGATTAAACATGCCAGTGCCACCGGAAGCCTGATAGGTTAAATCACCACCCAACAGGCCATTGCCACAGTCCTGCTGCAGGCCACAATCTTGTGCCGGCGCGGCGGTGGCAAACGGACCGCGGGAAAAGGCTATACCCGTCTGACCATTGCTCAACATAGGCACCGGACGTTGTGTAAAAACGCCACCAGCTTGCACCGCTGTACCAGCGCTGGTACCGCCAACCACTAACTCACCCTGCTCAAAACGTTGGCGGATGATTGCCAATTCTGCGCTGTCGCTGCCGTCTGGTTTGGTCATCGCGGCCAGTGTCAGACTTTGATCGCCGCCGTTAAAAAAGACTCCCTGCACTTCGCGCAGAACCTGTTGGAGTTTTTCAGGTTGCTGGCACCAGTTCCGTTGCAGTGCAGTGAGCAACGGATAAATCCGTTCGCGATCAAATAATCCATGATTCGAATGTAATTCAGCTAACTTCTCGCAACCGGCAAAACCCAAATCCTGCATGGCTCTGGCTTGCTGAAAGGCAGGATCCAACGGTAACCAAATAACATTGGCTCCTGCTTGTTCAAACAGCCCCTGATAAAAATCAGCAGATTCAAACGGATCACGGCTGGACGCCGTCACCACGGCAATCAAGGGTGACTTGCTTTTTGCGGATTTGGCACGTGCCATGGCAGCAAACTGATTAACGATAAAATAGGCATGCCGATTTTTGTTTTGGGCTAAATCGACCTTTTCCTGCAAACGCGCACCTTGGGCATCCAACTGGGCAAATTCGACAAAATCCAGCATGGCCTGAAATAAGTCTGCCGGCATTTGGGCGTAAAAGTTGGCGCCATTTAAGGCTGCCGTATTGACGCGGGAAAAGGCTGCTTTTAACTGGTGTTTGGTTAGCACCTGATCCCGCACGTCTGCATAAATATGCTGAAATACGGATAAAAAATTCTGCTTATAAACGCTGCTTTGACGCAAAAATGGTGCCGATGCTTGTAACGCGGCAAGTCTTTCGGGGGTAACTTTGTACAATAATTGCGACTTTTCCTGCGATGAAAACGATGGATTCAGACAATGATGACGACTCATACTTGTGCAAGTTTGCAGGCCGCCGCCAATCAACATCAGGTTATAATGCTGAGGATTCACATTCGCAGAATCACTTATTTTAGCGTCAATTTCTTGTGATTTAACTGCATTTTGTTGAAAGATGACGACCACTAAAAAAACGGCCAATGTGCTTATTCGCATAGCTAATGGATCCAGGTTGACGTGTACAAATATCTGTTGACAGTTTTTTACGCTACGGTTAAAAGTAAATCAGTGTCAATCGTCAATGCGTCAAACATGCGGCTTGCAAATATGCATGAATATTGAATAGATTGGTGAATCTGATGCTGCCTAATATTGTTTAATTCAATCAGAGTAACGATGCTGAAAAAAGCGGCCAACCTGGCCAGTTATTACTACAAGAGTTTTTATTTGTCGGAGTGGTTCGACGAATAAGCCCTGCCTGTCATTTATCGCCTGAATGCTGATCTCAGCACCGGGTGACTTTTCGCTATTTGCTTAAAACAACAACGATCATCATCCCCCGACACTCCGTGCGTGATTGGAGCTATTCAGGGCGTTGATGTCAGCAATGACAGGATTTGAATATGAAAATGACAAAATTAAGTGCAGCTATTGTTCTGAGTCTGGGTATTGTCCCCAGTGTTTCCCTGGCCCAGCAGGCAGAGCAAGCCGCCAAGGACGTTGAACGGATCGAAATTACCGGTTCACACATCAAAGGTGTGGATTTGGAAGGTTCTCAGTCGTTGACAGTGATCAGCGCCGAAGATATTAAAAAATCCGGTGCCACCACAGTTTTTGAATTGATGAGCACATTGACCCAGATCCGCGGGGGTGAAGGCTCGTTTTCCACTTCACAAAGCGGTGCGACCTCCACCTCGACCCCAGCTGGACAGGCAGCCGCATCACTGCGTGGATTAGGCCCGGCGTCTACCTTGACCCTGATAAACGGGCGTCGCATCGCGGCCAGCTCGTTTGCTTCCGGCACGCAAAACTTCGTTGATATCAACAGTATTCCATTGGCTGCTATTGAACGAGTCGAAGTACTCGCCAATGGCGCATCGGCGACTTACGGTGCGGATGCGGTGGCAGGGGTTATCAACTACATCCTGAAAAAAGATTACCAGGGAGCTGCGTTAAATGCGGTGTATGGCAACAGCACAGCCAGTAGCGATGAAGGCAGCTTGAGTCTGAATTTCATTTGGGGTGACAAGGTGGCGGGCGGCAACTTGATGCTGTTCGCCGATTATTACGATCGCAATGCTTTCCGGGCGACTGATCGTGCCTATACACGTGATCCGGTGCTGCAAAGCAGCTATTCCTATTTGTCCAAAACCCCAAATATTTACTATTACTCGGCGCGCGGCGGAAATGAAATCGCCAGCCCCGATTGTGCGACGCCATTGGTAACCACTGAATATGGCGAACAAATCTGTGCCTATTATGGCAATCAGGATGATTGGCTGGAAACACCACTGCAAAGCCAGTCAGCCGGATTTACCTATAACAAACAATTCGGTGATCTGGTCTGGAAAACAGATTTCTTCCTCTCGCGCAATAAGTCCACCTCCTATTCAACGCCTGCGCCTATCAATCAGATTGATGATTCAGAAGGGCCATTTGCAAATGAATCGGCATTGGATATCTACCCGGATGGGATCCGCGATGAATTGCTGGATAACCTGTATCTGGATCCTTTTGATACCCCGGCTGGTCGCACCTTGTATGGCTTTCAGTTTGACGCGCGTTTTAGCACACCACGCACAATCGAAATACAAACCGATGCACTGCGTTTGGTATCGGGTTTGTCTGGCGCCCTGGATGACTGGGATTGGGAATCGGCGGTAACTTTGTCCAAATCTGAGTCGGATCAGGTTGCAGTTGGTGGAGTTTACAATCGCTACAAATATCACGCTGCGATTGCCGGTGAACTGTGTTCTGACGGCAACATCGCTAATTACGATAGTGACACCGATAGCCTGAGTTGTAGCGGCGGCTCTTTGCTGGGTATGTACAACCCGTTTTTGATGGGTGATGCGGACAATGAATCGATTTTGGCTACCGCTCAGGAGATGCCAACGCGCACTGGCCAAAGCACGGTTTATGGCTGGGATTTGCGTTTTACTGGTGACCTGATGAATTTCAATGACGATATCATTCGTTCCGCGTTTGGAATGGAAGTTCGTCGAGAAGAAATTACCGATGTGCCGTCTCTCAATGCGCAGGCCCGTTTTGATAACGCCTACCTGGTGGACGTAATGGGCTTCGGTTCCAGCTTATCTGAGGCAGACCGTACCCAGTGGGGTGCCTTTGCCGAGCTATACGTCCCCCTGACAGCGCAGTTAGAGATGCAGTTGGCAGGTCGTTATGATCGCTACAGCGATTTTGGCGGCACCTTTAATCCCAAAGTAGCAATCAGCTATCGCCCCCATGAAGATTTGGTGTTGCGGGCATCATGGGCGACCTCTTTCCGTGCACCATCCTTGACCCAGGCCGGGGTTAAATTGCGTACTACAACCGCCTCGTTTGACTGCTCGGCCAATCAGGCGGTTGCTGATTTGTACTGTGAGGGATATGGAGATCTACGCGGCAACAACGTTTTGGAATTGGGTAACCCGAATTTGCAGGCCGAAGAGTCAGAATCAGTCAGCGTTGGGTTTGGCTATAGTCCGACAGCCAATACCAGCATTACACTGGATTACTGGCGTTTTGATCACGAAAAGCTGGTGGATACCGATATGACCGCCATGCTGGATCGTGCCATTACCGATGCGTCAGTGCGTCATTGTGGCTTAGTGCCGGACGGAGAAATTGGAATTTCCTATGATCCTGATATGTGTGACGTAACCGACAGTCAGGGTCTGACACTGGAAGACCAGGGCGCTAACCTGAGCGAGATCCTGGACGCCTGGGTTGACTATGCTGATCCGCGCTATGCGGAACTGGATCTGTATCGCGACCACGTGTTAGTGCTGGACAATACCGGTACCCAAACGGTATCGGGTGTGGATCTGCGCTTTGACCATCGTCAGCAGTTTGCCAGTGGAACACTGAGCATAAAGCTGGATGCAACCCACTACATTAGTTTTGAACGCAATAAACCCGGTTCGGATGCTATCGAAGAACTGGCCGGTAGCTGGCGTTACCCGCAAAATATTGCCACCGCCAGCGTATTCTGGGATGAGAGCAATTGGTATGCGGGTCTGACCGCTTATTATGCCAGTGCCTATCAGGATGATATCGATCGCCTGCGTGGTCGCGAGTTGGATGAGTTGGATGCAATCGGCGCATTGGACGGCGAGGGTCAACGGGAAGTAGCCGCCTGGACCACCGTCAGAGCATCTCTGGGTTACTTTTTTGATAAAGCCAGCATCAATCTGACTATCGATAACCTGTTTGATCGTGAGCCTCCATTGGCTTATGGTTCAGCGCGGGGCTTCGACTCTATAAACCATAATGCATACGGCACCACCTACAAGGTGTCTGTGAGTTATCAATTCTGATGAATCTGTAGCCCGACGTTAGTCGGGCATGTATGACAAGGAGCGGCAGGTAAACTGCCGCTGCATTTATTCATGAAGCAAACACAACAAGCCAAACCTGACCTGTCCAGTCGCATGCCAGATGCGTTTGTCATTCTGTTTTTTGTGATGGTCCTGGCAGCACTGCTGACGCACCTGATACCTGCCGGGCAATTCGAACTAAACGCAACAAATGATGAGCAAACTGCACAGGCGTTAATAAATCCGGATAGTTTCCGCTATGCCGATTCAACTGCACAGGGTGGCGTGCCGCTTTTTGCAGAAGGTGGCGGCTATGGTTTTTTAAACTACGCATTTGAAGGCATGGTATCCGGCGATAAATGGGGCTCCGCAGTGGGCGTCATGATGTTCATCCTGATCGTCGGTGGCGCTTTTGGCATCATTATGCAAAGTGGTGCCATCAATAATGGCATACTGGCATTGATCAACCGCAGCAAAGGCGAACCCAATTGGATCTTGCCGCTGATGTTTTTGCTGTTTTCATTAGGCGGCGCAGTGTTCGGCATGGGTGAAGAGGCTATCGCTTTTTGCATAGTGCTGACCCCGCTGGTCGTAGCGCTGGGGTATAACACGGTGACCGCGGTTTTAATTACCTATATAGCCACACAAATTGGTTTCGCCACGTCATGGATGAATCCATTTAGCGTGGCCATAGCACAGGGCATTGCCGGGGTACCGCTGATGTCCGGCAGTGGGTTGAGAATGATCCTGTGGGGAATATTCACCTTATCCGGCATTGTCTTTACCCTACGTTATGCCGCAAAAGTGAAAGCCGCTCCCAACACTAGTATCAGTTTTAAGGCGGATGAATATTTTCGTAGTCGCCAGCAACAAGCGGCACATGGCCAGTTTGAACGCATCGATATTTGTATTCTGTTAGTATTGCTGGCTGGCATTGGCTGGGTGTTATGGGGGGTGACGTTCCGTCAGTATTATATTCCTGAAATTGCCAGCCAGTTTTTCAGTATCGGCATTGCGATCGCATTTATCTGCATATTGTTCGGGCGCATGCAGGTCAACGAAGCTTCACAGGCGTTTCAGCAAGGCGCTAAAGATTTATTGCCAGCGGCATTAATAGTGGGGATGGCTAAAGGCATCGTGTTAATATTGGGCGGTGATGATCCCACCATGCCCTCTGTGCTCAATACACTATTGCATTGGGTCGGTGATGGCATGGCAGACCTGCACCAGTCCACTTCTGCGTTTTTTATGCTGACTTTCCAGGCGATATTTAATTTTTTTATCGCATCCGGATCGGGTCAGGCGGCACTGACAATGCCACTTATGTCCCCTCTGTCTGATTTGGTGGGCGTATCGCGGCAAATTGCGGTGCTGGCCTTTCAGTTAGGCGATGGCCTGACTAATATCATCATCCCTACTTCCGCGTCGTTAATCGGATGTCTGGGTGTTGCCCGTATCGATTGGTCTGACTGGGCCAGATTTATTTGGTTACCTACCCTAGTGCTTTATGCCATGGCGTCAGTGGCTGTTATTGTTTCAGTATTTATAGGCTATCAATGAGTGTGTTGAAATTGATTCGCGGTGCACGAGTTTACGCACCGCAGGATTTAGGTGTGCAGGACGTGCTGCTTGGCGACCAACGGGTGCTGGCCATTGCGCCGGAAATTAATTTATCCGCAGAATGGGTCGAGCATGTTCAGGCCGAGGGTATGCTGTTGTTGCCGGGATTGGTTGATAGTCTGGTGCATATCGGCGGTGGTGGTGGCGAGGGCGGCTTTCACACCCGTACCCCACAAATGACACTGACTGATGCAACATTAGGCGGTGTCACTACCGTTATTGGTGCGCTGGGCACTGACGCAGTAACCCGCACTTTGCCGGATTTGCTCGCCAAGGCTCATGCGTTGGAAGCCGAAGGTATCACTGCATATTGCTACACCGGCTCCTACCAGATCCCTGTTCGCACTCTAATGGGTAATGTGACCGACGACATAACCTTGATTGATAAATTTATCGGTGTCGGTGAAGTGGCTATAGCAGATCACCGTTCGTCGCAACCCAACGCTGCCGAACTGGCGAGAATCGCTGCCGATGCAAGAGTGGCCGGTATGTTGGCCGGTAAAGCGGGTATCGTGAGCATTCATGTGGGCGACCATCCGGATAAACTTGATTTATTGCACCAGGTGGTAGCTGAATCAGCCATCCCTGCAACGCAGTATTATCCTACCCATATGAATCGCAATAGCGAACTGATGCAGGCAGGTCTGGCCTGGGCCAAATTGGGTGGCTATCTGGATGTGACGACCAGTACTAATGCCCAGTTTATTGCCGAAGGTGAGATTCCGGCAGCTCAAGCTCTGGCCTATTATCTGCAGCAGGGCGTACCAGTAAGTCAATTAACCATGAGTTCCGATGGCAACGCCAGTTTACCGGTGTTTGACCCTAATGGGCAATTGGTTGGGCTGGAAGTTGGTAGGGTCACCAGTTTGTATGAAGCATTTTGCGAAGCCGTACAACAGCACGATGTCTCGATTGTCGACGCGCTGCATTCAGTTACACTATCGCCAGCCACTATTTTAAAACTGCCACACAAAGGGCGAATAGCAGTCGGAGCAGATGCGGATTTGGTGTTAGTTGAAGCATCAAATTTGCGTATTTCGAAGGTTTTTGCCAAAGGCCGTGAAATGGTTAGCGACGGTCAGCCTATTGTGAAAGGGACCTTTGCAACATAATTCGCCGCCAGTTTGTCTGCGTGATTATGACGATAAGATAATGGAGCAACATGGA
>NZ_JXSY01000041.1 GCF_004329715.1 Bowmanella sp. JS7-9
ATTCTGGGTTGTATGGTTAAGCCTCACGGGCAATTAGTACAGGTTAGCTTAACGCCTTACAACGCTTCCACACCCTGCCTATCAACGTCGTGGTCTTCAACGACCCTTTAGAGGACTTAAAGTCCTAGGGATGACTCATCTCGAGGCTCGCTTCCCGCTTAGATGCTTTCAGCGGTTATCGATTCCGAACGTAGCTACCGGGCAATGCGATTGGCATCACAACCCGAACACCAGCGGTTCGTCCACTCCGGTCCTCTCGTACTAGGAGCAGCCCCTCTCAATCATCCAACGCCCACACCAGATAGGGACCGAACTGTCTCACGACGTTCTAAACCCAGCTCGCGTACCACTTTAAATGGCGAACAGCCATACCCTTGGGACCGACTTCAGCCCCAGGATGTGATGAGCCGACATCGAGGTGCCAAACACCGCCGTCGATATGAACTCTTGGGCGGTATCAGCCTGTTATCCCCGGAGTACCTTTTATCCGTTGAGCGATGGCCCTTCCATACAGAACCACCGGATCACTATGACCTACTTTCGTACCTGCTCGACGTGTCTGTCTCGCAGTTAAGCTAGCTTATGCCATTGCACTAACCTCACGATGTCCGACCGTGATTAGCTAACCTTCGTGCTCCTCCGTTACTCTTTGGGAGGAGACCGCCCCAGTCAAACTACCCACCAGACACTGTCCGCAATCCCGATGAGGGACCTACGTTAGAACATCAAACATACCAGGGTGGTATTTCAAGGACGGCTCCACACGAACTGGCGTCCGCGCTTCAAAGCCTCCCACCTATCCTACACAAGTAGGTTCAATGTTCAGTGCCAAGCTGTAGTAAAGGTTCACGGGGTCTTTCCGTCTAGGTGCGGGTACACTGCATCTTCACAGCGATTTCAATTTCACTGAGTCTCGGGTGGAGACAGCGTGGCCATGGTTACACCATTCGTGCAGGTCGGAACTTACCCGACAAGGAATTTCGCTACCTTAGGACCGTTATAGTTACGGCCGCCGTTTACCGGGGCTTCGATCAAGAGCTTCGCTTGCGCTAACCCCATCAATTAACCTTCCGGCACCGGGCAGGTGTCACACCCTATACGTCCTCTTTCGAGTTTGCAGAGTGCTGTGTTTTTAATAAACAGTCCCAGCCACCTGGTCACTGCGACCCCCAGACGCTTACGGAGCAAGTCCTTCACGTCCAGGGGCGTACCTTCTCCCGAAGTTACGGTACTATTTTGCCGAGTTCCTTCACCCGAGTTCTCTCAAGCGCCTTAGTATTCTCTACCTGACCACCTGTGTCGGTTTGGGGTACGGTTTACATAATCATAAGTTTAGAAGCTTTTCCTGGAAGCAGGGCATCTGCAACTTCACCACCGTAGTGGCTCGTCTCGTGTCTCAGGATTATGATGCCGGATTTGCCTAACATCACTCCCTACACACTTTCACGTGGACAACCAACGCCACGCCTGCATAGCCTTCTCCGTCCCTCCATCACTGATTATATAAGTACGGGAATATTAACCCGTTTCCCATCGACTACGCATTTCTGCCTCGCCTTAGGGGCCGACTTACCCTGCCCTGATTAGCATGGGACAGGAAACCTTGGTCTTTCGGCGTGGGGGTTTTTCACCCCCATTATCGTTACTCATGTCAGCATTCGCACTTGTGATATCTCCAGCAGACTTCTCAATCCACCTTCACAGACTTACACAACGCTCCCCTACCCAGCATAACTAGTATGCTGCCGCAGCTTCGGTATATCACTTAGCCCCGTTACATCTTCCGCGCAGGCCGACTCGACTAGTGAGCTATTACGCTTTCTTTAAAGGGTGGCTGCTTCTAAGCCAACCTCCTAGCTGTCTTAGCCTTCCCACTTCGTTTCCCACTTAGTGATATTTAGGGACCTTAGCTGGCGGTCTGGGTTGTGTCCCTCTTCACGACGGACGTTAGCACCCGCCGTGTGTCTCCCGGATAGTACTCACAGGTATTCGGAGTTTGCATGGGGTTGGTAAGTCGGGATGACCCCCTAGCCCAAACAGTGCTCTACCCCCTGTGGTATTCGTCCGAGGCGCTACCTAAATAGCTTTCGGG
The DNA here is from genome assembly GCF_004329715.1 of Bowmanella sp. JS7-9. Classification (GTDB taxonomy): domain Bacteria; phylum Pseudomonadota; class Gammaproteobacteria; order Enterobacterales; family Alteromonadaceae; genus Pseudobowmanella; species Pseudobowmanella zhangzhouensis. The sequence goes on from NZ_JXSY01000041.1 coordinate 2,093, forward strand.
GAGAACCAGCTATCTCCCGGTTTGATTGGCCTTTCACCCCCAGCCACAGGTCATCCCCGCCTTTTTCAACAGGCGTGGGTTCGGTCCTCCAGTTGATGTTACTCAACCTTCAACCTGCCCATGGCTAGATCACCGGGTTTCGGGTCTATACCCTGCAACTAAGCGCCCAGTTAAGACTCGCTTTCGCTACGGCTCCCCTATGCGGTTAACCTCGCTACAGAATATAAGTCGCTGACCCATTATACAAAAGGTACGCAGTCACCCTCGAAGGGCTCCCACTGCTTGTACGTACACGGTTTCAGGTTCTATTTCACTCCCCTCGCCGGGGTTCTTTTCGCCTTTCCCTCACGGTACTGGTTCACTATCGGTCAATCAGGAGTATTTAGCCTTGGAGGATGGTCCCCCCATCTTCAGTCAAGATAACACGTGTCCCGACCTACTTAATATGTAAACTATGCTGCTTCACATACGGGACTATCACCCTGTATCGTGCGCCTTTCCATACGCTTCTGCTACAACATAATCTATCGGCTACTCCCCGTTCGCTCGCCGCTACTAGGGGAATCTCGGTTGATTTCTTTTCCTCCGGGTACTTAGATGTTTCAGTTCCCCGGGTTTGCCTCATTACGCTATGTATTCACGTAATGATACCTCGTAGAGGTGGGTTGCCCCATTCGGAAATCCTGGACTATAACGGGTTTTGTCACCTCATCCAGGCTTATCGCAGACTTACACGTCCTTCATCGCCTCTGATTGCCTAGGCATCCACCGTGTACGCTTAGTCACTTAACCATACAACCCAGAATACCCTTTTATGATATATCCTGAGACAGAATGTCTGCTCTTGTATGCGTGACTAGGTGTATCAAATAGAGCAGTTCTAAAACACTACTCAGTAGATTACTTTTATCAGCTTGTCCAAATTGTTAAAGAACATATTTAGCGTTTAAAAAACGCTAATCAATCAAACACTTTTCAAGTGCCTATTCATTAGCGTTATTCGGCTTTCCGTTTCCCCATCACCCTAAGTAATGGTGGAGCTAAGCGGGATCGAACCGCTGACCTCCTGCGTGCAAGGCAGGCGCTCTCCCAGCTGAGCTATAGCCCCAGTATATTGGTGGGTCTGAGTAGACTTGAACTACCGACCTCACCCTTATCAGGGGTGCGCTCTAACCAGCTGAGCTACAGACCCATTCGCTCGTTCTTCAATTACAACAAAACAATCTGTGTGGACACGTCGTCAAGGTTCAACTTTTGCGTAAGGAGGTGATCCAACCGCAGGTTCCCCTACGGTTACCTTGTTACGACTTCACCCCAGTCATGAAACACAAAGTGGTAACCGTCCTCCCGAAGGTTAGACTAGCTACTTCTTTTGCATCCCACTCCCATGGTGTGACGGGCGGTGTGTACAAGGCCCGGGAACGTATTCACCGCAGTATTCTGACCTGCGATTACTAGCGATTCCGACTTCATGGAGTCGAGTTGCAGACTCCAATCCGGACTACGATAAGCTTTAAGGGATCCGCTCCATCTCGCGATCTCGCTTCCCTCTGTACTTACCATTGTAGCACGTGTGTAGCCCTACTCGTAAGGGCCATGATGACTTGACGTCGTCCCCACCTTCCTCCGGTTTGTCACCGGCAGTCTCCTTAAAGTGCCCAACTTAATGCTGGCAACTAAGGACAAGGGTTGCGCTCGTTGCGGGACTTAACCCAACATCTCACGACACGAGCTGACGACAGCCATGCAGCACCTGTCTCAGAATTCCCGAAGGCACCAAAGCATCTCTGCTAAGTTTTCTGGATGTCAAGAGTAGGTAAGGTTCTTCGCGTTGCTTCGAATTAAACCACATGCTCCACCGCTTGTGCGGGCCCCCGTCAATTCATTTGAGTTTTAACCTTGCGGCCGTACTCCCCAGGCGGTCTACTTATCGCGTTAACTGCGCTACGCACGCCTTAAAGGCACACACAGCTAGTAGACATCGTTTACGGTGTGGACTACCAGGGTATCTAATCCTGTTCGCTACCCACACTTTCGCACATGAGCGTCAGTTATTGGCCAGGGAGCCGCCTTCGCCACTGATGTTCCTCCAGATCTCTACGCATTTCACCGCTACACCTGGAATTCCACTCCCCTCTCCAAAACTCTAGTCTGACAGTTCGAAATGCAGTTCCCAGGTTGAGCCCGGGGCTTTCACATCTCGCTTATCAGACCGCCTGCGTGCGCTTTACGCCCAGTAATTCCGATTAACGCTCGCACCCTCCGTATTACCGCGGCTGCTGGCACGGAGTTAGCCGGTGCTTCTTCTGTGGTTAACGTCACATCTAACGGGTATTAACCGTTAAACTTTCCTCACCACTGAAAGTGCTTTACAACCCGAAGGCCTTCTTCACACACGCGGCATGGCTGGATCAGGCTTGCGCCCATTGTCCAATATTCCCCACTGCTGCCTCCCGTAGGAGTCTGGGCCGTGTCTCAGTCCCAGTGTGGCTGGTCATCCTCTCAGACCAGCTAGAGATCGTCGCCTTGGTGAGCCTTTACCTCACCAACAAGCTAATCTCACTTAGGTTCATCTCCTGGCGAGAGCCGAAGCCCCCTTTGGCCCGTAGGCATCATGCGGTATTAGCAGTCGTTTCCAACTGTTGTCCCCCACCAAGAGGCAGATCCCTAAGCATTACTCACCCGTCCGCCACTCGTCACCCAAGGAGCAAGCTCCTCTGTGCTACCGTTCGACTTGCATGTGTTAGGCCTGCCGCCAGCGTTCAATCTGAGCCATGATCAAACTCTTCAATTAAATACTGGTCGAAACATTGCTGTTTCTATGAATTTCTAGGTTGACACTCTTAACGAGTGCCCACACAGATTGTCTTGTTGCAAATTGTTAAAGAACTTCGCTTCAGACCCTGTCTCAAGCGGGATGCGCATTCTACGTCATCCTCATTCGATGTCAACCGCTTTTTGCAAAGTTTTTGTCAACATCTCAACTCCGTCAGCGGCCTCTGCCGTTCCCCGTCGAAGTGGCGCGCATTCTACGCACCAGAGATTTTC
>NZ_JXSY01000042.1 GCF_004329715.1 Bowmanella sp. JS7-9
ATTTCGCGGATCTGGGCCGATTTTTTTCCCGCAAACACATCGAATCAGCCTATTTAGGCTATTTTTTCCACCATTTCTGGCGTTATTTCCGGTTTTTACTGAGATCTCTCCCACTGACGTATCATTTGGTCCACCCGAAACAGGTTGGCCAGGGTGAATAACATCGCCAGTTGGTTATCGTTTTTCAGCAGCCCTTTGTATCTGGCTTTCACGAAGCCGAACTGCCGCTTGATGATGCGAAACGGGTGCTCCACCCTGGCACGGATGCTGGCTTTCATGTATTCGATGTTGATGGCCGTTTTGTTCTTGCGCGGATGCTGCTT
>NZ_JXSY01000043.1 GCF_004329715.1 Bowmanella sp. JS7-9
CGTTGACCACGGTAAAACCACACTGACAGCGGCAATCACTACTGTACTGGCGAAGACCTACGGTGGTTCTGCGAAAGCATTCGATCAAATCGATAACGCACCAGAAGAAAAAGCCCGTGGTATCACCATCTCTACCTCACACGTAGAGTACGACACTCCATCACGTCACTACGCCCACGTAGACTGCCCAGGACACGCTGACTATGTTAAAAACATGATCACCGGTGCTGCGCAGATGGACGGCGCGATCCTGGTAGTAGCAGCGACTGACGGCCCAATGCCACAGACTCGTGAGCACATCCTGTTAGGTCGTCAGGTAGGCGTACCTTACATCATCGTATTCATGAACAAGTGTGACATGGTTGATGATGAAGAGCTGTTAGAGCTGGTAGAAATGGAAGTTCGTGAACTGTTGTCAGAGTACGATTTCCCAGGTGACGACCTGCCAGTAATCAAAGGTTCTGCACTGAAGGCACTGGAAGGTGACGCAGCGTGGGAAGCGAAGATTGTAGAGCTGGGCGAAGCACTGGATTCATACATTCCAGAGCCAGAGCGTGCAATTGACAAGCCGTTCATCCTGCCAATCGAAGACGTATTCTCAATCTCAGGTCGTGGTACAGTAGTAACTGGCCGTGTAGAGCAAGGTATCGTAAAAGTAGGTGAGTCAGTAGAAATCGTAGGTATCCGCGATACACAGACTACTACTTGTACCGGTGTAGAGATGTTCCGTAAGTTGCTGGACGAAGGCCGTGCAGGTGAGAACGTAGGTGTTCTGCTGCGTGGTACTAAGCGTGACGACGTAGAGCGTGGTCAGGTACTGTGTAAGCCTGGTTCAATCAAGCCACACACTAAGTTCGAAGCAGAAGTATACGTACTGTCTAAAGACGAAGGTGGCCGTCACACGCCATTCTTCAAAGGCTACCGTCCACAGTTCTACTTCCGTACAACTGACGTAACTGGTGCAGTAGAGCTGCCAGAAGGCGTAGAGATGGTAATGCCAGGCGACAACCTGAAGTTCGGCGTAGAGCTGATTGCTCCAATCGCGATGGACGAAGGTCTGCGTTTCGCCATCCGTGAAGGTGGCCGTACAGTAGGTGCGGGCGTAGTATCTAAGATTATCGCTTAATCAGATACTGGCTTCACAGCTAAATAAGAAAGGTCGCTTAGGCGGCCTTTT
>NZ_JXSY01000044.1 GCF_004329715.1 Bowmanella sp. JS7-9
GCTGCATACTCACGACTGCGGAAACGTTTCAGGTTACGATTGCCGCCCTGACTGTCGAGCAACCAACCATAATTTGCTGCTCCACCACTCATCGCCTGCACGCTTACGGTAACATCAATCTCTAACCAGCCTGCTGACCAACCTATACTGCCCTGCTCACTTACATCAATGCCGACGTCCATGCCTTCCGCACTGGCTCCGCCCGCTGACCACGGCACGCCAATCGCCGCTTCATTCCAGTCAACATTCGCTTCATCCCAGTCCAGTAATAAACGGCGTGCAGCATAGATATGGTCATACGCCGTGGCTTTGTACACCATGAGCACCGCTGACTCTATGTGCGCACCATCCGGAACCGGCCCACCCTCTGACTGATAAATGGCAAAGCGCACCAGCATCCTGTTCGTATACAGGCTACTTTCACGACCTATCAATTCTTCTTTCGCGCCCCGATTGGCGCCAGAGAAATAGCGATCCAAGTAACTGTCACGGGTTCCACTATAGCCGGACAGACCATCCTGTAATGTCACCTGATTATCTGGCACTGACGCGCCCACCCCAATGCTGATAACGTCACTCGTCCCTTTGGCCCCCTGATTGTCGAAGGCTTCAGCGTGTATTTGATACACCCCTATCGTCGAAGGTAACCAACTCAAATCGTATGGCGCAGCACTCACGCTGCCGATTAGTTCCGTCCCTGCGTAGTATTCAACCCGGTCAATGCTACCGTCGCTGTCATACGCATCGACCTGTAACTCAATTGTTTCACCCTGCACAAACTGGCTAGCATCGCTTGGCGCTAACCAGAACACTTCGGGGACTAAATTCGGCTGAATGACTTCAAATGACACACTGTCACTTACCGTCACGCTGCCTTCATTATCCGTCGCCTGTGCATAAATACTGTGTTGCCCCACACCCTCAGCCGGCCACTGCCATTCATAAGGTGCCGTCACACTCTCGCCGAGCAACTCACCGTCCAGATAAAACCTGACCGACGCGATTTCACCGTCGCTATCACTGGCCGATACGCTGATTA
>NZ_JXSY01000045.1 GCF_004329715.1 Bowmanella sp. JS7-9
GGGCACTGTTGCAAAGTTAGCGATGAGGCAGCCTTTTGTCTTATTCAAAGGCCTTACATTTCAAAAACTCTGCTTACCAGGCGCATTTCGCCCAGGGGATCACCATAATAAAATGCTGAGGCCTGGCCTTTGCGTAGTGCACGCATCACCTCAATACCTTTGATGGTGGCGTAAGCCGTCTTCATGGATTTAAATCCCAGCGTGGCGCCGATTATCCGTTTCAGTTTGCCATGATCGCATTCAATCACGTTGTTCCGGTACTTAATCTGTCGGTGTTCAACGTCAGACGGGCACCGGCCTTCGCGTTTGAGCAGAGCAAGCGC
>NZ_JXSY01000005.1 GCF_004329715.1 Bowmanella sp. JS7-9
CCTGCGGGTGCTTTTTTTCGTCCAATTTTATTGACGTTTGATCTTCGCCAACTTTTAAACATAATCAAAACATTCATTATACTTACGCCTTTCCTTCTTGGGCGCTAGCCAAAGAAGCAAACCTCCGATTGTTTTACACATCTTGTTGTTCACAGCCGTTCTGTTAGATGCGCTCTTCGGGAAATAACCACTGAAAAAGGAAGCGTTATCATGAAATCAAAATTTTTATTTGTTATTGCAAGTAGCTGTGCGTTAGCCCAGCCGCTGGGTGCCAATGCCGGTGTAGAAAATCAGGTACATGTAGGAGGACCGGATGTGTGCGAAGCACTCGGTGACAATCCGGGATGCGACAAAAGCTTTTCGTTAACTGCACTGACAATGTCCAATGGAAAAACAATGGGTCAATTTCAGGATGGCTTTGGTGGTGATTCAGGTGGCCACCACACGCAGATAGATTGCCTGAGTGTCAATGGCAATAATGCCTGGGTAAGCGGCATCGTGAAGCACGGTATGTATGGTGATCAGGATGCCACGGGCTGGCGGATTGCCACGCGAGTCGCCGACAACGGCCACAACCAGGAAGCACCTTTCGACCAGATTAGCTTTTCCTGGGTGGTCGGCGAAGACTTCGATTGCCACTCACAACCGGATTGGCAACTGATGGACATGCCGCGTGGTCAGGTGTCTGTGCGTTAAGCATCAACTCCACTTTACTAAGCACCTTCGGGTGCTTTTTTTTCGTCTGAACACAGACCATCTGGGGCTTTGGGGATAATTCCCGGCAAAAACCTTTGTGTGCCTGCGCTGCGCTGGTAGAATGTGCGTCGTTTTTTAACCTTAACCGCGAACACGATAAACATGCGAAGTAGCCAATACCTGTTATCTACCCTGAAAGAAACCCCAGCCGATGCAGAAGTAATCAGCCATCAACTGATGATGCGCGCCGGGATGATCCGCAAACTGGCATCAGGTTTGTATACCTGGCTACCGAGCGGATTAAGGGTGTTAAACAAGGTTGCGCAAATCGTTCGCGAAGAAATGGACAAGGCTGGTGCTATCGAAGTATTGATGCCTGTTGTTCAACCAGGTGATTTGTGGGAAGAGTCCGGGCGCTGGGACGAATACGGCCCTGAATTATTGCGCATTAAAGATCGCCACCAACGTGATTTTGTACTTGGCCCAACCCACGAAGAAGTGATCACCGATCTGGTTAAACGCGAGATCAGCAGCTACAAGCAACTGCCGATTAACCTGTATCAGGTACAAACCAAATTCCGTGATGAAGTGCGCCCACGCTTCGGTGTGATGCGCGGTCGCGAATTCACCATGAAAGACGCCTATTCCTTCCATATGGATCAGGCCTGTCTAGAAAATACCTATCAGAAAATGTACGACGCCTACAGCGCGATATTCAGCCGCATGGGTCTGGATTTCCGTGCGGTTATCGCCGATACCGGTTCTATTGGTGGTAGTGCTTCCCATGAGTTCCATGTGTTAGCTGACTCAGGTGAAGATGATATCGCGTTTTCCAATGGTTCAGACTACGCAGCGAACGTTGAAATGGCCGAGGCCATCGCCCCCGCGCCTAGTGAAGCGGCAGGCGGAAAAGCGCAGAAAGTGGCAACGCCCAACACGACCAGTATTGATGCGGTTAGCACCCTATTGAATGTGGACGCAAGCCATGTCGTCAAAACCTTGCTGGTTCAGGGTGAAGCGGATGAAAATGGTGCTCCGACGCTGGTTGCCCTGTGTCTACGTGGTGATCATCAATTAAACGACATCAAAGCAGAAAAACTCTCTGGCGTATTCGCCCCTTTGACCATGGCTACAGATGAGCAAATCGCCACACTCAGCAATACCGTAGCAGGCTATGCAGGTCCGGTTGGTTTGAACATAAACATCATCGTTGACCGTGCTGCCGCGGCACTGAGTGACTTTATCTGTGGCGCCAACGAAGCAGGGTTCCACCTGACGGATGCCAACTGGGCTGATGTCGCCAAGTTTGAGATTGCCGATATTCGCAATGTCGTTGCCGGTGATCCTTCTCCGTGTGGCAAAGGCACACTGGAGATCAAACGTGGTATTGAAGTCGGTCACATCTTCCAGTTAGGTAAAAAATATTCTGAAGCCATGAAGTGCGGCGTGCTGAGCGAAAGCGGTAAGCATGAAATCCTGACCATGGGCTGTTACGGCATTGGTGTGTCGCGTATTGTTGCGGCGGCCATCGAACAGAACCATGATCAGCACGGCATTATCTGGCCGGATGCTATCGCGCCGTTTAAAGTGGCACTCATTCCGATGAACATGCACAAATCTCATCGCGTAATGGAAGCGGCAGAGAAAATCTACGCTGACCTGACCGCACGTGGTATTGAAGTGTTGTTTGATGACAGAAAAGAGCGCCCGGGCGTGATGTTTGCCGATATGGAACTGATTGGCGTACCGCATACCATTGTGATTGGTGAACGCAATTTGGATAACCAGCAGGTGGAATACAAACACCGTCGTAGCGGTGACAAGCAAATGCTGGATGTGGACGCAGTCGCCGATTTTATTGCAGGCCTGTAATGTTCCCATCCGGTAAAGACGCTATCTACAGTCAGGCCCGGGAAGTGGGTGACTTTCGCTTTGACGCGTCAGTTGCTGAAGTCTTCCCGGACATGATTCAGCGTTCGGTGCCCGGCTACAGCACCATCGTCGATGCCATTGGGCAACTGGCCGGGCGCTATGCTCAGCCAGGTTCAACATTGTACGATCTGGGCTGTTCATTAGGCGCCTGTACACTGGCGATGCGCCGCTACATCGAAGCCAATACTTGTAGTATCGTCGCCGTGGATAATTCCCCGGCCATGATTGAGCGTTGCCAATTGCACCTTAATGCGTTTAAAGGTGACACCCCGGTCAATCTGCAACTGGCAGACATTCAGGATGTTGCCATCGACAACGCCTCTGTGGTGGTAATGAACTTTACCCTGCAATTTATTCCACAAACTGAACGAGACGCGATCATCCAGCGCATTTATGCCGGTTTACGCCCCGGCGGTATATTGATTTTGTCTGAAAAGATTCGTCATGACAGTGACGCAGGGAATGAACTCCTGATTGATCTGCACCACGAATTCAAGCGGCGCAATGGTTATAGCGAACTGGAAATCAGCCAAAAGCGCACTGCGCTGGAAAACGTAATGAAAACCGATAGCCTTGCCATCCATGAAGCACGCTTACGTGATGCGGGATTCAGCGACGTGGTGAAATGGTTTCAGTGTTTTAATTTTTGTTCTCTGGTGGCCATCAAGGCGCCATCCCCTGCCCTATGAACTCAAATATTTCTTTAGCAGAGCAGTGGTTTCGCAGCTTCTATCAAACGATTGCGAACACTGATCTCTCCCCTTGGTTGCAAGTCCTGCCGGCACAGTTGGCTGATTGGCAAAAAAATCAGCACGGTGATTTTGCCAAATGGCAACGCCTGCTGGCGAAATTTCCCTCCACAGAGCCCAGTGTGGTTGAACTAGCCGAGGCTGTTCGCTTCGGTAACGCTACCGATATCAGCGACTATCAACAAAAGCAGATTGAAGGTTTGTTGCGCCAGTTTATGCCGTGGCGTAAAGGGCCGTTTTTTGTGCACGATATTCATGTGGATACGGAATGGCGCTCAGATTGGAAATGGGATCGGGTGAGTCCGCATATCGACTCACTAGCTGGTAAAAAAGTGCTGGATGTGGGCTGTGGCAGTGGCTATCACATGTGGCGCATGCTGGCACAACAACCTGAATTAGTGGTGGGTGTCGACCCCACTGCACTGTTTTTGATTCAGTTTCAGGCGATTAAAAAGTTTAACCCAGACCCTCGCATTCATTTTCTGCCGGTTGGCGGCGAAGATATTCCCACGTTAAAAGCATTTGATACCACCTTCTGCATGGGCGTGTTATACCACCGTCGCTCGCCAGTGGACTTCTTGCACCAATTGCGCAGTCACCTCAAACCTGGCGGCCAATTGGTTCTGGAAACCTTGGTAGTTGAAGGCGATGCCACTACGGTGCTAATGCCCGGCGAGCGCTATGCACAAATGCGCAATGTGTGGTTTATCCCCAGTACTGCGGCGCTTACCGTCTGGTTGGAACGCTGTGGTTTCAAAAATATTCGGGTGGCAGATATCGATCAAACCTCCACCGACGAGCAGCGCAGCACGGATTGGATGACAGGTCAGTCACTGGCCGATTTCCTTGACCCGACTAACCCTAACCTGACGGTTGAAGGGTACCCGGCCCCGTTACGTGCCACTTTAATTGCGGAGGCCTGATTGTGTTAACCGCAGCATTTGTTGTGTTCGTTCTGAGCATGCTCATTGTACTTTTCGCGGCGGGCATGGCAGCGCGACAAACGGGTGGCCACATTCGCTTTATCGATTTTGTGCAATTGGGCGAGACACTGGCGAAATTGGAACAGCACGTCAGCCCCGCACAATTACGCCGTATTAATCTGATCATCTCAGTGGGGGTGCTTGGGATCACCAGCAGTTGGCTACTGGTGATTTTGGATATCGCGCTATAAAAGACGATAAAAATTAAAAAGGCGACCATTGGTCGCCTTTTTTGTTGTGCTTAAGGAGTCGCCGGGGATATTAAAGTACGTAGGACAAACCCTGTGTTAGCATTGCCTCCCACTGCGAATATTTGATTATCATTGACTAAAATGCTCGGTGTGCCCCACTCGAATGTAGGAGAAGCAGGACTAACTGCAGAGTTCACTTCCGTCCATTGCCACTGACCACTGTAATCTACTTTGATAACGGCATATTTATTAATGCTGCCATTACTAAATGTGATGGGGTAATAGCTATTTCCCACACCATCAACGAGTAAATCTCTGGCAAACAGCGCGGCATCTACGGCTACCGTGACGTCATTTTGCCACACCAGATCACCATCGGATTTCGCACGAATGCTTAGCAAACTGGCACTATCGGCAACGCCATCACTGTTGCTCAGAGCCTGCATATATACCGTATCATTCGCATCAACACCGACAGAACCAATATAACCGCCTAATACCTTATTCCAGGCAATGCTGGCATCCGGGTTAAACATCACCAGTTCGCTATTGGCATCGAATTTAAACCCAATAATTTTGCCATCTGATAATACGGCAGAATCATTAGGAAACTTCGAAAACAACCGCTGAACCTGATAATCGCTTGTCGAGCTGTCGGCGGTGACACTGACTAATCCAGTATTTTCGCCCGTGCTGCACACCAGAGGATCATCGGTACACGCCCAGATATTCACCGACATAACCCATTCGCCATCCACCAGGCGAGCATCCTGAACAACATATTTATGTACGTTATCAGCCAGGGCGGATTGTGGGCTTAATGGCGTGGATAACTCGCCGTCTACACTGACAAAGTGCAGCTGATTGTCGTTGGCGAGCAACGCAAAGCCCTGGCCGGAGACGTATTTGACGGATGCGTATTTATTGGAGCGGCTTAAACTAAATGGTAACTGAGGCTCCGCACTTGCCAGCGTTTGCAGGTCGGTATCAAATCGACTGATACGGGCATACAAATTACCACTGCGTGGCACCACTTCAACTAATTGCAACTGACCATTTTCGAAGCCCAATTCCATATCCAGTGATTTTTCATCTGTCTCGACTGGCAAATAGACGGCATCAATATAGTTTCCATTCAAATCCAGCTTCACGATAAATCGCGCCAAACCGGTTACAAAAGCATCGCCACTGACAAACTCTTCATCAGTAAAGCCGGCAATAAACAGATTAGAATCGGTACTGATAATTTTACGCCCATTGGCAAACGTATTCGCACTTAGCTGCAACGAACCGCTGGCACTTTGTGTCTGGGGGACGGTAACATCCAACACAAAATTGGCAACGGTTGACGCGTTTTGCGAATCGGTTACGGTGATGGACAAATCCTGCTCGCCCCACACGCCGATAGGAACAGTAAGTGTAGCTTCAGCACTTGCGCTATTGCTGTAACTCAATACAACCCCGTCGGCACTGCTGGAGCCTTGATAAGACAGCGTATCGCCATCCACGTCCTGCGCTTGAGTAGTCAAATTGTAGGTAGCATCCGCAACTGCGGATTGATCCGGGACAGTTAACTCTGGTGCATCATTGACCGGCGTGATGGAAATCGATACGGCAGCTTGGGGACTGGTCAACTCACCGTCGGACACCGTGAATAAGAACGACTCCTGACCGCTTGAAAAATAATCGTCATTTACATTGGCATTCGGCGTATAGGTATACGACGCCCCAGATAGAACCACAGTACCCGCTGCAGGTTGGCGAGTGATGGTGTAGGTCAGTGCGGAACCCTCAACATCTGTGCCGGTTAATTGACCGGAAATGGCTTCATCTTCGTTGGTGGTAATCGACGTGCCATTGGCAATTGGCGCATCATTAACCGGATTTACTGTAATGCTGACCGTTGCCGTGGTTGAAAACACGCCATTTTCTACTGAAATAAAACCAAAACTATCGCTGCCATTAAAATTAGTGTCGGGTAGATATTGTAATTGCGCGCCGCTCAACGCTATTTGTCCATGTGAGGGCGTAGACACAATATTAAACGATAACGTACCACCATTGCTGGCAGTGCCCTGAAGGGTCATTGCAAGCAGGTTGTCCTCATCGACACTTACCGAGGCACCTGTTGCAACCGGACGACTGGGCGGCGTTGAACCACCACCACTACTCCCACCTCCGCCACCACATGCGCTCAAGGTCAGTACAAACGCGACCGTAACAAAATTCCCTGGCAAACGATTCATAAGATTCCTCGTAGATAATACTGTTTAGCCTTCATGCTCAGCACTATACCTAAATTGTCAGAAATGTCCCCTGATTCACACTTTTCATCTACTAGTTTGTACTCAACAACTCGTTCTATAATGCTGGCCTAATTTTCGTGTAACCTGACTAAAATGAAAAAAATAAATGCCCTGCTTATGCTGATAACGATTGCGTTTACTGCTCACTCTGACACCAGTTCCCCTAATCGCAACTTTTTCTACTTTGTTGATGGTAAAACCACCCAAGCCTGGAATCTGACTTTAGGTGATAAACAAAAATGGAATGTGCGGATTAAGGAATCGGAAGGAAAATCATTGGGCGGTCAAATCAGTTTAAAGCGCAGTGATTTTAAAAGCGATGGGGATGCTGTTCATCTCAATTGGGCAGCTCGCGATGGGATCGGTCAATTTGCCATCACAGGCAAACCAATCGACTTGAGCGGTGTTGCGGATAAAGTTGCGCTCACATTTGACATCAATGTAGTCACCAGTCCTCGCGAAAAAGTAAAGTTATTGATGTTTTGCGATTACCCCTGTCGAGCGGAATTTGACTTAACACCCATTCTGCGAAAAGTCGATTCAAACACCTGGACCAGCATCCCTATTCCACTGTCTTGCATGCAGGCGCGTGGACTGGATGTATCGAAAATCACCAGCCCGTTTGGTTTATCAACCGAAGGTAAGTTGGAAGTCAAAGTTGCGAATATTCGTATGACCCGTCTGGCAGATGATGCTCAGTCGTGCGACTAAGCTAATATGTTGATAAAAAAAGAAATTCCCGCGCTGATTAAGTTGGCGTGGCCATTGTTAGTTGCCCAGGTCACACAAATGTTGATGGGGGTGTCTGATACCTTGATGGCAGGCAGAGTGTCCGCCACGGATATGGCCGCAGTAGCGATTGCCAGTAGCCTGATCTTTCCTATCTTATTTTTTACTCAGGGCATTATTCTCGCGCTGCCGCCGATTGTGTCCCGCCTGCAAGGCGGTGGGCAGGCAACGGATATTCCACGCGCCCTGTTCAGCTGCCTATGGGTTGCCTTGGGCTTATCATTGCTGATTAGTATGCTGGGCTGGATATTTCCCTGGCTTCAACAGCAATTACCGATGGAGGCGCAACTCAAACATCTGGTGTTTGAATATCTCGGATATATGTTGTGGGGTGTACCGGGTTTTGTGTTTTATCAGGTATTCAGGAATCTGGCAGAAGGGTTATCCCAGACCCGTCCTAGCATGGCAATCATGGTAATTGGTCTGTTGGTGAACATCCCGGCAAACTATGTCTTTATTTATGGAAAACTCGGCATGCCGGCGCTAGGTGGTGCAGGGTGTGGACTGGCGACAGCATTAGTGTTCAGTGTGATGGCCGTGGCAAGTTGGGCTTACAGTTACTTCGCCAAGGCGATGCAACCCTTTAAGTTATACCAGCACTGGATTGCACCCGATCTGAAAGGCATGTGGGAAATCATTCACTTAGGTGTGCCCATCGCCATGGCTATCCTGTTTGAGGTGAGTCTGTTTGCAGTCGTCGCTCTGCTGCTGTCTCCTTATGGAGCGGATATCGTCGCGTCTCATCAGGTTGCGCTCAACTTCTCTTCACTAATGTTTATGATCCCGCTGAGTTTGGGCATGGCCACCACCATCCGAATTGGCTTTCATTTGGGCAGTAAAAATGCCGACTCAGCCAATGCCGCAGTAAAAAGTGCCTGGGTGGTGGGTTCTATGACCGCTTTTTGTACCGCCTGCCTGTCGGTAATACTACGCACCCCGATTGCCTCTTTGTATACATCGGATCAGGCGGTCATCCAGATGGCGGCGGATTTGATGTTATTGGCGGCGATATTTCAGTTTTCTGATGCGGTCCAAGTGATCTCCGGCTGTGCATTACGCGGTTATAAAGATACTGCGGCGATGTTTTATCTTACCTGTATCTCATACTGGGGAATCGGACTAACAACGGGATGTATTCTCGGACTGACCGACTGGCTGGTGCCAGCCATGGCCGCGAAAGGATTTTGGATTGGCTTTATTGTTGGTCTGACCAGCGCCGCCATTTTACTTACCCTGCGCTTATTGTACATTCAGCGCACAACACCATTACCCGAAGTCGGTGAAATAACCCTATGATGAAATTGCTGGATATCGCAGTCAGACCCGCTAAAGGTGAGCCGATGCAACGGGTAGAGTCAGCACAACTTACTCAGCTCAATGGCATAACGGGTGACCATCGCAGTAAGTCAGGGCGCCGGCAAATCTCGTTACTGAGTTTGTTCAGCTGGCAATGTGCCTGTAATGAGCTGGGGCAATCATTGCCCTGGACCATACGGCGCGCCAATCTGTTATTGGATATCGCCCCGTTTACCTCAGCCGATGTAGGCCGCATTCTGTGTATTGGGCCAGCTCGAATCGAAATCTGTGTTGAAACCGAACCGTGTCGAAAAATGGATGAGCAGGTACCCGGACTACGCGCCGCGTTAACGCCGGAATGGCGTGGCGGCGTATGCGGTAATATTGTTCAGGATGGCATTATTCATATTGGCGACACCGTTCACTGGTTAGACGCATCATCCGAAGAAGATTGACGCCACTGCTCCCCTATTATGGGATCCTCTAATTCCGGCGACTCTTCCCAAGTGAAGCGTTTAATCACAGGTTTAGGATCTGCGCGGGAAAATAATAACGCGGCCAGGGCACCAAACAACGCCCCGAAAAAATGATACTCAAAGGAAATATGCTCTTCACGCGGAAAGATGCTCATCATCATGCCGCCATACAGAACCACGCCCATCATCATTAACGCAACGGAACGTTTATCGCGCCGCAGAATGCTGGCCACCAGCAAAAAGAAAAACAAGCCATGGGTAAGTCCGCTTGCGCCAATATGTACCGCATGGCGGGCAAATAACCACACACCTAACCCAGAGCCCAGCCAAATCAATAAGCTCGCCTTTTTCCAGCTGTGCGGATAACCATAGATAAATAGACTGCCGAGGAACAACAGCGCGAGCGTATTACTAAAAATATGCCCGAGTGAACCATGAATAAGCGGGGCAAAGGCGATACCCCACAATCCCTGTACCTGCATGGGCGATATGCCCAATTCATTTAGTGGCAAATGGAAAAACAATTCGCTGAGCTTAATCCACCATAAAATGCAGGTGAACAACACGCTGATTAGGACTGCCTGAAATAAGGGTTTTGCGATCTTCATTGTCCACATATGCGGCCTGGATGAAAAATCGCAATATGCTCATTCGGTTATTTTTGCTGCGTTTTAGCCTTAATCAATGCTTGCTTTTGTGCTGTGCTCATAAACGCGGCATTGACGCCGTTAAGCTGTATTTGGCGCAATGTCTCTGTCGACAGGCCAATAACCTTTTGGGCCACCTCATATTCATGCGCCAGCGTAATGCCTGATACAGCAGGATCATCAGAATTAAGTGTTACGCACATATCATGCTGCAGAAATACTTTCATCGGGTGATTGGCAGTATCCGTTACCGTTGCCGTTTGATAGTTAGATGTAGGGCAAGATTCAACCGCGATGTTATGTTTGGCCATATAGTTCATTAACGTTGGATCCTGTGCAGCTGCGACGCCATGGCCAATGCGCTCAGCGCCAAGTAAATTAATCGCATTCCAGATGCTTTGTGGCCCGTCGCCTTCTCCGGCATGGACCGAGATTTGCCATCCGGCATCACGACCTTTGCGGAAATGTTCGATAAATAACGGCGCGGGAAATCCTAATTCATCACCAGCAAGATCAAGCGCACAAATATGTTGTTTGAAAGCCAGTAAACCGTTGAGTTCTTTATCACACGCTTCTGCACCATTAGTGCGGCTGAGAATCCCAATAAGATTGAACGGGATACTGGTTTCCTGGCTGCCTGCTTTAACCCCGTCAATCACGGCCTCAACCACCCCAGCCACCGGCAAGTTAAACGCCATGGCCATGTAATAAGGGGAAAAACGCAATTCAACGTAATCCAGCCCCTGTGCTTTTGCATCCAGCATATTTTCATAGGCTACGCGGCGACAGGCATCCAGATCGGCCAAGACTGAAACGCCATAATCCAGTTTGGCGAGAAACGTCAGTAGATCACTGGTTTTATCCTGCACCTGCACCAACGGCACTAACGCATCAAACTGAGTTACAGGCAAAGGAATATGGTGTTGCTGGGCAAGTTCCCAGATTGTCATTGGGTGGATGTTGCCATCCAGATGACGGTGTAAATCCACTAGAGGGGTGCGTGGGTCAATCATAGTGCTCCTTGACCTTTTTACTTCGCTTTAGCAGCGCAGTGTGGTTTTACAGTGGCATTATACCGCTTTGCGTAGTCGAGCATAGCGCTACGGTTATTTTTTTCGCCAATCCGCAGAGTATCACCGCTAATCGGTAACGTCCGGGTACCGCAAGTTTGTAAAAGCAAACTGGCGTCCTGCACGTCAATGCCCGGAAGTCCCCCTTCACGACGGGCTATTTTCCACAATCTTAGGTCCCCCCGCGCGATCGCAATCAAGGCTGCCTGCTCAGGCGATTGCCACAACACATCATAGGGATTTTCCGCATCGCCAAGCTCGACGCCCGACGCCGTTGGCGAAGCTATTTGATGGTTCTTTGTACCTGTGTCTGCAACCGAACTCTGACACCCGGTTAGTGCCAAAACGCCGAACAAAGCCGTCATTGAAGGATAACGGCGCAGGAATACCGCCAGCACAGACAGCAAACCGAGTAGCCCGAGTGCCCCGCCCCCACCTCCGGAAGATGGCGTCACAGTAGCCGTAGCGGCTTCTATCGCAAAGGGCTGTGCCGATACTGAATAAAAAATATTATCCGCACATTTGAGCATCAATCTGGCGCTGCTGGTAACACGATTAGGCGTTGCGGTTAATTGATGCTCACCATCATTTGGCGTCGCACTAGCCAGTATGCTTGGAAAACTCACCCCATTGTCAGTAGACAATAAAATATCGACAAATCCGCAGCTGACCGGGGCTAATTGGGTACCACCAGTCTGCCAGCGGATGCTGGCACTCTTACCTACCTGCCATTTACTGGCTGCGGCCGGCGATGTGATCTCAATGGGACTGGCAGTCGTTACTGTGCGCACGACCACTGGCTCGGCAGACATCCCCCCCTGGCCATCGCGCACCACAAAGCGGAAGTTCATATTTCTGGCAGTCGTCGGGTAAACTTCCCCCCTCGATAAACTGCCAGAAATCACAGAACTCAGCGCCGGAAAATACCGTGTGGCTTCAGCACTGGCAGGAAGACTCCGGAATAAAGGGTTGCTGCCGTTATCCGAATTCATTTGTGTCAGTGTGGTGGTGGCTGCGCCCGTATCATACTGCTCCCATTGATAACTCAACGTGTCACCGTCAGCATCGGTCGCCGTGCCTGTCAGCACAAACGGACTATTGGCAGGGATCACATAATCCGCCATGGATTCTATTTCTGGCACCTGGTTGCCGTTGACGATCGTCTCACCGCACTGCCCAGCCTGACGGCTGTCCAGTGCTGCGTAATACTGCAAAATAGAGCCGTAATGAAAATAATCATCCACGCTATTTTGAATATTCTGGGCATCGCAAATGCCGGCATAGCTCATAATGGTACTGCCACTGCCCGGCTCCCATGCTGTATTACCACTGCGTTGCCCTGAACTACAGTTACTATCCCCCGTTTCTTGTGCATTAAACGTATGCTCTGCACCGAACTGATGGCCAATTTCATGGGCCAAATAATCAATATAGAACTGCTCTCCGCGCGGGTTATCACTACCCGTCCCAGCCAATGCTTTATAGGTATCGTTGCAAACCAGTCCGACATAGGCCAGCCCACCACCAAAGGTACCGAGCAAATGTGCTATGTCGTATGAGGATACCGGGACTCCTGCATTTGCCAATGCGGTGTCAATGATGTCGATATCACTGTCGATTGAATTTTCAAACGGATCGGTCGCTGCATCAGTGAAAATGCCTTTTTCTGCATCCGCTATCAGTTCAAATTCAGCGCTCATTTCACGGCGAAACAGAGGGTTAAGTCGGTTCAGAATCGTCGCAAATTCAGCCAGCACGGCATCCGTGCTGCCAAACTTGGCAAAATATTCACCAGTGGTAGCAAATGCGATGCGATAACGGCGGATACCATCATTTGGTCTGGCATTGGCTTTTGCCGCTGGTTTAACACTCTGCTCAACAATGCGTGGCGTTAGCTCCTGATAGTGCTCTGCTCTGGTCTTCGCGCTCAGCTGATAGCGGTCAGTGTCGGGCGTCATCCATACAATGCCGTTGTCAGTACGATATTGGGCTCTGAGTCGTTGGTGACTGAGTTCCAGGCTCCCCACCACGCGATCATTCGCATCTAGTAATTCGTAAGTTTGAATATGTGGATAACGAGCTGCCAAATCGGGAGCAAATACTTGGGATTCCCTGACCTTAAACGTCAGCATCGCTTGCTGTAAGTCAGGCAAAGCTACCTGCCCCTCCCGCAACTGTTGGGACATTTGCGCGCTATCCAACGTGTAGTGATGGGATTGGGTATTTTTAGCTGCTAATGCTTGCCAGGGTGAGGTCGCAGCTAGGCTTAGCTGACTAGCAAACAATAAAGTGATACCAAGCAAACAACGCATAACTTTCCTTTCAGTCTGAAACTACTACAGTGGACATCCTAGAACAGAAATGTCAGGCAAGCACCTTTAATCACAGCAAAGGTATCGAAGACAATAACCCAAACTAAACTTAGACAGTCGCAATGGACGTTAATTTGACTCATAATGAATTGTCTTAACGGAAATTTTGTAAAAAACAGAGAACTTTCATGGAGTTAACTTTCTTTGGTGTGCGAGGTTCGACACCAACCCCAGGGGCTGAGTTTGTCCGCTATGGCGGCAACACCGCGTGCGTGTACGTACGGTTGGATGACGGTACACATATCGCCCTGGATTCGGGTACCGGCATCGTTGGCCTTGGCAAACAGCTCATCAAAGAAAGCGGTGATATCCATATTCTGTTATCGCACAACCATTGGGATCATATTCAGGGTTTTCCTTTTTTTGCGCCGATTTATCAAAAGGATCGCAAAATTCATATAACCCCGGGCATGACTAAGCTGGCAGAACATGACGCCATCCTGAAGCAAATGTCAGGCAGTCTATTTCCCGTTTCTTACGATACCCTGACCTCGCTGATTAGTATTACACCGCGGCCAGAACAGGAAATGCAATGGCAGCTAAACAGCGCGGTGATTTCGCGCCTGGCGATGAATCACCCGGGCAGTGGCAGCTCCTACTGCATTCAGGCTGACGGCGTAAAAATTGCCTACATTACCGACAACGAGTTATATCCTCCGTACCGCAAAGAAACCGACTTTTTACAATTTGTCGAATTTGCCATGGACGCCGACATGATTATCCATGACGCCCAATATCTGTTCTCGGATTTACCCGCGAAATCTGGTTGGGGACATTCTATTGCTGAGGAAGCGGTGAAACTGGCATTAGCCTGTCGCGCTAAACGATTGGCCCTTTATAGCCATGATCCGATCCGCACCGATGACAGTCTGGATAAGTTGCAGGCACGCTGCCGTGAAATTGTACAGATTGCAGATGACAGTCTGGAGGTATTTGCTGCCGCGGAAGGTATGACGTTTAGCCTGTCAAACAAGTCTTAATCATCAGAGGTCATTAACGGCAGTGAATAACCCACGTAACGATACCGCACTGATGTTAAGTGGTGGTGGCGCCCGAGCGGCCTATCAGGTTGGGGTACTCAAAGCGATTACGCAATTTCTGCCACGCAATCACAATATTCCCTTTCCGATTATTTGCGGAACCTCTGCCGGCGCCATAAACGCGACCGCGATGGCCTGTTATGCATCCTGTTATCACTTAGGCGTTCGTAAACTGGAGCATGTGTGGAAACATATGCTACCCGAGCATATTTTCGAAACCCGCTTCGGATCGGTGCTACGTCATCTGATCAAAAACTATTTGAAAATATTTCGCAGTGACGACATAGAACACTTCCCCAGTAGTATTTTAAACAACGAACCTTTGCGGCGGTTGCTACATAAAACGCTGGATTTCCCACGACTAGAACGCAATCTGGCGCAAGGCCACCTGCGTGCGGTGTGTGTCAATGCGTCCAGTTATGCAAACCATGACTCACTAACGTTTTTTCAAAGCGGTGAAGATATCGAGCCCTGGCAACGGGTCAAACGACGTGGTTTGGCCTGTCGGCTGAACGTAGAACATCTGATGGCCTCGGCAGCCATCCCGATGCTGTTTCCCAGTATCAAACTGGGCAATGAGTATTTTGGTGACGGGTCAATTCACCAACTATCACCGCTCAGTGCGCCAATTCATTTAGGGGCCAATAAGGTCATGGTGATCGGTATGGAACAACCTATTTTGCCACTCATCAGCCACCCTAAGGCCCCCAGCCTGTCTGCCGTGGCGGGCCATTTGCTCGACACTGTGTTTGAAGATACCCTCAGCGCGGATCTGGAAAGACTGGAACGAATTAATCACCTTATTACCCTGATGGATGCCAAAAAGCGCTCTCAAAGCCATTTGCGACCTATTCAGACCTTGGTACTTAATCCAACCATCGACCTGAATCATCTGGCCAGCGAGAATTACCATCTATTGCCCGCCGGACTGCGCAGCATGCTCAACATATTGGGGATCCGCGCCGATGCGGAATCGAGCCTGCCCAGTTACCTGCTCTTCGACCACAGATACTGTAGCGCGCTGATCCAGTATGGCTTCAACGACACCATGCAGCGGGAAGACGAGATTCGCCAGTTTCTCGAGCTTTAATCCTCACAATAACTGGCACATGAATTGCTCATAACCTGTTAGCGAAATCTAGCGTCAAGAAACTAACAGGTGTCTCGTGGAACAACTCAGTGTGTTATTTCAGGCTGATTACGACAGTGGTTTTGATACCCGCCGTCATATCGGTCAGTCCGGAAAACTGGATTATTTACAAAAATTTAATCTTACCACCGCCCTTATTGAGCAACTTGCACTGCCACCGCAATTGGATGTGTTGCTCAATCGTGCGCGTCACTTGATTGACTTATGTGGTGTCGAGCTGATTTGTCCACTTGGCCGTTTTAGTGCAGGTCTTTGTGCCGGTAATCTGACAGTACAAAGCTACGAGTTGAAAAATGGTAGCCGCGTACGCTACCTGAGTCAGGGCGTCCTGACCGGACGAGATATTGATCTGCTGGACGATATTCAACACTGCGCTGAACGACCGCTGCAATTGGCGATCCAGCATCTGGAAGTTAAACGCATGAGCTTTGTGGATTATCTCACCGGGCTGGGCAATCGCAGCCACTATGAGGACAGTATCGGTCGTCTGGTGAATCGTTCTCTTCGTGAACATCAGGGTTTTGGCCTGCTGATGCTGGATTTAGACCACTTCAAGCTGGCCAATGATCAGTATGGTCACCTGCTTGGCGATCAAATCCTGATTGCCGTCGCCAATGTGATTAAAGACAGTATTCGCGAGTCAGACTATGCGTTTCGCTTTGGTGGCGATGAGTTTTGCTGTTTGCTGGTAGGTGGCGATGACCAGTTGAATCAACGGATTGCCCTGCGCATTATTCACGCCATCAGCCAACACCCGTTATTGGCCAAACACAATATTTCCGTCAGCGTCGGCAGTGCAGTGTTTGCGGAAGAGGATAATGCCAGCAGTGTATTTGTCCGCGCGGATAACGCGTTATATGCGGCAAAACGCAGCGGCCGTAACTGTCTGAAAACCGCCTGATATAATCTCAGGCGGCAATTTATTGCCTGCTAATATCCGCTTTAAATTGCCAATCCAGTGCTTGTTGTGACAAGCGCCATTTTTCACCGGCAATCGCTAAGGCAATAACAGATTCCCCGGCTCGAACCACCACCGTCTGTTGACGCAACCAGGGCGCAATTTGCCACTGCTTAAACCACTGGTTCAACGGCTTTGACTGCAACTCTCCAACAGGCGTAAAACGCAAGCTAAACGGTGCGTTTCCTATCTCTAGCGGCTGCTGATTGCACCGTATATTAGTCAGCAACACCGGCACCGCATCCCAACTAACAGCATGCTCTCCCTGCCATTTTATCGTCTGATTAATCTGCCACAGGTCTGACGAAAGCAAACAAAACAGCCGCTGATTAAAACGACGAATGACCCTACCATCCAGCTTAATCTCTGGCATGCCGTCTTGCCGGCTGACGAGCTGATTTTGTAAATTCAGTAACCACGCCGCACTGGGATTGAGACCAAATTGCGCCAGCCAACTGCGCAACAATGCGCTTTGCCAACGCTCAGGCTGAGCATGTAAGCCATTGATGCTAAGCGTTTTATCCTGACTCTGCAGGCCGACTAACTTTTCCTGTAACACCTCATCCAGCAAGGCTTGATGCTGCGCGCATAACTGTGCGGAACGAGCGGCATTGTCGGCCATTTGTGGCCAACGCTCGGCCAGGCGCGGAATAATCTCATGGCGCAGAAAATTGCGGTCGAATCGCACATCCTGATTCGACTCATCTTCAACCCAGCGCAAGTCATGTGCATAGGCGTAGTGCTCAATTTGTGCGCGGGACAGCGCCAGATAAGGCCGTAAATAGGTCACACCATTGTCTTCCCGTCGCACCGGCATCGCCGCCAGGCCGGCAGGCCCTGCACCACGCTTTAACTGCAATAGGATAGTTTCCAGCTGATCATCTAGATGTTGGGCCAGTAACACACAGGCTCCTTGTGCGTGTTTTACGAAAACACCATAGCGAGCTTCACGGGCCACGGCTTCGAGGCTGGTTCGGGTTTGTTTGAGCAGATTTACCCGCTCCACCAACAAGCGAATATCTAACTCACCACAAAGTTGTTCTACGAACCGTTGCCAACTATCGGCATTGGCACTTAAACCATGGTGCACATGAATTGCGGAATATTGATGTTGGGGAAAAGAAGCGCGCAAAGCGCACAGACTATGCAGTAATACGACAGAATCGATGCCGCCACTTAAGGCAACATAAAAATGAGTCGCGGGCTGCTCCAGTACAGGAAGCAGCGCCGCATTAACCGGATCAGCAGTACCCAAATGACATTAAACGTTTGTAACGCTCTTCCAGCAATTGATCTGGCGTGAGCTTTTTAAGCTGCGCCAATTGTTGCTTGATGGTCGCACGCAGGTTGGCGGCTGTGGCATCGTGGTCACGATGGGCACCACCCAATGGCTCATCAATGATGGTATTGATGAGATCCAGCTCTTTAATTTGCTGCGCGCTCACACCCATAGCTTCTGCCGCCAAAGGGGCTTTTTCTGCGCTTTTCCACAGAATAGACGCACAACCCTCTGGAGAAATGACTGAGTAGGTACTGTATTGCAGCATATTCACGCGATCACCTACGCCAATCGCCAACGCGCCACCGGAACCACCTTCACCAATCACAGTACAGATAATTGGCACAGACAGGCGCGCCATCACTTTAAGGTTCATCGCGATGGCTTCACTTTGCCCACGTTCTTCTGCCCCCACGCCCGGATACGCCCCAGGTGTATCGATAAAGGTGATTATGGGTAAACCGAAGCGTTCTGCCATTTCCATCAGGCGCAACGCTTTACGATACCCCTCAGGCTTTGGCATACCAAAGTTACGTTTGATTTTTTCCTGTGTATCACGGCCCTTCTGATGGCCAATGACCATCACCGGCTGTCCGTCGAACTCAGCCAAACCACCCACAATCGCTTTGTCATCGGCAAAGGCACGATCACCCGCCAATTCCTGAAAATCATCAAAGATTCGCGCCACATAATCCAGCGTATACGGACGCAGCGGGTGGCGAGCCAGGCGGGCAATCTGCCAGGCGTCCAACTCCGCGAATATTTTCTTGGTCCGTTCTGCGCTCTTTTCACGCAGCTTGGTGATTTCCTCTTCGAGAGAAATATCAAAATCACCGTTTTCGCTGACTAACTTTAGTTCGTCAATTTTCGCTTCAAGTTCAGCGATCGGTTGCTCAAAATCCAGGAAGTTTAAATTCATCCCAATACCTAACCATGTCCTCGGTTCACCCCTGACTCCGTCAGAAGCAAAGCTCTACTTGCTTGTCATTCAGCAATTGTTTTAGTTCATACAGCAATTGGTCGTCAGGTTTTACAAACCATTCGGCGCCGAACTGCATAACGGCAGAGGCATCCGGGTGAATATATTCCACCACCACAGGACAACTTCCACCACGATATTCTGTCAGTAATGCCTGAAGTTTAGCGACTTGTGCTGGCACGCACCAGTCTGCGTGCAAACACAAACGTAACTGTTTTGCATACTTTTCCCGCGCCGCCACAATGTCCATGACGTCGCGGGCGTTGATTGTATTGGTGCCGTTGAATCTATCAAAGCCGACCTGTCCACTTATCACCAAAATAGCGTCTGTTTTCAGACGATCTTCCACCACTTCGAACAATTCGGCACTGATTTTGGCTTCCATACGCGCACTTTTATCGTCCAGTGTCACGATTGCCCAACGTTGGCCCTTTTTGTTTACCAGTTGGCGAACATCCAATACCAGCCCCACCACATTGATGGTCTGGTCACGGCCCAGACGAATATCCAGTAATTCATTCAGGCGATACGGGCTATACAGTTTAATTTCCGTCAGATATTGATTAATCGGGTGACCGGTTAAATACAATCCCAGCGTTTCTTTTTCGCCATCCAGCCAGGTCTTCTCCGGCCATTCGGGTACATTGGCAAAGTGCTGTTCAACGTGCTCTTCTTCACTGGCTAGCAGACCAAACATATCTGCTTGGCCACTGGCTGAGGCTTTGCGATGCTGATCAGCTGCGGCCATGGCCTCAGGTAACGTCGCCATCAACGCGGCGCGATGAGGCCCCAGCGCATCTAACGCACCGGCCAGGATCAGTTTTTCCATTACCCGACGGTTAATCTTTTTCAGATCCACCTTGGCGCAAAAATCAAACAGATCCTTAAAGCTGCCATTTTCTTTGCGCGCCTCAATAATCGCTTCTACCGGGCCTTCACCGACCCCTTTAATCGCACCAATGCCATAAATAATGTGACCACGCTGGTCGACGGTGAATTTGTATTGGCCACTGTTTACATTGGGCGGCTCGATAGTCAGCCCCATGCGCTGACACTCATCCACCAGCGTGACGATTTTATCGGTGGCATCCATATCCGCGGACATTACCGCCGCCATAAATTCTGCAGGAAAGTGAGTTTTCAGCCACAGAGTTTGGTAAGACACCAGGGCATAAGCTGCAGAGTGGGATTTGTTAAATCCGTATCCGGCGAATTTCTCCACCAGATCGAAGATTTTCATCGCCAGTTCTGGGTCGATGCCGTTGTTTTTAGCGCCATCTTCAAAGGTTGAACGCTGCTTTTCCATCTCCTCTGGCTTTTTCTTACCCATTGCGCGACGCAGCAGGTCGGCGCCACCGAGGGAATAGCCGGCCATTTCCTGGGCAATCTGCATAACCTGTTCCTGATACAGGATAATGCCGTAAGTAGGCTCAAGAATTTCTTTTAAGCACTCATGCTGATATTTGGCATCCGGGTAGGCCACTTCTTCGCGGCCGTGTTTACGATCAATAAAGTTGTCTACCATGCCCGAGTCCAGTGGGCCCGGACGAAACAGTGCCACTAAGGCGATAATGTCTTCGAAACAGTCTGGCTGGAGCTTTTTAATCAGCTCTTTCATCCCTCTGGATTCAAGCTGGAATACCGCGGTAGTATTTGCCGCCTGCAGGTTTTTAAATGAACGGGCATCTTCCAGTGGGATCGCGCTGATATCGATATCTTTACCGCGATTCGCTCTAATCATATCCAGTGCCCACTGGATAATCGTCAGGGTACGTAAACCGAGAAAGTCGAATTTCACCAACCCTGCGGTTTCTACATCGTTTTTATCGAATTGGGTAACCGGGTTACGGCCTTCCTCATCGCAATATAATGCTGCAAAATCAGTTATTTGCGTGGGAGCAATTACTACGCCCCCAGCGTGCTTACCCGCGTTACGGGTCACACCTTCAAGGCGACGAGCCATATCAATCAGGTCTTTGACCTCATCGTCCTGTTCATACAGCTCAGGTAAACGCGGCTCGGCATCAAACGCCTTGGCCAGCGTCATCCCCGGGTCAGACGGAATCAACTTTGATATGCGGTCGACGAAACCGAATGGATGACCCAGTACCCTACCTACATCGCGCACTACAGCTTTTGCCGCCATGGTACCGAAGGTAATAATCTGCGATACCGCATTGCGGCCATACAATTCCGCCACGTGGTCGATTACCTCATCACGGCGATCCATACAGAAATCTACGTCGAAGTCCGGCATGGATACCCGCTCAGGGTTAAGGAATCGTTCGAATAGCAGGTCAAACTCGAGAGGATCCAAATCGGTGATCTTCAGTGCATAGGCAACCAGTGAACCGGCACCTGAACCTCGCCCGGGCCCTACCGGTATCCCGTTATCCTTACTCCACTGAATAAACTCCATTACGATCAGGAAGTAACCCGGGAACCCCATCTGATTGATAACACCCAACTCGATATCCAGGCGTTCCTGATATTCCGCCCGACGTTGTTCACGTACCTCAGGCTCTGGAAACAGGAACTCAAGACGCTCCTCCAGACCTTCCTGGGACTTTTTCACCAGAAAATCAGCTTCAGATAACCCTTCGGTTGGGAAACTAGGCAGGAAATACTCGAACAGCTGAATGGTCACATTGCAGCGTTTGGCGATCTCTACGGTGTTTTGCAGCGCCTCTGGAATATCGGCAAACAATTCTGCCATTTCTTCGGCGCTTTTCAGGTACTGCTGCTCGGAATAGCGTTTGGGACGGCGTTTATCATCCAGGGTAAAGCCATCATGGATAGCGACACGAATTTCGTGAGCTTCAAAATCGTCTGGTTTGAGAAAAACCACTTCATTGGTCGCAACCACCGGTAAGTCACGCTCGCAGGCCCAAGCCACGGTTTGATGCAGGTTATCTTCTTCACCGGTGCGGCCGGTGCGCATCAGCTCTAAATAATAACGGCCCGGAAAATGTTTCTGATAGAAATTACTGATCAGCAGTGCCAGCTCTTTGTTGC
This sequence comes from Bowmanella sp. JS7-9, assembly GCF_004329715.1. GTDB lineage: Bacteria > Pseudomonadota > Gammaproteobacteria > Enterobacterales > Alteromonadaceae > Pseudobowmanella > Pseudobowmanella zhangzhouensis. The sequence goes on from NZ_JXSY01000005.1 coordinate 21,929, forward strand.
CTTTCGCCAGCGCCTGGCCAAGGTCACCATACAAGCCACCCGATAGGATAATCACGTCTTCGGCGAATTCTTTCAGCCAGTTACGATCCACCACGGCCCGCTCTTTGACGTGTCCACGTAAATACGCCTTGGAAATCAAATCTGTGATGTTCTTATAACCCTTATTGGTGATAGCGATAGCTGTCAGGCGATATAAGTCTTCGCTTTCATCTCCGCGCAACCATAAATCACAACCAATAACCGGCTTGATCCCCTGCCCCTGACTTTCCAGATAAAACTTAACCAGACCGCAAAAGTTCATTTGGTCGGTCAGCGCCACCGCAGGCATATTCAGGCTTTTTACTGCACCAAGAATGGGTTTGACCTTTGCCAGACCGTCACGCATGGAAAAATCACTGTGCACCCGCAGATGCACGAAATTATGTTCACTCATGGCCAGCCTCCAGCAACACCTGCATCACCGGGCGGAAACTGCGGCGATGTTCGGGTAACGCGCCGTGACGCTGTAACGCCTCCATGTGAGCTTTGGTCGGATAACCTTTGTGGGCGGCAAACCCGTACTGTGGATATTTGGCATCCAGCTGCAACATTTCTTCGTCGCGAGCGACTTTAGCCAGAATCGACGCGGCCGAAATTTCTGCCACTTTGCTATCGCCCTTCACTACCGCTTCAGCTGCATAGTGCCACTTTGGTAGACGGTTACCATCCACTTTAACAAAATCAGGTTGAATACTCAGACCTTCGACCGCTCGCGTCATGGCCAGCATAGTGGCATGCAGGATATTCAGTTGGTCAATTTCATGCACTTCAGCACGGGCAATATGCCAGGCCAACGCATTTTGTTTGATTTGCTCTGCCAGCACCTGACGTTTTTTTTCAGACAGGGCCTTAGAATCAGTTAAGCCGGCGATGGGCCGGCTGGGATCAAGGATTACGGCAGCGGTCACCACTGCACCAATAAGCGGTCCACGACCGACTTCGTCTACACCAGCTATTAACACGGGGCCTCTAATAATTTTTCTATAGCCTGTGCGGCCTGCACATCAGCGTTGCACTTAAGTTGTTGATGAATAGCGGTAAATTCCGCCAATAATGCGGTTTGTGGCTCAGCCAGCAATCCGCTTAATTCTGTTGCTATCCTATCAGGCTCAACCTGTTCCTGTAATAGTTCCTGCACCAGTTTTTTACCGGCTAACAAATTAGGTAATGAGAAATAGTCCGCTTTCACCAGTCGGCGCAAAATCATCGCGGTTAACGGGCTGAATTTATACGCCACCAGCATCGGCTTTTTACACAGCATAGCTTCCAGCGTTGCCGTCCCTGACGCTAACAAAATTGCATCCGCAGCCGTCATCGCCTCGCGCGACTGTCCATCCAAAACCTGCACGTTACTGAGTTTAACCTCAGCCAGTACCGCCTCAATTTGCGCGCGGCGCTTGGCATTGGCTGCAGGAATGAGGATATGCAGATCAGGTTGTTGTTGCTGCATTAAGGCTGCCGCGCGAAAAAAAGGCTCGCTTAACAAGCCCACTTCATTACCACGACTGCCGGGCAGAATCGCCAGCACAGCTGCTTGCGCGGGTAATCCCAAATGAAGTCGTGCCGCAGCAACATCCGGTTGCAACGGTAACTGGTCCGCCAGTGTATGGCCCACGAACTCGCAGGGTACCTGATGCTGTTCGTAAAAGGCTTTTTCGAACGGAAAAATACTCAGTACCAAATTCGTTGCGCGGGCAATTTTGAAAATCCGCTTTTGTCGCCAGGCCCATACAGTCGGGCTGACATACTGCACGGTTTTTATCCCGGCCTGTTTTAAGGTTAATTCCAGGCCCAGATTAAAATCCGGCGCGTCCACACCAATAAACACATCGGGTGGGTTGGCAATAAAATGCTTAGACAGGGATTTGCGAATATGCAGTAAACGGCGCAGGCGCGAGAGCACTTCAAACAGGCCCATTACCGATAGTTCTTCCATGTCGAACAGGCTATCAAAGCCTTGTGCCAACATACGAGGGCCGCCGATACCGGAAAAGGTCGCATTTGGATAGCGCTGTTTTAGTTCGCGCAGCAATCCAGCGGCCAGAATGTCGCCGGATGTTTCACCGACGACGATGGCAATATGTTTAACGTCTTGCACGGGGATTATCGGACGATGCCGCGGTTATCCTGCTTGAGGAAGTCCGTCAGCAGTTGAAGTTCGCTTGACGCTGGATCCAGCGCAGTAATTTGCTCAATCGCTACCGCCAACGTATTGCCCTGACGATACAGGATTTTATACGCGCGGCGAAGTTGCATAATAGCATCACTGCTAAATCCGCGACGCTTCAGCCCTTCTACATTGATGTTAAACGGTGCCATTGGATGGCCACCCGCCATCACATAGGGTGGTAGATCTTTGGTCAGCAAACAGCCTGCTGCAGCGAAACTGTGTGAGCCGATATGACAAAACTGGTGCACACCAGTATTACCACCAACAATGGCATAATCACCCACGTGAACATGCCCGGCTAATGCAACGTTATTGGCGAAAATATTGTTATCACCAATCATGCAATCGTGTGCCGCATGGACATTCACCATAAACAGGTTCCCGTTACCAATTTGGGTCAGGCTATCATCCTGAATGGTACCGCGGTGGATGGTCACACCTTCTCGGAAAACGTTATTGTCGCCGATGATAAGGCGGGTATGCTCGCCCGCGTATTTCTTGTCCTGGCAATCTTCACCGATACTACCGAACTGGAAAAACACGTTGTTGCGGCCAATATGCGTCTCGCCTTTAACCACAACATGGGAATGTAAACGGGTACCGGCACCAATGGTGACATTTGCACCGATCACACAAAACGCACCAACCTCGACACTGGGGTCGAGGTTGGCAGATGGATCAATAATGGCAGAAGGATGAATCGCCAATTACATTTTCCTCATTGCACACATAAACTCTGCGCTACAGGCTTCCACGCCATTCACGCTTGCCACGCCGGAAAATTTCCAAATCCCACGTCGCTCTTTAATTAACTCAACATCCATATCCAAGCGATCACCCGGTACAACCGGTAACTTAAAACGGGCATTATCAATTCCCGCATACAAGTACAAATCGTCGGTATTTCCGACCGATTTAAACCCCAGAATGCCGGCCGTTTGCGCCAGAGCCTCTAAAATCAACACGCCGGGGAAAATAGGTTTCCCAGGGAAGTGTCCCGTAAAGCACGGTTCGTTGATCGTGATGTTTTTATAGCCTTTGATGCGCTTGTTGAGCTCCAGCTCTGTAATTCGGTCTACCAGTAAGAAAGGATAGCGATGTGGTAGCAACGCCATAATTTCTTCAATTTCAACCACGTTTACCGGTTCCGACACGATACTCTCCTGTTACAGCAATTATTTTAGTTGTTTTTCAACTGCCTTCAGCCGCTGGTTAAAACTATCCAGATTACGCATCGCGACGGCATTTTTGCGCCATTCACGATTAGTAACAGCTGGCATACCCGAAGAGTATGCGCCTGGCTCTTTGATATCTTTAATTACCATGGTCATGCCGGTAAGAAAGACATTATCGCAGATTTCCAGGTGGCCATTAATTGCAACCAATCCACCAAACGTACAGTGTCGACCGACTTTGGTACTGCCAGCGATCACCGAACAGCCCGCAATGGCAGTGTAATCACCGATAACCACATTGTGTGCAATTTGAATCTGGTTATCCAGAATCACACCATTACCAATGATGGTATCTTCGATAGCACCACGGTCAATCGTCGTGCTGGCGCCAATTTCCACGTTATCACCAATGATGACGCGACCTAGTTGCGGAATTTTAATCCACTGGCCGCCTTCATTGGCATAACCGAAGCCATCAGAGCCAATCACAGTTCCGGATTGCACCAAACAGTGTTTACCCATCTGCACTTTGTGATAAATCGTCACATTGGCCCAGAGCTTTGTTCCTTCGCCAATATCTGCATGCTGGCCGATAAAACAGCCCGCACCAATTTGCACGTCGTCACCGAGAACCGCACCAGCTTCGATCACAGCATTGTGACCAATACGCACATTGCGTCCCAGCGTCACAGAAGGATGAATCACTGCTGTTGCAGCGATATCCTCTGAAACATTGGGTGTGTCATCGAGTAACTGAGCAATTTTAGCAAAGCCCACATAAGGATTCGCACAGATTAGCGCATTGACTGGACAGAACTCTGCATCCTCAGCAGAAACGATCACCGCTGACGCCTGAGTGGTTGCAAGTTGGCTACGATACTTAGAATTGGACAGGAAGGAAATCTGACCATTGCCCGCGCCGGCCAGGGTACCGATGGACTCAATAACTAAATCGGCGTCACCTTTTACGGTGCCGCCGATTTGACGAGCTAAATATTCAAGCGTAAACGCCATATTTACTTAATCTTGCTCACGATCTCTACGATTTTGTTTGAGATTTCCTGATCCGTGTTTTTCAGGTAAACCACGCTGCCCGCATTCATGATCACGTCGTATTTTTCTTTTTCTGCAAAGCTGTCGATAGACTGCTTGATCAGCGCCAGAATTTTATTACGCTCTTCTACCTGACGTTGATCCAAACCTTGTTTTAATTCACCGGCTTTTGTCTGGTAATCTTTGCCCAACTCTTGAACTTTTTTCTGCAGTTCCTGCTTTTCAGCTTCACTCATAGTCGCCGCATCACGCTGCTGCTTTTCCATGTAGTACTTAATGTCTTTTTCCAGACGAGTGACTTCCTGAATTTGGTCTTTAAATTCATCACGCAGCGCGGGCTCTACAGCTGCGGTTTGCGGCAGCGACTGAAAAATAGCCTGAATGTTTACGTAACCCACTTTTTCTGCCAATGCAGAAGGGCTTACTAAACCTGCGGTTAAAATGGCAGCTGCTGCCACGCTCTTCTTGAATAATTTCACTTGTTACTCCTTGCTTTTTTACTGCTCATGACAGCTATTTTTAGAATGTTTGACCCACATTGAACGTGAATACCTTAGTATCATCACCTTCATAAGATTTCAGCACTTTAGAGAAACTGAAGATCATTGGTCCCATTGGTGAGAGCCATTGTACTGAAACACCGGTCGAAGCTCTATAGGTTGATGGATCTGAATAATCATCGATTACGCGGCCATATTGATCGGTTTTCCCCACGTACTCATCAGCGTTAAATTCGGTATCCCACAGATTACCCACATCAACAAACAGACTGGTGCGAACTGAGTTATTGAAGTCTTCCTCTACCAATGGTGTAGGAACAATCAATTCCAGTCCAGCAACCGCCATGGCATTGCCACCTAACGTTCTGGTTGTTGTGCTGATATTGTCATACTCAGGACTTAAGACAATCGTAGTGCCATCCGGGCCGGTAATCGTGCGGGGTGAGCGCAAAATACCTTTTGGACCAATGGTATTATTTTCGAAGCCTCGCACTGTATCACTACCACCGGCGCGGAAGAATTCGAAGAAGGGTAATAACTGGTCATTACCATTAATCGTTCCATAGCCATTGCCATATCCAAACTGCGCACGGGCCAATAATGACCACTTATGGCGACTGTCCAACGGATAATAAAACTTGGATTCAAAGTTAAATTTATAAAAATTTAAATCTGAGTTTGGCGTGGTTGCCGCCAACGTCGCGCGTTGCATGGAACCTGCAGTAGGGAAAATACCGCGGTTTAATGTCGAACGATACCATCCTAAAGAGGCCTGGAATGTGTCAAATACCAAAGACGCGTCTGGGTTAGCCGGATCTGAGAATACATCGTAGAAGTTACGGAACTGCTCATAAGCTTGGGTCGGTGACACTTCCTGATGCTTGTACGTTAAACCAAAGTTGATTCGGTTATATTCGTTGATCGGGTAACCAAAATTAGCACCAACACCAAACGTTTTGCTGTTGTATTGCACCAGATTCGCTCGACCAGCATCGAATTCACTATAGAAAATACTGCCACCCAAACTAATACCATCCACGGTAAAGTAAGGGTCTGTATACGAAATAGTGGCACTTTGCTGATACGAAATAGTATTGACATTAAACGCCAACTGCTTGCCTGTTCCCAGGAAGTTATCCTGCTGAATCCCAGCCTGCAAACTCAGCCCAGTTGCATCACCATAACCGATACCTGCAGTGAATGAACCGGATGGCTGCTCTTTAACAGTAAACTCTACATCAACCTGATCTTCTTTACCTGGGATGCGAACTGTTTCGAAATCATTCTCTTCCACATACGTTAAACGAGAAATGCGGTTTTTACTGGCTTCCAAAAGATTATTGGATAACCAGGAGCCTTCCAGTTGCAACAATTCGCGACGGAACACTTCGTCCCCTGTCACCGTATTACCTTTGAAACTGATACGGCGCACGTTGATACGCTGGCCCGGATCCACTGACAAGGTCAGTTTCACAGTATGATCTTCGTCGTTAATTTCAGGTATCGTAGTGACTGTTGAGAACGCATAACCAAAGCGCCCCAGATACTTACTGATAAACTCTTCTGCGTAGGTAACCTGGGCTAAGCTATACAACTGACCATCACGAAGCGGCAGCAGCATTTTAAGCACATCTTCGTTGCCTAGCAGATCACCACTCAACTCGATACCAGAAATGGTATATTGCTCACCCTCACTGATATTCATGGTGATATACACGCCACTTTTATCCGGTGACATGGACACCTGAGTGGAGTCGTTGCTGAAGCGCAGATACCCTCGGTCCATGTAATAGCTGCGAATTTTTTCCAAATCGCCCGACATCTTTTGCTTTTGATAACGGGTTTCAGCCAAGAAATTCCACCATGGAGCACCGAATTGCAACTCCATTTGATTAAGTAACTCTTCATCGCTGAACAGGCTGTTGCCAACGATGTTAATTTGCTTAATCTCAGCTGCGTCACCTTCGTTAAACGACAATTTCAAATCAACCCGGTTACGCGGCAAAGGGGTGACAATCGCGTTAACATCGGCATTGTATTTACCGATTGAGTAATAAAAATCTTTCAGTCCGTTTTCAATAGAGGTGAGAATGGTTTTGTCCAATGGCTCACCAATACGGACATTGTTATCGTCCAGAGATTGCTGCAACTGTTCATCTTTAATGTCGTCGTTTTCTTCGAACACGATGTTGGCAATCGTTGGGCGCTCACGCACACGGATAATCAGCACTTCGTCATCACGGGAAATAGTGATTTTCTCAAAGTGACTGGACGCGTATAACGCGCGGATTAACTGCGCGACACGAAAATCATTCATTTTATCGCCGACTTTCACCGGCATATAGGTTAAGGCAGCCCCCAACGCGACGCGCTGCAGGCCTTCCACTTTAATGTCTTTGACAACGAATTCACTGTCGGTAGCGGCAATTGCTTGTCCACAAGTAGCTAATAAGCTGGCGACAACTAACTTTTTTAACTTCATTTGTTGTTATTCTTCCAAACTACCATCGTTATGCGACATCACAGTCGCGCAATATCATTGAAGATGGCGATAGACATCATTGCGAACAGCAACATGCCCCCTAATCTATAGCCAATCTCCTGCACTCGCTCTGGAACCGGCTTTCCGGAAATCCACTCGAATACATAAAACACTAAATGTCCACCATCCAGCACAGGTACGGGTAATAAATTGAGTACCCCCAGACTGACACTGACAATGGCCAAAAATCTTAGGAAATAGGCTAACCCGATATCAGCACTGGCACCCGCTCCTTGTGCAATTGAAATCGGTCCACTGAGATTGTTAAGGGAAAAGTCCCCTGTCAGTAACTTGCCAATTGCGCTAAACGTAAAGCGGATATACCGCCAGGTCTCAACACCGCCTTCAATCAGTGCCGACCATGGGGAAAGACGTTGTAATGACAACATACCCTCTGGCCAACTGTCTCTGGTCGGTGCAACGCCCAGGTAGCCTACCTGTTTGTTGCCCTGGTTAACAGCCCCTAATGTTGCTGATAACGTTAAAATGTTACCTTCTCGCTCAACGTCCATTATCACCGATTGGCCAGGGCGCGATACCAGATAACCTTGTATTTGTCCCCAATCTTCAATCTGAGTTCCATCCAGACCAATAATTTTGTCTCCAACCTGCAATCCAGCGGCACTGGCAGCTGAGTTTTCTTCCACCAGCGCCAATACAGGGGTTGTTTTGGGGGTAAATAACTCAATTCCAAGCGAGGAAAAAGGTGACTCTTTCTCCGGGTCAAAGTCCCACTGTCTGATATCCAGATTGACTCTTTGCGGGTCTAGTCCGCCAGGCGGAATAATCTCCAGAGTAAGTTGGTTGTCACCTTTATGATGCACCACTTCAAGCCTCGCTGCTTCCCATGTGTGAGTCTCCTGATCGCCTACGGAAACGATCTCACTCCCTACAGGCAAACCTGCTCGCTCGGCAATGCTGCCGGGTGTAATATCTCCAACGACCGGCTTAGCAGCGTAAATTCCAATCAGGTACATCAGCATCAGGGCGAACACAGCGAAAATAAAATTAACCAGCGGACCGGCAGCAATGATCGCCATACGTTTCAGAACATGCTGGCGGTTAAAGGCGAAGGGTAAATCCTTTTCAGGAACTTGTTCCGCTCGTTCATCGAGCATTTGTACGTATCCGCCAAGCGGGATCGCCGCGATGACAAACTCAGTGCCAGATTTATCTTTAGTACGCCAGAGTGGCTTACCAAAACCAATTGAGAAACGCAGTACCTTGACACCACAACGTCTGGCTACCCAAAAATGTCCCCATTCATGCACCGCCACCAGTAAACCGATCGCGAGAATAAAAAACATCAGGCTCCAGATAAATCCCGTCATGTCAGGCCGCTCCCTTCAGCCCTTGTTTAGCTAGTGCACGAATTTCGGCATCATAGCTGAGCACGGCGTCAATACTGTCTAATTGTGAGCTCGGTGCGCAGTTCAGAATCGCTTCATTTATCTGAGCAATTTGGGTAAAGGCTATTTGCCCGCGTAAGAATGCATCTACCGAGACTTCATTAACCGCGTTTAATGCCGTACTGGCAAATTGGTTCGCTTTCGCAGCCTCAATCGCCAAACGCAAATTAGGGAATCGCTGGAAATCAGGTTGTTCGAAACTGAAGTTGGTCATCTGACTGAAATTCAGTGGTGCAACCCCGGCGTCGATACGCTGCGGATAAGCCATCGCATGGGCAATCGGTGTACGCATGTCAGGATTACCGAGCTGAGCCAACACAGAGCCGTCGCGGTATTGCACCATGGAATGAATCACTGACTGAGGATGTAACACCACCTCGATTTGTTCAGGCGCCACCCCAAACAACCAGCACGCTTCGATCAACTCCAGTCCCTTATTCATCATAGTGGCGGAGTCGACTGAAATTTTTCGCCCCATTGACCAATTTGGATGTGCACAGGCTTCATCCGGAGTTTTAGATACGAGTTGTTCAAGCGGCGTGGTTCGGAACGGGCCGCCCGAGCCGGTTAACAGCAAGTGACTGATGCCACTCGTCTCGAGGTCACCGTACTGATAGTTATGGGGAAGGCATTGAAATATCGCGTTGTGCTCACTATCGATGGGCAGAATAACTGCACCGGAGCGATTGGCAGCCTGAATAAACATTTCACCGGACATCACCAGCGCTTCTTTATTGGCGAGCAGCACTTTTTTGCCGGCTTGCGCCGCCGCCAGAGTCGGTAATAATCCAGCCGCCCCGACGATCGCCGCCATCACCTGATTAACCGGTTGCGCTGAAGCGACAGTGACCAGTGCAGATTCACCAGCATGCAATTGCGCATGCAGATTCGCCTGTCTGGCTAACTCACATAAGCGCGAATACTGGCTCTCATCAGCAACAACCAAATGCTCTGGCTGACTGGCTTGCGCCAGACGCACCAGCGTCTCCACATCACGGTGACAGGTTAGCGCGTAGGCCTGATATTTGTCCGGGTGACGGGCCATCACGTCTAATGTGCTTTGACCGATAGACCCCGTGGCACCGAGCACGGTGATGTATTGCATCAGGCAATCCAGTTTACATAACAAAGAGTAAACACAGGAAACGCCGCGGTCAGACTATCGATTCTGTCCAAAATGCCGCCATGACCCGGTAACAATTTACCGCTGTCTTTAATGCCGACGCTGCGTTTAAACATACTTTCATTCAGATCGCCTAGCGCAGACACACCAACAGTCAGAATACCTATAACGAAATGCAGCAGTATCTCAGTGCCCTGCACGTCAAAATGAAACGCGGCAAAACCGATAATCGCCAAGGAGGCCATCACACCGCCATACAGTCCCTCTAAGGTTTTACCCGGAGAAACATTAGGTCGCAATTTGCGACGGCCAAACTTCACACCGGAGAAAAACGCACCAATATCCGCCGCCCAAACGATCCCTAATACGTAAAAGATCATTGATGCACCGAAGTAATGGTCAATGTGAAAATCTTTGGTTCGCAGCACCACAATCGCTACCCAGGTGGGGATCAACGTGAGGATGCCAAACAGCCCCCGTATTAACGTATTATTGCGCCACCAACCGGTTTGTTTCGGATAGGCGATGATCATCAATAAAGATGCCACCCACCATACTGCCGCAACACTAAGAATGCCCTGATAAAACGGATGGATACTGCCATCCTGCCAAATCACATCGACGTTAACCTGCATCGCCAACAACACACAAAGCGCCATAAGCAGCAGTGCGTAAAGGGCTTTAGCAGGACGCCAGAAAATGCCGGAAAGTTGCGCCCATTCATACGCCCCCAATCCAACAATCAGTGCGATGACGATTTGAAACTGTTGTAAGGGCAAAAATAAGATAGCGCCAAGGGCTAATGGCGCGAGGACTAATGCGGTTATTATTCGTTGTTTTAGCATGCATTACCCGATTGAGGTTGTTCTATTTGATCGCCAGTTTGTCCAAAGCGGCGTTGTCTTGAAGCAAATGCCAACACGGCCCGTTGAAATTCCTGTTCATTGAATTCCGGCCAAAGTACATCGGTAAAATAAAATTCTGCATAGGCCGCCTGCCATAACAGAAAGTTACTGATGCGTTGCTCTCCTCCGGTGCGGATCAGCAGATCAAGATCCGGTAGCTGGCTGAGGCTGGTGTGTTGGTCAAACAAAGATTCATCAATAGATTCGGCCGACAGTTCGCCAGAGGCGACTTTTTGTGCCAATTGCTGAGCCGCATGGACAATATCCCAGCGACCACCATAGTTGGCAGCGATGTTTAACACCAATTCGTTATTTTGCGCGGTCTGTAACTGCGCTTGCTCGATTAATCGCACCAGTTTGTCATCAAACCGGGATAAATCCCCGACAACCTGGAGCCGTACGCCGTTTTTATGCAGTTTTTTCACTTCGCTTTTTAACACGAAAGTGAACAACTCCATCAACACGCTGACTTCTTCTTCCGGGCGGCGCCAGTTCTCGCTGCTAAAAGCGAACAGCGTCAGAGCCTGAATTTTATTTTGGCGGGCAAAACGAACCGCCGCACGCACCGATTCAACACCGGCTTTGTGACCAAACGTGCGACGTTTTCCCTGTTGCTTAGCCCAGCGGCCGTTGCCATCCATGATAATGGCAACGTGCTTGGGCATGGTATCCATCATTAACTGCGTCATGGAAGACCAGCTTAGATTTCCATCAACTCGGCTTCTTTGTCAGCCAGCAGTTGATCCATGGTTTTTACAAATTCATCTGTCAGTTTCTGAATCTGCTCTTCACCACGACGCGCATCATCTTCACTGATTTCTTTTTCTTTCAGTAACTCTTTAATATCGGCATTAGCATCGCGGCGAATGTTACGCACTGCAACACGACCCTGCTCGGCTTCGTTACGCACGACTTTAATCAAATCTTTACGACGCTCTTCCGTCAGTGGCGGTAATGGAATACGCATCACAGAACCGGCACTCATTGGGTTTAAGCCCAGGTCAGACTGCATAATTGCCTTTTCAACCGCTTGCGCCGCACTCTTATCGAATACGGTTAATGCTAATGTACGCGCGTCTTCCGCGACGATATTGGCAAGTTGCTTCAACGGCGTGTTAGAGCCGTAATAAGGCACCATAATGCTGTCCAGCAGACTTGGGTGAGCGCGACCAGTACGGATTTTAGTAAATTGGCTTTTCAGCGCACTGACGCTTTTTTCCATACGCTCGCGGGCGTCTTTTTGAATATCGTTAATCACCGTAGAGTTCCTTTTACTATCAGGCCAGATTTTCGGCGTGGTCAATCAGGGTGCCTTCTTGCTCCCCCATCACCACTTTACGCAATGCCCCTGGCTTATTCATGTTAAATACACGGATTGGCAGGCTATGATCCCGCGCCAGCGTAAACGCGGCTAAATCCATGACTTTCAATTCTTTTTCCAGTACTTCCTGGTAACTAAGGCTGCTGTATAGCTTGGCCTCAGGGTTCTTCGCAGGGTCGCTGTCGTACACACCATCCACTTTGGTGGCTTTAAATACCGCTTCTGCTTCAATTTCGATACCACGTAAGCACGCTGCAGAGTCAGTGGTAAAGAAAGGGTTACCGGTACCGGCCGAGAAAATCACCACACGACCCGATTTAAGCAGGCTGATTGCCTCCGCCCAGTTATAGGCATCACACACACCGTTTAACGGTATGGCTGACATCAGGCGGGCATTAACAAATGCACGATGCAGCGCATCTCGCATGGCCAAACCATTCATAACCGTCGCCAGCATGCCCATGTGGTCACCGACTACCCGGTTCATACCAGCCTTAGCCAGACCTTCACCACGGAATAAGTTACCACCGCCAATCACCAGGCCAACTTCAATGCCCAGCTCGACTAATTCTTTGATCTCCTGAGCCATACGATCCAATACCTTAGGATCTATACCGAAGCCTTCAGAACCCATCAGGGCTTCACCACTCAGTTTTAACAGTATGCGCCGATAGGCGGATTTTGGAGTACTCATAGACAGGACTTTCCCTTATAAACAAACCGCGACCATAAGCCGCGGTAAGTTTATCTGACATTGGCATGGCCTAAAAGCCAAGATACCAATTATTTCGGATTTGATTGCCATAAAGCGGCAGATTGACGACATTGTCAGCAATCTGCCCACGACAATCGCAGATTACTGCTTAACTGCGGCCATCTGCGCTGCTACTTCAGCAGCAAAATCTTCTTGCTTCTTCTCGATACCTTCACCCACTTCGAAACGGATGAAGTTAACAACGTCAGCACCTTTAGATTTCAGCAGATCACCAACCAGAACAGAAGGATCTTTCACGAAAGGCTGACCAGTCAGGCTGATTTCGCCAGTGAATTTCTTCATACGGCCTTCAACCATCTTCTCAGCGATATCTTTTGGTTTGCCGCTGTTTACCGCGATCTCAACCTGAATTTCACGCTCTTTTGCTACAACTTCAGCAGACACGTCTTCAGGTTTTACGAATTGCGGGCTGTTCGCTGCAACGTGCATGGCTACGTCTTTAGACAGCTCTTCGTCACCGCCAGTCAGGATAGCCAGAACACCGATGCGCGCACCGTGTACGTAAGCACCCAGATTGTCACCTTCAATGCTCACAACACGACGTACGTTGATGTTTTCACCGATTTTAGCAACCAGGTTATCACGCACAGTTGAAATAGCTGTGCCGTCGATTTCCAGTGCATTCAGAGCGTCTACATCGTTAACTTTGTTAGCCAGCGCAACGCTGATCAGCTTGTCACCGAACGCCAGGAAGCTAGCGTCACGTGCTACGAAGTCAGTTTCGCAGTTCAGCTCGATCATGGTGGCAACATTGCCTTCAACTTTAGTCAGGATGATACCTTCAGCGGCGATACGGCCAGCTTTTTTGGCGGCTTTTGCCTGACCAGATTTACGCATGTTTTCAATTGCCAGCTCAATGTCACCGTTAGTTTCTTGCAAAGCGTTTTTGCAATCCATCATGCCGGCGCCAGTGCGCTCGCGTAATTCTTTTACTAATGCTGCAGTTACTGCCATTTTGGAGTCCTCTACAAAAATGGGTTAAAAATCAGGGGCGAAAACGCCCCTTATTTCAATGCGTTAACGCGAGAGCTTATTCAGCTTCTACGAACTCGTCGCCTTCAACCGCAACACCTGCTTCCTGACCACGGCCAGCAGCAACTGCGCCAGCAGCTGCATTCAGGTACAGTTGAACTGCACGGATTGCATCGTCGTTACCAGGGATAACGTAATCAACGCCATCAGGGTTGCTGTTAGTATCAACTACAGCAACAACTGGGATACCCAGGTTACGTGCTTCAGTAATAGCAATGTGCTCGTGGTCAGCATCGATTACGAACAGAACGTCTGGCAGACCGCCCATGTTCTTGATACCGCCCAGGCTGTTTTCCAGCTTCTGCATTTCACGTTGCAGCATCAGCACTTCTTTCTTAGTCAGTTTGTCAAAAGTACCGTCAGTAGCCTGAGTTTCCAGGTCTTTCAGACGCTTGATTGACTGACGAACCGTTTTCCAGTTAGTCAACATACCGCCTAACCAGCGCTTGTTTACATAGAACTGGTCACAGCTGTTCGCTGCTTCTTTTACTGCTTCGCTCGCTGCACGTTTAGTACCTACGAACAGAACCTTACCTTTTTTCGCCGCTACGCTAGACAGGAAGTTCAGCGCGTCGTTGAACATAGGAACGGTTTTTTCCAGGTTGATGATGTGTACTTTGTTGCGAGCACCGAAGATGAAAGGCTTCATCTTTGGGTTCCAGTAACGGGTTTGGTGACCGAAGTGTACGCCGGCTTGCAGCATGTCACGCATGGATACGTTTGCCATGAATAGATTCCTTATTGGGGTTAGGCCTCCATACATCCCGGTTATTCGATCCCTTTCTCAGGACACCCCGAAAACCGTGTCGATGTATGTGTGTTATTTAATTAATGTTTACCGAATATTTTATTGTGGCGTAACCACGAAAATTTCAGCGCGCGCTTTATACCACAACTCCCCTACTGACTCAAATAATTATTCCACTTAATGGGTGCAATCCTTGCGGCCAAATATTTCATCGCAGGCGCAGAACTGCTAACATGCGGCCAGTTTAAAAATCACAGGAATTACGTTTTGGCAGCCATTATTAAAACGGCAGATGAAATCGAAAAAATGCGCGTTGCGGGCAAACTCGCAGCCGATGTACTGACCATGATTGAACCTCATGTTCAAAAAGGGGTCACCACCGAAGAACTCAACCGTTTATGTCACGACTATATCGTGAACGTGCAGCAGGCCATTCCTGCGCCGTTGAATTATGGCCATCCCCCATTTCCTAAGTCCATTTGCACGTCAGTAAACCACGTGATTTGCCACGGTATCCCGTCGGACAAAAAGCTCAAGGATGGTGACATAGTTAATATTGACGTGACCGTCATCAAAGACGGCTATCACGGCGATACGTCCAAGATGTTTGTGGTAGGTAAACCTTCGATCATGGCGGAGCGCCTGATCAGAGTAACCCAGGAATGTTTATATCTGGGCATTAAAATGGTCAAGCCAGGGGCACGTCTGGGTGATATCGGCCACGCCATTCAAAAACACGCCGAGTCTCACCACTACTCCATCGTGCGGGAATATTGTGGCCATGGTATTGGAGCCGGTTTCCATGAAGAGCCGCAGGTGGTGCATTATGGTACACCGGGCACCGGCGAAACTTTACAAGCTGGTATGTGCTTTACCATTGAACCTATGGTGAATGCAGGTAAACGACATTCCAAGCTGTTGCCCGATGACTGGACCGTTGTCACCAAAGATCGCAGCTTAAGCGCGCAGTGGGAACATACCCTGCTGGTCACCGAAAACGGCTGTGAAATCCTGACGTTACGTCCGGAAGAAACCATCGAACGGGTTATCGTTCACGACTAAACCACACAAAAGGCAGGAGCCCCGGTGTCATTAAACGCTGTACTTGACCAGATAGAACAACTCAATGATGCCGGTGCAATTGCATCGTTCAAACAAGCCAACCAGGCAATCTTAAGTTGGTTGCAAGCCGATTTTTCGGCTCTGCCAATCACTGATTTAATTCTCGGTCGAGCGAAAGCGGTAGATGCCCTGGTGAGTCGCGCATGGCAGCTGTGTGGACTTGGTGCCTTTGCGCAACTGAGTCTGGTCGCTGTGGGTGGCTACGGCCGAGGCCAACTTCAGCCTTACTCCGACGTTGATCTGCTCATTCTGGCTAAAAAAGATGTCGGTAAACCGCTGCAGCAAGCCATCGGGCAGTTTATTACCCTGCTATGGGACACCGGCCTGGATATTGGTCAGTCAGTCAGGACCCTGAAAGAATGCCGCAGCCTGGCCCGACAGGATATTACCATTGCCACCAACTTGCTTGAATCAAGAGTACTTGCAGGTTGCACTGCGACTTATTCTGCCCTCATGCAGGATGTTCACAGTGACAAATTATGGCGTTCAGAGGCGTTCTTTGTCGCCAAAGCCCAGGAACAACAAACCCGGCACAATAAATTTAACGGTACGGCGTATAACCTCGAACCGAATATAAAAGAAAATCCGGGCTGTCTGCGTGATATCCAGACTATCGGCTGGGTAGCCAAAAAGCATTTCCACGTGCAAACCGGTCGCGAATTAGTCGCTAAAGATTATTTTAGTCAGGAAGAACTGGACGAACTGCGCGAATGCCGTGAACACCTGTGGCGCGTGCGTTTTGCGTTGCACCTGCAGGCCGGACGCAGCGAAAACCGCTTGTTGTTCGATTATCAACCGGATGTGGCCGCCATGCTGGGTTACGGCGAAGGCAAACAGGCCGTTGAGAAAATGATGCGCACGACGTTTCGCATCACTTCTCGGGTTATTGAACTGAATGAAATGCTTTTACAGCGTTTTCGCCACGATGTACTGAACAAAAAAATCCAGCATTGCACTCTGCTCAATGATGATTTCAGCGTATGTGATGGGCTGATTATGGCCCGGCACGCAAATGTATTTGCTCAGCCAGAACAACTACTGCAATTTTTTATACTGATAGCCAGCACACCAGATATCAGCGGCATTCACCACTACACCTTGCGCTTGTTGCGTCTCGCCCGGCGACGCTGGCGCGGTCAGTACCTGCATCAGTTTGAAAACTGTCGTCAGTTGTTTATGGCGTTTTTGGCCACGCCCAATGCCTTTGGTTTGGCCTGGGATCTGATGCATCGCCATGGCATTATGCAGGCCTACCTGCCGCAATGGGACCAAATTGTCGGCATGATGCAGTTTGATTTATTCCACGCCTACACCGTAGATGAACACACCCATCGCTTGGTCAAACAAATTTATGGTTTTGCCGGTAAAGACGGCGCTAAAGACTTCCCACGCTGTCAACGAATTGTCAGTAATCTGGATCATCCAGAATACCTGTTTATCGCCGCATTATTTCATGATATCGCCAAAGGGCGCGGTGGCGACCATTCCGAGTTGGGGGCGCTGGACGTGAGTGAATTCTGTGCAACCCATCATCTCAGCGATGAGGCTGCAGAGTTGATTGAATGGCTGGTCGCCAATCACCTGACCATGTCGGTTACTGCCCAGCGCCGTGACATTTACGATCCTGATGTGGTCGCTGAATTCTGTGCTCAGGTCCAGTCTCAGGAATATCTGGATCATCTGTATGTGCTTACCCTTGCCGATATTCGCGCCACCAATGACAATTTGTGGAATGACTGGAAAGCCTCCCTGCTACGTGAACTGTATTTGATGACCAGTAAAGCGCTGGAGTCTGATCAGACCCTGTCACAAGACTTTCAACAACGTATTCGTAAACATCAGAGTGAGGCAAGAGCGTCGCTGCATGCTCAGGGATGGCAAGACGCAGAGATCGACTCCTTATGGCACAATCTGGACAGCAATTACTTTGTACGCTTTAAAGCCATACAGATTGCCTGGCAAACCAATGCGATTCTTACCGCAATCAAAAGTGAGCAGGACGTAACACTCGTCGCGATCAGCGAGGAAACCTGTCGCGGTGGTACCGAAGTGCTGATTTATACCAAAGATCGCCCATCTCTGTTTGCACAAGTGGTATCCGTCATCGATAGTTGCCGTTGCAGTGTGCAGGATGCGAGTATCAGCAGCACGCAGGACGGATATGTACTGGATAGCTTTACCATATTAAACGAGCAGAATGAGCGGATTGATCAGCCTGCCAGCCTTGCCAGAATTCAAAAAGCCATTCATCGTCAGCTTGTCAGTGGCAGTGACATCTGGCGGAATAATCGCAAGCTTTCCCGCCAGATGAAACAACTGAGCGTTCCGACTAAAGTCCGCTTTTTCACTAATCAGGCGGGACAGACGTTGCTGGAATTAGAAGCATTGGATGCCCCGGGATTGCTCGCAACAATCAGCAAAGTGTTTGTAGAATTAAATCTGACCCTGCATATGGCCAAAATCACCACCATAGGTGAACGTGCCGAAGACGTTTTTATTTTAAGTAATGCCGATGATCAGGGCCTGACCCAAAGCCAGCAACTGGCGTTGAAAAAGCAACTGAGTGCGGCACTGGATAATTTAAGTTAGGAAAGAGATTTCAATGACCGAACTGAAAAACCTCATCGAACAGGCGTTCGATAACCGTGACACTCTGTCACCGACTACCGTTGATGACGCGACTCGCAACGCTATCAGCAATGCGCTCGAATTACTGAATAGCGGACAGGCACGTGTTGCAGAGAAAATTGCCGGCGAATGGGTCGTACATCAATGGCTAAAAAAGGCCGTTTTGTTGTCTTTCCGCATTAATGAAAATCAGGTCATGGACGCCGCACCACAGCGCTTTTTCGACAAGGTTCCAACTAAATACACCAATTACAGCAAAGAACAATTTATTGCAGATGGCGTACGCGTCGTACCACCAGCCACCGTTCGAAATGGTAGCTTTATTGGTAAGAATGTCGTGCTGATGCCCTCCTATGTAAACATCGGTGCATACGTGGATGAAGGCACTATGGTCGATACCTGGGCAACCGTCGGATCCTGTGCACAAATTGGTAAAAATGTACATTTATCAGGTGGTGTAGGGATCGGTGGTGTGTTGGAGCCACTTCAGGCAAATCCAACCATCATTGAAGACAACTGCTTTATCGGCGCTCGCTCAGAGATAGTCGAAGGCGTGGTGGTTGAAGAAGGTGCGGTTATTTCCATGGGTGTGTATATCGGCCAAAGTACCCGCATTTATGATCGCGAAACCGGCGAAGTCCATTATGGCCGTGTGCCGGCAGGCTCTGTCGTGGTGCCAGGCAATCTGCCTTCTGCCGATGGTAAATACAGCTTGTACGCAGCCATCATTGTTAAAAAAGTCGATGCCAAAACCCGCGCTAAAGTGGGTATTAACGCCTTGTTGCGTGGCGCAGAATAAACAACAATTAAAAAGCCGGTCACTTGACCGGCTTTGTTAAATCTCGTTTACCCACTCTTTCAGCCAGGGCATTGCCTCATCAGCAGGCTCCAGTGTCTCAGTGGCATCGATGCGCAATAAAGGCCGAATCGCCTTCCCCTGCAATTCGCACAGCAATTCAAACCATTTTTCACCCGCGCCGCAGAATGTATCACCATAACTACTATCACCCATGCCGATCACCGCAAATGGCTTCGCATTTAACAATGGAAACTGATCTCGCAAGGTATAAAAAAACGGCTCAAGATTGCCGGGAATGTCCCCCTGCCCGGTTGTAGAAGTGATCACGAGCAAACAATCCGGTGCTGTAACATCGGAGATTTGCGGTGACTCTATCACGCTTGTCTGATGCTGCTGGTCGGTAAGCCAGCGACCAATTTCTTCTGCCAATGCCTCAGCACCGCCATAAACCGACCCATAAAGAATATTGATCTTCGCCATTGTTTACTCCCATCCCAATTGCTGACAAACCGCCCGAAAATCCTCCGGCAAGCTTGCATTGACACTGATTTTTTCACCGCTGACCGGCTGATTAAACGTCATGTTTGTACAGCACAACGCCAATGTGTGCAAACCGTATTGTTCGCGCATAAAACGATTCTGTTTACCATCGCCATGGGTCGTATCTCCGACAATCGGATGACGAAGGTGGGCCATGTGACGACGTAGCTGATGCTTTCTGCCTGTTTTAGGATGAAGTTGCATCAGTGAGAAGCGCGCAGTGCTATAACGCCCGACCGGATAGGGCTCTTCAGCAGTTTTGAGGCGCAGATATTCTGTCACGGCGTCCTGCGCGTCTTTGTCCTGCCGCGCCTTCTTATCGACAATCTTGTCCAGCTGTTCTTTTAGTGGATAGTCCAATACGCCTTGCTCCGGCCCGTATCCGCGCACAATCGCCTGATACGTTTTCTGCACAGTTTGTTGTTCAAACTGTACCGCCATACTCCGCGCCGTGTCCGAGTTCAGGGCAAATAACAGCACTCCCGACGTCGGTCTATCCAGTCGATGCAACGGGAAAACATGCTGACCTAACTGATCTCGCAGGATTTGCATGGCAAATTCAGTCGCATGGCGATCGATCATACTGCGGTGCACTAGTAGTCCGCTTGGCTTATTGACCGCCACCAGCAGCTCATCCTGATATAAGATTTCTAACATGCGAAAAGCTCATCAAAACGTTTCAGTATCGCAAACAACTGCCAAACATCGGGACGTTCCGCTGCCCGCATTTCCAACATAGGTACCAACTGCATCGCCCCAGGTAATTGGCCTTGTCGGAGCATGTCACGTAGCCGGGGAATAAAGACAAATTCCAGCCATTGCTCAAAATGCAGGGTGTCATAACAAAAAGGCAGTTCACTGGCCAACTGCACGGCTGTCGGAACAGACTGTGAATTTAACTGGCTATCACTCAGCTTGGTAGCCAGTTGTTCGATTAACTGGCCCACCTCATCTACAGATATCACTTAAAAACCTTAATTACCTCTATGGCATTAGTTACAATGCCCCATTAGCTGAATGAACTAAGAGTACCATGAGCCGAATTTCCAGCATAAGTGAATTCCTGCTTCAGGCAGGGACTCGCTATATGATTTTTGATATGAGTCGCCGCATTACCCGTTGGGAAGACCAGTCATTTCTCGATTTTGAGCACGGGCTAGTTGCTCATCCGAGTCCAAGACAACAACAAGGTTGGTTTGCCATAGTATTCGCCAATCCTCAGCTGAATGCGCAACATTACATCTGGTTTGTTCGATTACCCTTAGACGAGCAAGGCAAACTGGTATTGGCCGCACGGGATCAATTCCTGCAACTAATCGTCGAACGTCTCGCCAGCACGATGGACGATGACTCAGCCGACAAATCGCTACCAGACAATCCGTACCAATTTACTCCAGGCCAGCAACAACTGGCGGATTTTAACAGCATCAGCCGCAAAGCCCTGCATTTGCCACCGAGTACACATTTTCAGGCCGTGAATGACACCTTCGAACAACGCAACTGGCAGCAGTGGGAGCAACTGGCTTTGCAAGGTATTAGCGACTGGGTCGTATTTACCGAGCCAGCTAAACGCGACGCCTTGTTAGGCGAAGTGTTAACGCAGTTACCCGACACATTGCAGGCGCATATTCTGCAAAGCCTTGAGAATCAGGTTATCGGCGAGCCACTTAGTTCGAGCGTAGCTAACTGGATCCGTTTACAGCAGGAGCCACGTAAGATAGCAACCGGATTGCGCGCGCTATGCGGTGTCAGTGATACACCTGCAGTAGAGGCCTTACTCGATGAATTACTGCACGCGCCACAAGGTAAAGAAGTAGATGTTCTAGTGGTAATTGCCGGCCGCTTATGGCCAGCGCTCACAGACAAGGCAACCCTGAGTCAATACCTAGCGAACGTGGCACATGCCT
Organism: Bowmanella sp. JS7-9; assembly: GCF_004329715.1. GTDB lineage: Bacteria > Pseudomonadota > Gammaproteobacteria > Enterobacterales > Alteromonadaceae > Pseudobowmanella > Pseudobowmanella zhangzhouensis. Next base: position 43,717 of record NZ_JXSY01000005.1, read on the forward strand.
CCAGTGATTTTGAATTATTCCGCGGGTTATTTTCCGATTTAGTACAAATACCACAGTTACGTGACCAGATTCTGCAGGTACTGCGAGATCCTCACAAAGATGAAATACTGAACGCTGCGATTGGCGCGGTGTTCTCGGTAAGGCATTAATAATGTTGTGGGGCACCTTGTGGTTACTGTTGGCGTTTGCCGTGATTGCGCACTTTTGGACACTACGAGGAATATCTGAGCGCGCATTCACGCTGGCTAATCAATATTGTGATAAACACAATTTGCAATTTATTAGTTTGGCCAGAATCAAAACCCGTCCGGCATGGAGCCGTGGAAAGTTAACCTGGTACAATGAATATGCCTTTGAGTTCTCCGGCAATGGGGAAGATGCGTCTATTGGCCACCTGATATTAATCGGCCACCAACTCAAAGATATCGCTATGCCGGCCTATCGAATCTGACAATCGCAAGGCATAAAAAAAGCGCAGACTGAATTCTGCGCTTTTTCCATAAGAAGATCCTTCTCAACCAATCCTTGCTAGTTTCTGTCCCTGCTACGATCCGTCGCTGACACTCTGAAAACTATCTTCCCTGACTCAGCACCCTGAGGGCGTGATTATCTTCCTGTAACATCCCTATCAATGCCTGGCTCCGTCTCCCTGACGTGCTCATCCCTGAGACTAACAGCCTTATTCCATCCATCCCTGAGTACCTTATCCTTAGGTACTAACACAATCCTGTGTTTCCTCGCTCGCCCTGAGCGTGTCCAAGTTCATCCTTGTGTCGTCCTGACCCGTCGTGTTTCCTTGTGACGAGGAGTAATGTACAGCTAATCAAATCGAATAAGGCGTTCGAAAAATTAAATTTTTTAACAATTAGACAATTCTGGAATCGCAGAAAAAACAAAAATCACATTAAAACAGCAACTTAAGTAAATGAACGATGTTTATTTAGGAATAAATTGACTACCTGCTCTTACGCGTTTGTAAGACATTTCCTACAGGCAGTCGAGGATATTAGGTCAAAGAGATTAGATTGAAATGTTATCCAATGGCGTTTTACACCCCAGCAAAGACAGAATTCCATCTTTCAGCATCACCCAATCAGCCAAGAAGCTGTAAAACGGGTGGCTAAATGTTGCCGGACGATTTTTTTCGAAAATAAAATGCCCAATCCAGGCGAAACCATAACCGATAAATGGCAATGCCCAAAGCCACACATATTGCTCTGCCCACAAACTGACCGTCAGTACAGTTAACACCAGGAGTGAACCGGTATAGTGCAATGCGCGACAGACAGGATGACGGTGCTCTGACAAGTAATATGGATAAAATTCGGCAAAACTATTGAAGTGCGACACGAAAATTACCTCGGTTTAAACATCAGGTGCCCGGCAATACCAGCCACCTCCAGTTGTTCAACTACGCCGTAACCAGCGCCTTTAAAGAACTCAAGATATTTATCCAGCGTCACATAAACCCCAACGCCTTCGCTAGTGGTGTCGGCATCCAACAATGCCTGAATCGCCCCTAACAACATTTGCCCCATTCCATGCTGCTGATGATCTGGATGCACGCCAATAAACGAGATCATATGATAGCGACTTGCTGGCATATGCTGTTTGATGAGTTCTTCTTTATCCATCATTTGACGCGTGCCAAGGTACCCTGCGGTCAACAGCATTTTAAGACGCCAATGCCAGAAGCGCTGCGGACCAAACTTATCGTCAGGCGTTACGACACAGGTCACGGCCAGCATACGGTCTTCATCGAACAGGCCAATCATAGGTTGCTTAGCTTGCCAGAATGCATTTAATTCTTCGCGAATTGCAGCACGCAAACGTTGTTCATAGCCATCTTCAATAGAATTAAATATTTCGCAAAACACCGGATCATCATGATAAGCGTTGTACAGGATTGATGCGGCAATCCGCAGATCCTCCGCACTGAGATATACCGCTTTGAGATTATCTGGCAACACCGCATTACGAATTGGCATCTTGTAGTTTCCATTTTTGGCGCTAATTTACGTCCCAAGCTAACGCAATAAACTGAAATTGTTAATATTTTGTTGACGTTTTTTTTGAGCCCGGACAAATAAAGCTATACTAAACAGGCAGTGATTAACCGTTACGACAGGGGAAATACAATGGACTTATCAAAACCCACCTTAAAGGGGTTGTTTTCGCAACTAGGTCTGGCCTACGACGATGCTGAGATTGACAACTTTATCGACAACCATCGCGGCTTAAATCCGGACATGTATTTAGAAGACGCGCCGTTTTGGAACGATTCACAGCGTAAATTTCTGCGTGATGCATTAAGAGAGGATGCGGATTGGACTAGCGCAATCGACCAACTCAATGCCCGATTGCGCTGATATCAAGAAGCGTTTAAAGCTGGGAATAAGCCGTTTCACCCCAGCCGACTAATACGCCGTCACGCAGAACTATCGGTGTACATTCGTCTTTGGTGGTTTTACCGTCACCGTGGTTGCGATTTGTGCGATAAAACAGGACCTGTACCTGCTTACCATCTTTCTCGTAACTTTCATTAAAATCTGCCAGACCAAATAATTGCTGAACCTGACTCATATTCATACCAGGCTGCAATTGCGTGATTTTGCGACGGTTCTGCTCTTCGCGGGCTTCCCAATCTGATTGCCAATTATCATCGCGGCCATCAACTGAAATCACACAGCCTGACAACATCGCCACCATTACCCCGGACAACACTAATTTGTACATAAAAAACCTCTTTTTGTTATGTGCATTCATTTATAATGACCAGACTAAGCAAATCCAAGGCCAATATATAAGACTTTGTTTTATATTAATTTTATTAAATTCGCCCGATAGAGAATTCAATAAATTTGGTCAAATTACTCATTGATTAGCGAGAATCACTATGCGAGACAATACCCAGCATATAATGTCGATTTGCAGCCAACTCGCCCGTAGCGGCCTGCAACCTACGGTGGCACTTATCAAAGCGAAGAGTGCGATCCCATTACCGATGCCGCAAATCATTCACGCATTAAAGGTGTGGCGCAGCAATCCAGATGCACCTCAGGAAGAATGTATTGCCACTGAGACATCGCATAAAACTCAGGAACAGCGACTTGTGGAACTGGAATTACGGGTAGCTGTGCTGGAAAAAGCCCTTAGCCAGTTAACTAAACTCACCGTCACGCAGGAGTAAGTGAAGGAATTCGGTCAAGCTGGGCGCCAGCAATTCCTGTGGCGCCTGACCAACACGCTCCAAATATACCCCACCGCTGTTGTTATCCAACGAAATCAGATAATCCTCATCATCGGTACAGGCGATAAATAAGGTGGGCGATTGGCGCAATCGCTTTTTCATCAACAAATGTCCAATCAAGTTTTGCTGTAAACGCTGCATATCCTCTTCATTCCACGGCATCAACAAAGTCAGGCTGCCGCGAGGTAACGTCACGTCTATATTGGCTGCGTAATAGCTGCTGTAGTAGGTTTTTACATCCTCATGCAGTTGTAGCCCGATGGCCTCGTCAATTGGCGTCCAATTCACATTAGCAGGCTCGCGATGAACCGGATGCCAGGAAATCATCCCCTGAGTATCTGGCTCCCCTTGCTCACATGGGCTGCGCCATTCGGGGTCAAATTCGGTCATGACGTTTAGCGCTGTTACCTTGCTCATCAATTGAGCTAGTGCCTGAATTAATCCGAGATGCAAATTGAGTCTCACTGTTAAACACAAGTACAATAGTGGCTATTGTAACCTCGGAAGTTAATTGATGTCGCAACCAGATCACGCCCTGTCGCACCTTTCACTCGGAAAATCCGTTACGTATATTGAAAAATATGCCCCGGAATTGCTACAGGCCGTGCCGAGATCCATGAATCGCCATGAGCTGGATATTGTGGCTTCACAGCCTTTCAGCGGGTGTGATATCTGGAATGGCTACGAGTTATCCTGGCTTAATAGCAAGGGCAAACCCCAGGTCGCTATTTTGCGCGCCGACGTGCCTGCTGAATCTGAAAATCTGATTGAATCAAAATCGTTCAAATTATATTTGAACAGTTTTAACCAGACCCATTTTGCCAGTTGGCAAGAGGTGCAGGAGGCATTGCAACTAGATTTAAGCCGTTGTGCCAATGGCAATGTCGACGTCACCCTTTACACCATGCAGCAACTGAGCGAATTCAATACCGTCAGCCTGCCCGGCCAATGTATTGATGACCTAGATATTGAGGTAAGCCAATACCAACCGGATGTCTCGCTACTCACCACCACTGACGAGCCGGTTAGCGAAACCTTGCATAGCCATTTGCTAAAATCCAACTGCCTGATTACCTCGCAGCCAGATTGGGCCAGTATCGTAATCCGTTACGAGGGGGCACAAATTGAGCATGCCAGCCTGTTGAAATACTTAATTGCGTTTCGCCAGCACAACGAATTTCACGAGCAGTGCGTTGAGCGTATTTTCTGTGACATAAAATCGCAATGTAAGCCGGATAAACTTACTGTCTATGCACGATATACACGCAGAGGCGGCCTCGACATCAATCCATTCCGCAGTGATTTTGAACCTTGTTGGCAAAATCTGCGTCAGGCTCGTCAGTAGCCTTATTCCACCAGACCGAACAATTAAATTTACGCGTTTCAACCCCTTGATATTCGTTTTCGTGGAGAGTATAACGAAGGGGTTGCAAAGCATTATTGGAACACAAAAATCTCGTTTCAATTTGGGATTTTTGTCCGAGTCTCCCCACTGCCAGTCGAAGCCGGGGACCCGCCAACTGCTCAGACGTTGTTATCCAACACGTTGTGGGCAGATCAAGAAGACAGACTATTATTTCCTTCTGCATTCCAAAGCTGTATTTGACAACCGACATTCGGGAAAGGGCTACGTGTGTTCCCAATTGATTGGATTGTAAGTCATCCGCAATTCGATCCCGTGGCATGGACATGGTGATGATAAACGCGCCGTGGAGCGCCGGTATCTGCAAAAGCACGCAGGTACTTAATTGAGAAATAGGAAATCGATGAAAAGTGTAAAATTAAATCCCGTCGGCTCGATGAGCCTGCTGTCACAGTATGAAGTAGATCGCTTGATGCACTCTACTACCAGCGAATTATACCAACTGGCACGTAACTGCTGTTTGGCAGTACTGAACTCCGGTGCCGAAATTGATAATCCGGAAGAAATATTTAAACCCTATGAAGATTTTGATATCCGCATCCTGCAAAAAGAGCGCGGCATAAAAATTGAGCTGACTAACCCACCTGAATTAGCGTTTGTGGATGACGTACTCATTCGAGGCGCACATGAGCATCTGTTTGCCGTTATCCGTGACTTACTGCACATGTCGGCCAAATACGACATGGGCGCTAAGACCGCAAACGATTCAGGCCATATCACCCACATGGTGTTTGATATGCTGCGCAATGCCGAAGTATTCAAGCCAGAAAACGATCCCAACATGGTGGTCTGCTGGGGTGGGCATTCAATCAATGACGTGGAATACCAGTACACCAAAAAAGTCGGTTATGAACTGGGATTGCGCGAAATGAATATCTGTACCGGTTGTGGCCCGGGCGCGATGAAAGGGCCGATGAAAGGCGCAACCATTGGCCATGCCAAACAACGTTACCGTAATGGACGCTATTTAGGTGTGACAGAGCCAGGCATTATTGCCGCCGAGCCACCTAATGCCATCGTGAATGAACTGGTGATCATGCCGGATATCGAAAAACGTCTAGAGGCATTTGTGCGTTTAGCCCAGGGGATTGTTATCTTCCCAGGTGGTGCAGGTACCGCAGAGGAATTATTGTATTTGCTTGGTATTATGCTGAACGAGCAAAACAAACATCAGTGTCTGCCGTTGGTGTTAACCGGCCCGGAAGAATCGCGCGCATACTTCGAATCAATCGATGAGTTTGTTGGCGCAACATTGGGTCCACAAGCACAGAGCCTGTATACCATCGTGGTGGGTGATGCCGCCGCAGCTGCACGTAAGATCAAAGAGCAGCAAAGCAAATTACTGGAATACCGCCGCGCTACCGGTGATTCATACCACTTCAACTGGTCATTAAAGATCGAGTCGGAGTTCCAGGCGCCCTTTTATCCCAGCCACGAAAATGTCGCGGGCCTGGATCTGCACTTCGAACAACCGGTGTCCGCTTTAGCGGCGAACCTACGTCGTGCGTTTTCTGCCATTGTAGCGGGCAACGTGAAGGCTGAAGGCCTCCGTGAAATCCGCAAAAACGGTAAATACCAGATTAATGGTGATCCCAAGATTATGGCGATGCTGGATGACCTGTTACGTTCGTTTGTGGAACAACAACGCATGAAGTTACCTGGCTCAGCCTATAACCCATGCTATGAAGTGGTAAGATAATCTTCCTCTTGCGGAATCACGTCAGATGGCGTGATTCTGCGTTTAATCCCTTAGAGTCTTTGCACTGCCCCCCTTACAATATTCGTCAGTCAGTTTGAGTGTGGACGCATGAAAAAGGTTATTTTTAAACGTATTGCCATCGGCCTGGTCGCTTACGCGGCAATTATGTTGACCGTACAATATTTTTACGAAGAAAAAACCGAAGACATGGTCTGGCAGGACCGAGAATTGTTCAATAAAGTCAAAATCGAAGCGATGGTATCGGGTACTCACCGCGATAAAGTTATCGACTTACTTGGCTCTCCGGATATCAGTGAAGCGAAACGCATAGGCACGGATATCTATCAGGTCATGTTTTACCGCACCCAACGCAAAACGTCCGACGGTATTACCACGGAAGATGAATGTACGCCGCTGCTATTTCACAACAACCAACTCATCGCCAAAGGTGATGGCAGCTATCAACAATATCTGGCCAAACAAAACAGCTTCTGACATCGATTCGGACACACCTCGCCGGTAGCATTGTTTTGCTGGGCAGATCAAGGCCTGCATACGTTTTTCAGTGGAAAATCAAGCAGTAAAATGCTATAAAACGCCCCCTCTGAGATTAGGCTATTTTATATAAGCCCATACTTTTATTAATCGTTAAGGAATCTACATGACTCAACGACGTATTACCGTAATCCGTGGTGACGGTATCGGTCCAAGCATTATTGACTCTGCCCTGCAAATCCTCGACAAAGTCGGCTGTGATTTTGCCTATGACTTTGCCGACGCAGGTCTTACTGCGTTAGAAAACGAAGGTGAGTTGTTGCCGCAAAAAACCTTGGATCTGATCGCTAAAAATGGCGTGACATTAAAAGGCCCACTGACTACGCCAGTTGGCGAAGGTTTTACGTCTATTAACGTAAGCCTGCGTAAGAAATTCGAGCTTTACGCAAACGTGCGCCCGGTAATTTCTTTCAAAGGTACCCAAGCCCGCTACGAGAACATCGATATCATCACTGTGCGCGAAAATACCGAAGGTATGTACAGTGGTCTGGGTCAAATCGTTTCTGAAGATGGTTCAGAAGCCGAAGCGAAGAGCAAAATCACCCGTGCGGGTGCAGAGCGTATTGTTGAATTCGCTTACGAATTAGCCCGTCGTGAAGGCCGTAAGAAAGTTACCGCCGTGCACAAAGCAAACATCCTCAAATCAACTTCTGGCTTGTTCCTGAAAGTTGCCCGTGAAGTCGGTGAGCGTTACCCGGATATCGAGTCTGCTGAGATGATCGTAGACAATGCTTGTATGCAGCTGGTGATGAACCCACACCAATTCGATGTGATGGTTACCACTAACCTGTTCGGTGACATCATCTCTGACCTGTGTGCCGGTTTGGTTGGCGGTCTGGGCATGGCACCAGGCGCCAATATCGGTAAAGACTGCGCGATTTTCGAAGCCGTACACGGTTCTGCACCGGACATCGCCGGTAAAAACCTGGCAAACCCAAGCTCAGTAATCCTGGCCTCTATTCAGATGCTTGAGTATCTGGAAATGGGCGACAAAGCCGAGAAAATCCGCAACGCACTGAAAGATGTGATTGAAAGCGGTGACCGCACTACCCGTGACCTGGGTGGTTCTGCAGGGACCACAGACTTTACACAGGCGGTACTGGATCGTCTGTAAGACGACTTCAAACAGACATAAAAAAACCGGCTTATGCCGGTTTTTTTTATTGCCAGATGTTAGCTCAACCACGCATCCACTTAGAAAAGCGCCAAACGTGTAAAAAGGCATAATCGTAGGCCAAAAACAGGCCAATAAAGCTAAATAGCATAACCGGCTCTGGTACAGAGAAATATTCCCCAGCCAATCCTACACCGGCTAAAGCGACGGAAATTAAACCAATCAATGCACAAGCCTGGCGTGACGAAAAACCAAACCGCATAAAGATGTGATGAATATGGTCTCGATCCGCAGACAAAGGCGATTTTCCTTTGCGCACGCGACGATGCATCACAGCAAACATGTCAATCAGAGGAACAGCAATGATCCATAACGCAGTAACCGGACGAAAACTTCCTTCTCCATCCTGCGTACCAATAACCAGCAGCCAAACTATGGTCAAGCCCAGCATCATGCTGCCGGCATCACCCATAAAGACTTTACCAAATAAGCGACGCAGACCGCCGAGATTAAACAAAAGGAACGCCGTTAAAGCTGCGACAAAGGTAGCGGCTATCACAAACAGATTCTGATTCTCCGCCCAATAGAAAAGTACGCATAAACTACCAAAACTGACTGTTGCAAGAACACCAACTAAGCCGTCAATACCATCCGTCATATTAAATGCATTGATTGCAGTGGCTACGGCTAACAGCGTAACGGGCAAAGCTAATAAACCGATATTGACGCGACCTAAACCAAACAAATCACCGAGGTCATACAGAGCATAGCCAGCACCCCAAATCATAATAGAGGCGATCAACAGCTGCGCAACCAGACGAAAACGTGCGCTGATATCGTAATAATCATCCAAGGCACCAATCAACACCATAAAAGAACACGAAATGAGGTAAAGATTGACCGCCAGTGTTTCCTGAATGAAAAACTGCGTGATTATCAGAATGGTAAAATAAATGCTGATCCCACCGATAAGTGGAATATGCCCGACATGTTGCTTCCGTTCAGAAGGTTTATCAACTAACCCGATATTTTCAGCAATCGGCCGGAGAATTGCGATACAGGCGAACGCCACCGCAAAAGAAGATAAAAAAACCACACTCACCATAACTTATTTGACCTCATTCCTTGAAGTAACTGCTCTTTCGAATGCTAACACGTGTAACCCCTCGCCCTCACCGACTTTTGAGTTAAATAAATGTAATAAAACGTTTAGTTCCTGACACCCGAGTTAAAGCGAGCGGAAGTGTAGCCCATTGAAGAAAAAAAAACACGTTACAATAGCAGCGATAGAGCGATTTACGGCAAGAACTGTAATCTTCATATTACATTGATTGGCACTTTGCATAACCTTTGCAGACTGGCATACTTGCGCCAAATAAAATTACAATCCCAAGGAAATTTAGGGTGAAATATAAGAATATTTTATTAGTGTTTGGTACCAGGCCAGAAGCCATCAAAATGGCTCCGCTAGCCTTGGAACTGAAAAACCACTCACAATTGAACGTAAAAGTATGTGTTACAGGTCAACATCGCCAGATGCTTGATCAGGTATTAGGACTTTTCGAGTTAACACCAGATTACGATCTTAATTTGATGCAACCAGGACAGGACTTGTACAGCATCACCAGCCGAGCATTGCTGGGATTGCGTGATGTATTTATCGATGCAAAGCCAGATTTAGTATTGGTGCACGGTGACACTACTACAACCTTTACCGCCTCTTTGGCCGCTTTTTACCAAAAAATACCTGTCGGCCATGTCGAAGCCGGATTGCGCACAGGCGATATCTATAGCCCTTGGCCAGAAGAAATAAACCGTAAACTCACAGGTTCCCTAACAAAACTGCATTTCGCACCAACGGAACGTTCCGCACAGAATCTTTTGCAGGAAAATGTCGACAATAACGATGTGCACATTACCGGAAATACGGTTATCGATGCGCTGCTCCAGGTTGTCGATAAAATAAAACATGACACTTCGTTAAACACAGAAATGCAGCAAAAATTTGCGTTTCTGAATCCAGATAAGAAGCTGATTCTGGTTACAGGCCACCGCAGAGAGAGTTTTGGCGGTGGCTTTGAACGTATTTGTCATGCATTAAAAGCGTTAGCCGACCGAGGTGACGTGGAAATTTTGTACCCTGTCCATCTCAACCCAAATGTAAAAGAGCCGGTTGACCGTATCTTAAAAAATGTCAGCAACGTACATTTAATCGAACCGCAAGACTATTTGCCTTTTGTGTATCTAATGAGCCGGGCATATTTAATCCTGACCGACTCGGGTGGCGTGCAAGAAGAAGCACCATCGCTGGGTAAGCCCGTGTTGGTGATGCGCGACACCACCGAACGTCCTGAAGCCGTGGAAGCGGGAACAGTTAAACTGGTTGGTACTGACGATAAGGTTATCGTCAGTACGGCCAATGAATTGCTCGACAACCCAGATGCATACGAAAAAATGGCCTTTGCTCACAACCCATATGGTGATGGTAAAGCCTGCGAACGTATCACCAACATTATTTTGAATTCATAAGGAACAGCCATGTCTTTTGAAAAGGTTTCCGTAGTCGGACTAGGCTACATAGGTCTTCCTACTGCCGCCGTTATCGCGTCTCGCGGTATCGAAGTAATTGGAATCGACGTAAGCGAAAAAGCAGTCAATACCATTAATCAGGGTAAAGTGCACATTGTTGAGCCTGATTTAGATATGGTCGTTCAGGCCGCGGTAAATGTGGGAAAACTGCGCGCTACGCTCACCCCTGAACCAGCGCAAGCGTTTATGATTGCCGTACCTACTCCATTTAAAGATGGCCATAAACCCGATCTTTCCTACATTCAAAGTGCAGCTAAAGCAATTGCACCGGTGCTGGAAAAAGGCAACCTGGTAATTCTGGAGTCGACCTCCCCGGTCGGTGCAACAGAGCAACTCGCCGAATGGCTGGCTGAGTACAGAGCAGACTTAACCTTTCCACAACAGGTAGGCGAAGACGCCGATATTCAGGTAGCACACTGCCCAGAACGGGTTTTACCAGGCCGGGTACTGGAAGAGCTAGTTTCAAACGATCGAATTATTGGCGGTATGACAAAACGCTGCAGCGAACGTGCGACTGCGCTTTATAAAACCTTTGTGCGTGGCGAATGCATCACCACCAACAGCCGTACGGCAGAAATGGCAAAACTGACCGAGAACTCATTCCGTGACGTAAACATCGCGTTTGCTAATGAATTGTCGGTTATCAGCGATGAGCTAAAAATCAACGTGTGGGAACTTATCGCACTGGCTAACCGTCACCCCCGGGTGAATATCCTGAGCCCTGGCCCTGGTGTAGGCGGCCACTGTATCGCGGTTGACCCGTGGTTCATTGTGGACTCGGCACCAGAGTCGGCAAGGATGATTCGCACCGCGCGTGAAATTAATGACGGCAAACCAGATTATGTTATTCAGCAGGTGAGTAAAGCCGCGGATGAATTTAAACGGCCGGTTATTGCATGTTTGGGCCTGGCATTTAAAGCTGACATTGATGATTTACGCGAGAGCCCCGCATTGGACATTACCGCTAAGTTGGCCGATATGAATATCGGTGAAATATTAGCGGTTGAACCCAATATTCATGAGCTACCGCCAAAGTTGTTGGACAAAGCCATCTCACTGGTCAGCCTGAAAGATGCTTTAGATAAAGCCAATGTGCTAGTTGTGTTGGTTGATCATAAGCAATTCAAAGCAATGACCAGCGCAGACATCAACAGCAAAGTCGTTGTCGATACTCGCGGGCTGTTCAGCAATAAATAGTCATTAGATATCTAATGAAAAAGGCAGGTTAATCCTGCCTTTTTTGTTAGTTATTAATTAAGACTTGATAAATACTTTTTGAATGCGTCACCAATCTGGGGATGCCGTATTGCATACTCCACGCTCGCCTTCATGTAGCCTAACTTTGAGCCACAATCATGGCTTTTGCCTTTCATGTAGTACGCGTCGACCTGCTCGAGCTTCATTACTGAAGCAATTGCATCGGTGAGCTGAATTTCATCACCGGCACCAGGTGGCGTAAACTCCAATTGCTCCCAGATTTCTTTAGATAGAACATAGCGCCCAACAACAGCCAAATCTGATGGCGCGTCATCAACCGCCGGCTTTTCAACCATTTGATGAATTTTGGCTGATTGCCCAGGTTCAATACTTACGCCATCGAGGTCTACCACACCGTAATTACAAACGTCTTCATGGGGCACTTCTTCCACCATGATTTGGCTTACGCGATTTGTGTTAAAGCGCGCTACCATTTCGGCCAGGTTATCTTTTTTAGGATTGCTGGCTACATCATCAATAATCACATCTGGCAAGACAACTGCAAATGGCGCATCACCCACAATGGGTCGAGCGCACAGAATTGCATGTCCTAAACCTTTCGCCACACCTTGCCGAACATGCAGAATCGTCACGTCTTTTGGCACGATAGATTGTACTTCGTCCAATAATTGTCGCTTTACGCGTTTTTCAAGTGTCGCCTCTAGCTCAAAACTGGTATCGAAGTGGTTCTCGATACTGTTTTTACTGGCATGGGTCACTAGAATAATTTCCTTAATACCGGCATCAACGCACTCTTTCACCACGTACTGGATGAGAGGTTTGTCCACAATGGGCAGCATTTCTTTTGGAATAGCTTTTGTCGCGGGCAACATACGCGTGCCTAGTCCTGCAACCGGAATAACCGCTTTCTTTACTTGAGACATGATTAGCTCCCTTTAATTAAATGCCTTCACCGACAATCCACGGCCAATCGCATAATAAGCGAATCCGCGTTCGGCCATTTCCTCCGGCTCAAATAAGTTACGCCCATCAAAGATGACAGCTGAAGATAATTTGTTTTTAAGTAGATCGAAGTCTGGCACCCGGAAAGTTTTCCATTCAGTGCAAATCACCAACATGTCGGCATCATTCAACGCAGCTTCTTTGGTACCACACAGTATTAAATCATCGCGGCTACCATAAATACGCTGGGTTTCTTCCATTGCTTCAGGGTCAAATGCCTGAACTTTTGCTCCGGCCGCCCACAATTGCTCCATCAGCACGCGGCTGGATGCTTCACGCATATCGTCGGTGTTAGGTTTAAAACTCAATCCCCATAACGCCACGGTCTTACCGGCCAATTCACCATTAAAGTGTGCGTTGATGTAGCTAAATAGCTTTTCTTTTTGACGATAGTTAACAGCTTCAACTGCCTCGAGGATACTAGCGTTGTAACCCACTTGGTTGGCACTGCGAACCAATGCCTGTACATCTTTAGGGAAACACGAGCCACCGTACCCGCAGCCAGGGTAGATAAAGTGATAGCCAATACGCGGATCGCTACCGATACCTTTGCGCACGTTTTCAATATCAGCACCAAAACGTTCGGCCAGGTTAGCCATTTCATTCATAAAACTGATTTTGGTGGCGAGCATACAGTTCGCTGCGTATTTGGTTAATTCAGCCGAACGAATGTCCATCACAATCACACGGTCATGATTGCGGTTAAACGGAGCGTAAAGCTTGCGTAAGCGTTTTTCTGCCAGTTCTGAATCAGTGCCGATAATGATGCGATCGGGACGCATACAATCGTTAACGGCCGCCCCTTCTTTGAGAAATTCGGGATTTGATACTACATGGTAATCTAACGATTTTCCTGCTCCGTCGAGTGTTTGTTGCACGCGCGCTTTAACTTTATCCGCGGTGCCCACCGGTACGGTAGATTTAGTCACAATTACCGCCTCACGAGTCATATGAGTCGCGATTGTCTCGGCCACTGCCAATACGTATTTCAGATCCGCAGAGCCATCTTCATCGGGTGGCGTACCCACTGCGATGAATAACACATTGGCATGCTCTACCGCTGATTTGGCGTCGGTTGTAAAATTTAAGCGACCGGCTTCAAAATTCGATTTAACAATCGGTTCCAACCCTGGCTCATAAATTGGAATGACACCATTTTTCAGGCCTTCGACCTTTTTAGCATCAACGTCCACACAAATAACATTGTGACCAACTTCGGACAGTACCGCCCCCTGTACTAATCCCACGTATCCCGTACCGAAAACAGTGATATTCAAAATAGACCTTTATAACTATTAAATTTCGTGTATTTGCGAACAATATCACGTCAAAGTGAAGATTTACTTAAACATCTGAAAAGAAGCGCCTTTAAGTGACTATCCTTGGTTAGTTTTTATAATACCCCCGATACCAATCGACAAAGCGCTGAACGCCCTCTTCTATAGAGGTAGCAGGCCGGAATCCCACGGCTTGTTGTAAATCGTCAATATCAGCGTAGGTAGCCGGCACATCACCATCCTGCATGGGATAGTATTCTTTGATGGCTTCAATGCCCGTCGCTTTTTCAATCGCCTGAATAAAATCCATTAACGCCACTGGCTGATTGTTACCGATATTAAATATCTTATAAGGCGCTGAACTGGTTGATGCATCTGAACCGTTCCAGCCCGGATTTGGTTGTGGGATCACATCCTGAATGCGCACAATCCCCTCAACAATATCGTCGATATACGTGAAATCCCGCTGCATTTTGCCGTGGTTAAATACCTTAATCGGCTTACCATCCAAAATAGCTTTGGTGAACAAAAACATCGCCATATCCGGCCGGCCCCACGGGCCATAAACGGTAAAAAAGCGTAAACCGGTTGTAGGGATACCGTACAAATGGCTATAAGAATGGGCCAACAGTTCGTTGGATTTTTTGGTCGCCGCATATAAGGACACCGGGTGATCTACTCTGTCCCCGGTTGCAAACGGCATCTTACTGTTCATGCCGTATACCGAGCTGGACGAGGCATAAACTAAATGCTCAACCTTGTTGTGGCGACATCCTTCCAGAATCGTCATCGTGCCTGTGAGGTTACTATCCACATAGGCCATGGGGTTTTCCAGCGAGTAACGTACCCCCGCCTGCGCGCCTAGGTGAATAACACGATTAAACTGCTGCGAAGCAAATAACGCAGCTATGCCTTCGCGGTCAGCCAAATCCATTTCAACGAACTCAAACCCCGGCGTACCAGCAAGTTGTGCAACTCGGTCACGTTTGAGTTGCACATCGTAGTAATCGTTGAGGTTATCTAAGCCAATAACGGAATGACCTTGTTCCAGAAGGCGTTTAGTTACAAAAAAGCCGATAAAGCCGGCTGCACCGGTTACTAAAAATTTCATGACGCCCTTTTTTTAATGCTTTGCTCAAATTCTTCAAGCATTTTAGTCGCTAAAACCTTTCGGTCATATAACGAGGCATGCCGATATGCATTTGCGGCAAAGGTGTTATTCATATCACTTTCGTTTACTAACAATCTCAGTGCATCAGCCAATTTTTTGGGACATTCAGGCTCAATGATGAGTCCCGAATCCGTCCATTCAATGATGTCAGTAGCCTCGCCTTTTGGTGCGCAGATTATCATGGGTAGTCCCATACCCATGCTTTCGAATATCTTTGATGGAATGACCGTCTTAAATAATTCGGTGTCCTTCAAACTTATCAATGAGACATCACAAAGACTCCAAAGACGAGGCATCATTTCTTTTGGTTGGCGAGGAATTGACACGACATTGGTCAAGTCTCTACCGGTGATACCCTCATTCAATTGCTCTTTTGCTGCCCCACCACCCGCGAACAAAAAACGTATTTTATCGTTCTCTTTTAGTAATGCCGCAGCATCCAACACCTTATCCAGTGCATGCGCCATACCGTGGGTACCAACATAGCCAAGAACAAACTTATCAGTTAGCCCATATCGTTCGGCTAACTCTTCGTCTTTGCACTTAACTGGCTTGTAGGTTGAAAGATCCACACCGTTTAGCACTACACCGATTTTGTCCCCATCAATCCCACGGTCTAATAATTCACGTTTAAACGAATGCGTCACAGACACAATCCGATCTGCGCGGCGATATAGAAACATTTCAACTTTTTCTAAAAACCGAATCGCTGCAGACTTTTCCATTGCACCAACCGCAGTTATTGAAGCCGGCCAAATATCCCGCAACTCAAAAACAAATGGCTTTCTTCTAACTGCACTTAATGCCCAGGCACCACAAGCGGTAAAAAATTGAGGAGAGGTGCCAACAATAACGTCTGGCTTTTTTACAAACAGTCCGGCAAAAAAACCGGTGGCCATAAAAGACAAAAAGTCTAAAGTGCGCTTAACGAAGCCCTCATTCGCTGTAATGAAGGTTTTTACCCGACGAACTTCTATTCCGTCGATAATTTCCTTCTGAAACCATTTATTTTTGTAACCTGCAAATACCTTACCTTCAGGAAAATTAGGGACTCCAGTGATAATAGTAACCTTGTGACCCAGCTTGACCCACTCACGTGCATGTTCATAGGTGCGTGTTGCCGGTGCATTGCCCTCAGGAGGGAAATTATCCGTTAGAAAGAGAATATGCATACAGATTTACTTCCAGGTTATCTGCGTTACAACAGAAGGCTTATCGAAAATATAAACTATTTTTTTGGTTGGAACAGAGATACCAAACTCAGGGTGCCAGCTTGTCTCCGCCACTCGGAAGTGGGCACCTTCCGTTGCAAGCTTCAACTCTGTACCACCAATATTCAAGGTCACTTCGCTAGTATCAACATGCGAGATATCGACGTCAGGATGCAGATGCAAATAACCTTCTGCCTCGTCATAGGAACCAATCAATTCATCTGCAATCACCAGTTTATTGGACGACACCTGCCATTCTCTCTTGTGAAGGCAATTAATACCTTGCTGTTTGAATCCAGTGTGTGACGCAGAAAATTGATGTTTGTTAATATCAACAGTTCGTTGAATCGTATTACCCCGGCGTGCAACCCTGAATCCACTCCAGACTTCGCACGAATCAATTCCGTCAATTGCAACGGTATTATGAGCTGATGTTTGACGCTGACGCAGGCGCTCTGAACTTAAACCATATTCTGAGATACCAGAGTTAACGAAAACGCGTTTACCTTCGACAGCGAGTTCGAAAGAAAAGGTATCAGCATGAGCATGACCAGGAATATAAGTCGGTCCTATTTGAGATAAATCCGCGATTAACGATACGTCACTTGATTTGACTACAACATGTCCCGCCTTCGGGTAATCGATGGTCGTCAAATCTGCATAACTAACTGTAGGTTGAGAAAAACCCAAACTTTTAGCGTATTCGAATATCTCGGCGTTATCCGGTGCGATCCCCAAGGCACTATCGTTAAAAAAGCTAATCTTGCCGTCTATGTGGCTCATGTCCGCCAAATACTGCAGCATCGCAGGAATTTTGTCTTCCAGACGCTTAAGTAATATTTTCGGAAACTTAGCAGGGAATGTTCTGCCCAAATTGACCATATCAAGCAAATCGACCAGCATAATTGCATGATACATAGGTGTAAGTTCAAAGTTTGCACCATCTTCAAGGACCTGTTCATCCAGCTCTTGCCCGATGATTTCCGCTCCTTTTTCCAACCACCTATTTGCCTCCTGCCCTTCAATAAAACATCCTGCGAAAAGCAAGGCTTTGCCATTAACAAACAAATGGTTGCCAAGTAAATGGTACTCCAGCTCCTGCGACAAATAGTCCGCTTGTGTTGCCAGCGAATTAAGCCAGGCTTGCTTTGGGTCAAAACCATCCAAAAATGCTTTAACCCAATTAACTACCCGCAACGAAATTGGATACGGCTCCCAGCCATTGCCTTTGGGTGCCGGGTTATGCTTAATCCAGTTATCCAGCCAAACACTTTGCGCCGCACGACGTTCGCTTGCATTTTTCGCAATCAAATCATCAAAATAATGCAGGTTATACAACCATAATTTTTCTTGCGCAGGCTCATTCCAGTCATCCTGCGAAAGCACACTTCCCGGCTTGTTCAAAAAACAACAATCAGTCTCAGACAGGAACTTTTGCTTACCCAAAGGTTGCGCAATCCATGTGGTAACTGATGGTGCTAACGTGGCGATATCATCAAAAAAATTAACCTTGGGATGTGAAAGCTTTTTCAAGAGCCGATAGCCGAACTGTTTGAGTTTGAGATACTTCAGTGTGTGGAAATAGAGTGAAACTTTTTTCATGAAAAATAAGGCGCCTTTGAGGCGCCTTGTCCTTATTTTCTAAGTTGCTGGGCAATATCTACGGATATTCTGGCTACTTCAAAAATTTCGTCCGCCGGAATTGGGCAAGGGTTACCATTTTGTATTGCGTCTACAAACGCCTTCGTGCAATTTGCCTGGCCTTTGTCCTGAGACCATAAATTCATTTTGCTAAATCCTTTCCAGCCAAATCCTGTAAGCTTCCGGAAATTATCCAATTGTAAAACGGCATCGTCACAGAAAACTTCTACTCGCTCTTTCGGGAAAGCCTTGCCGCCATTGGCAAAGTAGTGAATTGAACCAACCGAGCCATCTTCAAATGTCAAAGTGATAATTGCTTTGTCTTCTGTAATTTCAACGCCATCTACGTCACCCATCTTTACCGCATTAAATGAAGTGATTTTGGCTCCGGCCAGGAAGCGCATGAGGTCAATATAGTGGCACGCTTCACCGATAATGCGTCCACCACCAATCGCTGGATCTTGCGTCCAATGATCAGCAGGAATCGCCCCCGCGTTCATTGTCATAATAAAGGTTTTGGGTACCTTTTTAGGAGCCAATAATGCCTTTATTTTTTGGACTTGTGGCGCGAAACGACGGTTATAGCCAACCATCACCATAGCATTTGACGTGCGCTGTGCGTCTTCAATTTCATTAATCTCTTCATGCGTCAGCGCTAAAGGTTTCTCAACAAACACATGCTTGCCTTTTTCCAAAGCAGATATCGCCTGCGATGCGTGCAAATTGTGCTGGGTGGCAATAACTACCGCGTCTGTCGAATCTCCCAGTGCCTCGCCAATATCTGTCGCAGCTTTTGAAAAGCCTGCCTTTTTACCGTTATGAACAGCAGATATGCCAGTACTTGTAACGATTGTCGCTAACTCTGCCCCGGCATTTTTAAATGCTGGTATGAGTACACGAGAAGCGTAGTTGCCACCACCGATAAACGAAATGCGACCAGATGATGCCTTAAGCTCTCCCCCAACGTCACTTTTAATGAGGTTAACCGAAGAAAGCAACGGATCATTCGCTAATGCTTTCTCATAGTTAATAATGATACCCAACGAGTCTCGTTCGTCTAATTTAGCGTATGCTTCGGCAGCCTTCTCAACTTCAAACTGATAGCTAATCAATGGACGAAGATTTAACTTACCCTCGGAAATCAAATCCAGAATCGCTTCAAAATTTCGTTGTTGCGTCCATCTAACGAATGCAAACGGATAATCTTTCCCTTTATCTTCGTATTCTGGATCGTATCTGCCCGGCCCGTATGAGCACGATACCTGAAAGGTTAATTCTTTTTCGTAAAAGTCGTTCCGGTTTAATTCCAAACCGACTACACCAACCAAAACTATTCGCCCTCTCTTACGGCACATTGTAGCTGCCTGATGAACAATATCGTGGCTTTTTGAACTGGCGGTAATTAAAACGGCGTCAACACCTCTACCACGTGAGATTTCATTAGCTACTGCTATTGGATCGTCACCTTTGGATAGATTCACTACCTCTGCGCCAAAAGATTTTGCTAACTCACACTTTGACGAATCAAAATCAATTCCGATTACTTTACAACCATTAGCTTTGAGAATTTGAACCGCAATTAAGCCTATTAGGCCAAGGCCGGTAACCACAACAGTTTCACCTATTGTTGGGTTCACCAGTCGAATACCCTGCATTGCAATAGAACCCAATACGGTGAATACCGCTTCCTCATCAGAAACATTATCAGGAATTTTTGCAATAAGATTATTTGGAACCCTTACAACGCTAGCGTGTTTGCCATTGGAAATTACACGCGTACCGATCGGTAGGTTGTCATTTGAGGTCTCCAAAATCGTACCCACATTGCAATAACCCAATTGCATAGGTTCATCAAGTTTGGTTTTGACCGCAGAATATGTGGCGGCAAGGCCATCGGTCTTTACTTTCTCAAGCACCATTTTAACCTTTTCAGGTTGCCCCAGCGCCTTGCCAATTAAACCGGACTTCCCAAAATCGACCAGCATTTTTTCAGTACCACTGGAGATCAGCGTCAAATTTGTTTTAATCAAACAATGGTGTGATTTGTTTATCGGCTTGGGGATTTCTATGATTTCTGTTGTGCCCGAATTAATATCCTGAACTACCTGGTACATAATTACTCCAATAATTTTTAAATCTTAAATAATACGGTCTGTTCACAAATATTATTTATAAACATTTCTTCCACTGTTAAAGCCAATGAGGAGGAAACCACCGCCAATTGAATATCCGTCTCTTCTTGATTAAGCGGAGCAACTACGGCTTTCTCGTGTCCCACGTTTTTTTCTCTTCCAGCTTTAACTAAACGAGTTCTATCAACATTTGTAACGTCTAAGGAGCGGAAGTTGCTAATTGAACCGACTGAAATTTCAGTGTTCCAATAAATGAACTCCTCGACGCCGTCGTTTGGCTCGCAATTTGCTGAAAAAACCAGATCAATTTTTCGAGCTCCTTCTTTTAACGTAACAGTAACATCATCCAAGTCTCCCTTAACCATTGACAGGTGCAAAACGAGTTCCGATTTGCCTATTGCAAGGAGACGTATCGCCAAATCTAACCAGTGAGTCAGATTACCAAGCACTCTTGAACCTTGCTCAGCATTTCTATACCAATGATCAGCTGGGAGATAATGGCCATTTACAATCATCGCAATAGAAGACCGAGGACTCATCGCTTGCTTTAATTGCGAAACGAATGGAGCTTGAGGTCTATTAAAGCCTGTGTAAATTGATTTATCTGAATCCAACAGCTTTAGGAAATCACTTTCCTGATCGCGATTAACGAAAAGCGGTTTCTCCACATACAATTTTTTAAAACTATCCAACGCTTCTAGCGCGTGCTTTGTATGAGAGAAATGGTCAGATGCTATATATAATAAATCACCGTAGAACGCATCATCCTGCTTTGCTTCCGCAACGCTTCTATAGTACTTACATTTTAATACTCTTTCCGCTAACACCTTTGCCTTTGGCGATGGATCAATAACTAAAGAAATTTTACGTTTTGCTGTAACGCAAACAAAAAAAGCAATAAGTGTAAAGCCATGATTTCCTAATCCAATTATCCCAATTCTTTCACGAAAAGTAGCACGACAATTATAAATAGCACCAAGCAAAGAGTATGAGACTGGCTTATCCACCTTATACAATGACTTCGCCAAAGTACGATAAAATCCATACATCAAAATGTATCTAAATACTTTTTTAAAGGTATTCATCAAACAACTCTCTCATTCTATTTGTAGTTATTCTAGGGTTGTAATTCGATTGATAGTAATCATTAGCGCGAGCTATAAACTCTATCAACGCCTGTCGGTCATCAATTAATCTTTGTAAGGGTTCAAATGTTTCACTGATACTAGCCTCATACTGAATTGAAATATCATATGGCAATATTTCATTCGCCATTTTTGTTTGAGCATTAGTCAGTAGTATCGTATTTGAACCAATAATTTCTGGTATTTTATTACTTGCAGCAAAAACGTTGATGATCTTATCAGGTGAGTAATGCGCTATGGAAATATCAGCTACTTTTAAATAACCTACTGAATCAGACTGTGATAGTTGCCCCAAATATCTAAACGTTGCACCTTTTGACTCAAATTGATGAGACAGTTGTTGTATATACTGTTCAGATCCCCATCCGCACATAACTACAATTACGTCTTTGTTAATACTAATCAGATAACTTGCAAGTGTTAAATATATGTCCATGTTGCGATTAGGGGAAATCCAACCGCCATAAAATAGTACTACTTGAGAGTCTGTAAATGGCAAACGGTCAGTAGTCACGTCAAAATCAGGTAAATTTCTTAACACTTCGATTCTTGAATGGACAGAAGTTGGGTATGCATCACGCCTAAAACTCTCTGGAACCAAGGTTTTATGAGACATACGAATAAATATGGATTCTAACCGACAAAGAAACGCCGCTAACATTTTATTAAATGCATAACGCTGGAAAAAATTATCGTGTATATTATAAATATATTTAATATTTAAAATTTTACAAAATAATCCTCCTAAAAGAACCGATTCAAGATCAGAAAAATGAACGAACTCCAGTTCACTTCTGTGTTTCCACAAATAAATACAAGTTTTAATATTCGTTTTCAATAAAAACAAAAGATACTTACCGTAACCATTTCCATCGAAATAATCGAAACGCCCTAAGTCCCCCAACCTCTCTACTGATTCTGCTATGGGATCACCAGATCGAATCGGCGATAAATATCGTACTTTCTTGTCCTGGCTTGTGAAAAAATTAATTATCCTACTGACACGGGGGCCGGGATTAGTGGAACTCCTAATGAATAAATACATCTATTAAATCAACTCAGTGAAATAGGTTTTGACAAATAGTTAACAAATATAATTTTACTATTATTGCTTTTTTTAAAAAACTTAACTATTTCTTGTTTAGGTTTATCATAGTGCAATTGAAATAGGACTTCATCCTTCTCATTAGCAACTTCTATAGTCAAAACGTAGTCATCTTCCTCATAAGTAATCAAATTGATAGCTCGATCGATATCAGCAAATGGGTTATCCGCTTTATTAGCTAACTGAAAAGCATAATGCGCAGATGCGCCTTGGAAAAATGTTCTGCTGGCAATATCTGATGTGTAACAAGGCATACCTGGATCTATACTCAGACATTTATCTTCATAAAACACTTCCACGAAACCATGGTCATCGTGAAAATGGGTTTTGTTAAATACGCCACTACACACTCTAATATTATTAATCATGACAAATAACTTAGAGTCTCTGAATACTATAATCTGGCGATCACTTAACTCGTTTAGACCATTACTTGACACATCATTTATACTTAGATTCACAGATTTGCCTAAAACCTCGATAAAAGATCGATAACTTCTAACATCATAGGGAGTAAAGCACTGTAATTTATTGGAGAAAGGAACAGTAATCCAATTTAAAAAGCCACCGTCTGCATCTCCGGATTGAGTATGTAAGCCTAATGGGTTTTCTATTTGTTCCACCAGATTAAACATTTTAGTTAAAGTGGCTTTAACATTCCCATATTCATCAGATTTATTGTCACCCGACAAACCACTTAATAGAAAAAATGTGGATAGATAAATTTCTGACGTAAAACGATGATAAGCGGTAGAGCCTTCATTTAGTAATCCTTCATGAGTGTTACGTTGCACTTCGAAGTTAAACAATTTCCGCATTAACCACGACTGAAATTTACTAGGGTAAAAATAAAAACTCGCCACCACACCTAATATATTACAAGCAAAATGATTCGAGGTTTGCGCGAATGAAAACTCATTATTCAGAAAGATAAACTTTCTGTGCATCTTTACGCCAGAATAAAAAAGCGTCTCGAATCCATCTTCAAATATGAAACCACGAGCCTGGAGTATCATGTAGGTAAGACACAGATTATGCAGTCTTATCCCAGCTTCCATTGCATTGGCCCATTGAATGGAACTTGATTTACCATTCTTAATATAAAACGAAATGACGTCTCTCTGAAAAATATATCCAACTCTATCTAGTTCATCTGAATACATTGCCATTTGAGGAAAATATAAAAAACGGCCGAAATCCCAAGGAACCTTTACCTCAGCTATATTATAGGGAATTGACTTGTTGCTAAACTTATAATCATTTATTACGTCAACATCCCAGGAAAGTTGAAAACAATCACCAAATACAAACTTAAGATTTCTAATTTGCTCGGATGTTAAAGTATTATTTAGAGACTCTATATCACTATTAATTAAAGAGTCACTCTTAAAATTTAACCATTGACCAAAAACTAAATAACGATAGTCTAACCAATTGGAGACCAATGAAAACGAATCACTATATAACCGCTGTGACTCATCTATAATATCACTTAAAATATTGACTTTTAACCTATCTCTTTTTAGCGGAACACTTGTTTTTCTTAATCTAACGGGTATTCGAACTAATATCTCCGATATGGCTATCTCTACAACTTTAAGCAAAAATAATTTTATGCCAAAAATCGCCACCTTACTTTTGGCTGATTGGACAGCTTTCCTTAAATCTCGCATGAACTAAACCAATTTTTGTGTACGGACTAAGCGGACGAAAACTAACATAACGGCAAATGCTGATACTCCGACGACTACAGTCATACCAAATATTAAATGATAAAAATCATTGTCACTTAAACTTGATAAAATATATACGCTCGAAAATAATAGTAAAAGATAAGCAACCTCTGCCTTTATTACGAAATCAACAAAATGAGGTTTAATCAACTTTAACAAAAACTCTTTCACACTAATCAAGTACCCCAATAAAAATAATAAAGACAAATAGTCTGCTGATTGCTTGTAATCCTCCCCGAAAACAATCACGATAAATTCTTGTCCAAATAAATTACTAAACATGATAGACAAAAGAAGAATCAAACTCATCAGATACAAAGGCCTTAATGAGGACATCAACAACTTACTATTTAATTTTGATTGGACAAAAATTACATCTTGGGAAGCTTTACTATAAAACTGAGTAAGCATCGCTGGTAACGCTGATGCGACGACATAAATTCCAGCAAGGTAAGAGGATACAAAAATAAAAACTACCAACTTGTCAACATTCTTAGAAGCCACACTCATAGAAAAGGACAAAAACTGCTTAAAATTATTACATATCCATAGCGGCTTAAAACCAATATCAAATCTAAACTCGTAGAAGCTAGCTTTTACTCTGTTAAAGACATATACAGTTGATAGAACTTCAGCGAAAAGCGAAGACAGTATTACTACACCCACATTTATCGAACTGAAAATAAACATAGCGACTAGTACTAAAATGTAAAAAAGTCCATAAACAGATCTTTCTGCGGCAACCTGCTTTGCTTTCCCTTTATATGCCAAGTGTGCTAAACAGATGCTTCTTAAATAGTAAACAGGAAAAAATAATATAAAGTAAACAAGGTAATATATGGATGAAACGCTGTCTGCATAGTCAAAAATATTAAATGTTGATAATGAAATAAACGTTGCAAATATAGTTAATGGAAATCCACTCATAATCAACATCATGAATGTATGTTTGCTATTTCCTTTTACGACTAAATAATCAGATGCAGCGAACGTACAAAAGAGAATAAAAACCTGAGCGTACATAAATATCTTAGCAATATCGCCGCGTTCATCTGGCAATACACTGCGCGCAATTAAAATCCCTGCAATTACAGTTAATAAATTGCCTACCAAACTCCCAGACAAAGATATAATCCAAGACCGCAAAATTAAATTCTCTTTCTATATCTAATTAATTTTGCTGGATTACCAGCATATATTCCATAGTCATCTAAATTTTTAGTAACTACAGAACCAGCACCAATAACTACTCCATTTCCTATTTTCACACCATCCATTATTATCGCAGAGTGACCAACCCAAACATCATCGCCAATTAAGATTCCCTTCGGTTCTGCGCGACCGGACTTATTCATGCTAACGTTTGTGTAGTCGAAATTATGGTCTCCACCGACAAATGCTACACTCGAAGCAATCATCACATCTTCTCCACCTTTAATATTCGCAGCGAAATGACACCTAATTCCACATGAAAAACCCCTGCCGAAACTCATCTTTCTATTTTTACAAAAATGTGTTCCTGGGCCCAAATACGAAAAACCTTGAATCTTTACGTTACGTCGAAATAACCTTAAATAAACAACAACTATAAACTTTCTAATTTTCCAAAACATTCGTTTTCCTAACCACTAAAATATCGTATATAACATAGGCAATTAGCAGCAAACCACCATTCAACAAAAAATGGTAAAATGAATAACAGAACGGCAAATATAGCAACGCTATTAAAAATATAGAAATTGAAAATGCATTTTTATTTCTGATAATTGAGGCCTGAATTGTATTTAGAGCAACGTAAGTAACTAGGGGAACAACAACTAACCCTGGGTAACCACTATTGACAACTATATCGAGCGAATAACCAAGCACAGCATTTCCTTGCTTAGATCCCCCCAAAAAAGAGTGCAGTTCATTTGAAAACCCAGTTTGGGTACCAGGCAACAGAATAGACAAATCCGACATCCAAAGAGAAAAATATTCAATGTTTATATTTTCAATAAATTTAAGCGCATGGATATTTTCAATCGGAACAGTAGTAAAAACTCGCCCCAACAAAGAAACTACCAAAGTGAATATAGAGACAAATAGATTCTGTTCTTGGTCACTACGACCGAGCAAAATGTTGAGCAAGAGTAAAAATAGTAATGCAGTTGGAACAATAAATAAAAACTTACTAATTTTTATTTTTTTCTGTTGCAATTTATTCTTTATGAAGCCAACAAGTAATACACTCAAAAGCAAAACTAAAATTGGAGTCCGCTGCCCCCCAATCATCATAGACAAGAGAGTTGTTATCAGCACGACCCAATAAACCTGTCTACGATATACACCTGTGTAGAATAGACTAATCCAAACCAAAAAGGCTGGCCCATATATATCACGCACCTGCTTGACTAAGCCTGGATAGAAATATCCAGCCTCACCCGATGCTATTGTTTTACGGATATCAAGCAAAACAAATGCACCTGCAAAATGCCCTTTTATAATTCTTGTATAAACTAGATAAATGAATACAAAATTAACAAAAACAAGAAATACAGCCGAAAATATTGCGAAAAAATGATTGCTACTGGTCCCTATATTAAAATGCTGAAACTGCATTCTATTTTGGGATAAAAATAGCGACATAAACCACACTAAAAAAACAACAACCAACAACAATGTTGTCATTTCAAATAATGTCAAACTTGATTCGTTCAGTTCATAAAACTGAGCAAGAAAGACGCCTATTGAAAAGATTAAGACACCAATGAAATATGCATCAAACAAATGAATTCCAACATCACTTCTTTTTGCATGTACAAAAAAGTACAGAGCAAATATAGAAACAACAATACAACCTAACAAGGATGTTTGAGCAATTAAAGATAAGTTCAAAATAGTGGTCGCTATTAGCAATTTAAAATTTTAGTTGATACTATCTTTCCTAAATGCGTACTTTACCAATATTAAAAAAACAGAAATTAATACTGTAAGTATACTTGAGAATAAAAGAAGCATTAGTCGGTTAGGCGCAACTTTTACCTCGGGAGTAAAAGCGCTATCTACAGTTTTAAATACATATTCCTCTCTTACTGTCGCCAGCATTTTTTTCTGCTGCTGTTGCTCAATTAGTTGAAAAAGCGTGCCTTTCAGTTCTGCGCTGCCAGTATTATTCAACGTATCATTTAAATAATGAATACTCTTTTCGGCCTCATCAATATCTGAACTCCTCATATATTGATTGATATCGCCCACAAGTAATTCAACAATCTTTTTTGCCAACGTTGGAGAGTAATGCTTTACTCCAACAACAATCAAACCTGAATCCTTGCTTTTTGAAACCGAAAGATTATTTTCAATGAAGTAGTTATATAACTCTAAATTACTTGGTTCTATTCTCTTTGGAAAAGAAACATCTCTCACCCATTTCTTTTCATTGATCGAATACTCATCCTCATCGATTATTAATTTGTCATTCTCCCTATCCCATCCTTTAGTCGCCATTAGGTCAATTTTCAATTCATGACGCTCTAAAAAACTAATCAAAAAATCACGACTTTTCATTAATTCTAAAGCGAGGGAGACTTTATCACTCCCGCCAGATGACAAATTTACACCAGCTAGCGATGCCAAGCCCCCTAACTTGCCAGCTATCGCTGACAGGCCACCACCTTGACTTTCTTCGGTTGGGTATAGGGTTGCTTCGCTCTTGTAGATATTTGGTAATTGAATTACCCAAATTGCTACTCCTATTGCAACCACAACGGCAGGAATGATTATGAACCATTTATGTGCGAAAAGTATTTTCAACAACTTTCCAATATCTATTTGGTCAGATTTATTTACTAGAGTGTGTTCCATATTTTTAGTCATTTCTAAAAACTCTTAATCGCAGCTAATGCCACGGCTGCCTGATACGCAATCTGCGTCACTGCTTGCCACAACCCTAATTGTTCATAATTGGTCACATCACGCGGCACCACAATTGTATCGCCAGGAGATAATTGCTTTTTACCATCGCTACTAAACCAGAAGTTATTGCCCGGTATGTGTACAGAACCATCTGCTTTTACTACGTAAATACGGTCTTTGTCGCCATAGGTTTTCAGGCCACCACTTAATCGAACATAATCTTCGATGCTCATACCAATGGAATAAGAGTGGGTGGATGGTACAAACACTTCCCCGATGACGGATACTGCAGGAGTAATATTCGGCAGATAGATTTTATCGCCGTCTTTGAGCTCAATATCCGCTTTCGCGTTTTCTGCAACTATTCCCTTGAAATCAATAACTAGGCGACCAACTGACTTAACATTGGTTAGGTCTTTTAGAATTTTTTGGGCTTGGTCGTAGTCAACGGCTTGCACAAACTGACTGGACTTCAAATTTGAGTTAATGATTTGCTCACGCAGTTCCTGTACCGCACGGTCAATATTGTTCTGCTCTTTTTTACGCAGTTCTTCACGAGTAAAGATTGCCGCTTCTACACTTGCCTTGTCGGTTACACCGCCAGCGCGGGCAATCAATTGAGACAAGGTTTCACCTTTACGGATTTGATAAACGCCAGGGAATACAAATTCACCAACCAATTCAACCTGATTACTCTCATGCCAATCGGGCATACGTAGAATATTTATTTTATCTTTTGGCTCTACCGACATAGCGGATTCTACGCCACTTAACGCTTTCGTTGGGTCAAACGATAAATGCTGGATTGTAACGCTTTCACCATTCAACACAGTACGTGTAACCTCTGCACGCTTTGCATATGCAGATTCACGCAGTCCACCTGCTGCTTTAATCAAGCTAGCAACATCTGAGCCTGATGGAATGGGATAGATCCCCGGGAATTTCACGTCACCATTAATCTCAGCTAATCGCGCGGGGCGTTTATCATCAGCTTCAGCGCGAAGTAATGCTACGACTGGGGCAAGCAATTTGTCCCGAGACATTTTCTGTGTTTCCTGCAAAACCAATTGCTGCTCGGTGAACACAGAGTTTTCAATCGTTAATAGATAGTTACTTTCTGTAATGTCATTTTGCTCGTTCGAAAACAAAAGTGATTGTCTATCGTTTCCGGATTGGATTGGATTGGATTTCGCGGCTGGGGCATTTTCTGTTTGTGTACCAACTTTTCCGGTGTCAGACATGCTATTGTCTGCAACTGACTCAAACTCGTTAAATAAAAGAATTTTATCCCGAGCCGAAAGGTTCACATCGTATTGGCCACTGAACAGTGCTTTAGGTGAAAACTGAATGACCTCGCTGTGACGCTCGAACTTACCTCGGCGAATAATCAGACCGTATTCCGTATCTACAGACGCCATGACGCTGTCCGGCGATACTACATCAGATAAACGCATTCCCGCCTGAAATTGCTTAATACCTGGTGTTTTTACCGCACCAACAACCAGCAATGCATTGGAAAACTCTCTTCCGGCCTCTGGCACATTGATAAAATCACCGTTTAGCAATTTTACCGCAGACAGCGTTTCGCCAAGGCTCACACTTTCAATGCTAAACCCACTGGTTTGGTCACTGCGGGCGATTTGCAAAGTAGATGCTGCGGCAGGCAGCAAGCCACCGGCAATGTTTAACAATTCAGCTAACGACTCGCCTTGCTTCAACTCGTATATCGCTGGACGACGAACCAGACCATCAACTGACACAACTTTGCTAACCGGGGGAATAAAGATAACGTCCCCTTGCTGTAAACGAATATCGTTGGTCGTGTCTCCATTGACTAGCAATTCATACAAATCAAAATCGGCAACAGTTTTACCTGCACGCTTTAGTTGAATATTACGCAACGTGCCTATTTTGCTTACGCCACCACTGGCAAATAATGCGTTGGTGAGGGTGGACAAAGAACTGACCGTTAATGATCCCGGTCGGAACGCCTCTCCCACCATAAAAACCTGAATAGTGCGCAACTGCCCCATAGTGATATGCGGCGTTACACCAATCATCTGCTCTGCGTAACGCTGGGATAATTGTTGTTTAAATTCCTGATAGGTAGTGCCCGTAACCGTCATCGGCCCTAACTCCGGAATTTCCACACTTCCTTCATTGTTGACGACCAACTCAAATTGCTCCGACGTTTTGCCAAACAAACGGACATTTACGCTGTCACCCGGACCCAACACATAATCACTTGGTACCGCTATGTTTGATGCAGGTGCGAAGCTTTCCGCTGACCGGTTAAATAACTGGTAACCAAAAGGTTTAAGTTTTTCAGCTTGCTCTTGCGCGCTACTTTGGCGGGCTAAAGCCGTTGTAATTGCCTGTTCGTCAACGTCGCGTTCAACCAAATCAACCTGTGGTTTTGGTGGTTCATTTTTGTTAGAAGTGCCGGCAATTAACTTATCTATGTCGGATAGGTTAATACCCATCTGCCGAGCCAGCATTTCCTGCTGAGCACGAGGAAGTCGTTTGAATTGTTCGATTTGCGCTTGACTGGGCACAAAGGATTGCGCATTTACGCTAGCGGCAACGAATAAAGAAAAAATCGTTGTAAGAAAAGGTCTTAGCATACTACGTCCCTGGTTTTGGCATTGGCTGCCTGTAGTTTTGTCGCACTGATCGGGCGCTATAATAGCCCAATCCAGCAACTGCATGAAAGAGCATCCCGCATCTAACTGCTTATCGCGCCAAATAATCACGTTACAATGGCAAGTTGCGCGTTTTATCAGGCTTGCACTGCGGTTTCAAGAAGATTCACTAAACAGTGGCCTAATTGCACAATTAACCGCCAAAACGGTCCAGTTAACTTCGAATGCCTTGTGTTCCAATGCGGTAACTGATAAAACCTCTGCCTTTACAATATCCGTATAGTGGTTACTCACTGCGGACACTTATAACGATAATTACCGGGGATGTATTTGTATGCAGGCAACAGAAACGCTGCAACAATCCAATTCAGGTGAGCTGTTTGGCCACCCTAAAGGATTGTACGTCTGTTTCGCGACCGAGTTATGGGAGCGCTTCTCTTTTTACGGAATGAAGTACCTACTTCTTCTGTACCTAACAAAGTATCACTTATTCAGCGATGGCCAGGGCCTGGAAGTATTAGGCGCCTATGCCGGATTGGTTTATGCCCTGCCGGTTATCGGTGGTCTTTTAGCTGACCGTTACCTGGGTATGCGTAAAGCCGTGTTGTTTGGCGGTTTATTGTTGGTGATGGGCCACCTGCTGATGGCAGTAGAAGGCCATCAAGCCGTGCAATACGATGCAGGCACAGTGTTGACCAGTGCACTGACCCTGCACGATGGTACGGTATTGGCCGCTGGTACGTTGTTAACTGAGACTATCAAAATTCAGGACACCGCTGCACTTAACGTGTTCTATTTTGCCCTGTCTTTGATTGTTGTGGGTGTGGGTTTTCTGAAACCCAACATTTCAACCATCGTAGGTCAGCTATACAGCCAGGATGATCCGCGTCGTGACTCTGGTTTTACCATTTTCTACATGGGTATCAACATCGGTTCATTCACTGCCACCTTGCTGTGTGGCTGGTTAGGTGAAACCTATGGTTGGGGTTATGGCTTCGGTGCTGCGGGTATCGGTATGTTGGTAGGTCTGGCGACTTTCCTGTACGGCCAAAAATATCTGCACGGACTGGCCGAGCCAAGTGACCCTGCGCTTTTGAAAGAAAAGGTCATGGGTATATTCACCAAAGAAGTTGCCATCTATGCTCTGTCTATTCTCAGCCTTGGCATCATCTGGTGGGTGATTCAGCGTGAACATGTCGTGTTTTTGAGTCAACAAACCATGCTGGTTGCTGCAGCGGTTGGCCTTATCGGCTTCGCGTTTGTAAAAGGCAGTAGAGAAGAAATTCACCGCATGATGGTGCTGATGGTGCTGATCGCGTCGACGATTATCTTCTGGGCGCTGTTTGAACAATCTGCGGGCTCAATGACCCTGTTTGCTGACCGTGTGGTAGATCGCACCTTAGGTGATGTTACGTTCACAGCTTCGCAATTTGGCTCACTGAATGCAGGTTTCATTATGCTTCTTGCGCTTCCGATTGCCGCGTTGTGGGTTTGGTTGGAAAAACGCAAACTGCAACCATCAGTACCGGTCAAGTTTGGCCTAGGTATTGTTCAGGTCGGATTAGGTTTCGGTGCTCTGGTACTAGGCTTCAGCCTGGCCGATGAAACCGGTCATGTCAGCATGTGGTGGCTGGTACTGGCCTACTTCCTGCACACAACTGGTGAACTTTGCGTCTCTCCGGTCGGTTTGTCAGCAGTAACCAAACTTTCCATCAAACGCGTGGTGGGTATGGCGATGGGGACCTGGTTCCTGGCCACCGCGTTGGCCGAAACAGTGGCTATGCGTCTAGCACAGATGGCGTCTATCGACACCAGCGGCGCTGAGCAAATGAGCATCAGCGAAATGGGGGCAACTTATGCCCAATTGTTTGAATTCCTGATGTGGGTAGGTTTCGGCGTCGGTGCATTTGTGATACTGATTTCACCAATCCTGAAAAAAGGCATGCACGGCGTTAAGTAATTTTAATCGCCTGATTATTCTAAAATCCCCGCTAGCGCGGGGATTTTTTTATCTTGTTTTCAGAGCGCAACAATTTTATTCCTTTATTTGCATGGACCAACGCGACCGAAACCCAATTGCATACTCCTGCTTAATGGGACTTTGACAAAACCAGCACTCTTCATTCAACTTTCTAATATTTAGAAAAAAAGTCACGAATAATTCACTTTTTATTCGTTCTTCTGCAAGTATATGCTGTACGCAGATAACTAAGAGACCAACCAACATGAAACAACACCGCTATTCACTCACCGCCATTTTGCTGCACTGGAGCAGTGCTGTCGTTGTGATAGGTATGTTCGCCGTCGGTGTATGGATGGTTGATCTCGATTACTACAGCAGTTGGTATCAACGCGCCCCTCATTGGCATATGAGTGTGGGCATTCTGCTGGCCATGCTGACAATTTACCGACTGGTTTGGAGACTTATCAAACCGGTACATTCGGCCAGTGGCAGTAAGCTCGAGCAGTCTGCGGCTAAACTAGTGCACTCATTACTTTATCTACTGTTATTTACGCTGTTTTTTAGCGGCTATCTGATCCCAACCGGTGATGGGCGCGGTATTGAGGTGTTTGACTGGTTCACCGTCCCCTCGCTCGGAGAATGGTTTGCCGACCAAAAAGATATAGCGGGCGAAATTCATGAATACGTTGCATATGGCCTGATAGGACTCGTCATCCTGCATGCGTTGGCAGCGATTAAACATCATGTAATAGACAAAGACGACACACTGAAAAAGATGTTAAAACCTTAAGGAGATTGTTATGAAAAAGACCGTACTTAGCGCATTACTACTCGCTGCCGCCCCTTTCGCCAACGCCGCAGATTATGTGGTCGATACCGATGGTGCGCACGCTTCAATTAATTTTAAAATCAGCCACTTAGGCTATTCCTACATTGTGGGTCGCTTCAACCAGTTCGATGGCAAATTCAGCTATGACGCGGCTGCGCCAGAAGCATCGAAGATCAGTATCAACATTGACCCGGCAAGCGTTGATACCAACCATGACCGTCGCGATAAGCACGTCAGCAGTGACGATTTTCTGGATGTCAGCAAATTCACCACCGCATCATTCAGCAGCACCAGCGTGAAAGACTTGGGCGATGGTAAGTTGGCCGTCAACGGCGACCTGACCGTACATGGCGTGACGAAACCCATCGTGATCAATGTTGCAAAAGTGGGCGAAGGTCAGGACCCATGGGGTGGCTACCGCGCAGGCTTTACCGGTAGCACCGAATTCAAACTGGGTGACTTTGGTATAAAAATGTTCCCAGACAGCAAAATTACCTTCGACCTGCATATCGAAGGTGTCCGTCAGTAACCAACAAACCCCGGCGCTCCACGCCGGGGTTATTTTTCCCCTTACAGGCAACAAGTTTCACTATACAGGCACATCAAATTACGCTAAAAAGCGCGCGTTAATTGCCTATGTGAAATTTATGCAGCCTACTGAACCGGCCATTCCAACGTTTACTGAAGAACTATACGACAATATTGCCGATCAACTGGTTGAACAGGGCTATGCCATTATTCGTCGCGGCTTTGATCCATCGCTGCTAATGCAGCTTAATCAGCGTGTACAAGGGCTGGACGATGGCGACTTTCAGCAGGCGGGCATTGGCCGCGGAGATGATAATCAGCTAAACGAAACTATCCGTACCGACAGCATTCGCTGGCTGACACACAGCAATGGCGCTGAATGCCAGTTTTTACAATGCATGGAAGGCTTGCGTATCGCGCTCAATCGTCGCCTGTTTATGGGGTTATTTGATTACGAGTGCCATTTCGCCCACTACGCGCCCGGCGATTTCTATAAGCGTCATTTAGACGCATTCAGAGGGCGAACCAACCGGGTATTGTCAGCTGTGCTGTATTTAAACCATGAATGGCAGGACGATGACGGTGGTGAGTTACTCATGTATGAGCGCAAACAAAAGCAGCCATTGCTGAGCTTGCGCCCTGAATACGGTACGATGATTATTTTTCTCAGTGAGCGTTTTCCCCATGAAGTGTTAGCAGCGAAGCGCGACCGCTACAGCATCGCTGGCTGGTTCCGGGTCAACAACAGCCTGGGTGACGTTATCGATCCGGCTCGTTAGCCAAATAGGTCGCCATCGGCTCATGTCCGGGCTCCATTTCCAGCCGGGCAATCCAGTCACGAATCGCGGGAAACTCATCCAGAGCAAAGCCACCTTCCGCTGCCACATGGGTATACGCATAAAGAGAAATATCCGCCACGCTGTATTCCATACCGACCATATATTTGAATTTGCGCAGATGTTGTTCCATCACCGCCAGTGCCCGATAACCCGGCGCTCTGGTGGATTCCAAGCGCGCCTGCTGCTCTGGTGGGTTGCCTAAATACTCGACAATATAGCGAGCCACGGCAATGTATGGTTCGTGGCTATATTGCTCAAAAAACTGCCATTGCAACACCTGCGCCTTGCCCAGCGGATCGGTCGGCATAAACTCGGTGCCTTCGGCCAGATAAAATAAAATTGCATTGGACTCACTAAGCCAGCAGTCCTCTTCAATTTCCAGTAACGGGATTTTGCCCACCGGATTTTTGGCTAAAAATGACGGTGTCTGCGTGTCCCCCGCAACCACATCAACATGGACCCATTCGTGAGGCTTTTTCAATAAATCGAGTAACAACTTCACCTTGTAACAATTGCCGGACTTCAGGTCTCCGTAGACTTTCATTTAACTATCCTTCCGTTTACGCGTCCTAAGTGTGGTCATCCTTACAATTAGTTACAAGGTCAAATTGAACGATTCGGGTATGACTGGTCAAACCGTTGGATGGATAAACTTAACTAAGGAACAAACATGCCAGCTAAATTGATGAAACTAATCCGGGAATATCTGCCCACAGCCCTATTAGTTATCGGGCTTTTTGCCTGCCGCAGTTCAATCGCGGATTGGTATGAAGTGCCAACAGGGTCGATGCAACCGACTATCGTCGAAGGCGATCGCATTTTTGTCGACAAGCTGGCATACGATGTAAAAGTGCCTTTCACCAATCTCATCGTCGCCCGGCTAGACGACCCCAAAGCAGGTGATATTGTGGTGTTTGAACATCCACAAACGGGTACCCGTTTAATCAAGCGTCTGATTGCCGGACCTGGAGATGTTGTTTCAATGCTCAACAACCGCCTCACGATAAACGGACAGCCACTCACCTATAGCCAAACGGACGGCCATATTTATGAGGATTTGGCAGGCAAGCATGCTCTGCAGTGGATCAATAACGGTAATCCCAATACTGCCTTTGGGCCGGTTCGTTTAGGTGAGGATGAATTCCTGATGTTGGGCGACAACCGCAATAACAGCGCAGACTCACGCTATTTTGGTTTAGTGCGCCGAGACCTAATCCAGGGTAAAGCGAAAAACGTGTTATTTTCAAAAGTACCTGACGAGCTAGCACTTCGAAATGAACGCGCGTTCAAAAAACTTATTTAATAATTTCAATTAGTTAAAAATTATTTTTATTTTTTTACATCGAAATTGTTGAAAAGCATGTTGCCAGCCATACATAGAGTTTTGTCGACGCCAGAAGGGTCGGCAAATCTCGCCGCCGCATTGCGGGGCACACAATTTAACCATATTGCTTAATATTGAGGATATGAACATGCGTAATATCGATTTAACTCCACTTTACCGTTCTTTCATTGGTTTTGATCACTTAGCGTCTTTAATTGACAACGCTAGTCGCAATGAAAAACAACCCGCTTATCCGCCGTATAACATCGAACTTCTGGCGGAAGACAAATATCGCATCAGTATGGCTGTCGCCGGTTTTGCCCCTGAAAATATCGAGATTGAGGTTCAGGACAACACCTTGCGTGTCAGCGGTACCAAAGAAGAACAAGGGGAAGAACGTCGCTTCCTGCACAAAGGCATTTCCGAGCGCAGTTTTGAACGCAAGTTTCAGCTTGGGGATCACGTCAAAGTATTAGCCGCCGACATGAAAAACGGCCTGCTACATATTGACTTGGAGCGTGTGATTCCAGAGGCGAAAAAGCCACGCAAAATTGAAATTGGCAGCGGTAATCTGATCGAAAACCAAGGCTAATTCGCGCTCTTTTCTCCCTGTTAGATTGTAAGCGGCCCTATGTGGGCCGCTTTTTTATTGCTCGCTTTGCAGAAATGCCTGCCAGTGCGGATTTACCAGATCAGGATGTGTCACCGGCGCCATATGGCCCGCATCAATCCATCGAAGTTCCACAGCTGGGGCATGCGCATTAATCTGTTCGGCAACGGCATGAGCGGAAGGCTGTGATTGACGGCCACACAGCAACAAGGTTGGTACATGAAACGTGCGCAGATCCGATGCGGTCAGCGAGGAGCCTATCAATGCTTCAAAATCCAGCTCCACCTTGGCAACCTGGGCGGTAAATTGTTGTCGTATTTTTTCTGGCAGCTGTGCAAAAAAGCCTGTGCCATTCCAATAGTCGAGGAACACGCCCGCAGCCTGCGCGGCATCGACTCCATGCATTTGCCCGGCTAGTGCAATAACCTCGTTACGGACAGGATGGCTGGCAGGCAGTAAATGAAATGCGACCGGTTCGTACAGCGCCAGTTTCCCTACACGCGCGCTGTGCTGTGCAGCTAACAACAGCGCGCATGCACCACCAAAGGAGTGCCCCACCAGATCAAAGTGCACCACGTCCAACGAGCGCAAAATTCCCAACACCCGCTCAACCTCAAGCTGTAACGAATGAGGGCGTTCCCCGGGCGCAGACGGTGCACTGCCGTACCCATATAGATCAATCATTATGAGCTTTCGTTCATCCGCCATGCTCATCGCAAATAACGAAAACTGACGATGACTACTCATGGAACTGTGTAAACAAACCACAGGGGTTCCGGTGCCTGCTCCAACGATTTTGTATCCTGAACTCATCTTTCTTCCATTAAAAAAGCCCACCGAAGTGGGCTTTTTCGCTATGTTTGATTAACCCAGCAATGCCGCCAGGGTTTTACTCACATCGCTTACCTGCGCGGTACCATCGAGACGATGGAACTGGCACTGACCATTTTCAGCCTGTGCTTTGTAATAGGCTACCAGTGGCTCAGTTTGCTCGTGATAAACCCCCAGACGCTTACGCACCGTAGCTTCTTCATCATCCGGGCGGATCACTAAATCTTCGCCGGTGATATCATCCTTACCTTCCACTTTCGGTGGATTGTATACGATGTGGTATACACGGCCAGATGACGGGTGAACACGACGACCAGCCATACGACCAACAATTACGTCATCTGGTACATCAAATTCAATTACATGGTCAATCTCAACGCCATTCTCGACCATGGCATCCGCCTGAGGGATAGTGCGCGGGAAACCATCGAGGAGGAAACCGTTTTTACAGTCAGGTTGCGCGATGCGCTCTTTCACCAGGCCAATAATAATGTCATCCGACACTAGTTTGCCCTCGTCCATGACTTTTTTCGCGGCCAGGCCCATTTCTGTGCCAGCTTTAATTGCGGCCCGTAACATATCACCGGTAGAAATTTGCGGGATATCGTATTTACCCATTAAAAACTGGGCCTGTGTGCCTTTTCCAGCACCGGGGGCGCCGAGCAAAATAATGCGCATGCGGTGTCCTCTTGCGTGAGATTATTAAGAATTTAAGAAAGCCGAACTTTACCCATTTAGCGTAAAGGTTACAAGCCAGTCTAGGCCTTAAATACCGGATTAACAGGGCTTTTGTGCGTATCAAATCTAAGACATTGGTCGAATCATAGATATAAAAAAGCGGGCTTTCGCCCGCTTGCATAACCTTGTGCTTACTTGACCAAATCTAACAGTAATTTGTTTAGTTTAGTGACAAAGGCACTGGGATTTTTTAACGCACCTTGCTCAGTCAGTAGCGCTTGCTCCAGCAACACTTCACTCCACTGGCCAAATTGTTGCTCATCCTGAATGTCCGCCAGGATCTTCACCAATTGATGCTCTGGATTTAGCTCCAGCGTGTACTGAATTTCCGGTACGCTCTGGCCTGCCGCCGCCATCAGTTTCATCATCTGGGTACTCATACCCATGTCATCAGCAACCACACAGGCGGGTGACTCAGTCAGACGATGAGTGAACTTCACTTCCTTAACCTTGGTGCCCAACGAGGTTTTCACGCGCTCCAGTACGCCCTCAACCTGTTTCTCGGCTTCTTCGTGGGCTTTCTTGCTTTCTTCATCTTCCAGGTCACCCAAATCCAGAGCACCACGTGCAACAGACTGGAATGCCTTCTCTTTGTAATCAGTCAGATGAGACATTAACCATTCATCGATACGCTCAGACATCAGCAGCACTTCAATGCCTTTTTTGCGGAAGATCTCCAGATGCGGGCTGGATTGCGCCGCTTCGAAGCTATCTGCCACCACGTAATAAATCTTATCTTGCCCTTCTTTCATACGCGCCAGATAGTCATCCAGCGACACGGTCTGCGCGGCGGAGTTATCCTGCGTTGATGCAAAACGTAGCAAGCCAGCGATCTTCTCACGGTTGGCAAAATCTTCAGCCGGGCCTTCTTTGAGCACATTACCGAACTCTTTCCAGAAGGTTTGATAATTATCTGGCTCGTTCTTGGCCATTTTCTCCAGCATGCTTAATACACGCTTGGTACAGCCCTGACGCATCGCCTGCGTAATTTTGTTGTCCTGCAGGATTTCCCGTGACACGTTTAGCGGTAAATCATTGGAGTCCAGCAGGCCTTTAACAAAGCGCAGATAAGTCGGCATAAACTGCTCGGCGTCATCCATGATAAACACGCGCTGCACATACAATTTCAGGCCATGTTTCTGGTCACGGTTCCACATATCAAATGGTGCTTTGGCCGGGATATACAACAAACTGGTATATTCCGTTTTACCTTCCACCCGGTTGTGCGCCCAACTCAGCGGATCACCAAAGTCATGGGAGATATGTTTATAAAACTCTTTGTATTCCTCGTCGCTGACCTCAGATTTTTCACGGGTCCACAACGCGGTCGCTTTGTTTACCACTTCCCACTTGGCTGGCTCGCCTGGGATCTTTTCACCATCCGCGCCGTCTTGCTCCGGCACTTCGGCTTTAAACATCTCAACCGGAATACTAATGTGGTCTGAATACTTGGACACGATGCGACGTAATCGCCAATCGTCCAGATACTCTTTCTCGTCTTCACGCAGGTGCAGGGTAATCTCAGTACCGCGATCTGCCTTTTCAATATCCGCGATGGTGAAATCCCCCTCGCCAGCAGACTCCCACTGTACCGCTTTGCTGGCATCAACGCCGGCAGCGCGGGTACGCACGGTGACTTTATCGGCAACGATAAACGCCGAATAGAACCCCACACCAAATTGACCAATCAGACGCGAGTCCTTGGCCTGATCGCCGGATAATTTACTGAAGAATTCCTTGGTGCCGGATTTAGCGATAGTACCCAGGTTCTCAATCACTTCTTCACGGGTCATGCCGATGCCGTTATCAGAAATGGTCAGGGTGCCTTTGTCCTGATCTACCGATAAGCGCACTCGCAGTTCACCATCGTTTTCATACAGGCTGTTATCGGACAACGCGCGGAAACGTAACTTATCTGCCGCATCCGCCGCGTTAGATACCAGCTCGCGCAAAAAGATTTCCTTGTTGGAGTACAAGGAATGAATCATTAACTGAAGTAGTTGCTTAACTTCTGTCTGAAAGCCATGCGTTTCTTTGTGGGCTGTTTCAGCCATAGCAATAGTCTCCCCAAATTGCATCAACGATTAGGCGGTTACCCTGACCGGATAACCTGTTTCAATGACATGCTAGATAGGGATGAAACGGTACTTTTCAAGCACCGTTTGAAGATTAGAGAGATTTTCTACCGGCAAATGCGTGGGTTAAGGTGTTACCGTCGATATATTCAAGCTCGCCACCAAATGGCACCCCATGGGCAATACGACTGGCATTGACATTGTGCTGCTTGCACAGCTGCGCGATGTAATGAGCAGTTGCCTCACCTTCCACCGTTGGGTTAGTGGCCAGAATCACTTCTTCGATTTGCAGCTCACTGAGTTGCTGTGCCAACAGGTCTAAGCCAATATCCGCAGGGCCAATCCCGTCGATCGGCGACAAATGCCCCATCAGCACAAAATAGCGGCCTTTAAATTCTGCGGTTTGCTCAATCGCCATTACATCCTGAGGCGACTCAACCACACAGATTTGTGCACTTTCGCCACGCAAACCATCGGCGCAGATATCACACAAATTCTGCTCGGTGAACGTACGACATTGCTGGCAATGCTGAACATGTTGCATGGCATTGTGCAATGCCACACTCAGCTGCATCGCGCCATTGCGATTACGCTCCAAAAGCTGAAACGCCATACGCTGGGCACTTTTCTGGCCAACACCGGGCAGGCATTTAAGACTGGTGATTAATTCATTAATTAGCGGACTAAACTTCATGCAATGTAGCCGGCATCAGCCGGCCCTCAGAGAGATCAGAAAGGCATTTTGAAGCCAGGTGGCAAACCCATGCCACCGGTAATGCTGGACATTTTTTCTTTGCTGGTTTGCTCGACGCGCTGCGCGGCGTCGTTAATCGCGGCAGCTATTAAATCTTCCAGCATGTCTTTTTCGTCTTCCATTAAGGACTCGTCGATCTCTACGCGACGCACATTGTGGTTACAGGTCATGGTAACTTTAACCAGACCCGCGCCAGACTGCCCAACGACTTCCAGATCAGCCAATTCTTGCTGGGCTCGTTGCATGCGCTCCTGCATTTGCTGCGCTTGCTTCATGATATTGCCCATTCCACCTTTAAACATATTTGCCTCGCTTGTTTATCTTATTCATTTACTGCACGGATGCTCTGCGTGTCGACTTCCGCCGCAAAAGTTTGCTGCAGTAACTGCACGCCAGCATCCTGTTGAATGGTTTTAATTGCTTCCTGGTGGCGCATTTTATTCACCGCCTGTTGGATCGCAAACGGTGTATTTTTCGGCTCACCTAATTGAATATTTACCGTCACCGGCTTTTGCCATAGCTGGCTCAGTGCCTGCTGTAACTGGCCTTGTGTATTGGGATTAATCAAATGCTGCTGCGATTGCAACAAGACGAGTTCACAGCCATCTGGCACGCGGCGCATGGACGAATGTATGGCTAATTGCTTGCTAAGCCCCATCACACCGGATTCTTTAACAATGCGGCTCCAGGTATCAATTTGCGCCGCATGGACAACCTTGTGACCGTTTATACTTGCAGGTATTTCGATATCCACGACCACGCCCAACATATCGGCTTCTACCTGAGCATCCTCCTGTCCTTGCTGCTCTGGTTGTGACGGCGCCCTTACCGCTTGTGCAGGTTCATCCTGCATGTTGGCATCGAATTCGAAGTCAGCCATTGGCGCCACGTCCTGATTATCATCCGGAATCGTCGCGTCGTCCCAGGGCGGCGGCTCATTATCAATTGGCTGCGCGGTGGTGACTGCGGATGTCTCAATAACCTCAGACTCAGTCGATTGCGAAGCGGCACGCTGTTGCATCAACTGTGACATAGACTGGCTTAACGATGTGGTGAGATCATCCGCGTGGGGCTTTTTTACTACGCTATTATCCTGTTCCGCCTGTTGTTTCAGTGCCTGACGCAACTGCAACAAGGCGTTGGTATTGGCGGCCGGACTGGCAGATACCTGTGAATCATCATTATTTTCAGAGTGTGACGTTGCACGAATTTGTTCTTGCTGCTGATTAGTTTCGCCAAGACCCGATATTGATTCATTTTGCATGTCTGCAGACGATTCAGATTCAATC
Organism: Bowmanella sp. JS7-9; assembly: GCF_004329715.1. GTDB lineage: Bacteria > Pseudomonadota > Gammaproteobacteria > Enterobacterales > Alteromonadaceae > Pseudobowmanella > Pseudobowmanella zhangzhouensis. The sequence continues at coordinate 86,298 of NZ_JXSY01000005.1, forward strand.
TCTGCGACATCCTCTGGCGTCGCTTGTGCAGTTAGCACCTCGGGCTGTAAATCATCACCAAGCGGTTCTTCGCGCATTTGCTCTGCTTGCTCGAGGATATGCGCCTGCTGTTGTGCTAAATCATCCTCTACCGCTGCCGCACTTTGATATGACGCGGTTAACTGCGCCGGTGTCATACGCAACTTACCCGGCGCAAACGCCAGCATGCGCAGAATCGCCATTTCAAAACCACTACGGGGATCTAATGCGAACGGTATATCTTTACGTCCCTGCAGGGCAATTTGATAAAGCAGTTGGATATGTTCAGCACTGATGGTTTTAGCCAGTTGGTATATCTGTCGCGCTGCGATGGTTTCCAGTTTGCAGGCATCCGGCACAACCTGAGTCAGAGCAATCTGATGCAATAAGCTTTGTATTTCAGCCAATACCTGCGAGAAATCGGCAGCTTGCATGGCCAGTTGCTCAATTTGCGCAAAGACCTCATTGGCATCCTGTTGCAACACGGCACTGAGCAACTTAAGCACCTGATTTTTGTCCATCAGGCCCAGCATGTCGGTCACAACTTGCAGTGATACATGACCATTTCCCTGCGCGATGGCTTGATCCGTCAGGCTGAGCGCATCGCGCATGCTGCCATTTGCGGCTCTGGCTAATTGCGCTAACGCATCGGGTTCAAACAGCAGCTGTTCCTGTTGAAGCACGTGGCCAAGCTGACCGACGATTTGCTCGCGGGACATGGCTTTAAGATTAAACTGCAGGCAGCGGGATAAAATGGTTACCGGTAGCTTTTGTGGATCGGTCGTAGCCAATAAGAATTTAACGTGTGGCGGTGGCTCTTCCAGCGTTTTTAACAAAGCATTGAAGCTGTGCTTAGACAGCATGTGTACTTCGTCGATGAGGTAAACCTTGTAGCGGCCTCGTGTTGGTTTGTATTGCACGTTATCCAGAATATCGCGGGTATCTTCCACTTTTGTTCTGGACGCCGCATCAATTTCCAACAGGTCGATAAAGCTGCCTTGATCGATATCCTGACAGGTAGCGCATTGACCACAAGGCGTGGCCGTCATACCTGTCTCACAGTTCAGGCTTTTCGAGAAAATCCGTGCGATGGTGGTCTTCCCCACCCCGCGGGTACCTGTGAATAAATAAGCGTGGTGCAGTCGATTGTTTTCCAGCGCGTTGGTAATAGCGGCAACGACATGTTCCTGCCCTACCAACTGCGCGAAATTCTGCGGACGCCATTTACGCGCCAGTACCTGATAACTCACGGTAATTCTCTCCCTAGAACTGGCACAATGCGAACGGCGTTAACCCCGCTTTTTCCAGTACCGATTCACCACCTAATTCTGGTAACGATACAACAAATGCTGCGTGCTCAACATGGCCACCCAATTCACGTACCAATTCAGCTGTTGCAGCAATGGTGCCACCAGTGGCTAACAAATCGTCGACCAGCAGAACGTTTTCACCGTGAGAAACGGCGTCTTTGTGGATCTCCAGACTATCTTCACCGTATTCCAGCTGATAGCTGCGGCTAATGACCGCGCCTGGCAATTTATGTGGCTTACGCACCGGAATAAAGCCAACACCCAGCGCCAGCGCTAGTGGCGCGCCGAAAATAAACCCGCGCGCTTCAGTACCGACAACCTTATCGAACTTTATCCCTTTATAATGGGCAACGATTTGGTCAATGGTGGCCTGAAACGCCTGCGGATGTGCCATAAGTGACGTCATATCACGAAACATAATGCCCGGTTTTGGATAATCCGGAATGGTTCGGATCGATGACTTAATCTGCTCTGGCGTCAAAATAAAAATCCTTATTTAATCTTAATGGAAAAAGAATACGTCCCAACCTGCGAGCGTTGGAGCCAGTGCCATCAGCACTAATGCTACCAGGGCAGCTAACAGGTACTTTACATTGAATGGATCTTTGAAATTTGGATCAGCCATACTACTTACTCTCCGATTAACAGGCGACAAATGGTAGCGGAAAGTCGTAAAAATTAACAGATTATTGCGGTCGAATTCGTTGTATCACTGTCTGCGTAAAGAAGCCCTGTACCGCCTCGATGCATTGTTGTTCAAATAAAGCGCGATCAGCTATGGCATCCGAATCAACATAGCCTTGCACTTGTTCAATCAGCTGAGATAACTGGATACCTGGGGACTGGTGAATAAGGTGCAAAAGTAGCATGCTTAAAGGACTTACTACCACAAACTGAACCTCATCACTTTCATCACGAAATATCAGAATTTGTGTTTGTTGAGGTTGAATATCAGCCTGATTTTCTGGCGAAATCACATGAACCGGATAGGTGTATTGCAGCAAATTAGCCAATGGCGACAACCAAACTGAGTCACTTAGCTGCAAAGTACCTAACTCAATGTGCGCTTCGCCTTTACGCACACTAATTTCCAGTTCCTGCCATTCATAATGGGCCAGTTCGGTAGCATATTCTGGCAATTCGTTACCGTCGTGGCTTTCAGCCAAATAGGTGACAAATTCGCCGGCAATATGAATAAAATGCGGACTCTCACAATGATGCTCTCGAATAAAATCTCGCACCAGAGCACTCCATTTGCCTTCGCCAAGACATTGGCTTAGTACAGGAAAGCCGTTATCCAGAAAGCTTTTAATATTGTTATAAAAAAGCTCCTGATAGATTTTCATGCGACGGGGTTCGACCCATGTATCTTGCGGGTACTGTTCCGGCGTGCGAATTCGCTGACTAAACTCTCTTTGCAGTTTGAATAGTTCAGCCATTGACAACGTCCAGTACAGATTTAAATTCAGCCTGAATTGATCTGATAGCCTCAACTTCTTTAAGCAAATCAACCAGTGGCGGAATATTAAAATCACGTTCCAGTGTCGTGGGAAAGACGCCATGGGTTTGGTATGCAAATCGCAATAAGTCCCATACCTGAGGTTTCACATCGGCACCATGCGTATCGACCAGTAAATCATCAGCCTCATCAAAATGCCCGGCTATATGCCCGTAAACAATTGATTGTGAGGGTAGCCCCTGAATAAAGGCTTTAGCATCGTAACCATGATTGATGGCATTAACATAAACATTGTTAACATCTAACATTAACTGACAACCCGACTGGCCAATAACCTCACAGATAAAGTCTAATTCCGTCATCTCTTGCCCTGGAGCAGCATAGTAAGAGACGTTTTCCAGAATCAAAGGCCGCTGAGTAATTTCCTGCACCTGCTGTATTCGATCAGATACATGTTTCACTGCCTCCGTAGTGAAGGGAATCGGCATAAGGTCATATAAATGACCATTCATAGAACAGTAACTAAGATGTTCGCTATAAATGTCGATGTTATGTTGGGTAAGAAATACGTTCAGGTCTTTAACGAAATCCACATCTAACGGGTCAACACTGCCAATCGACAGAGATAATCCGTGAGAGGTAAACCGATAGGCATCGGTTAGTTTTTTAAACACCTTGGCATATCGTCCACCCAACTCCATCCAATTTTCGGGGGCTATTTCCCAAAAATCCACAGGGACTTGCCCCGGCCAGCTTTCGATCTCTGCCAGCATTGAGCGTCGTAAGCCCAGGCCTACACCATTTGATTTCATTAATGACCTTTGGGAACAGCCGGTGAGACCACCGGCATATTCAAGATTACTGCGTAGAGCCGCACTTACCTTCTTTCTTGGCTTTATCGCCACCACATTTACCTTCTTTCATGGCTTTGGCTTTATCACCGCCACACTTGCCTTCGCCACATTTACCTTCCTTCATGGCTTTGGCTTTATCTTCGCCGCATTTACCTTCACCACACTTACCTTCTTTCATGGCTTTGGCTTTATCTTCACCGCATTTGCCTTCGCCACACTTACCTTCTTTCATGGCTTTGGCTTTATCTTCACCGCATTTGCCTTCGCCACATTTACCTTCTTTCATGGCTTTGGCTTTATCTTCACCGCATTTGCCTTCGCCACATTTACCTTCTTTCATGGCTTTGGCTTTATCTTCACCGCATTTGCCTTCGCCACATTTACCTTCTTTCATGGCTTTGGCTTTATCTTCACCGCATTTGCCTTCGCCACATTTACCTTCTTTCATGGCTTTGGCTTTATCTTCACCGCATTTGCCTTCGCCACATTTACCTTCTTTCATGGCTTTGGCTTTATCTTCACCGCATTTGCCTTCGCCACATTTACCTTCTTTCATGGCTTTGGCTTTATCTTCACCGCATTTGCCTTCGCCACATTTACCTTCTTTCATGGCTTTGGCTTTATCTTCACCGCATTTGCCTTCGCCACATTTACCTTCTTTCATGGCTTTGGCTTTATCTTCACCGCATTTGCCTTCTTTATTTGCCTTATCGCCACCACACTTCGCTTCTTGTGCGATTTGCATATATCCGCTATCCAGTTTCTCTGCAGAAAATGCCATGGCATTGACACCAAAACTCGCCGCCGTAAATGAGCCGATTACCACAGCCCCCAACGCCTTTGATATCTGTGTTTTCTTTGTATATTGCATAAGTAGAGTCCTTTTAAAAAACAGGCAAATGCCCGGTTAAGGTAGCAGACCAAAACCAACAACAAAAAATTTCAGTCGATATATAAAATAACTTTTTAGAGGTATAAAAAAAGCCCCTTGAGGGGCTTTTTATTTTAGAGCTTGATTTTGCGATTCTTCGCTTTTTCTTCAATGTAAGGTTTCCAGCTTCTTGCACTACGGGCAACGTCTTTGTCTTTCATTGCCAGATTTACGTGTTCGTAAGCATCTTTAAACTTACCTTGATAGAAGTACGCTTCCATCATTGCCATATGGATAGAACCAATCTTTTCACCGCCCTGAAGAGCCTTTTCAAGTGCCGACAATGCACCTTTATAGTCCTCAGCAGCCAAAAGTAATGTTCCCTGACGACGATAATAATCGTAGTTAGTTTCCATATCTGCGGCTTTACCAAAATATTCAGCCGCTTTCTTGTATTCTCTCGCCTGCAGATAACTATTACCTACAGAGGACAGTAACGCAGCGTCCGCCTTTAGCATGCCTGACTTAATATGCTTCTCTAATACGGTTGCCGCTTTATAAGGCATTTCGTTAGTCGCATACAGTTGAGCAAGTATTTTGATATTGTTTGGCTTGTCCAAGAAGCCTGCGCCATAGGAGACATCAAAAATAGCGAGTGCTTTTTTATAGTCTTCTACGAGAAAGTAGAACTGTCCTAGTTGAACCCAAAACTGAGGGTTATCAGGAAAGATTCGCACTAACTCTTCACCAACTTCAACGGTTTCTTTGTACATCTTGCGCTCATAATACGAGGCAATTTTCAATTGATACGCGTTTTTGTTGGGCTTGCCTGCTTGCTTGTAAGCGTTGATAGCTTTATCAGCCGGTTCTATTATCTGTGCTAACTTACCGTCTGAGTAATACGCCTGACCAAGTCTCAGATAAACATCTGGATCTTCTTTACATGTGTAAGTCAACAGGGCTTTATATGCATTAACCGCATTGCCCCATTCCTTTTCCATCATGTAAAGGTCTGCAAGCGTGCGCATAGCGTTTGCTTGCTCACCATCGTTCAACTCTTTGGCGTCAACTGCCCGCTTCATGTACTTCAGTGCTTTCGCAGTATCCGTAGAAGCATAAAGGCCACCAATGAATTTATCGACATACGCCTGGTCGAAACCATCTGTGTCAATATCGAGCAAAATAGCCAGTGCTTCGTTTGTTTGATCTGCTGAATACAGTTCATACGCTTCACCAACTTTTTTACCGACACGTTGACCTGGCACTTTGGTTGGGCTGGCTTTATAACCGGGACACACGATTGGCGCGCCACCGGCCTGCGCCAATGAAGATGCTGAAGACAGCATCCCCACCATTGCAACGCCAGTCACCAATAGGCGATTAAGGGTTAACTTTGACATAACCATTAGTTATTCCCCTCCAGTTTAAAGTCCAGTTGCACCATGATGCCTGGTTGAGGAACAGGCTTACCATCAACAACTTTAGGTTTATATTTCCAGCGACTCAGAGCGCGACGTGCTTCACGGTCAAACACACGCTTAGGTTCTGCATCGACCACTTCAATATCCTGTACAGCACCTAACTCGTCGATAGTGAAGGACATTTTTACCCATCCTTCTAAGCCATCACGAGCAGCTTGTGCTGGATATTTAGGTTCAATACGAACAATTGGCGTTGCTTCACCATCACGCATCATTTGCCCAGGGGCACCGATATCAACCGATGCACCACCCACATCCAAACTTGGCAGGCTAACAGATACTGTGCTGCTGTTGTTTGATGTGTCCGGCTCCACCGGTGGCAGCTTTGGCGGCTGCTGTGGTGGTGGAGGCGGTGGTGGTGGCGTACGAGTACGTGTTTGTGTAGCACTGTCTGGTTCTGTCATCACTATATCAATTACTGGCGCCGCAGTTTTATCTTCATCCGGACGTGAAGTGTTAGCGATCAACGCTGCCATCACCACGAACAGACCGAAAGTTACTGCTGCACCAAGTAGTATTGCGATTAACACTCGAACCATATTACTTACTCTTTCGCTGCTACCGAGATTCGATCAATCCCTGCTTCTTTAACTTGATCCATGACTTCCATAACGATGCCATGTTTCGCTTCTTCATCAGCCTGGATGAATACAACCTCAGATGGTTGCTCGGCTAACAAACGCTCAACTTCAGCAGACACCAGATCAACGTCAACCATACGCTTATCAATCCAAACTTCACCGTTTGAGTTGATAGCGATGAAGATATTGGCCTTCTTCTGCTCAGATTTGTTTTGCGCTTTAGGTTTGTTCACTTCGATACCAGCCTCTTTTACGAAAGAGGTAGTTACGATAAAGAAGATCAGCATGATGAACACGATGTCGAGCATCGGTGTCATGTCGATCGCTGCATCTTCTTCTTCTGCACGATGTTTACGAGCCATAAATTTCTCTCTTTAATGATGAGGCATGCTATCAATCAGTTCTTCTTTCAGCATTTTAACTTTTGCTTCTAGTCGAGAACTGAAAAACACACCAGATAATGCTGCTACCATGCCGGCCATGGTCGGAATTGTCGCCATGGAAATACCACCCGCCATCAAACGAGGGTTACCGGTCCCTGTTACCGCCATGACCTCAAATACACTGATCATACCGGTTACCGTACCTAAAAGTCCGATTAATGGACACATAGCTACCAGGGTCTTAATTAACAGCATTCTCTCACTAAGTTTGTCTGATGCTTGCGAAATCCATGCTTCACGGATTCTATGCGCGTACCAGGAATTAGTATCTGTACGGGCGTCCCAGTCAGTAACCATCTTTTTGAAGATTACCGGGTAACCCGATACCAAAAACCAATACCGCTCAATCATCAAAACCCACATGACGAAGAGCGCGGCAGCAACGATATAAAGAACATCACCGCCGGTCGCGATAAAATCCCTGACAGATTCCCAAAGTTCTATCAGGAATAACATATTAAGCTTTCTCCGCCTCTGCGTGGGCAGCGATGATGCCCGCAGTTTGCTCATCAAGAATGTGAACTACAGATTTAGCAATACCAGCGACAATAGCGTGAGCCAGAATCAGCGGTAATGCGGCAATAATACCTTGCGCTGTAGTTACCAGTGCCATTGAGATACTACCTGCCATCAACTTAGGATCGCCTGTACCGAACAGAGTAATCTGTTGGAACGTCAGAATCATACCGATAACGGTACCTAACAGACCCAGCAACGGTGCGATAGCAGCGAAGATCTTAATCAGGTTAATGCCTGACTCAATGCTTGGCAGCTCTTTCAGAATCGCTTCGTCCAGTTTCAACTCCAGATTCTCAACATCCGCATTCTTGTTCTCTTGATATACGGTTAAGATACGACCAAGAGGGTTATTGCTGGATGGATTAGCTGTGTTTTTCTTCTGTGCAGCGATTTTGCCTTTCAGACCCAGTAAGGTGATTACCTTAACGATGAAGATCAGCAAGCCCAGGGCAAGAATCACAGTAATCACGTAACCTACGTAACCACCGGCTTCATAACGCTCCATCATAGTTGCTTTCTGCTTGAACAGGTTCAGGATTTGGCCCTGAGATGGGTCAGCATAGAAGGCAACCACTTCACCAGCATTAGCAGAATTTAAATCCATTGCAGAAGCTGCCTGGAAGTCAGACGGCTGACGACCCAGTGGCTCGATTTGCTTAGTGTCTTTGTTGTAAGTCAGGTAACCGTTGTCAGCTACCAGGTTGAAGGTACCAACACGTACCACGCTCTTACGTGATACACCGCCTTCAAGATTAACAACATCAGCGTCAAACTTAGTGACTTTGCCAGACTCAGTCATTTCAGTTTGTAATGCGAACCACAGCTCTTCTAACTCAGACAGGTTAGGTAAGCCTTTTGACTCGTTCGACATTTTTTCCACTACGTCAGTACGACCTGGATATTGTGCGCTTACAACTGACGTTGCGATACGACCATACGCATCACCGGCAGCAGAACGAACCACACCGAACATTTCACCTAACGTACCAGTTGCATCTTTCAGCTCCTGAGACTTGTCAGCCAAGGTTTGTTCATTTTGCGCGTATTGTGCTGCTAAACGGTCACCACGTTGTTGCTCGGCTTTTAATTCAGCCTGAGCTTTGCGCAGTAATGCTTGCTTGTCAGCTTGTGCAGACTGGAACTCTGCTTCACGCTGCGAGTTAATACGCGCTTCGCTTACGCGGTTTTTCTTTACTTGCTCTAACAGTTGGTCAAGAGAAGTAGTAGTTTGTGCTTGAACTGCTGTTACTGCTAAAGCGGCAGACAGCAAAACAGATTTGAATACGAATTTCATTCTGATTACTCCGCGGCTCTTACTGGTAACTTAATCAGATCAACTGGCTCAAGTTTACGAGCCATTTTGATCGCTTTGGTCAATGAGCTGAGGTATTCCTCATCCAGCACTTCCCAAGTACGAGCTTGATTGTTCCACATCCAGCCTGACTTTTGGTCCAGTGACTGAGCCAAGAATACAGTGCGGCCTAAGCGGAAGAAATCTACAGTGATGTCCTGGCCGTTGTATGCCAGCGTACCAGTGTAAGCCTGGATACCGTCACCGTATTCATTTTCGATTTTGTACGCTTCCAGTACCTTACGGAACTGCTCAGATACAGATACGTTCGCACGAGTCATCAGGTCACGTAATGTTTCAATACGCGCTTTACGTTTCTCGTAATTGATCGGTACGTCCAGTTCGATGAACTGCTCTAATGCGTCGATCATTCGATACATCAAAGGAACCACACCACGTTTGGTTTCTTCGATTGAGTCAATTTGACGTTGCAGAGAGTCGATCTCTTCCTGCTGAGAGCGAACCAGAGTCGCTACGTGATCGTTATAAACCTTCAGGTTTTCGGTTTCGTCAATCACAGAACGATATTCAACCAGCAATTCCTGAGTTTGCTCAAAAATGCCATCGATTTTCTTCTGAGATTTCACTGCAGCGACACGAATTTTGTCTTCTTCTTTTTGAATTTCATTCAAAGGATCTGCAGAAACCATCTGGCTGCATCCCAACGCCATAATACCGGCGATAGAAGCAGAAATGATATTTCTCTTGCTTACTTTGGACATAGTTCCCAACCATTAATTTGTTGTGAATCCTCATCTTACGGCTCTATACCAAAGCGATGAGGGGCTTGACTTAACGAATTGTTATAGGAGTGTAGCATCAGTTAAAAAATTGACGCATACGACTTCGGGATGTTCTCATGGGGTACACAAATTTGTCAAGACACACCCCGCTTTGCCTAAAGGTTTGGGCATTTAGCATCCAATTTAATGGGCCAGACCCAGAGGTCTGATTAAATAGCAACCAACCGACAAACAAATGAACTTGTTATTAATACAAATCAACCCAAATTGGTGGGATGAAAACCTCAAATACCGAGTTATTCATCAATAAAAAAGGTGGCATGTGCCACCTTTTTTTTCAATTCTTAGGAAGATTTAAGTTTTCCCAGCTCTACTAAGCTCGGAAGAAGCATTTCCTCAGACCACTTTTCAATTAATTGCTTCTCAAGATAAAAATCTGTCTGAGAGCCTTTCATGCGAAACGCACCGTGCTTCGCGGCCTTTTCCTTAATGTTTTGCACTGAGGCATGTAAGGTTTGGCCATCGCTGTCTTTGATTTCCAGAATGAACTTCAGTCGTGGGAAATCCTGATCGCGGACTTGTCTGATTTTTACCGCTAAACCTTGCGATACTTCACCGGCCAAATCTACATCAATTACGGTAATATTAATAATCAGGCTATCACTGGATTTAGCGATTTGTTCCTGAAAGGCCTGCGTTAACTCATCCTGGATACGCTGGCGAAAGTTTTTACGGGATTGGGTATTACCTTCCACGATATCGGTAAAACTATCCATATCGCGCCATTCAACATTGACGGTTGCCGCATAAGCACTGGAACTCAATACAACTAGGCTTGCGGTAAGCAATTTAAAAATATTTCTCATCGTTACGCTCCTTGAACTTAGGTTATTTACCTAATCAGCATACTCATCCAACGTAGATGAATACAAATACCAAAGCAACACTATATGCGCACCAAAAAATGGTGGCTACGGTTAATTTGTAAAAAGATATGTGAATCGAACGTAAATCAGTGTTTAACCGAAACACTTATATCAGCTGTCTTCCAAATGACCAAAAAAAAACCCCGCCGAAGCGGGGTTTGTTTATTCACGCAAGATGATTAGAAGCGAATGTTCGCGCTAAACATAACCTGACGTGGAGTCTGGAAGCCAACTGGCAACATGAAGTCTTCGTTCGCGCCGCCTGACTCAGCATCTTCGTCGAAACGAACTGCGTTTTGAGCATCAAACACGTTGAACACGTCAGCTTGTAACGTTACGTCTGCATCACCGAAAGTAGTACGGTATTGCAGGCTCAGGTCTAACTGAGTAGTCCAAGGTGTACGACCGAAGCTACCACGAGGCAGGAATGCATCGCCAACATAGTATGTTTGGCCATAAGCATACTCGTCGAAGCCATCGCCGTAACCTTCTGGCAGACCTTCACCGAAGCCGTTAAGTGGACGACCTGATTGAATCAACAGGTTGGCACCTAATAACAGGTTCTCAGTCAGAGCGTATGAACCGTATGCTTTGATAGTATGGCGACGGTCGTTTGGCAGGTTACCGTTAGCACCGTCCATCAGGTATGGGAAGTCCCAGTCAGTTGTCAGACCAGCGTCGTCCTGACCGTTATCTGATTTGACGTAACCTTCAGCATTACCGTAGCTGTGTGCCCATGTATAGGTGATGCTGGCAGACCACAGGTCATCCCACTGCTTCTCTAACATGAAGTCCCAAGACAACCACTTACGCTTCGGATCTGGGTAGCCCAGGTCAGCAGCTGAGATAGTCACTTGCTCTAACACGCCATCGCTGTCTGTGTCGTAGTAAGTAGTGATGTCAGTGTTAGGGTTAGTCAGCACGTATACGTTGTGGCCGTGGTCGTCCCAACCATTCTTACGAATGGCTTTGTCGATAGTGATATCGTCGATAACAGACTTCAGGTCACGGTGAGTGAACTTCACGCTCAGAGACCAGTCGTCGTTCAGCATGGTTTGATAACCTAAGATGAACTCGTCCTGATACATTGGCTTGATGCTGGTATCCAGTACTTCACGTACATCTGGAACCGTACCATCACTGTACTGTACGCCACCCAGGTATTCACCCAACTGTGGAGTATCATCAGCGTTCAGACCTTCAAGGATATACCAGTCAGCAGTGAACAGTTCAGCACCCGCCATACGGATGTTAGTGTTTGCTGCGATAGGCAGGTGATAACGACCGTAGTTTACGAATACTTTAGAGTCGCCGTCGCCGTTAACATCCCAAGACAAGCCTAAACGTGGTGCGATTTGGTTATCAACTTTGATGAACGTTTCGCCCTGGGCGTTTTTGTTCTCGAAAGACTCTGAACGCAAACCTAAGGTTGCAGTCAGGGTGTCGCTGATAGTCCAGGTATCTTCGATATACAGAGCGTTAGACAGAGTCTCGAACTCACCGCCTGACTCGTATACACGCACACGTGCTACGTCAGTACCGTCAGTGTCTGATTCCCAGCCGATAGCGTCAATGCTGTCGCCTGCATCATAGATGTAGTAGCCATAGTAAACGTGGCCAGAATAGAATGAGCCAGCAACTGACGTGTTGGTTTCGCTATCGAAACCGAAACGTAACTGGTGGTCACCCAGCGCGTATTCACCGTCAATACGGAACGCTTCACGGGTATCTTTTCCTGCTTCTGGAACAGAGTTAGTCCAGCAGCCCAGGTTTGCACGAGCTGGATCCCAACGGATAATCAGCGGGCAAGTTTCATCGAACGGGCTTTGGTCAGTCAGGTCAGCTTCGTTTTTACCCCACAATGCAGACAATACGAAATCGTCTGTGATGTAGCCGGTATATTTCAAGCTTAAGTTTTTACCACCACGCTTAGACAGTGAATCACCCTGGTAATCTTTTGCACCAGTGTCGATGTCGTATGCGTATGTTTGGCTGGTAGTAGTGCGTTTGTCAGAGAAACCAGTGAATTCCAGCTTGTGGTCATCAGTGATTTGCCAGTCAATTTTACCACCCCAGAATGCGTCATCAGTGCTGTCTTTGTAGAACGTAGATGTGCCTGACACGTACTCGTTAGTGATATCGCGTGGGTTATACAATACATAGAAGAACAACGTATCTTCGATGATTGGACCTGACAAGTAGATGTTTGCGTCCAGTTTAGAGTACTTGTCTTCATCGTTGAAGATCAGGTATTCACCGTTACGACGTAAAACGTTGCCGTTGTACTCTCGCAATGCATCAGGCGTGTAATACAGGTTTGCACCGTATTCCCAATCGTTGCTACCGCTCTTAGTAACAGCGTTGATTACACCACCGGTTGAACGACCAAATTCTGCAGAGTAACCACCAGTTTTAACCTGGAATTCTTTGTAGAATTCGAATGGGATAGTAGAACCACCCAGACCGTTACGGAAGTTAGAAACGTTCAGACCGTTTACGAAGTAAGCGTTTTCTGCAACCGATGCACCACCGAATGACGCCAGGTTACCGAAGCGGCTATCACCTTTAGTAGTACCAGGAGCTAACAGAGCAACAGAGGTTGCGTCACGCGCAATTGGCAGACGAGCCAGCTCTACCGCACCGATGTTCAGTGCAGCTTCAGAAGAAGTGGTGTCGATCATGCTGATCATACGGCCAGTTACTTCGATTTTTTCAACACCTTCAGCGTTCATTGGGATGTTGATTGAAGAGCCACCAATGCGAACATTGATATCTGGCAGAACCTGAGTCTCATAACCTGCTTTAGATACGGTAACTTCATAGCTACCAACTGGCAGGTTCAGGAAACGATAAGAACCGTCAGCGTCTGCAACTACTGAGCGCTGGAAGCCAGTCTTCTTATCTTTAACGGTGATTGTTGCACCAGCAACAGCCATTTCTTTAGAGTCAACGATTAACCCTTTCAAAGAACCGTCATCGTTACCTGCGAATGCAGGTGCAGCTACGCCAAGCGCAGCAGCAACGGCAAAAGCCGTAACGCTTTTCTTGAATGTGGACATATTTTTCTCCCTGGACCACTAATATTTTTTTAGTGATTCGTGTTAATAACTGAATGAACAGCTTTTTTGTTAGATAAGGCTTTAACCTCGAATCGATTTTAAACACAGTTAAAACGGAGGGTCAACAGGCCTTTAGCTGATCTGCGTCGAGTTTTTCACGACTTTTTTATCAATTTTGATTTTTATTTCGTAATCATTAGTTTACTAATCGAGCAACCAGCTAAACGCACTGAAATCGCAACTTGCTTCTGACAGAGTCGGGCAATTGCGGCAAACTCCCTTTTGGCAACAGGAACGTGGCCATATTAAAAAAGTCGGTAAAGACGCGGTTGGCTTCGGTCGTACGTTTTAAATATTCATGCCCTGATGAGCCACCCGTACCAATCTTGCTACCTAGCATGCGCTGGACCATCATCGCGTGGCGAAAGCGCCAAATCGTCATGTTTTCATCTATCTCGGTGAGGCAGGTAATAAACTGGTGCGCCAAATTAAACATGGGTTCTTCGCGATATTGCTCAATAAACAGAGCAGCCAGCATCGCCTGATGTGACAGACGGAAATCACCACGCTCCTGTAACTGGGTATATTTATCGCTGTCAAACAGTGCCGAGAAATGTTCACGTACCTTATCTAGCTCCGCTAACTCACGACTAATCTGTTCTTCGCTAAGCGTATCGTTTGCTTTGATTGTCTCTGCATCAGCAAGAAGCATGTCTTCAGTTGCATTACGGTAATGCTGCCAAAACTTAAATTCGCCGAGATCCAAAAATGGCATACGCGCCAACCATTTATCCACTAATTCGAACAAGCTGGGCTTGCCCTCTAAGCGAGTCAGGAAAGCACGATCTTCATCATTTAATCGGGTCAGGAAACTCTGTTGATCGAAGTCGATTCGAAATGCTCTTTTCAACCCGAGGCTGATTTCCAGCATCTTAAACTGAATACTTTGAAAGCCGGAGGCAGGTACCAAATAATCGCGGAATGACAGAAAATCCTGCGGTGTCATGGTCTCCATGATTGCAATCTGATCATTCAGCAGCTTTTGAATCGCCACCACGCGTTTCAGTCTGTGCACGACTTGCGGGAGTTGCTGATCTTCAACCTTTTCTGCCGAGAAGGTCTCAATGACGGAATGCATTTCATGCAGAATTTGCTTGAACCACAACTCATATGCCTGATGCACAATAATGAACAGCATTTCATCATGGGCTGGCTCACCATAGCGGCTACTGTGCAACGATTGCGCGCCCAGCAACTTGTCGAGGCCAAGGTAATCACCGTAATAAACTGGCTCTTTATTCTTTTGCATTGTTTTTTCTCGGAAAATTTTTACTGCATCTTAACATTTGACCTATCCTGCTCTATACCAAAACAGTAGGATTTGTACATTGCAGTTTGTTACGGGGAATTGACACACATGAAGTTAGATGACGACATCCACAATTACTATGAGCATCTGGTGATTGAGCGGATCACCCAACTTGGTCTGGATAAAGAGAAATCGCAGGATTATCTGGCTGATTTATGTTGCCTGGCATTGAATCAGGTACCACCTCGCTACATTCGTTATGAGGTCGACATGGCCTTCTATCTGGCCCCGAACGAAAAGCTGCAGATGCAAATGAACGTCAATAACGCCATCGACAAAGCGATAAAGTTTTTAGATGAGCAAAAAAAAGACAGGGAATAACTGAGGTTTGGGTGGCGGCCTTCCAGCCACATCCCGGCACATGAGTCGTCTGCTGCGGCTGCTCCCTTCCGGGCCTGACCGAGTTCACAGAGTATCATTGCGAGAGGACCAAAAGGCCACCATTGATACGCCTGATTGAGGCGGCGCGCATTATGCGTGTTCCGCCCCATCGATGCAAGTTACTTTGCGCTGAAACGTTCTTCCGCCATCAGGTTTGCGACGATATTGGTCGCATCACCCTGCTGCTGAGAACGCATAAAGATTTCCGTTAATGTTTCACCGATTTGTTCGATGTGCGTACGCAGCGCAGCGTTGCTGCTGTCGATATTCTGATGATAAATATCAATAACACCACCAGCATTAATAACGTAATCAGGTGCATACAGAATGTCGCGCTGACGCAGAATTTCACCGTGACTTTCATGGGCTAACTGGTTGTTTGCAGCGCCGGCAATCACACTAAAATTAAATTGCTCAATGGTGTCATCATTTATAACAGCACCAAATGCACATGGTGCAAACACATCTGCCTTCACCGCGTAAATCGCTTCCGGTTTCACTAGGGTAGCGCCTAATAGTTTTTCCGCTTTTTCCAGATTATCCGGGAAGATATCTGTGACGATAAGATTCGCGCCCGCTGCGTGCAGCAATTCGGCCAGGCGATAGCCCACATGACCAAGGCCCTGAATCGCGACAGTTAACCCATCTACGCTACGGCCCAGACGCTGTTTAACCGAAGCCTGAATGCCCACGAAGGTGCCATATGCAGTCGCCGGTGAAGGATTACCATCAGCCTCGCCACCGTGATAGCTGTACTTTGCCTGTGTACCGGCAACGTAATCACAACGTTGTGCCATTAACTTAAGACTTTGCGGAGAAATACCGGAATCTTCGGCGGTCACATACTTACCCCCTAAAGACTGAACAAAGTCGCCCATTGCGTGCATCAATGCCGGCGTAATATCTGTGCGTGGATCACCAATAATTACTGACTTACCCCCACCTTGTGGCAAGTTTGCCAGAGCTGACTTGTAGGTCATTCCACGGGATAAACGTAATACGTCGTTTAAGGCCTCTGCACTGCTGGCATAAGGCCACATCCGGCATCCACCGAGCGTCGGTCCCAGGTTGGTGTTGTGCACGGCAATAATGGCTTTCAGACCGGTCTTTTCATCGAAGCGAAATGCAATGTGTTCATGGTTATCAAAAGCTGGATGTTCGAATAATGACATAACGTACCAAGGTAGTTGTTAATAGGGTGTAAAGGCGCATATGGTAGCGCAACTATACGAGGATAGGTGTTGCAGTTTGTAGCGATGGGAATTGAACACTGGAAATAAAATATTCCAACAATCGGGCCTTAACCTGATATTCGTCCTAATAATTCCAATTGAAAAAAACAAAAATTTTAAGCATCCTTACTTTCCTGTAAAAATTTTTGCCTTACCTATGAAACTGGATAAATTCGACAAACAAATACTGCGCACCCTGCAACAAGACGCAACTGTTTCTATGGCTGAACTGAGTAACCACGTAGGGTTATCTCATACACCATGCTGGCGACGCGTGAAACGCCTGGAAAAGGACGGCTTTATACAGCGCAAAGTCACGTTACTCAATAACAAAAAGCTCAATTTAGGTGTCAGCGTATTTATTTACGTGTCGCTGAAAAATCATGACGAGACCTCATTAAACCGCTTTGAAGCAGCAGTACAGGACATCGATGAAATTGTCGAATGTCACACCACCAGCGGTGATCGCGATTACCTGCTCAAAGTAGTGGTCGAAAGCATTGAAGAATATGAACTGCTGTTAAAGAGCAAACTCACCCATCTGCCGAGCGTCGACCATATCAGCTCTACGTTTGCCCTCAAGCAAGTCAAATACACCACAGAACTGCCAATAAAAGGGTAAGTCATTGTCACAGCAAACACTCGATCTCGTTCAGCGCTGGCTGGACGAGATCGTTATTGACCTGAATTTATGTCCCTTCGCCGCCCGTCCGCGCCGTCAGGATAAGATTCGGATCGCGCTATGCCCCAGCGACGACACCGAGGCAATCATGTCTGTGCTGGCCAGTGAGATTGGGCATCTGAATACCAACATCGCGACCGAAACGACCTTGCTGGTACTGGAAAATGGCTTTGACGATTTTATCGATTATTTGGATCTGGTTGCCGAATGCGAAGACTGGCTGGCCGATAAAGGCTATGAAGGTATTTATCAGATTGCCTCATTTCATCCGGCCTATCAGTTTGCCGGCACATTGGCGCAGGACAGAGAAAACTTCACCAACCGCGCTCCCTACCCCATATTACATCTGTTACGTGAAGCCGAACTTACCAGAGTAATCGACCAGTACCCGGATACCGACAGTATTCCCCAGCGTAATATTGACTTGCTCAATAACATGCCAGCGGATGAGTTCGAACAGCGTTTCTGTCCGTTTATACATACAAAAAAGCCCGGTAACTAAGCCGGGCTTTTTATCACTTGATTGTGATTAGTTTTTCTTCACATATTTGGTCAAAATAACAATCTTGGTGCCGTTAACCCGCCCCTCGATATGCTCAGGATTCGACGTCAGTGAGATGCCGCGCACCGGTGTTCCACGCTTGGCAACAAAACTGGTGCCTTTTACGTCTAAATCTTTAATGATCGTGACGCTATCACCGGCTTGCAGGCGGACGCCATTTGAGTCCAGGTGAACAATTTCATCGACATTACCCGCCTCGACCCAGCTTTGTAACTCGTCATCCAGATACAACATATCCAGTGCATCCTGCGCCCAGCTCTCTGCGCTGATCTTATTCAACAATCTGGCAGATAACACCTGTACCGCGGGTACCTGGCTCCACATGCTGTCGGTCAGGCAGCGCCAATGATGCGCGTCAATGCCGCCCGGATCTTTGCTGTGCTGCGCACAGGTTGCGCATAACACGACATCAGCACTAAAGCCAACCGGTGCATCCGACACCTCGACAGCCTCAAGGCCATCCGTGCTACCACATAATTCACATTTCTCGCCGCTACGGGCAGCTAAGTCAGCTGAAATTGCCATAAATCCCCCTAAAAATTTGCGGGTATTATCCGCATATTTAGTGCCCCCTCAAGTAATTTAGCCAATATCCACGTATTTTCGTGATTCTCGCCACGAGCCCGAGATGATCTCATCATCAAATCAATACAATTTGATTTAAAATCAATAACTTAATATTTTGGTTTGATTTTTGCCTAGCAAATACAACTAACAATAACGTGAGAAAACTCAATGAAAAAATTATTACTTGCCAGTGTGATCACCTGCTCCATGGGCTTGAGTGGCTGTATTGTGCATGTCGGCGGCCATGGCGACGACAGTGACATCGAGTTCGGCTACGTCCGTAGCAATCAGTCCGACTTGTCCAGCGTTAACAGTGACTTACGCATCGAAACACATCGTCAGGTTGGGGATGTCAGCAACGTCAATGGCAATATCGAGTTGCAGGCGTTTGCTGCGGCCAAAGATATCGATGCGGTTAACGGCAATATCGAGCTTACCCACAACAATCAGGCAGACAATGTGAATTCGGTCAACGGTGACATACGCACCAACGGCAGTCACATCGCGCATAATATCGAAAGTGTGAATGGTCAAATCAAGGTGCATAACAGTCAGGTAAGCGGCGATATCATCAGCCTGAACGGCGATGTTAGTTTGGATGGCTCTTCGCACATTAAGGGCGATATCGTATTTAAAAGTAAGAAACGCAGTTGGTGGTCTGGGAATAACAACCACCAACCTACGCTGACGATAAGCGCCGATTCGCAAATTGACGGACGAATTATTTTGCAGCAACCGGTCAGGCTAGACGTGGCGAACCCTGCACTCCTGAACAAAGTGGACTACGCCTACAAGGCTTAAGCGTCTGCTATTCGGTATAAACCCGTGGAACTCTGGCCGGCATCGCTGCCAGAGTTTCGTAGGCTAACGTGCCAGCTTGCTGAGCGACGTGGGCAACCGGAACCTGGCTGCCCCAACACTCGGCCACATCGCCGCAGATAACACCTTTAATATCAGTAACATCAACACACATCATATCCATCGATACCCGACCAGCAACCGGCGCGCGCTGACCGCGAATAACGACAAACGAATCACAGGTCGTTACACGGGGATAACCATCGCCATAGCCAACCGACAAGGTGGCAATCACAGAAGGACGCTGTGCAGTCCAGGTCGCACCATAACCGACGGACTCCCCCGACTGAACCTGATGCAACGCTATGACACTGGCTTCCAATGTCATTACTGCTTTTAACTGACTCGCTAAGGCATGTTCATAGGCCAGCGGTGACGTGCCGTAAAGCATCAGACCCGGTCTGGCAATGTGTCCATGGGTCTGCGGCAACGACAACAATGATGCAGAATTGGCGATACTAACAGGTAATCTGAACTGCTGTGCCAGTTGCTGAAACAGCACCAATTGGCCCTGTGTATGCGGATGATTGAACTCATCCGCGCAAGCCATATGGGTCATCAGCGTCAGACTTCTCACCCAGGGTAAGTTGTTTAACGAATTGATTGCCCGGACAACCTCGCTATGTGATAAACCTAACCGGTGCATGCCTGTGTCATATTTAATCCAGACATCAATTGGCTCAGGAATCTTTGCTTCCAGCGCCCAGGCTAACTGATAGTCAGAGGCAATCAGCATGGTAAGTTGATTGGCAACGATGTCGCCTATTTCACCACGCTCATGGGCACCTTGCAGCAATAGTACCGGCTTATTAATACCGTTTTGACGTAACTCCAGTGCCTCTGAAAGCATACCCACCGCAAAACCGTCAACCTCTTGCTCAAGCGCACGTCCAATAGCCGCCGCACCATGTCCGTACGCATCGGCTTTGACGACCGCTAAACAGGCAACACCAGTCGTCTGTTTAGCAAACTGGTAATTGTGTCGGAGGTTGGCAAGATTGATTTTGGCCTGGGTTGGTCGGGTCATGAACTGCTCTAATAATCGTATTTTTGCTGGCCGTATAAGGCAATCACATCCTGCCAGACTTTACCTGGCAGACCGTCGCCCACGTTGCGGCCATCCAGCTTTAATACCGGTGACACTTCTTTACTGGAACTGGTCAGCCATATCTCGTCCGCCGCGCGAGCCTGTTGCAACCCAATTGCCCCTTCCACCACCTGATATTTGTTCTGCTTACGCAGCATGTCCAATAACATCAGGCGGGTTATACCCGGCAAAATATGGTTATCCAATGCGGGAGTAGAAATAACGTTACCTTGCACAACGAACACATTGGCGCTGCTGAATTCGGTCAGATTTCCCTGGTTGTCATATAACAACGTGTCATTGCCCCCCTGGGTTACAGCTTGCTGAAAATGCATAACGTTACCCAGCAAAGAGGTGGACTTAATGTGACAGCGCTGCCAACGAAGGTCCTCAGCGCTGACAACCTTTAATCCCTTCACAGTTTGCGGCGACTCACTTGGCGGCGTAGCAATAGGAAAAACGAACATAAAGATCGTGGGCGAGACATCTTTCGGATAGGCATGAAAACGGGTGACATCTGCGCCACGACTCACCTGAATATAAACCCCCCAGTTACCCACTGGGTTTTGGGCCAGCAATCCATCAATGGTCTGTTGCCAGTGAGCGTCATCCCAACCCGTGGTTATCTCAAGCGCAGCCAATCCATTATTCAAACGGGCAAGGTGCGGTCGCAGTCCAACGGTTTTGCCTGCATATGCCGGAATTACCTCATATACACCGTCGCCAAATAAAAATCCCCGATCTAACGGTGAGATACGCGCTTCAGATAATTTGACAAATTCACCGTTTAAAAATGCGACTGACATGGCTACCAAACATATAAGGTTAAAAGACTGAGCAGTTTATCCTATCTGCGATGCGTTTCGCAGTTCATTTCGCACAGATTTATCCTGCAAATAACTGAAAAGCCATAGGATATTGATGAATCGCGGTTTAATTGAGGTGGTTAGCAGCAAATCGGCTCAACAAGCGAAAACGCACTTTAGTACCCGGCCTCGCCTGGGCCAGACGAGCACAATCAGATTCGATTACTGAGCCTATTTTAGGGTAGCCGCCAAGGGTCTGATGTTCCCCCAGCATCACAATCGGTTGTCCGTTATCGGGAATTTGCACGGCACCTAATCCCAGCCCTTCAGATACCAGGCGTAATTGACTGGACGGCAGATTAACCCCGGCTAATCTCACCCCCATGCGACCAGATTCAGCACTCACAGTAAAGGGCTGAGAAAAAAACACCTGCTTAAGTCCTTTGGGTAGTTGCCGGAACTGATAGCCCGGGACTAACGATAAGGTTAATTGCCACGGATATGTGAGTCGCTGGGCGAATGGAATGGTTTGGATTGGTATATCGGTAAGGGGATTGCCCTGAATCACGTCGCCATTTTTGTAAGGCCTGCCCTGATTCGCTCCCAGCTCTTCGCGCACGCTGCATGATGGGCTGGCAAAGCTGGTCGACTCATGTAAGTGCGCCGCCATGCCCAAATAAATATAATTACCTTGCGTCAGCGGACCAATACGTAAGTGTTGCCCCGCCTTAACTTTAAAAGTGCGATACATAGGCACTCTTACACCATCCAGGTAAATTTGCCCGTGGCCACCGCACAATGCGACTTGCACAGTCTGTGCGAATCTCAGTTCTATATTGCCCAGCGCCATTTCCACACAAGGAGCCAATGGTTCACGCTTCAGTAACTGATTGACCTGCATCAGGCTGATTGCATCCACAGCAAAGCAGGGACTGACCCCGTAATGAGATAATCCTGCACGGGTAGGACCTTGCAAGGTGGTTAACGGACCCGCACGTAAAAACTCAATCAGGGCAGCCATTGCCTGACCTCACTGATGGTACAGGGAGTAAACCGCACGGTGTCTCCCACATTCAGCATAACCGGCGGCTCAGCCGATCGCTGGAATAGCGGCATAGGACAAATACCGATAATATGCCAGCCGGCCGGCGACGCCTGGGGATAGACTGCACTCCAGCGTTCAGCCAGTGCAACCGAGCCAGGCGGCACACGGGTACGAGGACGCATTCGACGTGGTAACTGGAACGTATCCGGCACACCCGACAGATAGGCAAATCCTGGCGCAAAGCCGATGGCTTCAACCGTAAATATTTGATTTGAGTGCCAATTAATCAATTGGTCTGAGGATACCTTTAACTGACGACAAACTTCATACAGATCCGGTGCGAATGCGGGGTCATAACACACGGGTAAAACATGTTGCGTCGAAGCCAGACGTGCGCTGGCAACGGGTTGCCAGTGGCGAATTTTACGGCGTAAGGTAAATACATCAATTCGTACAGGGTCAAACTGAACATACACTGATTCAGGGGCGGCAACGGCGTCGATAACGCCAATCTGGCGGAAATTATCCCGTAACCAATGTGCCAGTGCCGACCATTCAAGGATGCTGAATTCCCCGTAAATGATCAGACTATTCGCCCCACCCTGCTGAATTTTCATTAAGTCATCAGCGCCCGGATATCTTTTAGTAATGCCAGCGCCTCAGGGTTATCGCCATGCACGCATAAACTGTCCGCCTGAACAGCGATAACCGCGCCGCTGGCGGTGGTCACGGTCTGGTGCTCAATCAGCTGCGACGCCTGGCGCAGCGCATCACTGTGACTCAACACCGCCCCCTCGATCTGACGTGGTATCAGGTCACCGCTGGCGGCGTACTGGCGATCGGCAAACGCTTCAAACAGCAGC
The DNA here is from genome assembly GCF_004329715.1 of Bowmanella sp. JS7-9. Lineage (GTDB taxonomy): Bacteria > Pseudomonadota > Gammaproteobacteria > Enterobacterales > Alteromonadaceae > Pseudobowmanella > Pseudobowmanella zhangzhouensis. The sequence continues at coordinate 109,365 of NZ_JXSY01000005.1, forward strand.
GACAAACCAAATTGTTTCGCTTCACAGCTCAAGACTTGTCCATTAGGCCCAGCCAACACCATCAGAGACAACGACATGTCATATTGCGCCATTGCCTTGTAAATAAGGTGACGTAATGCTTCATCATGCATCATATCGTTATACAAGGCGCCGTGTGGCTTCACATAGACGAGTTTGCCGCCCTGCACCTTGGCCATGCCATCCAGTGTACTGAGTTGGTAATGCAGCCACGCTATTAATTCTTGTTCAGACAACGCCATACTGCGGCGACCGAAACCTTGCCGATCCGGATAGGAGGGATGAGCACCAATTTGAACATTGTGCTCCAGCGCCATGGCGATGGTCCGCTGCATCACAATTGGGTCACCGGCATGCACGCCACAGGCAATATTGGCCTGATCAATCAGCGGCATCACCGCGTCATCGGCCCCCATCTGCCAGGCCCCATAACTTTCGCCCAAATCGCAGTTAAGGCGCATTAATCAAGCATCCCCTGCCAGTTAACTTGTACAGCTTTGGCGCTGGCCTCATCACTGGCATAACGCGTGGTGAGCTGGTCAATTGTTTCAAATGTGGGGCCAAGGCCGCGCCCAGCCAGGTAGTCAGGGTTATACAGTTTCCCTGCCGAGCGTTCGCCTAAATCACAAGCGAACGTAACAATCGTTTTGCCAGGGCCGCGCTGAATCGCGGCCATCAATGCGCCGGCCACATTCAGAGCACTGCTGCTGCCCAGCAAAATCCCATCGTGATCGCGCACATAGCGGGCTATGGTGACAATATCCGCATCACCGATATTAATCGCCGTATCAATACGCGCCTGTTTGAAATTATTCACCAGGCGCATAATGCCAATGCCCTCAGTCATCGAGCCGCCATTATTTTTGTATTCGCCATGTTGCAAAAAGTGATAGACCCCGGAGCCGTCAGGGTCAACCGACCACACTTCAATGTTCGGATTACATTCCTTTAAGTAGCGGGAATTTCCCGCCAATGTCCCACCGGTTCCTGCAGAGGACACCAAAATGTCTATCTTGCCGCCGGTTTGCCGCCAAATTTCTGGGCCGGTTTGCAGATAATGAGCCCTGAAATTACTCAGATTTTCGAACTGATTTGCCCAAAATGCATCTTCGCGGCTCTCGGCAATACGCCGGGCCTGATGATAAAAGTGATCCTGATTTGCAAATGGGCACGGTGGTACCGTCTTGAGCTCTGCGCCAAACAAACTGATTGCCTGCGCTTTTTGTGGTGATTGATCATTCGGCATCACTATTAAAGCATTCAATCCAAACGCTTTCGCCACCAACGCCAGGCCGATACCTGTGTTACCGGCAGTGCCTTCTACGATAGTCATGCCGGGTTTGAGTTCACCCGTTTGCATGGCATCGGTAACTATCTGTAAGGCCGCACGGTCTTTAATCGAGCCCCCAGGATTTTGGAATTCACACTTCACATAAATATCGCTGCCAGATAGCGCCGATAAGCTGGGTATTTTCAGTAAATCTGTATTGCCGATTAACTCGGCGATATTATTTGCGCGCATTTAACCTAATCGCTCCTGATTCAATTACTTGTATGCTAGCGCGAGGGTCAGTAGAATTTCCAGTCAGGCGTCGGTTTCTTTCTAACCGGATTACTTTTTCTGAATACGGACATTATTAATTTGCCAACCCAGTTATTTGCCGCTGCAGCGGAATTAATTCTGATGATCAACTGTTTTGCCATTTGCCTGGAGTTGCTGGTCGTAAAGCGACTGGCTCCAAGAGTGGCGGCATTGGGTCTGCTTACCGTAGGCATCGCTGCCTGTTTGGGCGCATTACGCTACACAGGTAGTGATCTAGTGGCCTACCACATTTGGATGAGTGAGATTGCCAGTTACTTTGGAATCGTCGCGTATTTCACAGTATTAGCCGGTACCATCAAGCGGGATGATTTCCCATTATATTTGCTGCTGTTGGTATCTATGCTGGGCTATACCCTGCAAATCAGTTGGCTTAAAGATGTTGCCATCATAGCTGCATTTGTTATTCAAGGTCTCAGCCTGTATCGCAATAAGGTTCCTGCCTATCACTTTGCTACCGCCTTTATTGCCATTCTAGGCGCCGGTGCATTGGCGTTAACCGGCATGCAAAGTGCCGGATTATCTGAGAGTTTCTTTCATCTGTTACTGGCCGTGGCAATTCACCAGTATTTCCGCCAGTACTCACAGCGCCCTTAATTACTTTTCTACTTGTTGTTTGAGGCCACGCAAGCTGGCCTCAAAATCCGGCCCGATGATTGAGTCCATCACCAACCCCAGGTAATGATTAACCGGATTGTTACCAAGATCGCCATAATCCGCCCAGACCACCTGAGTGCGCCCCTCATGCTCAATTAACGTGATTTCTCCGGTTGAGACCATGTCAAAGCCTTCAAAACGCAACTGGTATAGCAATCGCTTGGGGGCATCAACCAGAATAATTTGCATTTCTCCATTGCCCTGACTCGCACTTTGCCAGCGTGACAACTGACCAGTTTGGCCGGGCTCGCCGCTATATTCCACCAGCATAGACGCGTCGCGCTGATACCACACCGACCAGCTATGCCACTGCCGAAGATCGGCAAGCTCAGCAAAAATCACCTCTGGCTTCGCAGCAATATCAATACTACGTTCAACCCGATACTGCGACGGCAACAAAAAGCCGATCCCGGCCAACACTAACAACACCAATACGCTGCCCAGCAGAATTTTTCTGATTATATGCATGGTATTTCTCTCCCTGTTTGGCCTAGCATAGAACGGTTATTAAACCGACAACAATACCTAGTTAATTGAAAATACTGTTTATTTTTCATTGATCAGGTCCAAGGAAAGACTATGCGCCAACTATTGATTGCCAGCCTGATGCTGTTGCTGGCACTGCCTGCCAGTGCTACCCCCGGAGCGTCCGCGCCAAACCGTCCTGCCGGAGAAGGTGATGGTCCCTTCCCGCGCCTTATTTTACGCGGTGCTAATTATGTCAGCGGTGAAGGTGCCCCCCTGCAGGGCCCTGTCGATATCGTTATCGAAGGCAATCGCATTGTTCATATCGTCAGCGTGGGAGCACCGGGTGCCCCTATCAATCCAAAGTATCGCCCCAAGGCAAAATCGGGAGATAAAGAACTGGACCTGAGCGGTCACACCATTTTGCCTGGTTTTATTGACATGCACGGGCACATTGGCGGCTCTGCCGATGATATTCCGGCGGAATATGTATTCAAGTTATGGCTGGCTCATGGCATTACCACGGTACGTGAACCGGGTAGTTTCAATGGCCTCGATTGGGTATTAGACCACGTCAATCGCAGCGCCCAAAATACCATCACGGCACCACGCATTATCCCCTATCTGGGATTTGGCATGGGGTCCGATGAACCAATTTCTACGGGGGAACAGGCGCGTAAGTGGGTCAAACAAGCTCGGCAAAAAGGCGCCAAAGGGATCAAGTTCTTCGGTGCCCGTCCGGAGATTATGGCTGCAGCGTTGGACGAAGCCAAAAAACAGGGGCTGGGCAGTGCTATGCACCATGCACAGCTGAATGTGATGCGCACCAATGTGGTTGATTCTGCGCAAATGGGCCTGACCACTATGGAGCACTGGTACGGATTACCGGAAGCCATGTTTGAGGATAAACGCATTCAGCATTATCCCCACGATTACAATTACAACAATGAACAACATCGCTTTGAAGAAGCGGGCCGCCTGTGGATGCAAAGCGCCGAGCCGGGTTCTGAAAAATGGAATGAAGTGCGCAACACACTTCTTGCTTTGGATTTCACACTGGACCCCACGCTAACCATCTATGAAGCCAACCGGGATCTGATGCGCGAACAGCGGGCCATTTGGCATGATGACTATACCCTGCCGACCTTATGGGAGTTTTTCCAGCCCAGCAAACAAGCGCATGGCAGCTATTGGTTTGACTGGACCACACAAAAGGAAATTGACTGGAAGAATAACTTTCGACGCTGGATGAACTTTATCAATGATTACAAGAATCATGGTGGGCGGGTCACCACCGGCTCAGATTCGGGCTATATCTATAAAATTTATGGCTTTGGATACATCCGCGAGTTAGAACTGCTGCAGGAAGCTGGCTTTCATCCACTGGAAGTCATTCAGTCCGCCACACTTAACGGCGCGCAAGCGCTGGGTATGGAGCAACAAATTGGTTCGTTAGCGGTCGGCAAGCTGGCGGATATGGTCATCGTTGAACAAAACCCGTTGGCGAACTTTAAGTTACTCTATGGAACCGGCCATTTTGTATTGGGTGATAATGGCCAACCTACCCGCATCGGTGGCGTCAAATACACCATCAAAGACGGCATAATTTACGATGCAAAATCATTACTGGCGGATGTACGTAACATAGTACAGCAGGCAAAAAAGCCTTAACTCCCTGAATTTTCGAATAAACGCCCAAACCTGGGCGTTTTTTTATACCTAAGCCCTACTATTCATGCGGAAATTATTGCGCATCTTAACTATACCTATGCGCAGAAGATAAAAATGACAGGATGCAGCGATGGATAACGCGCTTTCCAATAATATGTTTGAAACGATTTTTGACCGTTGCGCGGTCGGTATGACCCAGGTATCTACTGACGGTAACTTTGTCCGTGTCAACGCGGCCTTATGCGATTTCCTCGGTTATACAGAACAGGAATTTTTGCAACTAACGTTCCAGCAAATCACCCACCCGGACTATTTATCTGCCGACCTGGACAATGTACAACGCTTAATCGATGGTAAAGCCGATGATTACAGCATGGAAAAGCTGTACCGACATAAATCAGGCCACTATCTGTGGGGCAAACTCACCGTTTCCATTGTGCGCGACAGCGCAAAAAAACCACTATTTTTTATCTCTGTGGTTGAGAATATTCAGGATAAAAAGCGAGCGGAAGATTCATTACAGGTCTCTGAGCTGAAATTCAAAACTATCGTCGAACTGTTATCAGACAACCTGGTGGTATGGGTTACGGAGCCACACTTTTCACGGACACTGTATGTGAATTCTGGCTATGAAATTATCTGGGGGCGCAGCGCCAAAGAACTGTATGCTGATCCGGAAAGTTTTATGCAGCTTATTCACCCTGACGATCAGGCTGCATTTAAACATGCGCTGCTGGAGCATCAGCATAAAAATTGGCGTTTGAGTTACCGAATAGTCAGGGACGATGGCCATATCCGTTACATCGAAAGCAGTACCTTCGACTTATTCGACGCGCAGCAGGCGATTACCAGCCAAATCCACGTTGCGCGGGATTGCACCGACTACGTCAATTCTCAACGTGTGCTGGAAGAACAAAACAAACAATTAGAAAAAATTGCCAGTATCGATACACTCACGCAGGTCGCTAATCGGCACACCATCATTAATCAGATAAATCAGGAATTTGAACGTTGCTTACGCCATTCACTGGTATCCACGCTGGTATTTCTGGATCTAAATAACTTTAAACATATCAATGATCAATTTGGGCATTTAGTTGGCGATCAGGCCCTACGTCATTTCGCGCAGAGTATTCGCGAAGGAATTCGCTGCTCCGATATGGTCGGTCGCTTTGGCGGAGATGAATTTATTGTGCTTCTGCCTGAGACCAATTTAAACGACGCAAAAACGCTGTTAGGGCGAATGCAATTTAAGCCAATGAATCTCAAAGAGCCGCACCAAAATCTGCAGTTGTCGGCAAGTATAGGCTATGCCGAATTCTCTGCCGAGGTGCAAAGTGTCGAACATTGGCTGGAGCTGGCCGACTCAACTATGTATCAGGCAAAGTCAGCCTAACCAGTCAGTTTTGGACACCGCCTCGCCGGTTTGTAACTTTAATATGGCCTTATAAACCCGATCACAGACTGGTGCTGCCAGCCCCAGACTCTGCGCTTCACGCACAACTGCACCTTGCAGGAAGTCTATTTCCGTTTGCCGCCCCTGAAGAATATCCCACCACATGGACAATCTTGCCTCGGGATCAATTGTTAACATGGCGGCGGCCACGCGGCGAAACAACCAGTTAGGTAATCGCAAAATAGAGGGCAGTAAGGCGGGCGTGACTTTCGTCAGGCGCGGCAAGGCCAGTTGCTTCCCGCGGCAAACGGCGAGTAATTCATCCATCATGGATGCCACCACCTTGCGCATGGCCCGTTGTTGCAGGACATTCAACAATGGTTCATCTGCCAGCGCGTTCACCGCATTGGTCAGATTCAATTGAAGCTTGGCCCATTGCATAGCTGGCATATCGTCGGTCAGGGATAACGACCAAAAACGTTCAGGCCAATTGGGCAACAACTGTCCATATAAACCAGCATCTTCCAGGATCAACCCTCCTTCACTGGATTGACGCAAACCATCATCACCCGCCAGCACCACATTACATCCAATGAGCGCTGTGCTTTGCGGGTTGTGTGGCAACTGTTCAGCGACCATGGCCTGTGCGCCAATACCATTTTGACAGGTGAATACCGGACAGGTGTCTGAGATGACACCGGTTAGTTCATGTAAAACCGACGCCAGTGCCGTAGTTTTGCAGGTCAGCCACACATAATCTGCTTGTTTAAGGAGAGGATTATCCAGCTCAATTACCTCAGGAGCAGGACAACACAAGGAGTCTCCCTGCAAATTGATAAGAGTGAGCTGCTTACTATAGCGCGCCAGCACCGAGGGACGACCCACGACCAAGACTTTCGCATCAGGCAATGCCTGACGCAGTAATCCGGCCAGATACACGCCAATCAAACCAGCGCCATAAATCACATGTATTTGCATGCATACCTCATGTTTTGTCGATGATTATGCACCGATGCTCTGACCGATTCAGCGTTAATTTATAACAGACGCAAAAAAGGGGCTACACGCCCCTTTTTGATTGGTCACTTACGACCGGGATGAATAAATTCCCGAACGCTGTGATTTTTCTGCCAACCTTTTGGTGGGGTTGGCAAACAACCACGGTAAGTACATAACGTGTGGAATCTGCCGAGATCAGCCATGCTGATTTTGCCATCGCCGTTGAGGTCATAGGCCATATCCAGTTCATAGCCAAATCTCACCGCCAGCATATAGGCGAAGAAATCACGCATATCCACAATACGGTCACCATTGAAGTCACCAAATACCGGTGGTGGTGGCACGTCCAGCGTAATTAACAATGGATCATGATCCGACGCGCGGAAAGGATCGGCGCTGTACCAATCGACCAACTGCGCTTCAGACTTGTTTTCCATGTTGTAGTCCAGCTCTTTAGGCTCATCGGCGTTAATGTGCCAGTGTGTCGCATCTACCAGATACTCAGCCATATCGGCTTTCAACAATGCATGATCCATCGAACCACTTAATCCCTGATAAACGTAGGAATAGTCATGGTTGTCGGCAAATGCATTAACGAATCCGGCATCAACGATTGTCTGAACAGGTTGCTCCATGGCGTAACTGTTCAAATCACCGATAACCACAACATGCTCCAGCTGTGCAGCGACATTTGCCAACCAGATAACCAGTGCCTGAGATTGAGCCGAACGAGTCCCATTGAAACAGCCCTGACCGTCACCTTGATCCTTGTCGGCATCTGCTGAAGAGGAACTACAAATTCGGCTGCGATAATGGTTAATGGCCACCGCAACCTCAGCACCGTCTTCCAGACGGACAAAGTTTTGCAATACGGGCGGACGATTAAATACCGGATCCAGATTAACCAATGCATCACCTTTCGGTGCAACCACTGCGGCCTTATAGATAAACGCAGACTTAATGGAGTCAGTGCCCATTTGCTCACCGCTGTTAACGAATGCAAATACGCCATCACCAGCTTCTGCATTTAATGCGTTAACCAATTGCGCAATAGCACTTTGAGGACCGAATCCATCGTTTTCGATCTCGATAAGACCCGTAACATCTGCATTCATTGCCAGTATGGCAGCAACGGCTTTAGCCAATTGACGCTCGTATTCTTGCACTGAATCCGCACCGCGTTCGGTTGGGAAGCCCTCACCCAGACCATCACCATTGTATAGATTCAGAACATTCATACTGGCGATTGACAGGTTACCCTGCTCGATAACCGGCGCTGCATCACGTGGATTGGTTTGACTGAATACTGGCTCTTCTACTGGCAATAAACGGTAGGCATTGAAGGCATAGTCCACAATCGCGGCCAAAGGCTCTACCGAATCACCCAAACGTAAGGTGTTGTTAGCAGTCAGCCCTCCTGCCGGATAACGTAAGGTTTCCGGATATGATCCTGATACCACATCATCCAATAAAATACGGTCTAACTCATTACTTGCAGTCACAGCCTGTGCCTCTTCTGAGCCCGGTAAATACAATTGGGTCGGGTTCATCAGGCGCTGACTGGATAAGGTCACTTCACCGTATTTAGCCAGGTTGTAGTGATCAGTCACCAACAAGGATTGTGTGGTAGTGACCAGCATGCCTTCCAACGCTTCTGCATCGGTATCAGCGCTAAACGGCAGGCTCATTGATGTAGAAGAGACGGAATCACTGCCACAATCCAGCACTTCAGCAGCGTTGAGTTGGGTACGGTTGTAGAACTCATTAACCTGGCCTTTAACGCGCATTACTGCGCCTTCGGCAGGTAATCCTGTTGTGCTATTGGCATACACAAACAAACCTTCAGAGGTTTGTGCATCGGCATCCATATCCGCCAGTTGTTCCTGCACAAAATAGCCTTTCAGAGCAGGCGCAGCAAACGTCACAACTGCTTCAACCACCACTTCCTGACCGTCCAACGGCGACACCGCACCATTACCTTGTACTGCAGAAATTAATGTCGCGGCATCATAACATTGACCCAGCACTAAACCTTGCTCAGGCGCACCAATTCCGCTGCGATTACCCAGTGAACTGAAGTCATCCTTGCCCAGTGCAATCCATTCAATTGACGGATCAAAATCGTCGTCAGTATTGGTATCCCCTGAAGTTACCGATGCTTTACGTACCAGGGTATTGTCAACGGTTTTATAGTCACCGCTGCCCCAATAAGAACCGGGGTCAACACCCACCACACCGAAGCTGTCAATCACTTCGCCGTTTTTGGTCAAGGTGTAAGCATCGTCGCCGTTGTGGGTGATAGTGCCACTTATTTGATCGGCAACATCTAAAATAGCGTTAACCGAAGAACCATTCGCCACTACATACACATCTCCTGCACCGATAACCCCAGTGAGGCTAATTTTCGTGCCATTAGAGGTGCCGTTGGCAAAACGATAAATCGCATAATTACCGGCGGACAGGTCAACTGCCTCGATAGACGGGTTGTAAAGCTCCAACGCTTTATTATTGGACGACCCTTCAACATATTCAGAGATAAAGATCTCTCCGCTAGGCGGGGTATAGCTCAATAACGGTGCCGGTTTGGCTGCTGATGCGTTATTGGCCACATTATCCAGCGCATTTTTACCGCTGAAGGTCCAATCACTGATGGAGAACACGTCGCCTCCGGCAAACGTGCCAGCCTTACGATACGCCCACCCGTCCATGTATTCCCAGTCTGTACCCGTGCCGTCCACGTCAATTTGGCCAAACACATCAACCACTTCACCGTTACAGAACAACTCAACCGCATCATCACCATTAATGTTTGGTGCGGTACCGTTAGTTAAATCTGGTGAACGTCCGAAGAAAGTCTCGAAATTAGCTGTTTCCGTAGCAATGGTAATGAACTGGCCTTTGGTGACGGCCATCGCAGGGAAGGTGAATTCTTCGCCATCGGTACCGCCACCGTTACTAGCGGAGCCAACACCACAGACACTCAGATCATCCATATCCTGCGCCACATAAATCTCAATCGCTTTCGGGACACCGCCAGTTAACGTCGCGTCCACAATACCGGTTAAAATCAAAGGCGAAGAACCATTCTGACCTGTAGTTGTTGGGTCAAGATCGGTGCCAGTGTTACCACCTGTATCACCACCAGAACCACCAGTGCCACCTGTACCGCCACCGGTTCCGCCGGTGCCACCTCCGGTTAATTCACCACAGGTTGCGGTTGGATAAATTTTATTTACCCACTCAGGGTGGTCAATGAAGGGGTTACGGTTACCCTGGAAAGCATAAACCCACTCGTTACGTGAGCGTTCAATATCATCTACCGGATCTTCGGCGTTCCACTGCACCATGCGGCATAAACGACCAATTTCTGGCACACCAGAGCCTGTTAAAGAGTCCACCGCTTTTAAATCAGCCAGGCTGTTTACTGCCTCGCTTTCCCCTTCGTAACGAATGTCCATATACAGGATCATCCGCGCCACATCGCCTTTTACGCTGTCGCGCGGCTCGAACGAGTCACTATCGTAAAAGTTACCGTCAGCATTGTTGACCGGATTGCCACCTTCGTCGAAATCAAGATTATTGCGGGTCGAGTTAACGATTCGATCTGCCGGTCTTAAATGGTTGATATCGGTGTAGGCAAAGTTGGTTGAGCCATCATCCGGGAAACCATGGCTTTTAGCCCAAACGTGTTCACGGTTCCATACTCCGGCCAGGTTGGCGTGATCACCACTGCCATTGTCGAACTTAGGAATCGATGCACCTTTATATAAAATCAGCACATTGTCTGGATTGGTCGGGTCTTCATCGGTTTTAGTCAGCGCTGTCCAGACTTCCGAATAGCTGAGCTTAATATGACCATCGGTGATCGCGTCATTAATCGCGGCGCGTAATGCTGTAGCGCCAAAAGCATTGGTATCGGCTTCAATCGCGGCGGCATAGTACTGACTGTCCACAAAGGAAGCAGGATCTTTAATGGTGCTTAGCTCAGGACAGTTATAACAGGCATCACTGATAGTAACAGGGACGAACGTGCCAGATCCGGTATCGCCACCTGTGTCACCGCCATTATCGCCACCCGTTCCGCTGCCGGTGCCATCAGAAACAAATGTCCGAGCCGGAAAGATCATGGCAGAAGTATCATTCGTCGTTGCATTATCCAGCGCATCTACACCACTGAAAGACCAATCAGACAAAACGAACTCTGCTGCGTCACCATTAGAGTCAGCATCGCGATATGCCCAGCCATCCATGTACTCCCACGCCTGACCCGTGCCGTCGACATTGATATCACCAAACACATCAATCACGTTGCCGGCGCAGAATAATTCAATCGCATCGTCACCATTGATACTGGCGGCGCCACTAACATAATCCGGCGCAAAGCCCATATAGGCGGTGAAATCGGCGCTTTCATTTGCTACATACAGGTAGGTCCCCGCACTGACACTCACCGCGGGGAATGTAAATTCCTGCCCGTCGGTACCGCCACCGTTATTAGCGAAGCCAACACCACACTGACTTAAGTCGGCGACGTCATTGATTACCAATATTTCTACTGCTTTGGGATTACTGTTGAGTGGTCCGTCGATTACCCCGCTAATCGCGAGGTCGGCGGCATGTGTTGCAGGCGCAAGAAACAGTGCCAGCAGAGCCGGATACTTAATTTGCACGATGTGTTCTCCTACATAGCCCTGTAACAAGGCATGATTAGTTTTTTGGTTGTTTTAGGTATAAACCGGAAGAATCTAGCGATAATTCATGACAAGCCGATGACACGGAGACCCTAATTATTATTGGTTTACCGGGCGTTACGAAATGCTACTGATTTTTTGTTGCTTTTCTTCTTGCTTGCAATTATCACACAACCACATGAATTTCGGATATTTTTTAAGCTAAATAATCAAAAATGTTAAATTTATTGCGCAAACTGTCGATAACGGCAAAAAACCATTCTAAATATCTTACCTAGCGAGCCTGACCACCATATTTGTATTCAACTGCCAAGCTCGATTAAGATGCAACGATACACTGCGATGGAGCACAGCATGGACATGACCCAGGAAGAGCTGGATCAATTGATGATAGACAGCGCACAAAATGCGGTTGATACCACCAAACAAGAATTCAATGTCAAACTGGATAACAGCCCCGAAAGCATTGTTCAGGTTGATTCCGTGTTGCTAGCCTGGCTTGATCGTTATAAAGATCAGGTGTTGGAAGATCAGGCCGTATTTACCTTGTGCAACATCTACGGTGCCTATGTGGGCGAGGTGTTTCGCCAACATGTCGGTGGTCAATGGCGCTACGATGGCTCCAATCCGGATGCGCCTTACGTGGTGTTGGAATATGCAGGCCACAGTTATCCCTTTGCCGGTATTTGTTATCAGCGTCTGGTCAATGACAATCAAATTAGCGTGCGCAATTACTTTGAGCAGGCGATCGCCAATAACACCCAGTAACATTCCCGACCAACACCGCCAACCACAGGACAAGTAACCTTGTCCTGTCTGCCGTTTCTCTAACACAATCATTTCACCTCAATGCCAGATAAAGGATCGATTTATGGCTAAGCGTTTTTTGATGTTTATCGCGTGTTTATTTGTCAGCCCTATGACGATGGCCGCCGATCAGGTTGATGCCCGTGCCGAATATATTCGCCAGCATTACGCAAAATACGAATACGAAATTCCCATGCGTGACGGCAAAACCCTTTTCACCGCTGTATATGTTCCGTACGACCGCACAAAGCCTTACCCGATGCTGATGATGCGTACGCCCTATTCCGTCGGCCCATATGGTTCAAACCAATACAAAAAAACGCTGGCGCCAGATCAGGCCTTTGAGAAAGAAGGGTTTATCTTCGTCTTCCAGGATGTGCGAGGACGTTTTCGCTCACAAGGCGAATACGTCAATATGCGCCCTCAGGATGCCTATAAACGTGGAAAAGGCGCAGTCGACGATGCCACTGATACTTTTGATACCGTCGACTGGCTGGTGAAAAATGTACCGAATAACAATGGCAAAGTGGGTATGTATGGTGTCAGCTACCCGGGTTACTACACCTCTGTAGCCTCAATTAATGCGCACCCTGCGCTTAAAGCTATTTCGCCGCAAGCCCCCATTGCTGACTGGTTTTTTGATGACTTCCATCGCAATGGTGCATTCGCATTACCCATGGCCTTTGTGTTTTTTGATACTTTCGATAATTTCCCAAAAGACAAACACAGTATCTGGCCAAAAGGTCAGGACATGGCCACCCACGATGGCTATCAGTTTTTTCTGGACTTAGGTCCGTTGTCCAACGTGAACAAAGATTATTTCCATAATGAGCGACCATTCTGGAACGAACTGGCTGCGCACCCTAATTACGATGATTATTGGAAAGCACGTAACCTCCTGCCACATCTTGGCAACACCAAACCAGCAACACTGGTCGTAGGTGGCTGGTATGACACTGAGGATTTGTACGGTCCACTGCAAACCTATCAAACCATGTCTAAGGGCAATAAAAAGGACAATGTGCGCCTGATTATGGGTCCCTGGTTCCACGGTCAATGGAATCGTGGTGAAGGCAGCAACATGGGTGAAGCAGACAACGGCTTCAACACCAGTGAGTGGTTCCAGACCAATGTTCACCTGCCTTTCTTTGTTGAGCATCTGAAAGACGGCAAATCATCCAATCTGGCCAAAGCGACCATGTTTGATACAGGCGCCAAACGCTGGGAGTTTTTTGACAGCTGGCCACCCAAAGCGGCCAAACGTCAGACCCTTTATTTTGCTGCTAAGGAAACGCTGTCGGCAGATGCTCCTAAAGCAAAAGACAGTTACAGTGATTATGTCAGCGACCCCAACAAACCCGTGCCGCACTCCAAAGCCATTGGGCGCGGATGGGACCGCGAATATATGGCCGAAGATCAGCGCTTTGCTGCCCGTCGTCCGGATGTATTGCTGTTTGAAACTGAGCCGATGGAAGATGACCTGACGCTGGCTGGCGATATTCAGCTCAAATTACATTTCAGCACCTCCCAATCCGCCGCGGACATTATTGTCAAGCTGGTCGATGTGTTTCCGCCGAAAGATGAAAACAGCCACGATCTGGATAAAAAGGTCGGAAATCGTCATGAATTAGTGCGCTGGGGCGCCATTCGCGGTCGTTTCCGTGATTCAATGAGCGATCCTAAGCCGTTTACACCCGGCGAAGTGACCCCGGTTAACTTTGAATTGTATGATGTACTGCACACGATCAAACGCGGTCATAAACTGCAGATTCTGGTGCAAAGCAGTATGTTCCCATTCCTAGATCGTAACCCGCAAAACTATGTCACTAACATTTTTGAAGCGGCTGAAGCGGACTTTGTTAAAGCTGAACATCGTATCTATCACGATGCCGCACACCCAAGTAAAATTGAAATTAGCGTATTAAAATAAGCTGCAACAGACCTAAAAAAGCCCGCTCTACTAAGCGGGCTTTTTATTAGATTTTATTTAAATAGATTCTTCTGGGTCTGGTCGTTGCCAATCTGCCAGTGTAATACGCAGGGTTTTGCTGCGTTGCAGCCACATTATCAACACGGCGTCGAACAACACTAATCCCCCTAACAACAGATCAAAACTAAAATGCTGCAGATAAATCACCCGCAACTGGAAAGTGATATCCAGTAACAATAATCCCAACAGCACAGGTTTAATCATGACAAACAGCGCTTGCCAACCATGTTGCCAGAGTCGTGTGCGCTGCATGATCATAAGGCTCAACAACAAGGGCAAAAATCCGATGGCCAACGCTGTATAAAAGTCCTGATGGCGTGGATATAACAGACCAAGCAGTGCACTGCCATCGGGCCGCATCACCAACGCCAGCAACCACGCCAGCCAGCCACGCATCAATACCAGCAGTGCCAGCCACAACATGCGCGGTGGTAAAACCCGCCCCTGTCCATCGTATCGATGCAGCGGCAGTGCCAGACGGTGGTTCAAATCAAACCCCGTGCTGCGCGAACATCGCGACTAAGGCGTCCTCGTCCAGCACGCGGATCCCCAGCTCGGTCGCTTTGTTCAGCTTAGAGCCAGCGGCCTCACCTGCCACCACTGCATGAGTTTTGGCCGATACGCTACCGGCGACTTTGGCCCCCAAATTCTGCAGTCGGGTTTTGGCTTCACTGCGGCCCATGGTGGTCAACGTACCGGTTAACACCCAGGTTTGGCCGGCAAGCGGTTGTTCATCGGCAGACTTTTTTTCAATAACAGGCCAGTTCACGCCCGCCTCAATTAACGCCTGCACCACATCCAGGTTATGTGGCTCCCGGAAAAAGTGATAAATATGCTGGGCGACCACCTCACCGATATCATTCACCTCGGTCAGAGCCTCAAGGCTGGCCTGCTGAATAGTCTCAAGGGTCATAAAATGATTCGCCAGATTCTGGGCGGTTGCCTCCCCCACTTCACGAATGCCCAATGCATATAAAAAGCGCGGCAATGTCGTCGCTTTGGCTTTTCGAATCGCGGCTACCAGATTCAGTGCAGACTTCTCACCCATTCGCTCCAAACTGGCAATTTGACTGACCTCCAGTTTGAAAAAGTCCGCGGGGGTTTTAACCAACTCAGCATCAATCAGCTGCTCGATCACCTTATCACCCAGGCCATCTACATCCATGGCTTTACGGGAGGCAAAATGTTTCATGGCTTCTTTACGCTGGGCACCACAGAATAGTCCGCCGCTACAGCGCGCCACAGCTTCACTCTCCAGCTTTTCTACCGCAGAGTCACATACCGGGCAGGTTTGTGGAAAAACAATATCTGTGGCATCAGCAGGACGCTCAGCTTCAACCACTGCCACCACCTGCGGGATCACATCACCGGCGCGGCGAATAATCACGGTATCGCCAATTTTCAGGCCCAGTCGTTCTATTTCATCCTGATTATGCAAGGTTGCGTTAGACACGGTTACGCCGCCAACGAAAACAGGCTCTAATCGTGCGACCGGAGTAATCGCACCAGTGCGGCCGACCTGGAATTCCACATCCAACAGTTTGGTCATTTCTTCCTGGGCCGGGAATTTAAATGCAATGGCCCAGCGCGGTGCACGTGCGACAAACCCTAACCGTTGTTGCAACGCGATATTATCGACCTTAATCACCACCCCATCGATTTCGTAAGACAGCGCGTTACGTACCCGCATAATATGCTGGTAATAATCCAGACAGGCCTGTGCGCCACGTACCGCTTTACTCTCAGCGCACAGCGGTAACCCCCAGTGTTTCAGTTGGGCCAAACGCCCTGAATGACAATCTGCTAAAGGCACCTGTTCGCCTTCTACTAACCCAAGCGAATAGGCGTAAAACATCAGTGGACGACTGGCGGTAATCGCCGAGTCTAATTGGCGTAAGCTACCCGCAGCGGCATTACGAGGATTCGCAAAGGTCTTTTTACCCTGTTCCAGCTGCACTTCATTCAGTTTGTCGAAGCCCGCTTTGGGCATAAACACTTCACCACGCACTTCAAGACGGGCAGGAATATCCTCGCCACGCAGTCGCAGCGGCACGTTTTTAATGGTACGCACATTGGCGGTAATATTTTCACCAGTACGGCCATCACCGCGCGTGGCAGCACGCACCAGAACGCCATCTTCATATAAAATACTGACAGCCAGGCCATCTAATTTAGGCTCACAGTTAAACGCCAGTTCATCGTCGCTACGCAACCATTCAGCAATACGTTTGTTAAACCCATGAAATTCTTCGGCATCAAACGCATTATCCAGCGATAGCATAGGCACTTCGTGTTCTACCTGGGCGAAACTGGCAAGCGCTGCGCCCCCCACTTTCTGGGTTGGCGAATCGGCGCTAATCAACTCGGGATGCTCTGCTTCCAGCTGCTTGAGTTCCTGCATCAGCCTGTCATAGGCCGCATCGGGGATTAGCGGTTGGTCATCCACATAGTAATGGAAATTATGCTGATTGATTTGCTCACGTAACTGGTCAATACGTTGCTGGGGAGAAGTGCTCATGCAATGTACCTGAAAAATAACGCCCGCATGGCGGGCGTTGATGATTTAGCGGGTTAACATGCGACGTCGTTCTGACTCGCGTATTTTCTCAATATATTGCTGCAGACCCTGTTTGGTCAGCACGCTGCGCCGACCATCGAGAATTTGCGCATCAAATTCTTCGGCTATCTTGCGCGCCGCGTTGTGCATCATATTAAACACCTGATGCGGATCGCCTTCGATGGGCAGAATCATAAACAACGACACACCCTGCGTGTTGAAGTTTTCCATATTATCCACATCGAAAATGCCGGGTTTAAACATATTCGCCAGGCTAAACAATACCGGGCCTTTGCCATTGCTGTTCACATGACGATGAAAAATATCCTGCGCACCAAATTTAAAACCCAGGGTCAGCAGCACCGGCAATAACGCTGCGCCGGACATCACTTTGCCGTCTGGCATTTTGACATTCAGTACCAACACCTGTTGTTCTTCTGCCGGCACATCCTGTTTGGCGCTACGTGGCTTCTGTTCGTTTTGGGGAGCAACCTGCGGCTCATCATCAAAATCGATACGCAGCTGGTCTTCTGCCACGCGCGGCTCTTTGCGCTTAGTCGCTTTGGGGCTGGCCTTATCGCCACGCACCAGCTTGCGTGCTTTATCCGCCAGAGACTCTTTTTCCAGTGCGACAGTTTTCTCTTCTGTCGGCGTAGCGACTGGGGCTACATTTTCGGTTGTTGGTGCAGCCTTTACCCGCGCGTCGGTTGGCTGTTTTAGTAAGGAACTAGGCGGTTCCGGAATATCATCATCCGCCATCCATTGAGGACGATTAGCCGTTACCGCCTGAGCCTGCTGTTCTGGCTGACCCTGAGGTTCCGGCTGACTGAGTGCTGCCTCATCGACGTGCTGTTCTACCGGGATGTCATCCTCAAGTGTCTCAACCGTCTCGTCTTGCTCAAAAGTCGGCTCAGTACGGGAAATTACCCGCACAGGCCCCACACCCAAATCATCAAAGTCTTCTTGCTGATGGGCGTCAGCACTGCGTTGATTAGACTCGCGTACAGCGCTAATCGCCACCTCGCGTTGATTTTTACGGCGCGCATTTTTACGGCTCGTCCACAGGCCATGCGCAGTGACACCGATAATGGCGAAAAAGCCTATGATTAGAAGAGGTAAACGTAAATCATCCATCGTTTTTATTATGCTTCAGCTAGCGCGACGGCCTGTTCGACATCCACTGCCACCATGCGTGAAACCCCTGGCTCTGCCATGGTTACGCCGGTCAGATGGGTCGCCATCTCCATTGCGATCTTGTTATGTGTAATATAAATAAACTGCACGCTGTCGGACATTTCCGATACTAATTTGCAAAACCTTACCACGTTTGCATCATCCAGCGGTGCATCCACCTCATCCAGCAAACAAAATGGCGCCGGATTGAGTCTGAAAATTGCGAACACCAATGATAAAGCGGTCAGGGCTTTTTCTCCACCGGAAAGAAGGTGAATCGTACTATTTTTCTTGCCAGGTGGTTGCGCCATGATAGTGACTCCCGTCTCGAGCAGGTCATCGTCCGTCAACGCCAGATAGGCGGCGCCGCCACCAAATACTTTGGGGAACAGGTGCTGCAGATCCTGATTGACGCTATCAAAGGTTTCTTTAAAGCGCGCCCGGGTTTCACGATCAATCTTACGAATGGCCGTTTGCAGGGTATCCAGCGCACTGGTCAGATCGTCAAATTGCTCATCCAGGTGAGCCTTGCGTTGTGCCTGCAACTCATATTCCTCAACTGCGGTCAGGTTTACTGCCCCCAAACGCGCTAGCTGCATGCCAACCTGATCCAATTGCTTCTGCCATTGGTTTTCTTCGGCATCATCACTGAGGTTATCTAATACAAACTTCAGATTTTGGCGCATTTCATCCAGTTGTTCGATAAGGGCATTGGCGCGCACTCGCTGCCCCTCAATCTCAAGGCGGATGCTAGCCTGCTCAGCCTTAATCTTGGCCGCTTTGGCAGCAACCTGTTGCTGACCCTTATAACAATCCGCCAGCCAGAGTTCGATATCCTCCAGCTGCTGCTGACAGATATTTTTCTGTTGCTCAATGTCTACGCGCTCAGTTAGCCATAGCTGCAATTGCTCCTGATTGTCTTCCAGCGGCAGTTGCAAAGATTCACGCTCCTCAACCAACATCGCTTCGCGCTCATCCAGTGCGGTGAGCATATCCGCCATACGAGTTAGTTGCTGCTCGCATTGCTGATACTGTGATTGTTGCTGCTGACGGGATAATGCCAACCGATGACTATCGTTACGCAGTTGTTCAACACGCTGGCGCTGCTGATTAATCGCCAGATCAATCTGCTGTTGAGAGTCCTGCATTTGACTCACCTGTGAGTCTGCCTGTGCGAGTTGCTCAGCGCTGTCTTCGCTTTGTGCCTTTGCAAGCAATAATTCTTCACGTTCAGTTTCGATGTGAAGCTGAAGATCTTGTATTTGTTGCTGCAGGGCCTGTTGCTGATTGTCCCGCTGCAACTGAGCCTGCTCTGCTTGCAAAAACTGTTGCTTACTTTCCAATACCCGGTGACGCAACACTTCACGGGCTTCGTCCAATTGCTGAGCGCCTTTAATCAGTTCCTCACAGGCAGCGTCTAACGCTTGTACCCGCTCATCCAACTCAGACTTCCTGGCGTTTTGCTGAGCTATTTCGCGTTGAACCTGCTCGATTAGCGTAGCGCGCACCAACACGGTTTGTTCTGACGCCACTTCACAACGTATTGCCCAATCTGTTCCGCGCCAATAGCCGTCAGGCGTAATCACACTTTGGCCCGGCAGCAAGGAAATCTGCTTCGCGCTTACTTCATCTTCAGCACACAACACCATATTCAACCAGTGCGGGCAGCTATCACTGCTGACCCTTTCAGCCAATGAACCTGACGCTTTGTGTTGTACAAAATTTTCGCTAAACAATGCTATGGCGCCGGAAACGTCGGCAAATTCGGCTTGCTGGTTGAAAACCGGCGCCTGTAACCACTTACCCAGCACGGTCTCTACCGCGAGTTGCCAGGTAGGCTCGACAGACAAATATTGCCAAAGTGGTTGCCAACTCTGCGTGTTGTCGCTCAGATACGCTTGATAGGCAACATTATCCGCCTCCAGCTGCTGCAGGGCCAGTAGCGAGGCTAATTGTGCCTCCATTACTGCAAGCTGTTTGTCTGTGTCTTTGAGCACATCGCGGCATTGCAACAGTTGTGTTTGCTCTGTTTTCTTTTGTTCCAGCGTATTCTGTAACTGCATCGACGTGTCAGCAAGCTCCTGCTCTGCTTCCCTGAGCTGTTCTGCCAGCCGATTGACCTCGTCCTGATTGGTTTCAGGCAATTGTTGTAGCTGGCTTTGCATGCTGTGTAACGTCGTTTCTGAGCGCTGCAACATCAATTGCAGGCTGTCTACCTTTGACGACACCTGATGATGCTGCTGTTGCAGTGCGCGCTGCTGCTTGAGGTGTTCGTTCCAAACGTGGCGTTGTTCACGTAACTTTTGTTCTTCAGCTTCCAGCAAGGATTGCTGTTCCTGCAGGCTTTCCTGCAACAACATAAATTCGGGCTCAAGTTCTTCGATCTGTAGCTGAAGTTCCGAACGTTGAACTTCATTCTGCTCCCGCTGCAAAGCCAGTTCGGCTTGTTGTTGCAGAATTTGCTGCAGTTCGGCACCAATTTGTCCAATCCGCGCTTTGTTATGGTGCTGATTTTGCTCGACCCGCGTGATATCCGTGCCAAGTTTAAAATACCGCTGTTGTAGCTGTTCACTTTGGGTACGCAAGTCATCTCGCTGTTGCTGTTTAATCAGCAAACCACTCTCGTCTCCCCGCTGCTGTTGCATGAGTGCCTGTAAATCTACTTCCAGTTCATCAACATGTTTCTGCAGTGAATCCGCCTGCTGAGAATGTTTTAACCAGCGCAGCGCCGCCAATTCAGCTTTCAATTGCCGCTCTTGGGCTTTAAGCGTCTTGTACTTTTGCGCTGCAGATGCCTGTCGTTGCAGCTTTTCTAATTGCTGGGCTAACTCGCCGCGCACATCTTGCAGACGCTCAAGGTTTTCCTGGGTGTGGCGGATACGGTTTTCGGTCTCTCGCCGACGTTCTTTATAGCGGGAAATACCAGCAGCTTCTTCGATGAAAATTCGCAGGTCCTGAGGTTTGGACTCTATCAAACGGGAAATCATGCCCTGTTCAATAATCGCATAACTACGCGGCCCAAGCCCGGTACCTAAAAACAGGTCGGTCACATCACGGCGGCGGCACTTACTGCCATTGAGAAAATAGGTCGAGGTCGCGTCTCGGGTCACCAATCGCTTGATGGATAGCTCATTGTATTTAGCGTATTCACCTTGTAAGCGTTCACTGACATTTTCAAACACCAACTCAACAGAACACTGACCTACTGGCTTGCGCGCGCTGGAACCATTGAAAATCACATCTGTCATGGCATCGCCACGCAGATTTTTTGCCGAACTCTCGCCTAACACCCAGCGAACGGCGTCGATCACATTCGATTTTCCACAGCCATTCGG
Source organism: Bowmanella sp. JS7-9 (assembly GCF_004329715.1). Classification (GTDB taxonomy): domain Bacteria; phylum Pseudomonadota; class Gammaproteobacteria; order Enterobacterales; family Alteromonadaceae; genus Pseudobowmanella; species Pseudobowmanella zhangzhouensis. The sequence continues at coordinate 130,724 of NZ_JXSY01000005.1, forward strand.
ACCGACAATCGCAGTCATGGCATCGGGAAATGGAATGTTGGTGGGATCGACGAAGGATTTAAACCCTGCGAGCCTGATTTTCTTTAAGCGCATTTGTTTTTATCGGTGTTGGCATCCGGGCCGGCATCAGGAATGTAACAGATGTTTGGAATTGTAACAATTTGGGTTTTATTCACTGAAATAGCGTTGATAGACTTATACGGTAACTCATTTATTTTGCAGGAAGTTTTGATGCAGCAAGTCACCAGTGGCGCAGGCTATTTTATGCGGGGTTTTGATTTAATTCAGACCAAAGGACTGAAACGTTTTGTGTTTATTCCCTTACTCGTGAACCTGCTACTGTTTAGCGCTGCCTTTTACTATTTGTATAGCCAACTTAACCAGGTATTTGCCTGGATCGATGGCTATCTGCCTGACTGGCTTAGCTGGATAGACTGGATTTTGTGGCCGCTGGCAATTCTCACCATTTTGGTGGTGTTTTCTTTTCTTTTTACCTCTGTCACCAACTGGCTGGCCGCGCCATTTAACGGTGTACTGGCAGAAAAGGTTGAGCAGCATCTAACCGGACAATCTCTGACCGGCGGCGGTGTAAACGACATCATAAAAGATATACCGCGTACCCTGAGCAGAGAGTGGGTGAAACTGGTTTATTACATTCCCCGTGCAATTGGCTTCTTTTTACTGTTTTTAATCTTGCCAGTGATTGGCCAGTTAATCTGGTTCGCCTTTACCGCCTGGACCATGGCGATTCAATATATAGATTATCCCTTTGATAATCATAAAGTCCCGTTCCAGCGCATGCGTACCTTACTATCTGGCGATAAAGGGGCCGCCTTTTCGTTCGGCACAGCAGTTACATTGTTTTCTATGATCCCTATCGTCAACTTTATCGTGATGCCGGTGGCGATTTGCGGTGCAACTGCCATGTGGGTAGATCGTTATCGTCACAATGAATCAGCCTAGCGTTTAAGCTGATTGCGAGTTATTCTCAATCAAAATTGATTTTCAGCACAGGTATGTGGATCCGAATTCTTATCGCGCTTGCCGCCATCATGATGGTGATTTACACCGCGTTTTATCTATTGGCCGAGCAATCCCCAGCGTTCCCCTGGCAGAGCAAACATCCAGCCTTTTTAACTATTGGTCATCAGGGCGGCTATCTGCTGTGGCCAAGCAACACTTTGTATGCTTTTGAGCAGGCGGAACAGCTTGGCGTAGGCATGCTAGAAATGGACGTTCACCAAAGTCAGGATGGGCATTTGGTCGTAATGCATGATGCGACTGTGGACCGTACCACAAATGGCAGCGGCTATCTGAAAGACAAAGCCCTGGCAGATATTAAGCAATTGGATGCGGGCTTCCGCTGGTTAGAAGATGCCCCAGATGATTTTCCTTATCGTGGTAAGGGCATCACTGTGCCAACCCTGGCCGAAGTATTCAGCCGTTTTCCGCATAAATTGATGACTATCGAAATTAAGCAAACCGAGCCGTCTATTGCCGTTTCACTTTGTCGCTTAATACATGAATTCAACAAAACCGACGACGTCATTATCGGCAGCTTTTATCAAAGTGCGCTGGATGAATTTCGTCTGGTCTGCCCCGATGTAGCCACGTCAATGGCACAAAGTGAGACCACCTGGTTTGTCGTTCTGAATAAACTGGGACTCGCCCATTTAACCAGTCCTCGTGGACAAGCACTGCAGGTGCCACACTATTCAGCGGGCATGAAAGTGGTGACCCCGTCCTTAATTGACGACGCACACAGCAAAGGTATGAAAGTCCACGTATGGACCATCAACGATCCCTGGGAAATGCGTGAATTAATCGATATGGGTGTTGATGGAATTATTAGCGATCGACCGGATCTGTTGCGTAATACCCTGCGTAAAGGCAGCTGAAAAACTATGTTGATCACTTGGCACTACAAAATAAAACGAAAGATACAATGGCAAATGGGCCTCGCTATCGCCTTTATCGCTTTGTTCTTGATGACAAACTGGTTGCTGGGATTATTGGCATTCAACAGCGTACCCTACGATTCAGTCCAAGCTAAAGATGCTGGAGCAGCCCTCGCATTTCCTATTATCAGCGGATTTATGATCTTCAGCTTTCAGTTTTGTCTGCGCAGCCTGGCTAATTCTATAAGCTTGCTAAGTCACACAAAAGTACGGAAACAAAAAATTGAATATCGGTTGTGGCTATTTTTTGAGCAAAAAATTAAACGAAACATACCTCAACTTCTAACACTTAGTGCATTCCTGACAAGTAGTTACCTGATCGCAAATGGTTTAGTTTTTAGCAATGACAATGAAGGAGGGATTGAGGTACTCAGACTCTATTTGTTTGTCCAATGTTTCTTTTTTTGGTTGATGCTTTGCACCTTAATCTACACGTTATATTTTTCTACCAGAACACTTCTACATTACATTAATTTTCGCGTGAGGATTAGATTGTTCCAGCTAGAAATGTTAACACCAGCGTTAAAAACCGGGTGGATAAATTTCGTCGTCACGAGTTTAGTTATTTCTTTGCAACCTTTATTTTGGATACACTCTTCACCACCTAATATAGATATGTTCTTCATCATATTCGCATTGATATCTTCATTATTCTTTTTTGGATATCCCGTTATAAACATCAACCGAACAATGTCGAACAAAAAATCAATGGCTGTACAAAGGATAAACTCAGCAATTGACGAAGCATTACATAGCGGGCCCAAGCAATATAGAAGGCTAGTTGACAATGACCAAAAGCTTCAATATGTCTCAGACTTATTAACTGTCAGACAAGAAATACTGGAAACAAAAACCTGGTTATTAGACTTTCCATTTATGATTAGAATTGGATTATTAATTTTCATTCCAGCTTTCAGTTGGATAGCTAGTTCAATTATCGACAACCTGGTAAAAAGCTTTCTATGATTCAGCGACTATTTATCTTTGTGATTAGCAATAAACTTTATCCTTATTATTGCTGGATTGTGTTGATGGCAGCTAGTTATTTAACTGGGAGCTTGAATTTCCCTGGAGCATCTGCGACTGATGAGCAAATGCGTCCTTTCGCGGGAGCCATAGCAATGCCAACTATCATCGCTTATCTTTGGTATGCGTTAATCTCGATTCATGACACCGCAGTAGATTCATTTAATCAACTCGCCGAAAACATTCCTGAGGAACAACAAAAAATAAAAAAGAAGCGCTTCCTTCAAACAGCCATCAGGAACACGGCAATATCAATTGTCCTTTCTTTACTGGCCACATTTAGTTACTTATATAGCGAGGACTTACTTGCTTTCGATGGAAACATCGTCTCTATAACAATGAATCTAATGGCGGTGCCCTTTTGGTTTTTTATCTTTTTTTTCATTGTTCACACAGTATCTTTAAACAACATAGCGACTCAGGAATATCTCACTAAAGACTCCATCGACATCATGGGCATCGAAAAATTAGCTCCCGTATCAAAGTTTGTTGTAAACAACACAGTCAAAGCGGCAATTATTTTTGTACTCATCCCTCTATTTTGGATAGGACGGCAGATACCAAGAATAGATATTATATTGACCTGTTTATTGTTACTCGGAATAACCTTTTATCTTTTTATGCCGGTATTCAAAGCACAAAGAATCATTGCCCATAAAAAAGCAATGGCAATTCAGCGTATTTACAAAAAATTAAATGATACGATGGAAGAAAATATTTGCGGTGGACGGCGTATTACCGACAACCCTAGAACATTACGGCGAATTGCGTGTTTAATTGCGACTAAAACTGAAATTGCCAAAGTTCGCGAATGGCCAGTGGATGTGCCTCAGAGTTTAAAAGTAATCGCAGTGACGGCTGCCGCTCCATTGTCTATGGTTGCCGGCTCGCTGGTTGACTATGCTTTAAGTCAATTCAATTTATTCGGATTATAAAAAAGGCGCCATCGGCGCCTTTTGTTATGCTAATGGCCTTCAGAGACCTGATTCACCGTATATTTGGGGATCTCGACGACCAAATCTTCGTCGGCAACCAATGCCTGACAGCCCAAGCGCGATTCACTTTCCAGACCCCAGGCTTTATCCAGCATATCGTCTTCCAGTTCATCTGATTCATTGAGGGAATCAAACCCCTCGCGCACGATCACATGACAGGTGGTGCAGGCACAGCTTTTTTCACACGCATGCTCAATACCAATGCCATTTTTTAACGCAACGTCCAAAATCGTCTCGCCTTTATTGGCTTCTAATACTGCACCGTCCGGGCATAACTCTGCGTGAGGCAGAAAAATTATTTGTGGCATAACATCGTTACCTGTTAATTCTGATTAAAGTTCATCGACGGTATGACCCGCCAATGCCTGACGGATGGAGCGATCCATACGTCTTTGAGCAAATGCCTGACTAATTGCATCAACCTGTTCGATCGCCTTCTCGATGGCGCCTGGGTCATCCCCCGCAGCAGTCTGCATCATAGCGTCAATGGCTGCTTCAATGGCTAAACGCTCGTCGCTATCTAACAAGGCATCACCATCCGCGTTCAACGCAGCTTGCAGCGACTCTCTTACCCGGTCGGCTTCCACTTGTTGTTCGCGCAGCATACGCGCATGCATATCATCTTTGGCGTGTTGTATTGAGGACTGCAACATGCGGGTCACTTCGTCGTCACTCAATCCATAGGCGGGTTTGACTTCAATACTGGCTTGCACACCGGTGGATTTTTCCATTGCAGTCACTGATAACAAACCATCGGCATCGACCTGAAACGTCACGCGAATGTGGGCTGCACCGGCTACCATAGGTGGAATATCCGTCAGGTTAAAACGCGCCAGTGAACGACAATCCTGTACCAGTTCGCGCTCACCTTGCAGCACATGCACCATCATCGCCGTCTGACCATCTTTAAAGGTGGTAAATTCCTGCGCACGCGCCACCGGAATGGTGGTATTGCGCGGAATAATTTTCTCAACCAGTCCCCCCATGGTTTCCAGGCCCAGTGACAAGGGTAATACGTCCAGCAATAACATATCGCTTTCTGGCTTATTACCAACCAGAATATCGGCCTGTAATGCGGCTCCAATCGCCACCACTTTATCCGGATCGATAGAGGTCAGCGGCGTTTTCGCGAAGAAGGTCCCCACCTGCTCACGCACGGCCAGTGTGCGGGTAGACCCGCCGACCATGATCACATTACTGATATCCTCTTTGTCGATACCGGCATCTTTCAGTGCTCGACGACAGGTTTTGAGGGTTTGTTTAATCAGATCCCCGATTAAATCGTTGAATTGCAGCGCCGTTAACTCGCCACTGTAGGTAGTACCGTCATCGAGGGTTAACTGGAGGTTGGTTTCAGTCTGTGAGGACAATGCTTCTTTGGCCGCTTTCGCCACGTCTAACAAACGGCGACGTTCAGAAGCGGACAAGCCAGTTGGCAGGTTTTGTTCACTGATAAACCAATTGGCAATGCGCTGGTCGAAGTCATCGCCACCAAGGGCTGTATCCCCACCTGTCGCCATCACTTCGAACACGCCCTTACTGAGGCGTAAAACAGAAATATCAAACGTTCCACCACCCAGGTCATAAACAGCAATGATACCTTCTTCCCCGCTGTCGAGCCCGTATGCAATGGCTGCTGCAGTAGGTTCGTTGAGCAGGCGTAACAGTTTAAGACCGGCGATACGAATAGCATCTTTGGTGGCCTGACGTTGAGCATCATCAAAATAAGCCGGTACAGTCACGACTACGCCGGTCAACTCATCTCCCAGCGTCATTTCTGCGCGCAATTTCAGTGCTTTGAGAATTTCTGCTGATACCTGAATCGGGTTTACCTTACCTGCCGGGGTGATTATGCCCGGCATAGTTTCACTGCTGGTACAGAAACGATACGGCAGGTCGGGATAACGAGATTTGATATCTGGCACACTACGCCCCATCAGGCGTTTTACTGATGATATCGTGTTGGCAGGATCCATACTGGCCTTTTCTCTGGCCAAACGACCAACCTCGACACGCTCATCCGAATAATGCACTACCGACGGCAGCAAATGAAAACCTTTGGCATCTGCCAGCGTATCGGCCTGACCACTTCGAACCGTAGCGACCAAGGAGTTAGTCGTACCTAAATCAATACCCACAGCCAACTTACGCTGATGTGGCACGGCACTTTGGCCTGGCTCTGCTATTTGCAAAAATGCCATGTTCTACAAGTCCTCGGAAAATTGATCATACAGGTCATCCAACTGAGTGTTCAGCTTGACCAAAAATTTTAATTTAGCAATTTCAGCCCCCGCCCGTAGGTTGCTGTCTTGCGTATTGTCGTGAAGAAACTCAGCCAGTAACTGATGACGACGCTTTAATTCGGCTGTCACTTCATCCTGCAGCAATTCAAGAGCATGGCTGTCGCGACTGGCACGAATGTCATCTAACTGCTCTCGCCATTCCATCTGCTGCATCAGAAAGCCACCATCCTGCATGGTGGTCTGGTCATGGCGAAGTTCAATACCACGCAGCGTTAGCATATGTTCGGCACGCATTAACGGGGACTTTAGAACCTGAAACGCATCATTTATCTGTGCGTTTTTTTGCATCGCCACACGCTTCTGCGCATCGCTGGCTGTCGCGAATTTATCCGGGTGAGTCAATTGCTGCAGTCGTTGATAACGTGCCGACAAATCCGCCAAATCCAACTCAAATTCCGGTGCTAAATCGTATAGCTCAAAATAATTCATGCCAATCCGCACTGTGTTAAAACGCAAATGCCAGTCTGTGGGACTGGCACTGGCATTGAGTTAACGCGAAATTAAACGTTGAAGCTTTCGCCGCAACCACACTCGCCTTTCGCATTCGGGTTGTTGAAGGTGAATCCCTCATTTAACCCTTCTTTGGCAAAATCCAGTTGGGTGCCATCCAGATACACCAGGCTCTTTGGATCAATAATGACTTTTACGCCATTGTCCTCAAACACAGTGTCTTCTTCATTGAGTTCATCGACGAACTCCAACACGTAGGCCAGACCAGAACATCCTGTGGTCTTGACTCCCAAACGAATGCCAATTCCTTTACCACGATTTTGCAAAAACGTTTTTGCTCGCAGGGCAGCCGCTTCAGAAACGCTAATAGCCATGCTGTTCCTTACTTCTTAGCGTGTTTGGCGCGATAGTCTTCGACCGCAGCTTTGATCGCATCTTCCGCCAAAATAGAGCAGTGAATTTTCACCGGCGGCAACGCCAACTCTTCTGCGATATCGGTATTTTTAATCTGTACCGCTTCATCCAGAGTCTTACCTTTTACCCACTCAGTGACCAGTGAGCTAGATGCGATGGCAGAGCCACAACCATAGGTTTTGAACTTGGCGTCTTCAATTACACCGTTCTCACCCACTTTTAATTGCAGCTTCATTACGTCACCACAAGCAGGTGCACCCACCATCCCCGTCGCAATGCTAGGGTCGTTTTTGTCGAATGAACCCACGTTGCGTGGATTCTCGTAGTGATCAATTACTTTATTGCTGTATGCCATAATCTTTACCTTTTTGTGCGGCTATTCGCCAGACAAATCAAAAACTTAGTGGTGAACCCATTCGACCTTGTTGAGGTCGATGCCATCTTTGTACATTTCCCAAAGTGGTGACATCTGACGCAGTTTATCGATCGCGCCCTGAATCACATTGATGACATAGTCGATTTCTTCTTCGGTAGTGAAACGGCCGATGCTGAAACGAATTGAGCTGTGTGCCAGTTCGTCATTCAGACCCAGCGCGCGCAATACATAAGACGGTTCCAGACTTGCAGAGGTACACGCAGAACCTGAGGATACCGCCATGTCTTTCAGCGCCATAATCAGTGACTCACCTTCCACATAGGCAAAACTCACGTTCAGATTGCCGGCGACACGCTGCTCAAGGTCACCATTGACCTGCACTGCTTCGATATCTTTAACGCCATTCCATAATTTATTGCGCAGCATCAGGACGCGCTCGTTTTCCGCCGCCATTTCCAGCTTAGCCAGACGACATGCTTCACCAAAGCCAACGATTTGGTGAGTTGGAAGTGTACCTGAGCGCATTCCGCGCTCGTGTCCGCCACCGTGCATCTGCGCTTCCAGACGGATCCGAGGCTTACGACGAACATACAGAGCACCGATACCCTTAGGGCCATAGCACTTGTGCGCAGAGAATGACATCAGGTCAACTTTAAGTTCAGCTAAGTCCACTGACACTTTGCCCAGACTTTGTGCTGCGTCTACATGGAATACCGTTTTGTTTTCACGGCAAATCTCACCGATGGCAGCGATATCCTGAATAACACCAATCTCGTTGTTCACGTGCATCACGGAAACCAGCACAGTGTCATCACGTAACGTTGCTTTAAAAGCGTCCAGATCCAGCAAACCGTCTGGCTTTGGCTCCATATAGGTTACTTCGAAACCTTCACGCTCCAACTGACGACACGTGTCCAGCACAGCTTTGTGCTCGGTTTTGAGGGTGATAATGTGCTTACCCTTTTTCTGATAAAAATGCGCTGCACCTTTGATCGCCAGGTTGTTGGACTCAGTTGCGCCAGAGGTAAATACAATTTCACGGGGATCGGCATTCACCAGTTCTGCGATTTGCGCACGCGCTTCTTCCACGGCTTCTTCGGCCTGCCAGCCGAAACGGTGTGAACGCGATGCCGGGTTACCGAAATTGCCGTCGGTAGTCAGACATTGCATCATTTTTTCAGCCACTCGCGGATCCACAGGGGTGGTCGCAGAATAGTCCAGGTAAATGGGTAACTTCATTTTTAACTCCGCTTACATATGTAAGGTAACAGCGATACTGTCGTTCGCTGTTGATTTTTGACTTGTACAACGATTCTGACGTTCAGCCACCTGTTGAACATCGCCCTGACGCATTAATTCTCCCAGGGTAATGCCATTTAAAAATGTGCTGATCCTATCGCTTAAATCACTCCAAAGGCTGTGGGTCAGGCAGCGTTTACCAGACTGGCAATCCGACAACCCACTACAGCGGGTAGCATCCACTGACTCGTCTACAGCGCTGATCACTTCACCAACTGCAATGGTATTAGCCTCACGCCCCAGTTTGTAACCCCCTCCCGGGCCTCGCACGCTCTCCACCAGATTCTGGCGGCGTAAACGGGCAAATAACTGCTCGAGGTAAGACAATGAAATTCCCTGACGCTCAGAAATATCCGCCAGTGACACCGGGGCATGCTGAGAATGCAATGCCACATCCAACATCGCGGTGACCGCGTAACGTCCTTTTGAAGTTAATTTCATTGCTTGTTCACCCACCTTTGAGATTGGGTGAAGTCTCCCATACCCGACTATTTTAGTCAAGTAAATAACCTACTGTCATAGTCGGGTATTAGTGAATTAAATTGCCGGATCGAAGGCGTCTTTTTCGCGTTTACGCTGTTCGGCTGCAGCCTCTTCAACATCGGCGAAATCTTCAATATGGACTTCAGGTAAATCTTCGCAGACATTGCCACCTAATTTATTGATCGCACAGCACATTTCTGCCAATTTGCGATCCATCAAATGCATATGATCGAGCATAGTACCGATTGCACTGGCGACAGGATCGGGATTATCCGGCGCCACAGCATAGGCATCAAAGCCATATTTCTTAGCTATTGCCTGGCGCGCATCCAATTGTTCATCGCTGACTTTACCCGCCACAATACGCCCCGGAATGCCGACTACCGTCGCTTCAGCGGGTACATCTTTCACTACCACTGAGTTAGAGCCCACTTTCGCACCGGTTCCAATGATAATCGGCCCTAACACTTTGGCCCCGGCCCCGACTACCACATTATCCATCAGAGTGGGATGGCGCTTACCAGCATTCCAGCTGGTACCACCCAGGGTTACACCATGATAAATGGTGACATCGTCGCCTATTTCAGCGGTTTCCCCTATTACCACGCCCATTCCATGGTCGATGAAAAAGCGCCGGCCTATGGTCGCACCAGGATGAATCTCCACCCCCGTTAGCCAACGTGCTAACGTCGAAACGCAGCGGGCCAGCCATTTCCAGTTACTGCGCCATAGCCGGTGGGCCAGACGATGCCACCAAATGGCATGCAGCCCGGGATAATTAATCAGGACCTCGAATGCACTTCTGGCCGCAGGATCGCGATGAAATACACTCTGAATATCTTCTTTAATGCCGTCGAACACGCTTACTCCACGCTTTTATCAATGGATGCCAGAATTCCGCGCAGAATATTTAATTCCTGAGCCTCCGGACGGGCACGATTAAACAAGCGACGCAATTTGGTCATTACCATACCCGGATGATTTTTAACGATAAAATTCGTTTTTGTGAGGGTTTGTTCCAAATGGGTATAGAAGCGTTCTAAATCTTCTGCCAAAGGATAGTCGCCAATCTCTTCACTGGGGAGATCGGCCAGGCTCGCCATGCGTATTTCGTAGCACAAAGTCTGCACCGCGGCTGCCAGGTTCAGGCTGCTATATTCCGGGTTTGCCGGAATACACACGTGAAAATGGCACTGCTGTAATTCTTCATTGCTCAAACCGCTGTTTTCACGACCAAACACCAGCGCAACCGGATACTGGCTGGCTTCTGCGACTAATTTTAGTCCGCATTCACGCGGCTCAATCATTGGCCAAGACAAGGTACGAGAGCGCGCGCTGGTGCCAATCACCAATCCACAATCAGCAATGGCGTCAGCCAGGGTGGGGACGATTGTCGCTTTGGCTAACACATCGCCGGCGCCTGCTGCCAACGCACTGGCCTGACCGTCCGGCGCACTGACCGGGTCTACCAGATACAAACTGGACAGTCCCATCGTCTTCATTGCGCGAGCAGTTGAGCCAATGTTACCCGTATGAGAGGTGTTCACCAGAATGATTCGGATACGATCAAGCATCGCCAGCTAGCTTCCTAAGCAAAAATTTGGGCGCGCATCATAGCATACCCAATTAAATTGTCAGTGTTTGCTTGCCTTTTAACACACGCCTGATAGAATTCGCGCCGATTTTTTGAGCGCCAAAATGGCGTGGTTCTTTTACAATTGGTAGGTTATCTCTTATGCATCCAATGCTGAATATTGCTGTGCGTGCTGCGCGCGCTGCCGGAACCCTTATTGTTCGCGCCTATGAAAATGGTGGCGATCTGCAAACGGAATTCAAAAGCGCCAATGATTATGTGACCTCGGTTGACAAAGAAGCCGAAAAACTGATCATCAGCAAAATCCAACAGTCCTACCCGACTCACAGCTTTGTGGGTGAAGAAGGCGGTGCAGTTGCCGGAGATAACGAGTACCAATGGATTATCGATCCTCTCGACGGTACCACCAATTTCGTTCGTGGCATTCCACACTTCGCCGTTTCTATTGCACTGTTACATAAAGGTCGTCTGGATCAGGCGGTCGTATTTGACCCGTTGCGTGGTGAACTATTTACCGCCAGTAAAGGTGCCGGTGCACAATTAAATGGTTACCGTATTCGTTGTTCGCAAAAGCGCGACCTCAGTGGCACTGTGCTGGCAACAGCGTTCCCGTTTAAAGCCAAATCCGCAACTGCAACGTCACTGGATAGCTTCGGACGTATTTTCCAGCAATGTGGCGACGTACGTCGCACTGGCTCTGCTGCACTGGATATGGCCTATGTTGCGGCAGGCCGTTTCGACGGCTATTGGGAAGCGGGTATTCAGGCATGGGATATTGCCGCAGGTGAACTGCTGGTGCGTGAAGCGGGTGGTCTGGTAACGGACTTCAGCGGTGGCAACGATCCGATGTTTAAAGGCAATATCGTCTGTGGCAGCGGTAAAGTTGTGCAGGGTCTGGTACGTGAGCTAAAAGGCTAAGCCAGCATTAACTTGCAAAAAAGGAAGCCGCGGCTTCCTTTTTTATTGGGTGAAGCGAAGAAAAGGTCTCAGTCAACCAATCCTTTTGGCATCGCATCACGGATATCCAGCCAAATTTTACCGCTTTCAATACCATAGCGACGCACCAGGTGCGGCACTGCGTCGTGATTGCCTTTCTCTGCCAATTCGCATAAATCCGCATAATACTGACGGGAAATACGACGACTGCTTTGATGAGAGAAGTAATAACTGCCGATTCGAGAATATAATCCACGGAAGCCATTCATCATCAATACATAGACGTTGTTACCGGACTGCATCGCCATTTCATGGTGCAATTCATAGTCAAAACGGGCGAATGCCTGACCATCTTCATCCACGTCTTTGGCTTTATTCAGTACTTCAATCACTGCCTGAGGGTTATTTTTAATCGCGCCACGAATAAATACTGCACTCACGTTAGTGCGCGCAGACAGCAGATTATCAACAAGTTCAGGAATACCGTTTTCATCCAGACGCGCCAGCGTTTCCAGAATATTCAGGCCACAGGTTTCCCAGAAATTATTTACCTTGGTGGGTTTACCGTGCTGGATAGTTAACCAGCCATCGCGCGCCAGGCGCTGCAGCACTTCACGCAAAGTGGTGCGGGTAACCCCAATTAACTCAGAAAGTTCACGTTCAGCGGGTAATATCGTGCCGGGGGGAAAGCGCCCACTCCAGATAGACTCAACGATATATTCCTCGGCAAATCCTGCCGGGCTTTGCGCTTTATAAATCATACTGCACTTCGCTCGTGTTCTTATTTTTATGAAAATATTGGGAAGTGATTGTACCAGTGTTAACTGATTGTACCAGCTTAATTTTCAAATCCTGCTTACGCTCTGCTAACAGACTATTTACAGTTTCATTTGTGCAAACTGCCAAACTGCCATCTAAAATAATTATTCCTAAATTCATCAATAACTTGCAATTTGTTAAGCGACAGAATACAAATTGCGTGGCACGTTTAGCTTCAACATGGGACGAGACTTCATGCAGCAATCTCTGCTATCCGCCGTTTACAAAAACTTCCTCGGCAACTCCCCTGAATGGTACAAAAAACTCATTCTTGCCTTTTTAGTCATTAACCCCCTGATTTTCTTTTTTGTCAGCCCTTATGTGGCGGGTTGGTTATTGATTCTGGAGTTCATCTTCACCCTCGCTATGGCGCTGAAATGTTACCCATTACAGCCCGGGGGAATTTTGACCATTGAGGCGGTGTTAATCGGCATGACCTCGCCGGGGCACATTAAGGCCGAGATTGTGACCAATATCGAAGTGGTGTTATTGCTGGTGTTCATGGTGGCAGGGATTTACTTTATGAAAGACCTCCTCCTGCACCTTTTTACCCGCTTGCTGCTAAAAATTAAGAGCAAAACAGCACTGTCGGTATCTTTCGTCGCGGCAGCAGCATTTCTGTCGGCGTTTTTAGATGCCCTGACGGTAGTGGCGGTAATCATTGCAGTCGCCACCGGTTTTTACAGCATTTATCACAAGGTTGCCTCCGGCAAAGAATATCACCATGACCACGACCACACCTCTGACGAGGAAGTGCATGCCCTGAGCCGTGACGAACTGGAAGAATTCCGTGGTTTCCTGCGCAACCTGATGATGCATGCCGCAGTTGGCACCGCCTTAGGTGGCGTCATGACCAAAGTAGGTGAGCCACAAAACCTGATTATTGCCGACACGGCAAACTGGGATTTTATTGAATTTTTTATGCGCATGGCGCCTGTCACCATCCCAGTATTCATTGCAGGATTGCTGACTACCGTATTGGTCGAAAAATTTAAAGTCTTTTCCTATGGCGCTCGCTTACCTGAACCTGTGCGACATATTCTCACTGACTACTCCGCCATGGTCGATGAAAAGCGCACAAAACAGGATGTTGCCAAACTGATCTTCCAGGCTTTGATCGGCATCTGGCTGATTATCGGCCTGGCACTGCACCTGGCGCCTGTGGGGCTAATTGGCTTATCGGTTATAGTCCTAGCGACCTCTTTGGCTGGCATTACCGATGAACATCATATTGGTAAAGCTTTTCAGGAAGCGCTGCCGTTTACCTCGTTACTTTGTGTGTTCTTTGCCATCGTCGCGGTCATCATTGATCAGAGCCTATTCCGGCCAGTTATCGATTGGGTATTAACCTTCGAAGGTAAAACCCAGCTGGTTATGTTCTATCTGGCCAACGGCGCATTGTCGATGATCAGTGATAACGTCTTCGTCGGGTCGGTATATATCAATGAGGTGGCTACCGCCCTGCGTGAAGGCCATATCAACCGTGATACCTTTGATATGCTGGCGGTGGCGATTAATACCGGTACTAACCTGCCAAGTGTGGCTACACCCAACGGGCAGGCAGCGTTTTTATTCCTGCTGACCTCAGCGCTGGCACCGTTGCTGCGCCTCAGTTACGGTAAGATGGTGGTGATGGCGCTGCCTTACACCATCGTGCTGACCTTGGTTGGTCTGGCATGTAGTTACTTGATGCTGGCGGATGCGACTGACTGGATGTATCAGATGCATCTGATTAACCATCATACTGACCTGCCCCATCAGGCGGTTCCATCTCATTAAACTTCACTGAACGAGCCGTAGAATGATTAAGACCATCGCAGAATGGCCAACCCACCCCACCGCCTGGAAACTTTTGTTTATCAGTGCGCTGGGGTTGGAAGTGTGTGCGCTGTATTTCCAGTATGTGCTGGATCTACAACCTTGCATCATGTGCGTCTACCAGCGTACTGCCGTATTTGGTGTGTTATTTGCGGCGCTGTTGGGCATTTTCAGCAGCGAGAACACCTTGCTGCGCCTGCTTGCTCAGGCGTTATGGCTGGTTAGTGCAATCTGGGGCTTGTTGATTGCCCGTGAACATGTGGCTATTCAGCAAGATCCTTTTGGCTTTTTTGCTGGCTGTGAAATCGTTCCCAATTTCCCTTCCTGGGCACCGCTGCATGAATGGCTTCCACAAATATTTGCCGCAACGGGCGACTGTGGTGATATTGACTGGCAATTCCTGGGGATGTCCATGCCACAGTGGATGGTGGTTGTGTTCGGCATATACACCGCGTTAGCTGTCAGTGTGACACTGATACGCTGGTTCGCCTTGAAAAAAGCCTGACGGCACATTGGCTACCATCATTAAAAAAGCCGCTCATTTGAAGCGGCTTTTTATTTGATTTCGTTTAGTCTGCGTCTTCCAAAGGCCACATCACGATGTAATCTTCAAAATTATCCAGATCCGCATCGTTTTCACTGATAATCCGGCCACGGATTGACATGCCAGCTTTGTACATAGCAGTTTTTTTGCCGCGATTTAACAAAGGATGCCAACTGGGCAAGCCCCGCCCTTCATGTAAGCGACGATAACTGCAACTTGGCGGCATAAAGAAAATATCTTTGAGATTTTCTTTGGTCAGTTTAACGCAATCCGGCACCAGCTCTGTGCGTTTGCTGTATTGGGTGCAACTACAGGTTTTAGTGTTCAATAAACCACAAACCACATTGGTGTAATGGATATGTTCACCGTCGTGGATGACATCTGTCGGCCCTTCCTGAGCCTCATCGTCATCTTCAATAAATTTATGCAGGCAACATTTGCCGCAGCCATCACAAATGGACTCCCATTCTTCACGGCTCATTGCATCTAGGGATTTTTGCTCCCAAAAACGATCAGTCACGCGCTATAACCCTTGTTTCAATCTCAATTTTATCGGCCAAGCTGGCACGCAGGTGCTGCCCCGGCCTCAGCGGCGCAACACCCGCTGGCGTACCCGTCAACACCACATCGCCTGGCAATAAGGTGAATACCTGACTGATGGCACTAAGCAGGGTGGCAACCCTACGCATCATCATAGATGTATCGCCCTGCTGACGCACAGCCCCGTCAACTTCTAACGAGAAACACAGTGCATCCAGATTAGGGATTTGCCCGGCAGAGATAAACGGGCTTAACGGACAAGCGCCATCAAAGGCTTTAGCACGCTCCCACGGTTGTCCCTGCTTTTTAAGGTTATCCTGCACATCTCGCAACGTAAGGTCCAGCGCCAGCCCGACACCGCCAATCGCCTGCATTGCGGACGCTTCAGCGGCATTGCCAAGTGGTTTATCGATTAATAAGGCAACTTCCAGCTCGTTGTGACATTCACCCCATTGCGTTGGGATTACCACCGAATCCTGCATCGTCACCATGGCAGTATTGGGTTTTATAAACAGTAATGGCTCGGCCGGCACCTCATTACCCAGTTCGCGAATATGATCCAGATAATTTCGCCCCACGCATACCGCTTTGCCTACCGGTAACTCACTAATCTGACCATCCAGTATATGGCGATACATAGACTATTTACCCCATTGGATACGATCGGCCAGTGTTCCCACTGCGCTGCCAAAATAGGTCGAACGATTCCAATGCATCAAGGTGTGAAAGTTGTCATAGACCAGATAAATACGCCCATCTTTGCCGTCTGGCATAATCAGATTTGCCCGCACATCGGCAGCGGGTAAATCCTGACCGTTGTAGCGTTTTACGCCTAATGCCTGCCACTGTTGCAGACTTAGCATTTTGTCTTTTTCAAGACCACTTAAGGTCTCATCAAACCCCGCAGGTAACTTAACCTGACGTCCCCAAGTACCTGCATGATCCCAGCCTTCAGACTTAAGATAGTTAGCAATGGATGCGAACACATCGGCTTTATTGCCCCAAATATCTTTTTTGCCATCGCCATCAAAATCCTGCGCGTAGGTTAAAAAAGATGTCGGCATAAACTGGCTTTGGCCCATTGCGCCGGCCCATGAACCAACGAATTGGGACTTCTCGATATGGCCTTGTTTGAGAATGGTCAACGCCGCTAACAGTTGCTTTCGAAATAGCGGCTCTCTGCGCCCCTCATAAGCCATGGTCGCCAGCGCTGACAGAACCGGAAACTTGCCCTGGATTGCACCAAAGTTACTCTCATTGCCCCACAGCGCGACGATGAAGCGTGGTTGCACCCCGTATTGTTCACCGACCTTTTCCAGCAACGGCTTGTTCTCTTCGTATAACTGAATCGCCTTTTTCACCTTCCAGTCTGGCAAGCGGCTTTTCAGATAACGTTCCAACGTCAGTTTAAATTCTGGTTGATTCTTATCTGCCTGCACACTGCGCTGATAAAACTCCACATCAGCAAAGGCATCGTCTAAAAATCCTCGTTCGAAGCCCTGCTCCAGGGCCTGTTGTTTTACCGACTCGATATAGTCTGCAAAACTCGGTTTTTGCTCTGCACTGACCGCGGACGATATCAATGCGATGGCTAAACACCATGCTCTCATTTGATCCCCTGTTCTTTTTTGTGTTGTTCCAGCAGGCTTTCAACCGGTGGTGGCAACTGCAAATAAAAACCCTTTTGCGCCAGTGCCTTACGCACATTTTCATGATCGGCCAGCGCCAATGTACGCTTACCGTCTAACTGCAACAGCATCACCAATTGAGGCGTTCCAAAAGTTTGCATTAATGGCTCAGGTACGCGGGAAAAGTCATCCCGCTTGGGCACAAAAAGATACGTTTCCGCCTTGCGGCTGCTTTTATAAACGGCACAAATCATTACTACTTCCGTCCAGTTTATTCAGACTGGTTTGATCCTATCATCAAACAAATGCGCCAGCGCGTCGTTTAACAGGCTTTTACGCCAACCCATCAATAAATCCGGCTGCAATCCGGATAAACGGGTTTCGTCCAGTTCAAACCATTGCCACTTGAGCACCTGATGAATTTGCTTACGTGAGGCAAACAACTCTACCGGCAGCCCGTGAGCCGTAGCAACCTCCTCGCACACCTGGCGAATTGACTTCGCCATCGCTTTATAGGCAGTAAAATCGGTCAGTTGTTCCACTCTTGGTGGATAAAGTTCGGGGGGCAGTTGCTGAATATCGGCAACAATGCCCAGCATAGACTCGCCATAGCGTCGAATTTCCTGCGGAGTCATGCCGTGAAGGGTAAATAAATCGGCGCGCTTGGCCGGTAACCGCCATGCCACCTCATACAAATTACTTTCCCGTACAATGAAGTTAAGCGCGATGTTCTTGTTGCGGGCTAACTCCTGACGCCACTTAGCCAGCGCGCGCAGAGTTGCGAGATTTTTTGGACGTAGCTTCCAACAGTTTTTAAAGGTCAGATAGGCATATTCGCTGGGTAAACTGGCGCGCTTTTTCGCCTGCATTAACGTCACTTCATCAAACAACCAGGCCGTTTTACCCGCAGCGTCCACATCGGCGGCTAACTTCGGATAAACCTGATAAAGATACAGTACATCTTTGGCCGCATAATCTAACTGCTTATCACTGAGAGGACGGGCTAACCAGTCTGTACGCGACTCGCCTTTATCCACGCTGATTGACAGCATCTCTTCGACCATACGTGCGTAACCGACAGAATTGCCGCGATCCAAAAAGCTCAGCGCCAGTTGCGTATCAAATAGCGGCGCCGGCATCACTCCCAGCGCAGTCTGAAACGTCTCCAAATCTTCTGAGCAGGAATGCAATACTTTGATCACCGCCGGATTAGTCAACAACTCAGCCAAAGGCGCCAATTGAATATCCGCCAATGGATCGACTAACAACAGTTGTTCGCCATCGAATAACTGAATCAGTCCTAACTGAGGATAGAGCGTGCGGGTTCGCACAAATTCGGTATCGACCGCAATAAAGGCTTTGGTCGAAGCGCGCTGGCAAAATGCCGCCAGTGTCTGAGTGTCAGTGACAAGCTGATACTGCATTGTGTATTCATTTCCCTGTTAACAAAAAGCCGGCTCACGCCGGCTTTTCAGATTTGCTAGTCGCGTAATGCGCGACGCAATATCTTACCTACGTTGGTTTTCGGTAATTCATCTCTGAATTCCACCACTTTCGGTACTTTATAACCAGTCAGGTGCTCACGGCAATGCGCAATTACGTCCTTTTCCGACAAGGTTTTGTCGCTACGTACCACGAACAGCTTAACGATTTCGCCGGATGCTTCGTGGGGCACGCCCACCGCCGCGGCTTCTACGATCCCCTCATGCATGACCGCGACTTCTTCAACTTCATTAGGGAACACGTTAAAACCTGACACCAGAATCATGTCTTTTTTACGGTCCACTATGTAGAAAAAGCCTTGCTCGTCACATTTGGCAATATCACCGGTAGCCAGCCAGCCGTCCTTCATAATGTCCTGGGTGGCTTCTTCACGGTTAAAGTAACCCGCCATCACCTGTGGACCACGCACCAGCATTTCACCCGGCTGACCTTCTGCGACCTCATTGCCTTCATCATCAACCAGTTTGATTTCTGTTGAGGGAACCGGCAGACCAATCGAGCCATTGTAATGCTCCAGATCCGGCGGGTTAACAGTAACCACAGGTGAACACTCAGTTAATCCGTATCCTTCCAGCAACACGTGGCCGGTCACTTTTTCCCATTTTTCTGCCACCGGACGCTGTACCGCCATACCGCCACCTAAGGCGAATTTCAGTTTGCTGAAATCCAGTTCACTAAATCCCGGGGTATTAAGCAGGCCGTTAAACAGGGTATTCACCCCGGTTAACGCTGTAAATGGATACTGCCCCAGCTCTTTGACAAACCCCTGCATATCACGCGGGTTGGTAATCAGCAGGTTTTTACATCCGAACTTAACAAATGTCAGGCAGTTAGCGACCAGCGCGAAGATGTGATACAGCGGCAGCGCAGTGACAACCAGTTCTCTACCCGGCTCAATAATCGGCTCGATAAAGGCAGAAATCTGCTCAAGGTTGGCAATCAGGTTACGATGCGTCAGCATCGCGCCTTTTGATACGCCCGTCGTTCCGCCGGTGTATTGTAAAAAGGCAATATCCGAGCCCTGAATGGTCGGGCGGGTATAGGTCTGATTGGCTCCATGGTTCAGCGCGTCATTAAAAGTAACCACATTGGCTAATTCAAACGGCGGGACCATTTTCTTAACGTGCTTAACCACGAAATTTACAATCCAGCGCTTGGGTGCAGGCAGCATATCGCCCATACGGGTCAATAATACTTTTTCAACGCCGGTGTGACCGATAACTTCAGCAAGGGTGTGCGCAAAATTATCAACGATTACAATGGCTTTAGCCTGTGAGTCGTTGAGTTGGTGTTCCAATTCGCGGGCTGTATAGAGCGGATTAACATTAACCACACGCATACCGGCACGCAGCACACCAAAAATCGCAATGGGATTTTGCAATAGGTTGGGCATCATGATCGCAACAGCGTCCCCCTGCTGCAATCCATTGTTTTGCAGATAAGCAGCAAAACAACGCGATAACGTATCCAGTTCCCTGAAGGTAATACTGTGACCCATGTTAATAAACGCAACATTGTCAGCATATTGCGCCACACTCTTCTCAAAGACCTCCATCAGGGATGGGGTTGCATCCGGATCTATGGTGTGTGGCACAGACTCGGGATATCTGTTTAACCAGGTTTTTTCCACATTACCTCCCACGTGGATATTGTTGTTATTGCAGCCGCTTGGCTGACTTTCAGGGTACGATAAAATCGTGTTGTGTCCGGTGGCCATTGCCACAATCTTTATTTTAAGAAATCTTGAATACTATCTGCTGCCTGCAAAGGATAATCCATGTGCAGGTGGTGTCCACCCGGCAACGTGCGCACAGTCAGGTCTTTGACCCACTCCTGACGTTTGGCCAAATTGACGCGTAATTTTTCAAAGCCTTTCTCTCCCAGCAGCAACAGCACCGGTGCCTGCACTGCGCGAAGAAACGCTTCGGCTTGTGCATTTGTCATGCGCAACGAAGAAATCGTGCGCAAACGACGATCAGATCGCCATTGCAGGCATCCATCGTCGAGAGCACGTAAATTCCGTTTTACCAGCAGGGCTGCCGACGGTGCACGCATATCACCGGCCAATTTACGTGCGGTGACAGCTTGTGCTTCATCTTTAGGATGACGCGCGGGTTTACTGGCTATTTCAAGCCGGCTCAGTACCGAATCACGTAATTGCTGCGGCGACGTGTCTTCCGGTTCGGTCAATGGTCCGAATGATTCGATCAGGATCAAGTGTTTGACCATTTCCGGGAAACTTGCTGCATATAAGCTGGCAATAATGCCGCCCAGCGAATGCCCCAGAATAGACACGTCTTGCCATCCCTGTGCTGTAATCAGGCCGTGTAAATCCTGCACCCAATCAACCAAATGGTAATGAGCGTCTTCGCTGCGATGCGGGCTCATACCGTGACCGGGCAAATCTATCGCCAGCACATAATAATTCTGCAGGTGTTGCGCCAATGGAATAAAACTGGCGGCATTATCTAACCAACCATGTAAGGCCAACAGCAGTGGCTTGCCCGGGTCACCTAAGCCGAGGGCAGCGAGTTGACGCGAACCATAGTGAAGCGTGATTTCCTGCATAATGCGCTGGTCTGTCCAGATAACAAAGCCCGACAATCATCTCATATCAGCGCACAAATGTAAGCGTAAATGCGAGATTTTTGGTTTGTTTGCGCAGCTTTTAAACGAAAAAAGGCGGCAATTTCTTGCCGCCTCACAGGCATACATCTGCCTACATTCGTTCAGCTGAACGCCGCTTTTTACTCTCTGGGACAGGTTCCTGACGTAATGCAGGCTTTTGTTGAGGGTGGACCTGCGGTGATTCAGGCGCAGCAGTAGTTGCTGGCGTGGTGATGCCTCCCGTGCCGCGATGATTATTATCTCGCACAATAACCCGACGGAAGGACGGATAAATCCCGAAATGACTGTGCCCCCAACCGCTCCAATAGCGGTGATAAGCACTTGGCCAAATACCAAAGCCAAATTCGATGCTTGATACATCTACCTGCTGCTGTTCTGACCATAATTGGTAGGACTGCCCCATCAGAGTAGGAAACTGATAAGCCTGCTCACCGACCTGGCCTTCCTCTACTTTGCCAACCTGCCCGACAAACGTGATGGTGCGGCCGGTTTGAAATACCACAGGATCTAAAAATCCACTCACATAGACGCGAAAACGCCCGGCGCTAAAGTCGGCACCCACAGGCCTGCCAGAACTGTTTAATTCGCGGTGCGCAATTTCTATCATCGTGGCAGATTTCAGATTACGTATCTCAGCAATTACCCCGCCCCAGCGCGCTGGCTTACCCACATGGTCAGCAGGGTTCAACACCACCACCTGATAAGGAATAAGCTGGCCGTCATCCGCCACTTTGAGATTATCGGGTACACTGGCACAGGCACCAAGCAATAACAAAACCGCGCTTACAACGATATGACGCAACATAATGAATTTTCCTTATCCGAATAATGCAAAAGTGTCGGTGTAGTTAGCTTAACCTTAACTGAATTTAGCGCAGGTTGATAGATGGCTATACGTAGGTGTCTACGCCCAGAAACTGTTTAATTTCATCGCGTTTAGCGTCGAGTTGCAGACTTTGATAGGCGGCCAGCGCAGCACGAGCTTTGCCTTCTGGCTGATCATAATAGGTTTGCTGTTTGCGATACTGATCCGCCTGCTGATAGGCTTCGGCAGAGCCTTGGCGCACAACAACCTGTGCGGGCGGCAATTGCGTATTGGCCCGTTGCTGTTGTGTTTGTTGTTGTTCGGCGGCGCTGCGATTGGGCTCCCGAAAATTAGGCGGGGTGATTATCGCATTTTGCGCCGCGACCAGAGAAGATTCTAACTCCACGCTGCCAGTATCCGTTTAATCCCTAAATGCGTACGATTGAAACAAAAATATTCTGCAATATTCATTCCATGCTAGGTGACTATTCTCGCCCCGGCAACTTTTTCCAGGTGACTTTATCCCGCAAGTAAACCGGCTCAATATTCTCTGCACTGACCGCTTCACCATTACTCCATGCCTGACGAGCCAGTTCCAGCATGTATCTGGCATCCGGATATAGAATGTCTCTGCGTAATGCATTCGCGGCTATATCAGGATACGCAGGCCAACCAGTGCCAACTAACGTGACGTTATCGTGGCCCGCGAGCAAAGTGGCAACTTCGTCTGGGGCTGCCACACACTCCTCTGCCAAGGGAATCAGTTGATTTGCTGTAACTTCATAAAGGCCGAAATACAGTTCCTGCATGCGTGCATCATGACTACACGCAATGCGAGTATCGGCATGTTGCGCGGCAGACTGGGCCGCCATCGCAGCCAGCGTAGATACCCCCACTACTGGCAAATTTGCCCCCAACGCTAACCCCTGAACAATGCCTGTGGCTATCCTTACCCCGGTAAAACTGCCCGGCCCCCGGCCAAAACCAATAAAATCCAGTTCGCCAAGGGTACACTGCGACTGAATCAGGATTTCCTCCACCATGGGCAAAATGCGCTGACTGTGCTGCTGTGGGCAAAGTTCAAATTGACTGAAGACCTCATCATGTTTCATCAATGCCACAGAGCAAGCTTCGGTTGAGGTATCTAAGACTAAAAAATTCATAATGGTTCAAGATTCTATTTATTCAGGGTGTGTAAAAAGTCACTGACCGTTGCTAAATCCCGGGTTTTCGCCATCGGCGGCAATGACGCCAAAAAGGTCTGCGCGTAGTCTTTGCTAACCAAACGGTTATCGCAAATAACCAGTACCCCTTTATCTGCAGCATCACGGATTAATCTTCCGGCCCCCTGCTTAAGTGCAATCACGGCCTGCGGGATCTGATAATCAAAAAACGCCTTACCGCCACGCTGATTAATGTCCTGTACGCGTGCTTTCAGAATAGGATCGTCTGGCGAAGCAAATGGCAGTTTGTCGATCATAACACAGGTCAAATCATCTCCGGGTACGTCGACGCCCTCCCAGAATGCGCCGGTACCAAGCAGCACCGCATGTTTATCAGCCACAAACGCGTCTAGTAACGCTCGCTTACTCATGCTGCCCTGTACCAGTAACTTATTCGTTACCCTCTCACTGAGCTTTTCAGCTACATCACGTAGGGTGGCGTGACTGGTGAACAATAAAAAGCAGCGCCCCTGGCTGGCTTTGACCAAACTAACGGAAATATCCACCAGTTTTTCTCGCATCGACGGCATATGTGGTTCAGGCAGATAACGGGGTACACACAATAGTGCCTGGTTGGCATAGTCGAATGGACTATCCAGCGCCAGAGTATCCGCATCCGCCAGCCCCATCTGCTCAGTAAAATGTTCAAAGCCTTTGCCCACGGCCAGCGTCGCCGAGGTAAAAATCCAGCTGCGCTTGGGGTCGGCGACAATATCGGCAAACTTATCTGCGATGCTCAGCGGCGTTAAATGCAATACAAGTTGTTTGGGTGTTGTTTCGTACCAGTGCGTAACCCCGGGCTGAGCGGGCTCACTTAGACGCATCAGGCGATCTTTATACTGCAGCGCTCGCTCATACAAGGTATCCAATTCTTTTTCACGGCCTAAATGGATCTTCAGGGTTCTGACAAATCCCTCTAGCGCATCATTAACCCTTGCCAGTTGAGCGGTGATGTCGTCCGCTCGTAACAAGTCCGAACTCGCTCCTTTTTGCGGATTTTCTGGCAGTAATAAACGTAAGTCCGCACTGTGAGCAATCAATTTGTCAGCCACGGCACTAATTTGTGCTGCATCTTTGAGCGTAGTACGGGCGATGGCATCCGCATCCCGGCTCAAATCCACTAATTGGCGGGTGGATACCGCC
This sequence comes from Bowmanella sp. JS7-9, assembly GCF_004329715.1. Classification (GTDB taxonomy): domain Bacteria; phylum Pseudomonadota; class Gammaproteobacteria; order Enterobacterales; family Alteromonadaceae; genus Pseudobowmanella; species Pseudobowmanella zhangzhouensis. The sequence goes on from NZ_JXSY01000005.1 coordinate 155,209, forward strand.
TCACCGAAATAGTCGCTGGCGATATCCGGAACCTGATGAGCCTCGTCGAAAATGATCACATCAGACTCAGGTACCAGTTCACCAAATCCCGTGTCTTTGAGCGCTAAATCAGCAAAAAATAAGTGATGGTTAACCACCACAATATCTGCCAGTAATGCATTGGCGCGCGCTTTAACCAGATAGCAATCCTCATAATGTGCACATTCGCGCCCCAGACAGTTATCCACCGTAGACGTAACGTAAGGGAGAATGGGCGAGTCTTCGGCCAGCGTTTTAATTTCACCGATATCACCGCTACGTGTTGTGGTTGCCCAGCGCCGTACTTCGGCCAGATCAGCCAACTGTTGTTTGTCCATCAGCTGGGTACCGTTACTGTGTTTCAACAGACGGTAATCACACAGATAATTGGCCCGTCCTTTCAACAATGCGATACGCTTGTGACTGCCCAGCGCATCACGCATTCTCGGCAAATCACGGTGAAACAACTGCTCCTGCAGATTTTTTGTGCCAGTCGATACGATGACTTTTTTGTTTTCTGCTAGTAACGCGGGAACCAAATAAGCGTAGGTCTTGCCGGTCCCGGTACCCGCTTCAACAACCAGCGTAGACTTACGTTTGATGGCTTTTTCTACCGCCAGTGCCATGTCGGTTTGTGCCGCTCTGGGCACAAAACCTGGCAACGTTTCAGTTAACAGCCCGTCTTTGGCGAAAATTTTCTTGATTGATGGCATTAAAGTGTCGCCCAGCCCATAAACGCGATCCAAAACGCAAAAAATAGTTTTAAATAACGGGGAGATATCCAACTCACCACATAACGTGCGAGGGTTCCGCCTATCAGCGCACCGGCCGCTGCGAACAACCACACATTAAACTCGATCGCTTGCGACTCCCATATGTGGTAGGGAATGGCACTCCATACTGAAAATGCTGTAACGATTACTGCGATCGCAATCGACGAAACAATATTGTACCCACGAATAATCAAATAAACGGCTAATAACTCACCCACACCAACAGATAACCAGGCGGTAATTCCCCCACCAATTAACGCAATCAGACTCAGTGCGAAAAAATCGATACGGGTTAACAACAGGAACGGGGCTTTTGATGTCACAACGAACACCGAGGCGAAAATCGCCAGCGCCAATAGCAACGAAAACAGGCCAAATGCCTGATGCAAATTCCCAGGGGCGATGAGGTCGAAAAACTGTACCGCAAGAATCCCCACTATGCTCAGTGGCCCGGTTACCATCAAAACCGTGCGAAATTGTGGGTGCTGCAACGCTGGTGTGGCGCGAACAAAGCTCAACCAACTCACTGCACCTGCACTCATGCCTACACATTGAATAGCGAAACTTGTCGCTACCGAAGACATTTCACTCATGCCTAACTGATTGAAAAACGGAATAAAAATGACTCCACCGCCGGCACCAGTTGAATTAGCAAAAATGGCACCGAAGATCCCCAACAGGCTGAACCCGGCATAATTTTCCACGAGTACAACTGAGCCATCGGCGAAATACACATAACATGCCCAAATAACTAACAGAGCGAAGCGATAGGGATAGCGTACAATCAATTCAGACATCGAATATGGGCGACAAGCAAAACTGGCGCGACGTTACCTTAAATGGGGGCAAAAGTCGAAAGCCGACGTTGGATAACATCGCTAAGGATTACCTTTTACAGCACAAAACGTTACAGTAAATCCATTACCAGCCTTAGGATCAACTATGAAACTCAAGCACTTGCTATGTTTGTCTGTATTCTCTGTCGTCACAAACACGTTCGCCGAGCCAACCATTATTAACAATGTGAACGGCTATCATGTCGTGGGAGATAAACTCCAAACGTTTAGTTCTCTGGCGTTCGAGAACGGTAAGGTACTGGCCACTGGCAACGCTGAGCTTGCGGCAGCCTACAAGAACGCAGTAATTATCGATGGAAACGGCAAGACCCTGTTACCGGGCTTAATTGATGCCCATGGTCATATACTCGGACTGGGTGAATCGTTAATGAAAGTCGATTTGCGTGGTGCGGATACCGAAATGCAAGCCGCGCAACGTGCTCGTGAATACGCGAATCTGAATCCTCAAATAGATTGGATCAGCGGTCGTGGATGGAATCAGGTGTTGTGGCCCGAAAAGCGATTCCCCACTAAACACAGTCTGGATAAGCTCCTGCCTGATAAACCTGTGGTGCTGGAACGGGTAGACGGCCATGCCTTATGGGTTAATAGTAAAGCGCTGGCAGTGGCAGGCATAACAACCACCACCCCTAATCCAGTTGGCGGCGAGATAGTACGCGATGAGGCGGGGTATCCAACCGGCGTTCTCATCGATACCGCGATGGATCTTGTGTTTAATGCCGCACCAGCCGTCACCCATGCCGTGCGTGAAAAACAACTGGTAGCCGCGCGACAGGAACTATTATCTGTCGGAATTACCAGTGCCCATGACGCCGGCATTGACTTTGCCAGCTACGAGTTCTATCGCCAAAAAGCAGACACGCAGCAATTGGGATTGCGTATTTACGCGATGATTTCATCGTTTGACTCGAAGCTGGATGACATGCTTGCTGCCGGTTATGTGCAAAGTGATGATGACACCCTGTGGATCCGCAGCGTGAAAGGATTTGGAGATGGAGCATTAGGTAGCCGTGGCGCTGCCCTGCTGGCAGATTACAGCGACGATCCTGGCAACCGTGGCATTTTGGTCACGCCAGAGGATGCTTTACCGGCTTTATTTGACAAAGTGTTGGGGGCAAATTTTCAGTTAAACTTTCACGCGATTGGTGACCGCAGCAATCGCCTGATTCTGGACAACTTTGCACGGGCCTATCAGCACACGAATGGCCTGACGCTTCGCAACCGAATTGAGCATGCTCAGGTGGTTACCCTCGACGATATTCCCCGCTTTAAACCGCTTAATTTGATCGCCTCAATGCAACCCGTACATGCTACCAGCGATATGAATATGGCGGAGGATAGGTTAGGCAAAGAGCGTCTCAAAGGGGCCTACGCCTGGCAAACCTTCGCCCAACAGGGCACCGTCATCGCTGCGGGCTCAGATTTTCCAGTGGAACTAGCCAATCCGTTTCACGGCTTGCATGCGGCAGTAACCAGACAAAGTCATGCCAATCTACCTGAAGATGGTTGGTTAGCTGCGGAGAAACTCAGTCGCGAGCAGGCTTTTAAGGCGTTTACCCTTGATGCAGCCTATGCCGCGCATCAGGAAGAGATCCTCGGCAATCTCCAGCCAGGTAAGTATGCCGATTTTATCCTGATTGACCGGGATATTTTCACCGTACCCGCCGCACAAATATGGCAAACTCAGGTGTTGCAAACCTGGTTAGCAGGCAAACAGGTATTCACGCAAAATTGATTAGCAAATCGATTAAGAAAGCATTGCAAATATGTAATGCTTTCTTTAGATTCCTGTCTTCAATACGGTGACCTGTGTATTGAACACGCATTACCGTAAGGCGTCACATTTAAGGATGAGGTATATCCTTGCAGTCATTCAAACCACACAGTTTTGTCACTTTTTGCCTATTTTGGGTATTCACGGCCTGCACTTATGCACAACAGATTAGTGAACAGGAATTAATAAACCTGCGTGAAAACATACTCAATAACGCTTACAGCAAAGAACACAGAGTTGCGTTGTTAGATGAGGTTTCCCACGATTCCTTCGATGTGACTAGCTTTAAGCTATTATCCAATTCAGTAAAGATCTTTCGCGAAAAGGTTACCAATCTACCGTCTTTTAGCGATGTAGAACGACACTACCTGATAGATGAATATCCCCAAGCGTATTTTGAGTACCGCTTATATGAATTATGGCTATCGAGACTTCCAATGGAGCAAACTCTGTCGGAGATTGACACTATCTATCAATGGGCGGAAACACATCGAATTTCCAGCCTGGCAAATTTAAGCGTCTATACAAAATACGAGGTGTTATTTGAAAACGGACAATATTCACTGGCCATTTTTGAGCTGCAAAATCATTATCCGCTGTTAATCAGCGAACCAGCTGAAGCATACCACTTCGATTTTTATAGTGACGAAGTTGCCTACAATCTGGGAAAAACTTACCTATTGAGCGGTAACTTTGAAAAAGCACGGGAATATTGCAATCTCGCTATCGATACAGCCCCTGCCAACGTCTCAAGCTACACGGTAAATGCCACGCTGTGTGAAGGTATCGCGCAAATTAAACTCGGGCAGCACAAAGCTGGCGAAGACACTTTGCTTCAGGCTATCCAATTAGCCACAGACATCGACTATAAATACGGTTTACATTTGGCCTATGCCCAATTAGCCGAGCTTTACATTCGTCAGATTGAAAATATAGAAAAAGGCTTAGAATTCAACAGTCTCGCCGCTCAATTCATCAGCGATTATGAAGATAAAAACATTCAGCAATTTAATGTATTAGAAAACTTTGCCTGGGGTTACCTAAACACCAATCCCGATAAAACCTACAACTTTATTCAATCGTTACAGGTTATTATCGAGACACTCCCACCTCTGACAGACTACCAAAACGCATTACTGGAAATAGAAGCGAATTATTACTTCAACACCGGTGATGTTCACGTTGCCTATTCTAAGCTTTCATTGCTGTTACAAAACTTAAAACAGCAGGCAATAACCAGCAACGTTGACGACGTAGAAATACTGCAGTATTTCCTGGAAAAGCGACACAACAAGGTAACATCCGCTAGCTCTAAAGGAGAATCATATCCGCTTGACATAAGCTCAGCAAAGTTACCTCACCTGTCCATTTTGTTGGGGTTAGTAGTGATAACAATACTCCTTACGGCGATGAACATAAATTTAAGAATTCAAAACCGTATCGCGAACAGTAAGGATGCCCTGACGGGTTTATACAATCGAGAGGAATTGATTAAACGCTGTAACAATAGCTTAGCGAAAAATCCTGACGGGTTATCTCTATTGCTCGTCCGGTTGCCCAATATGGCAAAAATTAATACGCAAGTTGGTCTAAACACAGCTGATGCATTGCTAAAAGAGATGGGGCAGTTAATTAATCATCATCAGAATATCCTATTGGCTGGTAGAGTAAGCGGAGCCAGTTTTGCGCTGCTAGTAAAGGGGCCAGAAACACAGTCCAATGATTCACAGCCTGTTAAACAACTCATCGATGCCTTACAAAGCAAACTGGACGCACTGGAAGTAGAACCATCGGATAAATTGCTTACCGCTCACATAGCAAATATTAATGCCCAAAATTTAGAGCACATGTTGGTAAAAGCCGAATATGACAGTGACCATCACTGGCTAACCGAGCCTGTTCAGTTATGGAAGTCTTGAACCATAACTCTCTGAAATTCTAAAATTTAATCTGATTGTGACTACACTGCGTATGACCCACACACATCAATACGCAGGAACTCACAATGAAAAGCACATTTATCAGGATTATTGCACTGTTATCGATGGCTATCGCCACTTCCATTTCCGCCAAAATAGTGGAGCGTGAACTCACTCTCCCCAACCAACTCGGTAGCGCGGTGATGTATTCGCCGGAGAACAACGACGCCATCTCCACCGGGGTGATTGTTGTGCATGAATGGTGGGGGCTAAACGATTACGCCCGAAACCGCGCAAAAATGTTGGCGGAAGCCGGGCATGTTGCCATCGCTGTCGACATGTATGGTGACGGCCAAATCGCCACCCATCCTGAGGACGCTATGGCCTTTATGCAGCAGGCATTCGCCAATGCAGATAAAATGACCGCGCGCTTTAACGCCGCCAAAGGATTTCTAATCAGTAAAGGGATGGTCAATCCAGATAAAATCTATGCGATCGGTTATTGCTTTGGCGGTGCTGTGGTATTAAATCAGGCTCGCCTCGGGAATAATCTGGCTGGGGTGGCCAGTTTCCATGGCAGCCTGGGCACACAGGCTCCCGCCAAAAGCGGTGATATAAAAGCCCGTTTATTGGTGGCAACGGGTGGCTCCGATCCCATGGTGCCAGCTGATCAGGTCAGTGCCTTTGTGCAGGAGATGGCCAGTGCCGGTGTGCAATTTGAATTACTCAATTATCCTGATGCCAAACACAGTTTTACCAACCCAGGCTCTACTGAGGTAGGAAAAAAATTCAATATGCCGCTTGAATATAATCAGCAAGCCGACGAGGCCAGCTGGCAAGCCCTGATGGATTTCATCAAATAATCCAAAGCCCAATTTACACAGGACTCAAACACAAAAAAGGCCGCTATTTGCGGCCTTTTTCTATTTATTCAGCTTGCTCTTGCGGGGCGTCTAACACGACCTCATCGGCTTTAACTGTTTTCTTCAATAGCAATTTGTCACGCAGTTTTTTCTCAATATCCTGAGCCATTGCCACATTTTCTTTAAGGAATTTCACCGCGTTAGCTTTACCCTGGCCAATACGCTCGCCGTTGCAGCTGTACCAGGCACCGGCTTTATCCACAAATTTATGTGCTACGCCCAGGTCAATCAGCTCGGCTTCTTTACTGATCCCTTCGCCGTACATAATCTGGAATTCCGCCTGTTTAAACGGTGGTGCGACTTTGTTTTTAACTACTTTTACGCGGGTTTCGTTACCCACGACCTCTTCGCCTTCCTTCACCGCACCAATTCGGCGGATATCCAAGCGCACGGACGCGTAGAATTTCAACGCATTACCACCGGTTGTTGTTTCCGGGTTACCGAACATCACACCAATCTTCATCCGGATTTGGTTGATGAAAATACACAGGGTGTTAGAACGCTTGATATTACCGGTCAATTTACGCAGCGCCTGCGACATCAGTCGTGCCTGTAAGCCCACGTGTGAATCACCCATTTCGCCTTCTATTTCAGCTTTTGGTGTCAGCGCTGCCACAGAGTCAACAATCACCACGTCGACCGCGCCAGAGCGCACTAACATATCGCAGATTTCTAGTGCCTGTTCGCCCGTATCCGGCTGCGAAACTAACAGTTCTTCCACATTAACGCCCAGTTTTTCAGCGTAAACAGGATCCAACGCGTGTTCCGCATCCACGAACGCACAGGTTTTGCCCTTTTTCTGCGCTTCAGCGATAACTTGCAACGTCAATGTGGTTTTACCACTGGACTCCGGACCGTAGATTTCCACGATTCGACCACACGGCAAGCCACCAATACCCAACGCAATATCAATACTCAAAGAGCCGGTAGAGATAGACTCAATATCCATTGCCTGGTTATCGCCCAGACGCATAATGGTGCCTTTACCAAACTGCTTTTCAATTTGACCTAATGCTGCAGATAGCGCGCGTGATTTATTCTCGTCCATTGTGGCTCCTTGTTGATTGAGCGCGGCAGAAACCCTGCCATACAGTAATTGCGCAAGTATACTGTATAACCATACAGTTACAAGTGTCTGGGATTATTTTTTTAGTTACCAGACTAACCAATTGATTAATATGGATTTAATACATTCAGGTTAGTTTTTGAGGCGTTCAATACACAGTGTTAACGCGTGGTTGATAGTTTGCTCCCGCACCGCAGCGCGATCACCATCAAATTGTTTTCTGTGGCTAATAGTACCATCGGGATGGTGCAAGCCAAACCACACTGTGCCCACCGGTTTTTCAGCACTGCCGCCATCCGGGCCTGCGATTCCCGTTACCGCAATGGCCAGTTCTGCATTGGCCGCCTGCGCCGCCCCGTTTGCCATTTGTTCCGCAACCTGACAAGAGACAGCGCCAAACTGCTTCAAAACTGCATCGTCGACGCCAAGTAATTGCGCTTTGGCTTGATTACTGTAAGTAATAAAACCCCGTTCAAACCAGGCCGAACTTCCCGCTATGGCGGTAATCGCGTATCCTATGCCCCCTCCGGTGCAGGATTCTGCACAACTGATAGTCCAACCGCGGGAAACCAGTAAAGTGCCAAGTTCAGTGGCCAGTGAAACCGTGTGTTGTGATAACGACATATTGATAACTTTAACGAAAAAACGCAGCCATTATGCCGTCGAGTGAATTAAACAAACAAGTCAGCCTGTTCAACGAAGACAATATTGCCAGCCATACGCCCATGATGCAGCAATACCTGTCTATCAAAAAAAATCATGCAAACGTCCTACTGTTTTACCGCATGGGTGACTTTTATGAATTGTTTTACGACGACGCCAAAAAGGCTGCCGAGTTACTGGATATTTCCCTCACCGCCCGGGGCAAATCGGGCGGTAACCCAATCCCCATGGCAGGAGTCCCCTACCATGCAGCAGAAAACTATTTAGCAAGACTGGTTAAGATGGGTGAATCCGTGGCGATTTGTGAGCAAATCGGCGATCCCGCCACCAGCAAAGGCCCGGTTGAACGTCAGGTTGTGCGTATCGTCACACCCGGCACGGTCACAGATGAAGCGCTTTTGGAAGACCGCGTCGATAATGTGCTTGCCGCAGTCGTTAGCTATGAGCAAACGTTTGGATTAGCCACACTGGATATCAGCAGCGGCCGTTTTAGTATTTCTCAGCCGCAAAGTGCCGATGCATTGCAGTCCGAGTTGCAACGTTATCAACCGGCGGAATTGCTTTATCCGGAAGATTTCCCCCATAAAAATCTGATCGACTCCCGTAAGGGCTTGCGTCGTCGTCCCGGTTGGGAATTTGATCTGGCCACTGCCACCGAACAACTCAACAAGCAATTTTGTACCAGTGAGTTATCCGGCTTTGGCGTGCAAGATTGTCCCGTTGGGCTAATGGCAGCCGGAGCGGTGTTGCAGTATGTCAAAGATACCCAGCGCGCAGCTTTACCCCATATCAGTGCCATTCGGAAGGAAAACCTGTCCGATACGGTGTTAATGGATGCGGCCACCCGCCGCAATCTGGAAATCACCCAAAACCTTAGCGGTGGTCGCGAGCACACTTTGTTGTCGGTACTGGATAAAACCGTCACACCAATGGGAAGTCGCCTGTTACAGCGATGGTTACATCGCCCGTTAACCGACACTCACCAACTGGTTCAGCGTCAGGATTGTATAGCAACCTTGCAGGCTCAGGATTTCACAGAGCTGACCGGCTATTTAAAGCATATGGGTGATATGGAACGGATTCTGGGACGTATCGCCCTGCGTAGCGCCCGTCCCCGCGACTTCGCCCGCCTGCGCCATGGCTTCGCTCAATTACCCGCGATCTCTGGTTTTATTAAGGTGAGTGATTGTCCTGCGCTGACCCGCTTAAATCTGGCGCTGGGCGATTTTCAGCCACTGGCAACACTGCTTAACGAGGCGATTATCGACAATCCACCGGTGCTGATCCGTGACGGCGGCGTGATAGCTCCCGGGTATAACGCGGAGTTAGATGAATTGCGTGATCTGGCCCAAGGCGCTACCGATTATATCACCCGATTAGAGACCCGCGAGCGCGAGCGCACCGGAATCAGTACGCTTAAAGTGGGTTACAACAAAGTACACGGCTTTTATATCGATATCAGTCGTGCCAATTCCGGATTGGTCCCTGACGACTATATCCGCCGGCAAACCCTGAAAAATAACGAGCGTTACATCATTCCTGAGCTAAAAGCCCATGAAGATAAAGTACTCACCAGTCAAAGCCGCGCGCTGGCATTAGAAAAACAATTGTACGACGCACTATTTGAGCCGTTTATTCAACAACTCTCGGCTCTGCAGGAATGCGCCGCCGCAGTGGCTGAACTGGACGTACTAACCTGTTTGGCAGAACGTGCCGAGAGCCTGAATTATCAGCGTCCAAAATTCAGTGACCAAATTGGTATCCGTTATCAGGGTGGCCGCCACCCTGTAGTGGAAAACGTGATGCACACGCCGTTTATCGCCAATCCTCTTCTGTTGGATAGCAAGCGACGTATGCTGATTATTACCGGCCCCAATATGGGCGGTAAGTCTACCTACATGCGTCAAACCGCGTTAATTGTATTACTGGCGCACATTGGCAGCTTTGTACCAGCCGAAGAATGTGTGCTCGGGCCAGTAGACAGAATTTTTACCCGCATTGGCGCCTCAGATGATCTGGCATCCGGCCGCTCAACCTTTATGGTGGAAATGACCGAAACCGCCAATATCTTGCATAACGCCACCGCCCACAGCCTGGTGTTAATGGATGAAATTGGCCGGGGTACCAGTACCTATGATGGCCTGTCGCTGGCATGGGCATGTGCACATTATTTATCTGAGCAGATTTGTGCCCTGACCCTGTTTGCCACTCACTATTTCGAACTCACGCAACTGCCAGAGCAACGAGACGACATTGCCAATGTACACTTCGATGCCGTCGAATTTGAGGATACCGTGAGTTTTATGCACGCCGTACAGGGTGGCCCGGCAAGCCGCAGTTTTGGATTACAGGTTGCGCAGTTGGCCGGTGTGCCCCGCGCCGTAATTCAGCAAGCCAAACATAAGTTACAGCAACTGGAGTCCGACAAACCCTCCTCCGCACAATCTATCCCCCAAGCTGTCGTGCAGACGATAGACCCTTTGCGTGAAAAAATGCACAGCATTCAGCCAGATAAGCTCACCCCGTTGCAGGCGCTAGAGCTTTTGTACGCCTTAAAGAAATTGTAAAAAACCGGCCCACAGATGTGGGCTTTTTGCATTTTTCGGCTATCTTAAATTTTCGGCACGTGGAAATATTGATGTCCGATTATTGACAATTACACTTACAACAGATGTTCGTGTTTGTTTCGGAGTATTATGCAAATCACCCACGTCTGTTACCACGCCGTTGTCCGCTGTGTGTAACAAGAACTGGCATGTAATTTACCGTGCTGAAGCAGATGTATACATTACGGATGAGTTATGACACACGATGAATTTGAATTTATGGAAGAGCCGGTTGCACATCATAGTGATGTGGACAAAGCAGATGTCTGGACCATTCTAAGTGTTGAGGATAATCCGGCCTACCAACAATCGTTAAATTTCGCCTTGTCGGATTTGCGTTACCGAGGCAAAAAGCTGCAAGTTCTGAATGCCAATAGCCGCACGTCGGCTGCCACCATGATCTCCCAGCACCCTGAAATATGCATCATCCTGCTTGATGTAGTGATGGAAGAGGACGACTCGGGTCTGCGACTGGTCAATACCATTCGTGAAGTCCTTGGCAATAAAATGGTGCGTATTGTGCTGCTTACCGGTCAGCCCGGCATGGCACCGCGGCAAAATATCATGGAAGACTATGATATTGACGACTACTGGGTAAAATCCAAGCTCAACAAAGAAAACCTGCAAACCATCGTTTACTCCAATATTCGTACCTGGCTGCATCTCAGAATGCTTGATGAGGCCCAGCGTGGCCTGCAACTAATAATCGAAGCCAGCCAGCAATTGGATCAATGTCGTGAATTACCGGTGTTTTCCGATCACGTTCTGGCGACGCTGGGTGGCTTAATCGGCGCCGCCGAAGGCGGCATTATTTGCGCTCGCCAGTCGGAACAGGATGAATACACCACTGGTAAAATTCTCGCCGCCAGTGGCAAATTCAGCAAACTGAAAAAGCAGCAATTGGATGCCATTGAACCCGAGTTACATGCGCAATTCGAACAGCTCTGGCAGGCTAAACAACATATATTCGAAGACAACCGTAGCCTGCTATATTTCCCGAGCACCGAATTTACCGGTGAAGCCTACCTGTGCATGGTTTGCAGTGAAAAGCCCCTGACTGACCAGCAAATCTATATGCTGCAAATCTTCAGTGAGAACGTGCAGTCAAACTTTAAAAACATCGCGCTGTTTAACCGTCTGAGCGAACTGGCCTACATGGATCCCTTACTCGGCGTATTCAACCGCAACCGCCTGCAACGGGAACTCAATGTATTAAGCAGTCGCCACTGGTATGCCAGTGAGTTAATTGTTTGTAGTCTGGAAGATTTCCCCAGCCTGTATCTGACTTTTGGCCGCGATTTTATCAACCGCTGCGTCAGCGCTGTGTATACCATGCTCAGTGATAACCTGCCCGGCCTGATGATCAGTGCGCGCATCGGGCAAGACCGGCTCGCATTGTTAACCAATAACACCATTAGTATCGAGTTACCGGAACAACTGTCGTTTCAGGCTGTGCCAGTAGATGGCATCGACCATCGTCTGCCACTGAGATTCGGTGTCGTTCGATTGTCATCCGTTTCCATCAATAATGGTGAGGCAGCAATCCATGCCGCTGAGCATGCGCTAGAGTTAGCGCGTAAGCTCAATCAAACTACCTACTACTTTGACAGCGAGGTGGAGCAACATGCCGCACAGCGGGTAACGCAGCTAACCAAGTTACGTCAGGCCATTGCCAACCGGGATTTTCACATAGCCCTGCAACCCAAGATCGAATTTGCCACCAACAAGTTGGCCGGCTTTGAAGCGCTGGCACGCTGGACTGATAGCGAAGGTAAAATGAACCCACCAGATCAGTTTATTGGCTTAGCCGAACAAGCAGGTATTATTGAGTTGCTGGATATTCAGATTGTTGAATTGGCGTTCGCTGCGATCATTCGGTTGCAACAAGAAGGCATCAATGTACCGGTCGCGATTAATGTGTCGATTCGCGACTTAGCCAGTAAGCACTATGTAGAACAGCTAAAGCAGTTTCCGCAAAAATTCGACGTTTCTCCCACTTTCATCGAGCTGGAGATAACAGAAACCGAAGCGATGAAGCACTACGATCAGTTCATTAAGGTGTTGTCCGAGCTTAAAAACCTCGGCTACCGCGTGGCCATCGACGACTTTGGTACCGGCTATTCATCGTTGGCACACATTACAGAATTACCTGCCGAAGTGCTGAAGATAGACGGTAGTTTCGTGCGCAATATTGGCAAAACCAACAGTGCCAATCATGTGATTGAGATGATCATGCGCCTGGGCAACCGCTTTAACTTTGAAGTGGTAGCTGAAGGCGTAGAAACTGAAGAACAAAAGCAGTTGCTCAGAGAAATGGGATGCCATATCGGTCAGGGATATTTGTTTGCACGCCCTATGCCATTAGATGACGTGATTAAATGGTCGAAAACAAATACCTGATTCTGGGTAATCTGCCGGCCGAAACCATCCCACATGATTTAATATTTTGGCAGGCGCTGGCAAGGCGCCTGTTACTCTTTATTCCATTACTTATTTTGTGTGGTCTGCTCGGCTATCAGTTTTTATTTGATTTACGTTTGTCGCGCATTGAGGAGCAAATGCAGGGGGAATCCACCCTGTTTATTGCCAAGCTCAGTCAACGACTGGGTGCCCACATCGACGTTACCAAACTGTTGTATGCCGATTTGGCCAGACGAAACCAAAACCGCAGCCTGCCAATTGAGGCAAACTCGCCCATGATGGTAGAACTGTTTCGTGAATTTTTAACCGCCAATTCCAATATGTATCAACTGCGTTGGCTGGATGACAACGGACAGGAACGCATCAAACTCATTAAACACAATAAGCAGATTTTGGTAATCCCTGAAGACAAACTGGTCGACAAAGGACACCGTGATTATTTTCAGGCCGCAAAAGACATTGGGCTGGGCAACGTCTATCTGTCACAAATTAACTTGAATGTAGAATATGGCCAGGTCGAACTGCCGTTTCGGATTACCGTCAGAACCATTATGCGTACTGAGTTTGACGGCATGCAGCCAGGCTATTTGGTTGCTAATTTTCAGTTGAACTCGCTGCTGGATACCTTCCGCCACGGTGCTTCAGAACAATTTCAACTGTTTGTCGCTGACGCAACCGGCAACTGGTTGTTGCATCCTGAGCCCACCAAGGAATGGGGCAACCAGTTAAATCACCCTGAATACAATATCAGCAATGCCTACACTGAGTTGTGGCAAACCATACAATCCGGTGAGCGCATTGGCAGCGTCAACACCAACGGCAGATTATGGCGCTATATGTCGCTGGAAACCGAGTTAAATAACATCGCCGGTGCGTACGAAAAAAACTTTTTCGTTGTGACGGCCTTATCTTCCGGCACCTTGAACGACATACGACTGCGCACGTTGGTTATTATCATACCCGTGATGTTGCTACTGATAAGCTACATTGTCTGGGCCAAATACCGCATTGTGACCGACCAGCTGATTGCCCATAAGCTTTATGTGGACCTGCAAAAGCAACGACAACAGCTCCAGCATTCAAATCAGGAACTGGCAACCAATTTGGAAACCCAGCGTTTGATGCAGGATGAATTGGTTGAGACCCGAAAATTGTCCTCTTTAGGCATGATGGTGGCCGGTGTTGCCCACGAGTTAAATACCCCAATAGGAGCCACATTAATTACCATCACCACCTTAGAGCAACGCTTAAGTGCAATGGATGAGCTGGTGCGCACCGGGCTGACAAAAAGCGCACTAGAGGAGTATTTGCAAGGCAATCGTCAGGGCTTTGAATTGACTTTGCGTAACCTGCAACGCTGCGCAGAGATATTGCAAAGCTTTAAACGCCTGGCTATTGACCGTGCCACGTTAACCCTTGAAACCTTTGCTCTTGCCGATAATCTCAGAGATTTACTCCTGAGTATCACGCCAAAAATCAAACGCCGGGGGGTTAGCGTGCAGGTAGATATCGGCGCCGATATCATCCTCACCAGTTACCCCGGGATTATCTCGCAGGTGTTACAAAACTTGATCGATAACGCCATCGACCACGGTTTCCCAATCGGGGTTAACAACCCGATCTTAAAGATTTCGGCCACCAAACAGCAAGGCAAGATTAACATTGAATTATGTGACAACGGCGTCGGTATTGATGACGAGGTGCGTGAAACCCTGTTTGATCCCTTTGTTACCACCGGGCGCAGCGAGGGCAATACCGGTCTTGGGTTACACCTGGTGCACAATTGGGTGACACAGATGCTTAAAGGCAAAATTAGCGTAACCAGCAGCGATCATGGTACCTGCTTTAGCGTGGAAATTCCGGAAAAGCTGGTTGTCGAGGAGCAGCAAAACTAACGTGGAATAGCGTATTTTTCATGTACAGCGCAGCCATGTTCCCTTATACTGATCTCCCATCTTGATGTCGTAAAACGTTGCCCGCTAACGTTTTCCTGTTAACTTCTACGCCTTAGGTTTCGCATGACTAATTACATCTTCGTCACAGGTGGTGTTGTTTCATCGTTGGGGAAAGGAATTGCTGCTGCATCACTGGCAGCCATCCTCGAAGCACGCGGTCTCAAAGTCACCATGCTCAAGCTCGACCCTTACATCAATGTGGATCCCGGCACCATGAGTCCGATTCAGCATGGTGAAGTGTTTGTAACCGACGACGGTGCCGAAACCGATTTGGACTTAGGCCACTACGAGCGCTTTATTCGCACCCGTATGTCCAAGCGCAATAACTTCACGACGGGTAAGGTCTATGAAGAAGTGCTGCGCCGCGAGCGCCGCGGCGACTATCTGGGTGCCACTATTCAGGTTATTCCGCATATCACCAACGAAATCAAACGTCGCGTGATTGACGGTGCCGAAGGCAATGACATTGCCATCGTAGAAGTGGGTGGCACTGTGGGTGATATTGAATCACAACCGTTTTTAGAAGCCATTCGCCAGTTAGGTACTGAACTGGGCCGTGAGCGCGCCATGTTTATGCACCTGACACTGGTACCCTATCTGGCAGCCAGCGGTGAGACCAAAACCAAGCCGACCCAACATTCAGTAAAAGAATTACGCTCTATCGGTATCCAGCCAGATATTCTGGTGTGCCGTTCAGAAGTCGCCCTGCCCGCCGGCGAACGTTCCAAAATCGCGTTATTTACCAATGTGCCGGACAAAGCGGTTATTTCCCTGCGTGACGTAGACAGCATCTATAAAATTCCGGCGGCGCTTAAAGCCCAGGGTATGGATGAGCTGGTGGTGAAACGTTTTGGCATCGACTGTCCGGAAGCCGACCTGAGCGAATGGGAGCAGGTTCTGTATGCCGAGTCGAATCCCAACTTTGAAGTCACCATTGGTATGGTGGGCAAATATGTAGCTCTGCCGGACGCCTACAAATCAGTCAACGAAGCATTAAAGCATGCAGGCCTGAAAAATCGTCTGGCGGTGAATATCAAATATATCGACTCTCAGGATATTGAGAGTAAAGGCACTCAACTGCTGGAAGGCCTGGACGCTGTTTTGGTCCCCGGTGGTTTTGGAGAGCGTGGTATTGAAGGCAAAATTCTTGCTGCCCAATATGCCCGTGAAAATAACGTACCCTACTTAGGCATTTGTCTAGGTATGCAAGTCGCCTTGATTGAATTCGCCCGAAATGTGGCTGGCATGCCAGAAGCAAACAGTACCGAATTCAATCCCGCTACACCTTACCCAGTGGTTGGTTTGATTACCGAATGGCTGGATGCCGATGGCAGTAAGGAAACCCGTAGCGAGCGTTCCGATTTAGGCGGAACGATGCGACTGGGCAGCCAGCTGTGCCACTTAATTTCAGGCAGTAAAGTTCACCAATTGTATGGCGAGGACAGCATCTATGAACGTCACCGTCATCGTTACGAAGTGAACAATAATCTGCGACCGCAAATAGAACAGGCGGGCATGAAAGTTACTGGTCTGTCGACCGACAAAAAACTGGTAGAGATTGTCGAAATCGATAATCATCCGTGGTTTGTCGCCGCACAGTTCCACCCGGAGTTCACCTCTACCCCACGCGATGGTCACCCATTGTTTGAAGGGTTTGTGAAAGCCGCTGGGGATTTTCATAAGCAACATAACTAATTTAATTTCAACAAGTAACAAACAAGAGGGTACAGCATGTCTAGCATTGCTAAGATTATCGGCCGTGAAGTACTGGACTCACGGGGTAATCCTACTGTCGAAGCCGACGTATTTTTAACTTGCGGTGCATTTGGCCGCGCTTGTGCACCCAGTGGTGCATCAACCGGTACCCGCGAAGCGCTGGAACTGCGTGACGGTGATAAAGCTCGTTATCTGGGTAAAGGCGTACTCAAAGCGGTATCCGCGGTGAATAACGAGATTCAGCAAGCCTTACTGGGCCAAAATGCGCTGGAGCAAGCCAATATCGACCAAATCATGATTGATTTGGATGGCACTGAGAACAAAGAAAAGTTTGGTGCTAACGCGATTCTGGCTGTGTCATTGGCTACCGCAAAAGCGGCCGCCATGCACAAAGGCGTGCCTTTGTATCAGCACATTGCCGATCTGAATGGCACTCCGGGACAATACAGCCTGCCCGTGCCGATGATGAATATCATCAACGGTGGTGAGCACGCCGACAACAACGTAGATATTCAGGAATTTATGGTGCAACCAGTCGGCGCAAAGAGTTTCTCTGAAGCGCTGCGAATGGGTGCGGAAATCTTCCATAACCTGAAAAAAGTACTCAGCGCCAAAGGCCTGAATACTGCCGTGGGTGATGAAGGTGGCTTTGCTCCTAACCTGTCATCCAACGAGGAAGCACTGGCCGTTATCGTTGAAGCGGTTGAGAAAGCTGGCTACGTGATGGATAAAGATATCACTCTGGCGCTGGACTGTGCTGCTTCTGAGTTCTACAAAAACGGTAAATATGACCTGTCAGGTGAAGGCAAAGTCTTCGACTCTGAAGGTTTCGGTGATTTCCTCGCTGATCTGAGCAGCAAGTATCCTATCGTGTCTATCGAAGACGGTCTGGACGAAAGCGATTGGGACGGCTGGGCTAGCCTGACCAAGAAGATTGGCGAGCGCGTGCAACTGGTCGGTGATGATCTGTTTGTGACCAACACCAAAATCCTTAAGCGTGGTATCGATAACGGCATAGCCAACTCTATCCTGATCAAGTTCAACCAAATCGGTTCACTGACGGAAACACTGGCGGCGATCAAGATGGCAAAAGATGCCGGTTACACCGCGGTTATTTCACACCGTAGTGGTGAAACGGAAGATGCCACCATTGCTGATTTGGCAGTGGGTACCGCTGCAGGCCAGATCAAAACTGGTTCACTGTGCCGCTCTGACCGCGTTGCCAAATACAACCAATTACTGCGCATCGAGCAGGAGCTGGGTGAAAAAGCAATTTATAACGGTCGTAGCGAGATCAAAGGCCAATAATCGGTTACAGTAAAGGGCGCAGCAGCGCCCTTTTTATTGTTGAGTAACCATGCAGCATACACAGACCGACATTTTCAGCGCAGACCATCAGGCACTTCACTTTGCTGAATTGTGCAATGCGTTGTATGAGCGGGAACTCAGCCAACTGGCCAATTCGTCATTGAGTCAGGCCAGCTTACTCAAACGCCGCTTGTCCGGCCTGAGTCACCATATAAAATCCGCCGCACGCTTCTTAACCAGCCACAACACACCGCTTGAGGTGGACTTTCACAACGCCAGTTGGCAGGCCAAACAAGCGCCCAAGGCGTTTTCCGCCAAACAGGATGGCGAAAAATGTCGTCAATGGGTGCGCCAGTGCCAGATCGGCATGCCACTGGTAGTTGCCGTGATTGAACACGGTCAGGAAAGTCTCGAGCTGGACTCTATCGACCGTATCGATAGCGAACAACCGCGTATTCATTTGAATAAACACGGCTGGTTTAATCTGACCGGCGAATGGCAGCAAACGGGTCAGGTAGAAAAACGATGGCTGTTGCCGGATAAAGCCAGCTACACCGCCGCCTGTTGTGGGCATACCTGGACACACAAGGGTAAAGGCCAACCACGTGCGTTAACCTTGCGAGAGCTGTTATTGTCGACCCGGATTAACTGGAAGAATCCGAAAGTGGCACTCACGACGCATAGTCGATAAATTTTCCTATTCGTAGACCTGGTAAAGCCAAATCCAGCTTTTGACCTCCCGTTATTATTCACTACCCACCTTGATGACAACGCTTTTAGACAGACCCAAAAGGGGCCGCCCCTATCGGGAGGGGGCGAAAACCGACATGATGCCGTATCAGGACCGGAACATTTACTCAAAGTAAGATACTAGTGGTCTATCGCCATGGACTCCTCACTGCGATATTTCACCTTCAGCACCCGGATGGCACGGGTAAAAAACGTGCCAGTCAACACCCCGTATAACCCGGCGAGCCCAAGCACCAGATTCAGGTTGTTAAATACCTCCGGATGAATGCTGGAAACGACCCCGACAGCATACTTGGTAAAAAATATCGCCATAATAAACACCGACGGCCACCAGCTGCCTGGCACATGGAAGGAGCCCGTCGCCTGTTGATATTTGGCAGAGGAGGAAGGAAAAAGCTTAAGACCCGACAAAGTGCACACACTGGCACCAAACACCCAATACAGCATAACTGCGAAGGAATAGCCGAAACTGGACGTGACGCCGAAAAACGATAACAGCAACATACCTGCAGGCAAGATAAACAGCACAGGTTGTTTAACCAGACGCGAGCGGCTTTGCTGCCAGCCCAGCAGGGTTAAGCCTATAAACAAGCCATACACCCAGATTGGCGTATGCAGCAGAATTTCAACAATCATCCAGAGTCCTTGTGTTTACGATGACATCAGCATCAACTGTTGCTACCAATAAAAGGCTTCAGCAACCATCTCATGCAGTTAGCGCTAAACTCTATTGGATAAACACAAGCATATTCAAGCATTTAAGCGACACTTCCTGTTCTGATTTAGATTCAAACGTTCAAAAGATTGGACGACCTACCCCGGTTAAAAACCCGCACTTCATTAAAAACTCACTTTTTTAGGATAAAACCACCTTAAAGGGTTGTTTTAGCCCCCTTAAACGGGTAAAACTATCTCCAGCAAAAAACACCAGATTCGATACCATGAAAATTCAACGCATTGCTCTTCTTCTACTCCTAATGGCAGCAAGACTGCACGGGTAGACTGTAAGCAATAGCGACAGTTTTCGACAAAAACCCGTGCACCGCACGGGTTTTTTCATATCTGGCTTGGCGAAATATTTATCCTAATTTATCAATAATGGCGAACACAGGAGTAAGGGCAATGAATGACAGGGTATTGATATTTGATACCACCTTGCGTGATGGCGAGCAGGCGCTGCCAGCGAGCCTCACCATGAAAGAGAAAGTACAAATTGCCCTGGCTTTGGAACGACTCGGCGTCGACATTATTGAGGCCGGTTTCCCGGTATCCTCACCCGGCGATTTTCAATCGGTGCAGGCCATCGCTCGCCAGGTAAAGAATTCAGTCGTCGCGGGTTTATCCCGCGCAGTCGATGCAGATATCGATGCCTGCGGTGAAGCATTAAAAGTCGCCGAACGCTTTCGAATCCATACGTTTATTGCGACCTCCGCTATCCACGTGGACAGCAAATTACGTAAATCTCAGGATGAAGTGGTCGACATGGCCGTGCGCGCCATCGGCCGGGCTCGTCGCTATACCGATGACGTGGAGTTTTCCTGTGAAGACGCCGGCCGTACCCATATCGACTATCTGTGCCGTATGGTCGAAGCCGCAATCAACGCTGGGGCAACTACGGTAAATATTCCGGATACGGTCGGTTATACCATTCCCAGTGAATTTGGTGGCATTATCCACAACCTGTTTAACCGGGTACCCAATATCGATAAAGCGGTAATTTCTGTGCATTGTCATAACGATTTGGGCCTGGCGGTGGCCAACTCGCTGGCGGCGGTCGAGCATGGTGCACGGCAAATTGAATGCACTATCAATGGTATTGGTGAGCGCGCTGGCAACTGTTCACTGGAAGAAGTGGCGATGATCCTGAAAACCCGTGAAGCGCTGGTGGGTCTGCGTACCGGGATTAACTCACAGGAAATCTATCGCACCTCCAAACTGGTCAGCCAATTGTGCAATATGCCTGTACAGGCCAATAAAGCCATTGTTGGCAGCAATGCATTCAGCCATTCCTCAGGGATCCATCAGGATGGGGTTTTAAAAGCGCAAAATACCTACGAAATCATGACGCCGGAAAGCGTCGGCATTAATAAAAACACCCTGAATCTGACCTCCCGCTCCGGTCGCCATGTGATTAAACACCGCATGCAGGAACTGGGTTATCAGGAGTCGGATTACGATTTAGACACGCTGTACAGCAATTTTCTGGCACTGGCAGATAAGAAAGGCCAGGTGTATGACTACGATCTGGAAGCACTGGTGTTTTTCGACCAGCAAAAACACCAGCAAGCCCGCTATGAATTAACCTATTTACAAGCTAACGCAGGACGCAATATCGTGCCCAGCGCCACGGTTAAATTACGTATCGGCGAGGATCAGGAAGTGACAGCTACGGCGGTAGGCAATGGTCCGGTGGACGCGGCATTTAATGCGATTATTCAGGCGACCGGCGTGAGCGACATTGACATCGTTGACTTTAAACTGGACTCAAAAGGCGAAGGCGCCGATGCGCTGGCACAGGTAAGCGTGGTTGCCGAATACCATGGTCGCCGTTTTCACGGTATTGGCCTTGCCACCGATATTGTTGAGTCCGGGGTCAAGGCATTGATCTTCGTGCTGAATAACACCCATATGGCCGACCAAATTGATATCCAGCGTCAGCAATCTGGCCTGAAAATTAGCGGAGTATAAGGATGAGTAGTTTTAATATCGCAGTCTTGGCCGGCGATGGAATCGGCCCTGAGGTCATGGCCGAAGCCGTCAAAGTACTGCGTTGTATCGAACAAAAATTTAATCTGTCGTTTACCTTAAACGCATTTGATGTAGGCGGCTGCGCTATCGATAAGCATGGCCATGCCCTGCCCGCTGCCACTTTGGCAGGCTGTGAAGCCGCACAGGCCATTTTATTTGGCTCAATTGGCGGCCCCAAATGGGATGCGCTGCCACTGGAACAACGTCCGGAACGCGCTGCACTGTTAACCCTGCGTAGTCATTTCGATTTATTCGGCAATTTGCGTCCTGCCAAAATCTATCCCGGCCTGGAAGCCTTATCACCACTTCGTGCAGACATTGCCGCCAGCGGATTTGATGTATTAGTGGTGCGTGAACTAACCAGTGGGATTTATTTCGGTCAGCCCAAGGGATTAAGCGGCGAAGGCGAAGAACAATACGCCTTCGATACCATGCGTTATAGCCGTCGTGAAATTCGCCGAATTGCGGTTGCTGCATTCGAAGCGGCGCGTTTGCGTGGCAAAAAAGTCACCTCCGTAGACAAAGCCAATGTCCTGGTGTGCAGCCGTTTATGGCGTGAAGTGACTGAAGAGGTTAGCAAAGATTATCCGGATGTGACGCTGGAACATATCTATATAGACAACGCAACTATGCAACTCATTCGCTACCCGAACCAATTCGATGTATTGCTGTGTTCCAACCTGTTTGGCGACATTATCAGTGACGAATGCGCCATGATCACCGGTTCGATGGGGTTATTACCATCTGCCAGCATCAATGCCGACGGGTTCGGGTTATATGAACCGGCCGGCGGCAGTGCACCGGATATCGCAGGTAAAGGCCTCGCCAATCCACTGGCACAAATTTTATCTGCGGCGATGTTGCTACGCTACAGCCTTAACCAACAGGAGGCGGCGGATGCGATTGAACAGGCCGTGCTGGCAACCCTGGCCAGTGGCGTACTGACCGCAGAATTACTCGCCCCCGCCGAGCGCCATCTGGCGAAATCCACTGCCGACGTCGGTGACGCGGTATGTCATCATATTTTGGAGCTGTAACCCATGGGAAAAAGCTTATTTGATAAAGTCTGGGATGCCCATATCGTCAGCCAAAACGGCGATGATTGTCTGTTGTATATCGATCGGCATTTGATTCATGAAGTAACGTCACCACAGGCCTTTGCCGGCTTGAACGACAAAGGTCGCAAGGTACGTCGCCCGGATCGCACGTTTGCGACCATGGACCATAGTATTTCTACTCGCTCACTGGCGCTGGATGCCTGTGGCCCCACCAATGCCCTGCAACTGCGCACCCTGATGCAAAACTGCGAAGCACATGGTATCTCGCTTTATCCGGTTGGCCATCAGAAACAAGGCATCGTGCATGTTATTGGCCCGGAGCGCGGCTTGATTCTGCCCGGAATGACAGTGGTGTGTGGTGATTCTCACACGGCCACCCATGGTGCATTTGGCGCATTGGCGTTCGGTATCGGTACCTCTCAGGTTGAGCACGTGCTGGCCACTCAAACCTTGAAACAGGTCAAACCGAAGAGCATGAAAATCGAGGTCAACGGCGAGCTGGGTCTGGGCGTTACCGCCAAAGACATTATCCTCGCAATTATCGGCAAAATCGGTCACGCCGGCGCCACTGGCCACGTCATTGAATACGCCGGCAGTGCCATTGAAGGCTTGTCCATGGAAGCGCGCATGACCATCTGCAATATGAGCATCGAAGCCGGTGCCAAGGCAGGCATGATTGCTCCTGATGCCGTCACATTCGCGTACCTGCAAGGACGTGAATTTGCCCCTCAAGGCCATAGCTGGCAACAGGCACTTGAATGGTGGCAGAGTTTACCCAGCGATGCCGACGCTCATTTCGATTCCATCGTCCGCTTAGACGCGGCAGATATTGCCCCTCAGGTCACCTGGGGCACCAATCCAGGTCAGGTGAGTTCAGTAACAACACCTGTGCCCGCACCACAGGATTTCAGCGACGAGGTAGAACAAACCTCCTGTCAAAAAGCGCTCACTTATATGGGCTTAACCCCGGGGCAGCATCTCACCGATGTAGCGGTCAGCCACGTGTTTATTGGCTCCTGCACCAACAGCCGCATCGAAGATTTGCGCGCCGCAGCAGACATCGCCAAACGTGGCCGCGTCGCCAGCAGCGTAACTGCGATTGTAGTGCCGGGTTCCAACGAAGTGAAACAGCAGGCCGAAGCGGAAGGGTTAGATCAAATTTTCCTGCAAGCCGGATTCGAATGGCGCTTACCGGGCTGTTCCATGTGTCTAGGCATGAATGATGATATCCTCGGCCCGGGCGATCGCTGTGCATCCACCAGTAACCGGAACTTCGAAGGCCGTCAGGGGCGCGGAGCCCGCACCCATTTAGTCAGCCCGGCAATGGCTGCTGCGGCTGCGCTGCACGGACATTTTGTTGACGTCAGAACGTTAAACGGGAGTCACTCATGAGTGGATTTACTCAGCACAGCGGAATCGCTGTACCTTTAGATATGGCCAATGTGGATACCGATCAGATTATTCCCAAGCAGTTTCTGACGTCAGTCAGCCGCAGTGGTTATGGTAAACATCTTTTCCATGACTGGCGCTATCTGGATGCCAACGAGCAACAGCTTAATCCTGACTTTGTACTCAATCGTCCCGAGTACCAGGGTGCCTCTGTTTTGTTAACCCGGCAGAATTTTGGTTGTGGCTCGTCGCGGGAACACGCGCCCTGGGCGTTAACTGACTATGGCTTTAAAGCGGTGCTGGCCAGCAGCTTTGCCGACATTTTTTACGGCAATTGTATCAACAACCAATTGCTGCCTGTGGCGTTGAGTGTGAATGAAATTGACCAGTTATTTTCCTATCTGGCAGCGTCCCCGCAGACCCAATTGCAAATTGATCTGGTGGCGCAACGTGTCACCTGCGGCCCGCTCCACTTTAACTTTGAAATAGACCCTGCCCACAAAAACACGTTGCTTAAAGGGCTGGATGCGATTGGCCAAACGCTGGAAGAAATCGCCGCGATTGAAGGTTATGAACACGCCCTGCCAGTTTGGCGCTAACACCGGATAATATTTACTCTTTTTTGCAGCCTGTACTTGACCAACAGGCTGCAATTTCCAATAGTTACAGGCGAATAAACTGAGGTTACTTAGGGGTTTGAGTAAACATGCTGCAAGATGTGCAGATTGATCATCTGGTAAAAGGAATGTTTGTTACCCGCATTACGGATCACGTAAAGCCGATTAAACTGGCTTCGCCCGGCATGATCCGTAGTGGCGATGATATCGAACAGATGCGCAGCAATGGTGTGTTAGCGGTTGAAATCGATCTGTCCCGTAGTGTGCACCAAACTCCGGACGACGTGTTATTTCAACCTAACGAGGAAGATATCGCTGACTTCCAGTCGCAAATGCAAGCCGCTATGGAAGTATATGAGCAGGTCAAAGAGCGTCATTCTATCTTTTTAGAGCGTATCGCCGCGCAAAAAACCATCGACGTTAATCTGGTCGGCGAATTATCCGGTCAGATTGTTGATGCGGTATTCGACTCACCCGATGCCATGTGTGTCATTGCCCAGCTCAAACAAGCCGAGCAATATATTCTCGATCACTCGGTGAATTGCGTCATTCTGACCACTGTGCTGGCTAAAAAATTGAAGCTATCACGGGATGATATTTACCAATACGGCTTAGGCGCGATGATTATGGACATTGGTATGGCTCGCCTGCCTTTGTTACTAACCCATAAATTTGGGGAACTTAACGACAAAGAAGCCCGCCAAATGCGACAGCACGTGGAGTGGGCGGTCGAGCTTGCCGAACAATCGGATTGTGTCACCGAACTGGGGATCAATTTAATCCGCCAGCATCATGAACGCTTAGATGGCAGTGGTTATCCGGGCGGTTTACGCGGTGAACAGGTGTCACTGGGGGCGAGACTGGTCGCAGTGGTAGACACATTCGACGCCCTAACCACCAGTCGTCCCTTCAGAAATGGATTTAATAACTCAGAGGCGTTCAGGATTATGCGCGAGGAAGAAAAAGAGACACTGGATCAGTCTCTGGTCTCACTGTTTGTCTCTCATATGGGCAGTTACCCCACTGGCAGCATGGTCAAGCTGTCCAATAATCTGATAGGGGTAGTATTCCGGCAAATACCCGACCATCCGGATCGCCCTATGGTGATGGTGATTTTCGATACGGAGAAAAAGCGGGATGTTCCTCCCCATGTAATAAACCTGATGCGTGAGCCGGATGTACACATTATCGATGCCATGGAAAACAAAGATGGTACGGCCGGACTCATGAAATTTATCCGCGGTTAGTTACCAGTCCGTCAGGGCATTGAGGCTAAAGCGATTGCCCTGATAACTCATAATCACCTTTTGCGGCGTGATCTCCAGCAGTTGTAGCTTGTCGGTCAGCCATTCACCCTCGTGTAATTCTACGCCATTAACCCGCACCCAGCGGCCCTCAGGGTCGGATGCGTACATGTGGGTAGAAAACTGCATGCGGGGCAACGCGGTTAAGATCCAGGCAGGTAACTGATCCACTCTGGGTACCGTGTTGGCAGCAGGAGCAGTCGGCACGGTATTATCCGCCGGTTCATCACTGACCGCTTTGACAGCTTCGTTGAAGCGTGCCAGCAGCTCTGGATCCACCTCATCCGCCATGTCATTGCCTTGAGCTTGTTGCTCAGCTGCGGAGCTCTGAACTTCGGACTGTGTAGCTGTCTCTGCCGGCGGAGACGACACAATAGGGGATTCTTCATTGGTTTCGCTGGCAGACGCAACCGGCCCGCCAGTTTGTTCACCCGTTGTCTGTGCTGGCACTGCGGTTTTCTCGTCTGTGCCCTGCGCTGAGTCGCTGAGTGCCGATAACTGCGATTCCGCTTGTTCCGCCTCCTGCGTTATCGGCAACGCACGGTTTGGCCAGTCACCCCGCAAGATAAACTGTGACACGACCGCCAGTGCCGCACCGACCAGCAACCCACTGCCAATGCGCAGGGCGTAGAATTTGGTTTCGTTCCATGCTTCCTGCCACTGAGAGGGGATGTCGGCAATGGAAGGCAAAAATAAGCTGCGGTTAAATTGCTCGGACTGGGTGTGCTGTACATGGTGCTGCCGACTCACCAGCTTATGGTTAGGTGACAACACTGGCGCGCCATCGATCTCAACGGTTTGTTCCGGGTCGATTTCTACCTCTGTTACGCCCATTTCACGCAGACCATTAACCATATCCACACTGGTGACTAGACCTGATTTCTTAATCGCTACCGGCCCCTGTTGTTGGCTGATCGCAATTATCACCATACCAGGCTGCAACGCATCAATGCTGACTTTATGCATACCACTGCCCTGCCATAAATCCGGCCAACAACGCACCGAAAAACGCTACTTTGCCCATTGCGCTGCGATGTTTGGCAAGACGCTGCTCAACCACATCGGGCCCCAATACCTGATTCGCGGCGGCGTTAAATACCCGCTGGCTGACCTGCCGTTCCTGGCGGGGAAACGCCAGTGTTAGTGCGCGGTCGCACAACAGATTCATCACTCTCGGGATCCCAGCGGAAATTTCATAGGCAAGGATGATGGCCTGGGGACTGAAAATCCCGGCATGACCGTGTACCACGCCCAATCGGTGGCCGATATAGTCGCGTACCTCAGCCTTATCCAACGGCATCAGGTGATACCGCGCAGTGATACGCTGGGCTAACTGACGTAATTCATTACGCTTTAGCAATAGCTGTAATTCTGGCTGACCAATCAATACCACTTTCAGCAGTTTTTCACGGTCGGTTTCCAGATTGGTTAACAGACGCAACTGCTCCAGCACTTCAGGCTGAAGGTGCTGCGCTTCATCAATGATCAGCACAGTATTGATAGAATTACTGTGGTTGCTCGCCAGCTTTTTAAGGATTAGGTCAGTAAAGTATTTCAGACTGGCCTTTTTCACCACGTAACGAATTTTAAGTTCATCACATACCGTGGCGAGTAATTCCATTGCGCTCAACGTTGGATTGAGAATCATCGCCACCTGGGTATTAGCGGGTAATTGCTGCAGCAATTTGCGAGATACGGTGGTTTTGCCCGTCCCCACCTCACCGGTCAGCATGACAAAGCCACCGGTTTCTCTTAAGCCAAAATTCAAATGCGCCAACGCCTCTTTGTGGCGTGGACTCATATACAAAAAATCCGGATTAGGTGCGATGGAAAAAGGGTTATCGGTCAGCCCGAAATAACTTAAATACACAAACACGGCTACGTTACTGGTGAATAACGCCAAACTATCCGGTGTGGATGCGGAAGTCAAAGCGCATTTACTGTCATGAAAATGTCGCAGGCATTACATAAATTCGACATCAAAATCTAATAGCCTTATAATTCGCCACCCAAAATTACCATTTGGGCATTTTTTAACCAGATTAACTCAAGAAGGAACAAGGAATGTTAAGACTTGTATTGATCGTCCTCGCCGTCTGTTTAGCGGGCTTTTTTCTGCTCCCTACCAATACGTTTTGGGTCATCATGACCTGTTTGGCTGAACTGACCAGCGCGATTACTGTGTGTGCCCTGCTATTTTTCGTATGGTTACTGGCTCCCTGGAAAATTCTCAAGAAGCCAGTGCATGTTAAGCAGGCAGAACCACAAACATTTATCCCCAAAGAAAATTAAGTCACAATGACCCTATCGTTGTGAATAGGGTATGGCATGCAAATTTATCTGGTCGGCGGCGCAGTTCGCGATAAGTTACTTCATTTGCCCGTTAAGGATAAAGACTGGGTAGTTGTGGGTGCCTCTTCTGAGCAAATGCTGGAACAGGGCTTTATTCAGGTAGGAAAAGACTTCCCGGTTTTTTTACATCCCCAAAGTAACGAAGAATATGCCCTTGCTCGCACCGAGCGTAAAACTGGCACCGGATATACCGGTTTTAGTTGCGACACCTCCAAAGACGTCACCCTCGAATTAGATTTACTGCGCAGGGATCTGACAATCAATGCCATGGCAGAGGATGAAACCGGCAAAATTATCGACCCTTACGGCGGTTTGCGTGATCTGCAGGACAAAATTCTGCGTCATGTTTCTCCCGCCTTTAGCGAGGATCCATTACGGGTTCTGCGCGTCGCACGCTTCGCTGCCCGTTTTCATCATCTGGGTTTTCGCATCGCCGGCGAAACGATCAACTTAATGAGTGATATCGCTCAACATGGTGAACTCAATACGCTCAGCCCGGAGCGGGTATGGCAGGAGACCGCCCGTGCTCTGGGCGAACACGACCCACATATCTACTTTGATGTACTCCACCGCTGTGACGCGTTGGAATACTGGTTTATGGAGCTGGATAGATTATGGGGCGTGCCCAATCCTGCCATGTGGCATCCGGAAATCGACACAGGAGTGCACACTCTGATGGTGTTAGAGCAGGCCTGTCAGCTGAGCGACAAGCTCAGCGTACGTTTCGCTGCACTGGTGCATGATGTGGGTAAAGGCCTGACTCCCGCGCAGCGCTGGCCGTCCCACCGTGGTCACGAAACCCTCGGGTTGCAGGCCATTCGCGATTTGTGCGAGCGCATCCGCGCACCAAACGAATGCCGTGATCTGGCGCTGCTGGTCAGCGAATATCACAGCCATGTGCATCGTGCATTCGAATTACGCCCCGCCACCCTGCTGAATTTATTCGACAGTGCCGATGCCTGGCGTAAACCACAACGCTTCGACGATTTCCTCACTGCCTGCCGTGCCGATGCCCGTGGCCGTAGCGGATTTGAGTCTACCCCGTATTTGCAGGCTGATTACGTCCGGCAGGCGTTTAATATAGCCAGCGCAGTTGAGGTAAAAAGCATTATTGACGCTGGTTATCAGGGCAAACAGATTCGCGAGCAACTGGATATTGCCCGTATCGCCGCGTTGAACGACTTTAAGCACAGCTGGCAACAAACCCATCATTAGACGCTTTTTACTGCGAAGCGTCGCGGCTTCCTCTATAATTGCGGCCAATTTCAATTAGTTAATATTATGATGTTTGATCAACTCGAACTAGACGAAAGCCTGTGTCAGGCCGTGGCCGAAATGGGCTACAAAACTCCCACCAGTATCCAGCAGCTCACCATTCCAGCCGCGATGGAAGGTAAAGATATTCTGGCCTCTGCCCCCACGGGTACCGGTAAGACCGCGGCATTTTTGCTGCCCGCGTGTCAGTTCCTGCTGGATTTTCCTCGTATGGAGCCTGGCTCAGCGCGAGTATTGATCTTAACCCCCACCCGCGAACTGGCGGTGCAGGTATATGAACAAGCCCAAGCCATCACCCGCCATACCGATCTGGTCTGTGGCGTAATCACTGGCGGCATCAACTACGGCACAGACAGAGATACCATTGAGAGCCAACCGGACATTCTGGTCGCCACCCCAGGCCGTTTGTTTGAGCATATCGAAAAAGAATTATTCGATTGCCGTAATATCGAAATGCTGATTCTGGATGAAGCGGATCGCATGCTGGATATGGGTTTCTCACCTATTGTGAACCAGATTTCCGCAGAAGCGCGCTGGCGTAAACAAAGCATGCTGTTCTCTGCCACGCTGGAAGGCCGCGGCATCAAGCGTTTTGCCGAGGAACTGCTGAATGAGCCCGTGCTACTGGAAGCCAATCCTAGCCGCAAAGAACAAGGCAAAATCCATCAGTGGATCCATCTGGCTGACGACGCTGAACACAAATACCAGTTACTCAAACACATTCTGACTGAGCAGGTCGAGGTAGGGATTGTGTTCGTGAAGACCCGTGACCGTCTGATGGAACTGCGTTCAAAGCTGGACTCAGACCAGATCCGCTATTGTTTCCTGCAGGGCGAGATGCCGCAGGACAAGCGTCTGGCCGCCATCGAAGCGTTCAAGCAAGGACGCATCAATATTCTGCTTGCCACGGACGTTGCGGCGCGGGGTATTGATGTAGCCAATATCAGCCATGTAATTAACTACGATATGCCGCGCACCGCCGACGTGTATGTACACCGCATTGGTCGTACTGGCCGGGCTGGTAACAAAGGTACGGCGATTTCACTGGTTGAAGCCCATGATGTGGATATTCTGGGTAAAATCGAGCGATACACTGAGCAAAAGCTTAAGCGTCGCGTCATTGACAGCCTGCGCCCTAAGCACAAAGAAGCTAAAGCCTCGGTTAAGAAGAAAAAAGCCAAGAAAAAAGGCGCAAAAAAAGCCGTTAAGAAAACGGCTCCGAAAAAGTAATTCCTGCGCCGGGTGAGCTTAGAAGTTAATGCTCACCTGGCCAGAATTTGAGTCATAATCCACCGTCAGCAAATTATTCGCGACCAGCGTGTAGGTGCAATTATTGGCGCCGTTATAGGTTGCTTCGACCTGCGCTGATTGATCACCTTCAACCTTAAAATCCCCGCTGTCTAACACCGCGCGCCATACATCGATGCAATCGGCTTCACTATTTAATGTAAGACTGACACCTCGGGTGTCGGCGGGATAGCCTGCTGCATTAACGCTTAAATCGCCACCTGCAACGGGATCGCTAATGGCAATAAAATTTAGTTGCGCCTGATTATTACCGCTGATTAGCCATTTGTAATGCACCTGATTCACCCCATCCCTGAAGGCGGCACCGACTGCCTTAAAACTGGCGGTGCGCGCATCACTACTGATGTCTACAAACTTAGGCGCGGCGACCACCGCCAGAATACCCAAAATTACGATAACCACGATCAACTCGATCAGGGTAAAACCTTTTGACTTCAACACCTTGCGCTTCCTATTCTGGTGAACAACGATGCTAATCTACCCTACTCAAACTTAGGCAACAATAAAAAAGGATCCCCATGAAAAAAGTTTTCCTGTTACTTAGCCTGCTCAGTGGTCACGTGCTGGCTAATGACAATGACTGGTACACACCACCTGCTGATAATCTGGTGTATCTGCAATTAGAACAAGGGCCGGTAATCATTGAATTAGCGCCATTTGCCGCACCTAACCATGTTAAACAATTCAAAAACCTGGTCGACAGCGGGTTTTATGATGGTCTGGATTTCTATCGGGTCATAGACGGGTTTGTGGCACAGGCCGGCGATGTGAGTGAAACCCGCACGTCTGATTTTAATCAGCCACTCAAAGCAGAGGTGGCCGTTGTGTCAGACACCAACTTGTTGCAGGTAGAGCAAAAGCCCGCTTTTTTCGCAGATGAAACCGGTTATTGGCAGGGCTTCCCTGCGGCGCGCGACCAACAAAGCAATGAACATTGGCTGACACATTGCCCGGGCACTGTAGCCATGGCACGGAGTACTGAGCTTAACTCAGGTGCCAGCGATTTTTATGTGGTAATTGGTCAGGCCCCGAGGCATTTGGATCGCAATATGAGCGTATTTGGCCGGGTTATCTGGGGTATGCCATTGTTACAGGCGTTGCCACGCGGTGAACTTGCTAACGGTGGCGTCATCGATGACCCTGGCAAACGCGGTAAGATCATTAGCGCTAAGTTGGGCGATAAACTGGCAGACACCGACATACTGCTCATTGAGGTAGAACGCAGTAATGGTGAGTCAGTGCAAAAGCGGCTGCAATCGGCACGCACTCGCGACAATCCATTTTTTTATTACAAAGGCGAAGGCAAGCTGGATATTTGCTATTATCCGCCGCGCACACGCCTGCTCAGTCAGGCCACTGAATAACGATTGAATTTTACAGGATCCTGCATGACACAACATATCGTATTGGCTACCGGCAATCAGGGTAAAGTCAACGAGTTAAGCGATTTGCTCGCGCCACTTGGCTTGAACGTCAGCCCACAAAGCCAGTGGCAGGTAGACGATGTGGAAGAAACCGGCAGCACCTTTGTAGAAAACGCCATTATTAAAGCCCGACATGCTGCTCGCATTACCGGATTGCCCTGTATAGCTGACGACTCTGGACTGGTAGTGGACGCATTAGGTGGTGCGCCGGGCATTTACTCGGCCCGCTATGCCGGTTTGCCCAGCAACGACAGCAACAATATTGATAAGTTACTGCAGGCATTACAGGGGATTGAGTCTGGCAAACGCAGCGCGAAATTTGTCTGTGTGTTGGTTTACCTGCGCCATGCAGACGATCCACTGCCGATTATCTGTCAGGGCCAGTGGCACGGGGAGATCCTGAGCGCTCGTCAGGGCGACGGCGGCTTTGGTTATGATCCGGTGTTTTGGGTGCCGGGCCACAACAAAACGGCTGCGCAACTGGAAAAGCCGGTAAAGAACCAGCTAAGCCATAGGGGACAAGCGCTTCAGCAACTCGTTAGCCTGCTACAAGCCGAGTCAGTATGATCGCGCCGCCGCTGTCCCTGTATATTCACATCCCCTGGTGTGTACAGAAATGCCCCTATTGCGACTTCAATTCTCACGGACAAAAGGCCGATTTACCGGAGAAAGCCTACATTGCCCATTTGCTGGATGATTTGGCCAATGACGTGTCGTTGGTGGGTAATCGTCACGTACACAGTATTTTTATTGGTGGTGGCACGCCGAGCCTGTTCAGTGCAGAGGGTATTGCTACCCTGCTGCATGGCGTAGCCCAACGAGTGAACCTTGCTCCCGATGCAGAAATTACCCTGGAAGCCAACCCAGGCACGCTGGAAACCGACCGTTTCCCGGGGTTTGTGGCCGCTGGCGTCAATCGTATATCCATTGGCGTGCAAAGTTTTCAGGGAGATAAACTGAAGCGCCTTGGTCGTATTCACGACAGTACTCAAGCATTAAACGCAGCCGGCTTTGCCCGCGCGGCGGGTTTACGCAGCTTTAATCTGGATTTGATGCACGGTTTACCGGAACAATCGCTGACTGATGCCATGTCTGATTTGGATCTGGCCATCGCCCAGCACCCACCTCATCTGAGCTGGTATCAGCTGACCATAGAACCCAATACCCAATTCGCCAGTAAACCCCCGCGCCTGCCAGAAGATGAGGTGTTGTGGGATATTCAGCAGCAGGGGCACGATAAACTGACTGCCGCAGGCTATCAGCAATATGAAATTTCGGCTTACAGCCAAGCTGGCATGCAATGTCAGCATAATCTCAACTACTGGCGATTCGGCGATTATCTGGGCATTGGTTGCGGCGCGCACGGCAAGATAACCTTGCCTGAAAAAGGCCAAATTTTTCGTACCGTCAAGGTCAAACATCCCAAAGGCTATATGGATCTGGCCCGCCCCTACATTGACGAGCAATGGCATATTGGCGCAGATGATTTGCCCTTTGAATTTATGATGAACCGCCTGCGCCTGACTGAACCCTGCCCAAAACAGGATTACGCGGCCTTTACCGGATTGAAACTGAGTCAGTTTGGCTTAGCGGATAAAATCGCCAAAGCGGTGGATTCAGGCTTGTTACTTGAGGATACAGACAGCTGGCAGGTCAGTGAACTGGGTCGGCGCTATCTGAATAATCTGCTAGAAACCCTTGTCTGAGCTGGGGATTGAATCATCCCCGGTAGTGATCATATTAAACGGCGCCAGCGCAGGAATTGCTACCCGCAGCGCCTCTTCTACTGAGTCCAGACGCTGTAGCTTGCCACAAAACCAACGGGCTTTTTTTCGCAGGATTTGTGCCTGCGGCCCCACCTGACGCTCAATTTCAGCCCCCATGGTATCGAAACTACTGAAGCCTTCGTTATCCCCATCACCCCGACTCAAGCCGCCGATGGCCGACAGCAGGCCGCCAATGGTGGTGTTAAACGCATGTTCCAGTTCAAGCTCGATCTCGGCTTCCATCAGTTCATCGACATTTTCCACACTGCGTGGCCCGATAAAAAAATTATCCCCTGCGCGTACATATTTAGTCATGACTTTCTCGCGCACTCGCTCGAGTGCTGCTTGCATGCGCTCGTAGTTACTTGAGCTTTCGCCCACCAGGTTCTGATACACATGCTGCACCGTCT
The DNA here is from genome assembly GCF_004329715.1 of Bowmanella sp. JS7-9. GTDB lineage: Bacteria > Pseudomonadota > Gammaproteobacteria > Enterobacterales > Alteromonadaceae > Pseudobowmanella > Pseudobowmanella zhangzhouensis. The sequence continues at coordinate 189,609 of NZ_JXSY01000005.1, forward strand.
CAATCGCCAGCTCAATGCCTTCGCTGGCCAGCGTCACCATCTTGGGAATGGTGTAACGTAATCCGCCTTCAAACTGTTGCAGCATTTGTGCTTCCCGGGCCGGTAATTCCACCAATCGGCCATCCACAATTAACTGGCCATTAGGATTAATCTGATAACGGGTTCGACCATCCTGCATCACTCGGATATGATTGTCCGCCACCAACACGCCCATCTCAAAATCCGCCGAGCAGGAAAAATCGGCGCGCGCACCGCCGCTTATCAGGACACCTAGCAGTAAAAACCAACGAGTATTTCGCACGTCACACAGTCTTCGGATGAATTTACAGGGGTTTTACACTAAACAAAGCGGCACTGACAAGCACCGCCAGATCAGGGGGGAGAAAAACAGGTTAATTCGCAATACGTACTAAACGAATGTAAGTAGCCAACTGCTTGTCCTTGAGCGCATTACTGCCACTATCAAACGCTACCACCCACGCCGCGTCCAGCTCGATTAATGACGGCGTACTGCTCCAGTAATCGTCCGCCGCGGTATTATCGAACACCTCAATATTAATCGAGGGGCGGGCGCACTGACGCTCCACCAGGGAGGCCAATTCCTTGATATTCGGTAACCGCCACCCTCTGGCATCCGCATAAATCAAACCATGGGCATATTGCAGCGCGCCCTGCCAGGTGTATTTGGTCGGATCGCCACTACACTGTTCATTGGTCGCATCCCAACTCTGTCCAACTGCACAACGCATCCACACCAACTGAGTGACGTTATCCCGCACCGTACCATTGTCGTACTGAATAAATCGATTAGTCGGGGTGGTTTCATCTATTTCATCAAAACAGGTAATGGCCAGACCGAGCGGACTGAACAGCGCTACACACAGCATGATTACGCCACGCATTATTGGCGCCCTCCCCGAACTAAACGAATATAAGCCGCACTGGCCTTGGGTAAAAAATTATCGTTGCCGCTATTAAAATCCACCGCCCAGGCGTTTTGCGCGGTACCTAAACTCCCTTCGGCACTGGAGACGCTGGTCCAGTACCACTGAGGAACTGTGGTGCTGTTTATCGCGTTAGGGAAATAGTTTTGGTCAATCAGTGGCGGCAGCGTTCGTCCGTAATGCACGATACTCAGCAGTTCTGCCACTGTGGGTAAGCGCCAATCGTAAGCGCCACACAGGCCCATGGCATTAACCGCCGTAATGTAACTACTGGTATCACAGGTACTGATGCCGCAACTGGCGGCACTGCCATTGGCGACGCCCTCGTATCCCCCGGTATTTGCAGTCTGAAACCAGGTGTAGCTTGCAGCATTATCCTGCACTGCATCGCCGGCTTGTTTCACTTCCCAAATCAAGCCCGTCAGGTTATCCCGCACACAGCGGGTCACGCCTCCGGTGACGTCTGTTTCATCACCGAGCATGTCAATGCGGGTGTAATCAAAGCCCCGATCCCCACGCCCGGCCTTAGCCAGCAAACCGTTCTGTGCCGCAGAGTCCCGGCCATTATCCGCATCCTGACCAGGAAAGGTGCTGACCGGCACGGTAAACGAACCGTCATTATCGGTGCGAATCGTCACGCCGGTGTCATTCAATCGCGCAATGGGCGCGGGCGTAACGACCACATCCACACTGTCGTCAACCTGATTACCCAATATATCGGTCACCTCGAGGGTAAACGTGGCAGAATCGGTGCTGCTGACTGTCGGCGCAATCGCATAGGTCTGGCTGGCAATATCATTGATTATTTGCGGCCGCAGCTGCGAGTCATTTAGCCACTGGTAACTCAATGGAAAAGCGTTAGGATTCACTGATGTAGCGCTGCCAGTCAGAAAAATAACATCGCCGCTTTGTACCTGCTGCGTTTGGCCGGCTGACACCGTAGGCAAGGTGTCACTGGCGGCATACACGTTCAGGCTGATCTCCGTGGTGTCCTGCGCGCCTTCCTGATCGGTCACGGTTAACAAAAACGTCAGGGTCGAAGCTGGGTCCTGTACCGGCGCGGTAAATTCCAGCACATCACTGCTCAGGCTCACCCCCTGAGTGACATCCGGGCCACTGGTTTGCTGCCAGTCGTAACTGGCAATGGGATCTAATCCGGTTGGAGGGTCAGCATCGACACTGCTGCTGGCATCCAGAATAATCGTTTCTCCTGCCGGATAGGTATTTTGAGCAAAGCCATCTATTTGATTTGCCTCAATCGCTGCGATCGGCGGCTCGTTGACTGGCACAATAGTTACCAGCACATCATCTGACGCTGTGTTGCCATTGCCATCGGTAACCGTCACGGTAAAACGGTAGGCACTGGGGCTTACCACTAAAGGCGCCTGAAAACTGGCATCCGCCACACTGGTATCGGCATGATTAATTGTCAGGGTTGGCGTCACTTGCCAGCGATAGGTGAGCGTCGTTGTTTGACCGCGACCACGAGCCGTCAACGCAACACTGGTTCTCTCGTTAACTGAGAAATCATCTGGAGCGATAACGTTTGCCAGCGGTGACTGGGGTTGATTGGTATCATTACTGTCGGCTTGCAGGCTTCCGCCACAACCACTAACCAGCATAAATGAAGATAACAAAAATACCCAAACTACGCGCATATCGTCAGATTATCCGTTTGAAACCCTGTATCTATATCGTCAGCAACAACCAAGCCTGAAGATTATTCTTGCAGTTCCAATGTCTCATTGAGTGCAACCTGCGCAGACTCCAGTGCTTTTTTGCCTGCCGCGACATCGGTCACATCGTAAATCATCATACAGATGGCATCGACTTCCCCTGTGGGGCTAACAATCGGCGACAATACGATGTTTTGGTACATGACTTCTTCGCTGCCGGTGATCGGACGGTAATTAGGAAACCGAATAAGATAGGTGGTTTGTTCCCACACAATAAAGGCGCGGCTTTTAAGATCAAATACGGGCCAGCATTTGCGCCGGAACCAGTCTTCATTGATTTCGGGAAATAATTCAAAAATGGATTTATCGCGCACATGAGATGGCAGTAAACCCGAATGACTTTCCATAAAACCATTCCAGACTTTGACCTGATAATCCCGATTTAGCACCACCAGCCCGACATCGACGTTTTGCAACAGAGTCATCATCCAGTGGAATTCCTGCATTTCTTCGTTCATGCCAGATCCTCCATAAAGTGCGCCAGTTTGGCGTTCATAATCTTCATAGACTCTTCCGTGATGAATAGTAATAAATCACAGTGAACACTGAAGCCCTCCAACCCGTAACTTAGCTCAATAGCCAGCGTGCGTCGCCAGCGGGCCTTATTGGTATTGATCAGATCGCGAATATTGTAATGCTGACCAAGAATGACCGGATGTCCCTGACTGAAATGCATGTCTAACTGTTCAGCCAACCCATTTAAGCAGGTACCAATCAGAATATTGGCGGCATCCATCATCACTTCGAGCTGTGTCTTGTCATCGATGTCGCCTTCAATGCCAAGAATCTGTGCCAGTTCGCCCACCCCGCTATCACTGAGGATAAACAGCGCCTCGCCACTAACACCCGGACCTACAAAGCCCTGACAAATACCGGACACCGATTCTTTCTCCTCGATATCCGTCAGCATCATGTGTAATTCAGACACTTCAATCAGATTGACATTGGGGATCGGCAACTCCACAAATACATTAAGCATCCGGGCTAAGTGATCACCTGCCTGCCCCATCGCGATGTTACTGATTTCCTGATAACAATCCCGGATTTGCGGATCTAAACCATCTAACTGCTTTTTCGGCTCATCTGTTTTGGTGTAGATATCAAATTTGGACAGCAATGACTGCAGAGTTTCTGCATTAACCGGCTTTTGAATAAAATCCAGCGCGCCCAGCTCTAGTACACGGTTATGCGCTTTGGGCTGAATATCTCCGGAGATGACAATGGTACGCGTAGGCAGCGCCTCTTCCTGAATATGTTTTAAGGTTTCATACCCATCCAACACCGGCATATTCAGATCAAGTAACAACAACTGGCCTTTGCCGGCGCGAATTTGCTCCAAGGCATCTTCACCATGTTTAGCGAAATGAATACTCACATCCCAGTCATCGGGCAGACATTTCGCTACCTGTTTGCGGGCAACCAGAGAATCATCACAGATTAAGACTGAAAACATGCAGTATTCCTGAACAACAAACTCAACATCCGTTTTCCTTTAGTGCCCGCCTCCGGCGGGCCAACCTCATTTTCACAGGCTAAAGCATAGTGTAGTGAAAACAGATTCGCTCAAAAGGCACTTGATTCTGTTAAATATTTCGGTCGATTTCATTTATTTTTTACTTTTTTTGTCGATAAACCTTTTACGCACTTTGTGTTATACATGATTAATCCGTGTAAAGGTGCTTGCCACGTTTTATTCGCGTATGCAGGCAGATTGAAATCCACACTACCTGGTATGTCCCATGTTTGTAAGCAAATCCCGATTTGAACAATTAGAAAAGCAACTAGAAGCCACCAAGAAGCAGCTTGCCACCGAATCCGGTGAAAAAAATGCAGCACTTGAGCATATCAGTGAGTTGGAACAGAAACTTAGCCAACTAAAAGCGCCGGATATGCGCAGGATGTTGGTCGACTCTCTGCTTACCAGCCTTAACCAAATTGAAGCGATCCGCAGCGCTACACAACAAGGATATGAGCATTTACAGAGAGAAGCGGCTGATATCGATACCGTGAACCAAACGTTCAGTAAGAGCGCCTCATCATTAAGCCGTATCACTTCAGGCATTCAGGGCGTTACCGCAGATATGCAAGGTATGTCGGTGAGTATTTCTTCACTTAAAGACATCGCGGACAGCATTTACACATTCGTTAATACCATCTCGAAAATTTCCGACCAAACCAACCTGCTGGCACTAAACGCAGCCATCGAAGCGGCACGCGCAGGTGAAGCCGGCCGAGGCTTCTCGGTCGTTGCCGATGAGGTACGTGCGCTGGCCACCAATACCAATGAGTCAGCCGAGGAAGTCGGCGGGCTTGTGCAAAAAATTAAAGTAGGTACCGATACCAGTGTGGCATCGGTGAATTCTCTGCAGGAAGCCAATGCTGAACTTTCTCAGGGCATTGAAGAACTGGGACAAACGTACAAGGCCGTATCTTCTGCATTTGGTAACATGCAGGCACTGATCAGCGGCTCGGTTAATCAGGGTTTCGTGGATTTAGTTAAGCTCGACCATGTGGTGTGGAAAGCTAAAGTGTACGAAACTGCGCTGGGTAAAAATAATATGCGCCCGGAAGAATTTACCAGTCATAGCGATTGCCGTCTCGGCCGGTGGTGTCACGGTGAAGGTAAAACAAAATTTGGCAGTAATAATGCGTTCAAAAAGCTTGATGAGCCGCATAAACAAGTTCATCAACAGGGTATTGATGGTTTACGGGCCGCCGCAAATGGTGACTTCCACGCAGCGGTGCAACATTTTACCCGTATGGAACAAGCCAGCGATGAGGTAATGCGCTTGCTAAGCAGCTTGTAATTAGCTCTGCTGATTGTTTTCCCAAATAAAAAAGGCTCCAATAAGGAGCCTTTTTTATTCGTTCGTTAATGAGTCTTTCGTCGACGGCCAATAATACCTGCCGCCACTAACAAAACTAACCCTGCTCCGATGCCACCACCGCCACCAGATGATGACGGTGTCGTTGTGACTCTTGGGTTCACATTAACGGTGAACGTCAGAGGACTACTTTGCAGTTGACCATCACTAACCACGGCTTGAATGGTTACCGTAGACCGCTGCGTTACAGTCGGCGCAGTAACCTTCAAATTAGTCTCGCTTTGTTTAGTCAGCACCGCTGTTGGACCTGAAATTTGCGTCCATTGCACGGTCATCGCATCACCATTGGGATCATAAATATCCGCTAACAGCGTAGTCGTACTGCCTGATGTCACCGTTTTAGAGGTACTGGTAGACGTAATCGTCGGCGCTTCATTACCGCCAACCACAGTTACTTCATAGGATTCTGTAACCACAAATTGCCCATCAGATACCTCTACCATCGCGGTAAAGACGTACTCTCCTGCGACATCCGGTGCCAATATGTTTACTGACGCCTGATCACTGGTTCCTTGCACATCTAATGCACCACTAAAACTCCAGTGGTATGTAAAATCACTGCTATCAGTATCGACAACATTGGCATTGAGGGTGATCACTGAAGGCTCGCCCGATGCGGTTTTCTCATCGACCCGCTGCGGGCCACTGATGGTGATTTGTGGTGCCACAAATCCACAAGATTCATTATCCAACACAGATGTGCTGAAGGTCCCCTCCGCAAGCCCTGTCACTTGCGGCTCAGCGATAGTCCAACCTTTATCACCAACGTACGAGTCAGTTCCGATAACAAAACGAATTTGGATTTCCTTTCCATTCACAACGCCAGCAGGGAAACGTAATGTCTCTTTTACCCATTCCTGACTGCCGGAATAGGCGAGATTTCCGCCAACAACCGGTGCGCCATCCTCGACCGCCAGACTCAGATAACCAAGGTCCAAACTGCCTCCGGCTTGCGCAACGGTCTGCCAAGCACCGTTATCCGTGCGAACCTGCAACATCCCTGCATCATAGGCGACTGTCACCTCACCATTTTCATCCGTGGTAGCCTCAAAGTCGTACTTGTGCCAGAACGAAAAACTAAACGCTCCGTTTGCCGCAACATTCATCACTGGACTGGTCAGGGACTGAGAGCCTTGTGCGGGTATGTCCGACGCCACCCAACTCGCATACGTTACGCCATCGATTGTCGTGTCGGTAAGATGCCACAATGCGGTGGACAGCTCGTCCGCATAAGTGCTCTGTGTCTGCCAATCTATTAATGTTGCAGCACGATCACGCCAGTCTGGTTGCGCTGCCTGTTGCACCACATCCACATTAATACTGACCACCAACTCAGGACCGTCAATAGATTTGAGTTGCGGGTCACCACTTAAGCTGTAACGTATTGTCTGGGTTGTTTGTTCCGCGCTTTGCATCGCGTCCAGCGTAACCGGCACACTAACTGTGGTCGCACTACCGGATGCAATCACAGGGATTGAAACGCTGGCACCATCCGGATAACTCAGCCCATCTATTGGCTCCAATGTCAGCTGTAAGCCACTGTAATCCAGATTACCGATGTTTTTCAGCGTCACTGACAGCGTCGCCGTCTCGCCAATATCCAGCGACATATCGGCATCGCAGGCGGAGGTGCTGTAATCAATGTCTACCTGTGTCGGTTGCAGCGCTACCGCGAAAGCATCAAAGTCTTCCACTACGCCTGTATGCAGGTCATCAAAGCGATCCGGGCTTTGTGCTGTGACGCCCATCCCGCGCGACGCAAACGCCTCGGCCAGCAGTTGATAATCCAATTCGCTAACAGATTTAGCTGCCATTAGCATAGCGTCACGGGCTTCAGTAAACGTTGGAATTGCCGGAGTCAGTTTTAAACCCGCTACCAGATAATCTTTCATCCGTTGCTGGGCAGCGTTTAAACCATATTCGTTTACCAGTGCAACAAAACCCTGCCATAAGGTCACGGCCCATACTTCACCCGAAGCGTGCACCTCTGAATTACCATTGCCATTGCTGCCGTATTGCGGCTTATTGCCCGCAGGTAGGGCGATGCCCTCTTCAATGTGTTTAAATGTCAGGGCATTGACCGCAAAATCGGCACTGTATGGTAAACGACGCAGACCATAAGAATAGGCCAGGCGATTGGCATCATCTCTCTCAAGGCCATAACCCAAATTCTGCCCAACTACGGCGTAAGCGCCGGTCGGATAAATCCCATCAATGTCATCACCTTCGCGCACCAGCGTCATCAGAGCAACAAAATCACTCCAACCCTCGCCCATTGAACCGCCTTGTTGGTTATACAAACCGTCACCATCATTTACCAGACGATTACTCAGATAGTGCGCCCATTCATGGATGACGATACTGTTGTCCAATGTGCCGTCACGTTTATTTTCTTCCCGGGTCAGATGGGCCGACACCGTGCCATTTTGTGCGGCCTGGCGAATGGCAAGTCCATCGGAACGGCTAACCATAACGGCAGGAATGTCGACAGCATCATCCCCCCCCATGACAATCGGGCCCGCATCTTCGTTGTTGTACGCCACCATGCCAATGGCACCAGCCGCTTTAACTTTCTGGGCCTTTTCGGTAAACAAACAACTTCCACGCTCAACCAATGCGATCTTGCCCGATAGCGCAGCGGCATTTGTCAGGGTTTCACAAGCGTCATAGCGAGTGCCAGTGGCTGCATCTTCTGCCTGCACTAATGAACCCGTGATATCAAAACTTTCCAGACCAAATGAACTGTTGAGATGCTCCGGATCAGTAAGGCCTGTCACGCCGCTAAGTGAAAATGTGGAGCTAATAATCCCGTCCCACAAATACATTTGCATGCGCGGTTTACCGCCATCAGATGGGGTGAGCATATTGGCGTTATTTTCCTGAATGATACCGTCTTCCACATCGGTACGATCCTGTGCCTCAGCAAGAATAGGGTCACCTTCTAAGCCGCCGCGGGCATAATTAGAAATTTGCGCATTGCCTGACGCTTCGTCAAAACCGGCTTCATAAAACCAGTCATGCATCCAGTTGATGGTGTAAAAAAGGTTAACCACAGCGGCAGCCTGATTTTCCGTGCTGGTACTGGACGTATCCGCCGAGAAAACATAATCAAACTCACCATTTTGACTGGTACTGACTAACACATCACCGTCGGCAACATCGTATCCATCAGCGCCGAGATCCACATAGGCTACGACATTATTGCCGCACGTCCCATGTTGCCCCACAGGCAATGAATAGCAATGGGATGACTGACTCGCTGCATCACTTATCCAGGGATGTTGCGAAGGGTTAGTGATCGGCCCAGCTTCCAGATTAATAAGCGATTGGGCAATCTCCGGCTCAACAAAAACGCCCTGTTCCGTAGTGGACAAATCGAAAAACTCATTGCCTGGTAGCGGACTCAAATCACTCCCGGCGGGACTATCGAACGGGATATGCGGATAAGCCACATCTGCAAATGTCCGGTAGCTGTGGGCAATCCGGTTTGACAGGTTTTTACGCAGTAGAATCGTGCCATCTACCGCACTGATGGTATATTTTACGCCCTCCAGTTGTCGGGTTTGCACATCGTGGTACAGCACCTCTAATTGATACGCTGGCTCGAGTTTTTTCTTCAGCGGATACCATACAGACTTAACCCGGACGGGTTGACTCAATCCCTCAACTGTCACTAAACGATATGCCCCCTGACTCCCGTCAGGCTGTAGGGTCTGCGAGTCCAGCTTAAGATCTTGCAAAGCCTTGCCGACAACCTGCACATCGCTCAGTTGAAACCCCTGTGAGCTCTTCGGTAAGTTCAGCGCCTCACCACTGGTTGCGAGCAATTCCAGCGACTGGTTCATCAGCAAGGTGATGTGCTGACCCGCTATATCAATGTTATCCAGTGTTTGCTTATAAGTGGCGACAACAGGTTTTCCCGGTGCATTTTGCAGGTGTTTTAACGAAAACTGACCACCATAAGTCATGCCTTGATTCGAAAGAATGCGCTGTAAATGGGTCGCTGCACGGCTTCTGACATAGCGACTGTCACCGACCATCAATTCAGGACGAACTGCGAAACGCACGCCATTGTCTTTTTTCGCGCTGAGCCGCAATAAGTGATGTGTACGTACAGTATCCAGACTGTCGGCATGTACGTAATTTTCCGGCTGATTTGCCGAGGCAGATAAGGTACAGCTAGCCGCTGCAACAAGTAGGGCGATTTTTCCTGGTTTCATAAGGTAACTTCTGATTTTTATCGTTCTATGTAATTGGAGGCCGACAACATCAACAAGTTGCGGCGAATCGACAAAAATATCAGTTCAAATAAAAAAAAACACCACAAGGCTGCGATTCCTGGTGGTGTTTGTGTTTCAAATTGTGTCTGAGATATTACTGCATCTGACGCGCTATTTGTTGTAGCAGAGCCGGTTGCGTCACCGGAGTATTGACCACCCATACCGAAACGCCATGAGCGGGCACGGTATCGGTCAACGCACGGGATACTGACTGGACTTTATCCGTCATCTGATTTGTCCACACACCCGGTTGCAGCATGTCGGTGATCGTAAACTCCGCCGCTTTATCACCTTTGTTAAGCAAAACTAAGGCAATCTGGTGCTGTCCCTGATATTGCAACACCCGGTAAAACGCCGCGGTATTGCCACTGAAATCCAGATTCACCTGCACACCACGCTGTAACGCCGCAACCTGTTTACGCACGTTAGCGATGCGCTTTAACGGCTCAAAAATCGGGCTTTGCCGGGCCATCGCTAACCCGGACTGACCCAGATAATTACGATTGCCGGTATGCTCGGCTGTGCCACGCATAAAGCCCATTTCCGAGCCCATGTACACCACCGGAATACCCCGACTGGTAAATAACCAGTTGTGCGCATCGATAAAGCCCTCATCGCTGGCATTCATGCGTGGCATATCATGGTTATCATAAAAGGTCGTCAGTTCATAGACATTGGCATACGGCGCGTCGCTTAAAAACAGGTAATCCTGTAAGCGGGCAAAGTCGCTATCCTGCTGACTAAATACTTCACTTATCGCCTTTTGCCCCGGGAAATCCAGCACAGAAATGGCGCCATTTTCAGGCAAGGTGTGCTGGGCGATAAACTCCGGTTTGTAATCGTAACTTTCCCCGAACATAAATAAGTTCGGATACTCGGCACGCACCCTGTCACTCATTTCTTTCCAGAATGCGTGGGGCACATGCTTAATAGTGTCAATACGAATGGCATCGGCGCCCTGAGCCAACCAATGCAGATAAGAGTTAATCAGGTAATCGCGCACTTTAGGTGAACGGTCATCCAGATTGGATAATTGCAGAATATCCGGCTCATGACGGAAAAACTGATGTAACGGGTTTGCCTCATCCAATTGCGATGGTGGCAAGTTCTGATGATCCGCCACCAACTTGCCCTCTGCATCATAAATTTCACCAAACTTAGGCTGATCAACCGGCATGCTGAATGACGGTGAACCATGGTTTGCGACGATATCCAACACGGTTTTCAACCCTTTGGCATCCAAAGCTGCATCCAGCGCTTTAAAATCCATATCGGCAGAAACCCAATGCTCGTCTTCTTTATAAAAGTTAGACGCCCAATAGCCGTGATAACCTGTTTTACCGCCATCTTTGAATGCGCCAGCAAATTCAATGGGCTCACCACCGGCGAACGCCTCATCCGGGTTATCCACTACCGGCGACAACCACACCGCAGTGAATCCTAAATCGCGAATATAATCGGCATTATTGGCTATACCTTTGAAATCGCCACCCATGTAACCTACATACGCCATCTGGCCATCGGGGCCGTTTAACGGCAGCTGATAGGTGGGGTGTTCGCCCCCTTGGTTTGGATAGTTATTGCTGGGATCACCATCTACAAACCGGTCAGTCATCACAAAGTAAATAGACTCAGCGGCAAAAGGATGGGTAGTGCCCACGATTTCTACCGGCGTATGATTCGACTGAGTTTGCTCAGGTGGCGTTTGCTGACAGCCTTGTAACGCCGCCAACACCGCAGCCGCCGTCAGCGTTTTAAAAACTGGTTTCATCATTATGCAACATCCTTTGGTTGTTGAACCCGCAGAGCCAGCGCCCCGGCGAGCAACATACTGGCACCGCCCACAACCAGTGCAAAGACTGGTTGATTATCGAAGATTTTACTGACCAGAAAACCTAACACACTGGCCGCCAGAATCTGTGGTAACACGATGAAATAGTTAAAAATCCCCATAAACACGCCCATTTTGCGGGTCGGCAATACGTTGGACAGAATTGCATAGGGCAGCGACAAGATAGATGCCCAGGCAAACCCAACACCAATCATAGGCAGCACCAGATAATCCGGGTCACGGATCAGCACGAAGGAAATAAAGCCAAGGCCACCTAGTACCAGGTTAACCATGTGGGTAGTTTTCAGGCCAATGCGTTTAACCAGTAGTGGAATAATCAATGCCGCAATCACGGTCACACCGTTATAAGTGGAAAATAAGATACCGACCCAATCCGCGCCTTCGGCATATAAAGAGGAGGTAGGATCGCCGGTACCAAAGTGATATGACGTCACCGCAGCAGTCATATAGGTCCACATGGCAAAAAACGGGAACCACGAGAAAAACTGTACAAACGCCAACTGGCGCATCGCCGCCGGCATGGCGAATAAATCCCCCATCACAGTCACAAAACCGTTATTGGTTTTCGCTTGTGTGGTTAACCAACCGGCGACCAGTTGCAGCAGACCAAACAGTAAAAAGATACCTGCGAGGATATACAGATTTTTATCCAGCGTAGCGATGTTTTGATGTATGTAGCCACCAGCAACCAAGCCAATCAGAGTGCTCACGCCGCCCCATTGGAAATAAGTCTTCGCACTGCGCGTTTCGCTGTGATACATCACCTCTTCACTACCGGCTTGGGCCAGTTCGGCTTTTTCAAATTCGGCTTGTTGCTCAGGGCTGTATTCCGGAGTGGTCACCACAGTCCAGATAATGGCGCCTAAAAACGCGATGCCACCAAAATAAAACGAGAACTTCACCGAATCCGGGATCATCCCAGCCGGCGCGGTATTACTGATGTCGAACCAGTTGGCCATCATCCATGGTAACGCTGAGGCGATAACAGAGGCGACGCCGATAAAAAAGCTCTGCATGGCGTAGCCGGTGCCCCGCTGATTTTTCGGTAACATATCACCGACAAAGGCCCGGGTAGGCTCCATGGAAATATTGATGGAGGCATCTAAAATCCACAACATACCCGCCGCAATCCATAGCGTTGGGCTATGGGGCATAATAAACAGGGCAGTACAAGCTAACACCGCTCCCATCAGGAAATAAGGGCGACGGCGTCCCAAACGGGTCCAGGTGTTATCACTCAGATATCCAATGATAGGTTGAACAATTAAGCCGGTAACCGGCGCAGCAACCCACAAGATGGCCAGATTGTTGTAATCAGCTCCCAGAGTCTCGAAGATCCGGCTGACATTGGCGTTTTGTAGCGCAAAGCCGAATTGAATACCGAGAAAGCCAAAACACATATTCCAGATTTGCCAGAAACCCAGTTGCGGTTTGTTGTTATGCATTATTCTTGTTCCCTGACTGTGACGCGCTAAAAACGTACAGGATGTTATCAACATGTTAAAGGCAAAATATTACCCGAAGCACTCCGCCGCCACGACTTTCCACCGCCAAATACATACGTATTCAGTCACTTAGTCGATACAGACGGACACGTCATCACTGATGCAGCATCCTCGACATCTCGCGCGCTTTTATGCAGGATGAACACAGGTTTGCTAAAAGGAATCCCCATGCGACACCTGTTTTTTATCGTTTTTGCATTGTTTGCCACCCTGCTCGGGCTGTTGGCATGGCGCTGGCCATCGATGAGCTGGTTATTTGTGATCTGGGGCTGGCTGTTTTTAGTGGGCGTGCACGATATGGTGCAAACCCGCCATACTCTGTGGCGCAATTTTCCTTTGTTCGCGCGCGGCCGCTGGATGATGGAAGCCATGCGTCCGTTTCTGCGTCAGTACTTTTTTGAATCGGATACCAGTGGCGCGCCGATCAATCGCATGTATCGCTCGCTTATCTATCAGCGTGCCAAAAACAATACCGACTCTTCGCCTTATGGCACCAAACTGGATGTGCGACGGGTGGGCTATGAGTGGATCGGCCACTCCATCGCCGCCAAACATTTTGAGGCTCATGAGTCGCCGGCAAGAGTAAAGATTGGTAATAAACAGTGCACTCAGCCCTATGAAGCCAGTATTTTTAATGTTTCAGCCATGAGTTTTGGTGCACTGAGTAACAATGCCATTCGTGCGTTGAATAAAGGCGCCAAACTGGGCAACTTTTATCACAATACCGGCGAAGGCAGCGTTAGCCCTTATCATCTCGAACACGGCGGGGATTTAGTCTGGCAAATCGGTACCGGTTATTTTGGCTGCCGCAATGACAAAGGCGAGTTTGATCACGAACACTTTGCTGCCACTGCACAAAAACCGCAAATCAAAATGATTGAACTCAAGTTATCGCAAGGCGCCAAACCCGGTCATGGCGGGATTTTACCGGCGGATAAAAATACCGCTGAAATCGCCCGTATTCGTCTGGTTGAGCCCCATACGCAGGTTAACTCGCCACCAGGCCACAGTGCGTTCTCCACGCCGCTTGAAATGATGCATTTTATTGCCCGGCTACGCAGTTTGAGTGGTGGCAAACCAGTGGGCTTTAAATTGTGTATCGGTCGCACCAGTGAGTTTATCGCGTTGTGTAAAGCCATGCGGGAAACCGGCATTGTGCCGGACTTTATTACCGTAGATGGCGGTGAAGGTGGCACCGGCGCGGCCCCGCTGGAGTACTCCAATTCAGTAGGCATGCCGCTGCATGAAGCACTCGCGTTCGTAAGTGATGCCTTAGTAGGATTTGATTTACGTAAAGACGTCAGAATCATTGCCAGTGGCAAGGTTTTTACCGGATTTCATCTGGTGCGCAATCTGGCACTTGGCGCAGATCTGTGTAACAGTGCGCGCGGCATGATGGTAGCGCTGGGCTGTGTGCAGTCACTGGTGTGCAATACCAACGAATGTCCTACCGGTATTGCCACGCAAAAAGCGTCACTGGCCAAAGGTCTGGTGGTTGGCGATAAGGCTCAGCGGGTGGCGAACTTTCAGCGCAAAACCGTCAAGGCGGCGATGGAAATTATCGCCAGTGCAGGGTTAAGTCACACCAATGAACTCAATCGTTCACACATTTATCGACGTATCAGCGAAACTGAAGTGCGCCGCTACGACCAGATTTATCTTAACCTGCAGCCAGGCAGCCTGCTGAACGAGCAACATCCGGAAAAATTCGCTCAGGCGCTGAAGGAAGCCAGCGCAGAAAGTTTTCAGCCACGCTCGCTGATTATTGAAACAGAACAAGGCCTGCAACAGGCTATCGAGGTAAATTCATGACCATTTGGGTTGACGCCGATGCCTGTCCGGTATCGATTCGGGAAATATTGTTTAGGGCGGCCCAGCGCACCCAAACCCCGATGTTCCTGGTTGCAAACCAATATATCCGTACACCGGCATCCAAACTAATTCAGAGTTTGGTGGTCGAGTCAGGATTCGATAAAGCAGATGATGAAATAGTGTCGCGGGTCGCAGCAGGGGATTTAGTAATTACTCAGGATATCCCGCTGGCTGCCGAGGTAATGGAAAAAGGCGCGCATGCTTTGCATCCCAGAGGAGAGATGTACCGCACCGATACCATACGTTCACGGCTTAATATGCGGGATTTTATGGATACCATGCGCAGTAGCGGTGTACACACCGGCGGACCACCGCCACTTACCGATAGGGATAAACAGCAATTTGCCAATGCGCTGGATAAATATCTGGCCAGCCAGAAAGCTTAATTTTCACCTAATTGCGCCGCATGCATAGACACCGCAATAATGCGCGCGGCTAAATCCAATATCTGCTCATCAATATCATCAAACGAGTATTTGTGTGGCGAAAAGACCTTAAGGACGCCCAATAACTCACCATCAAATCTCAATGGGCATACCAGCATCGATTGGATCCCTATTTTGTCACAGGCCTCTTTATTGACGCGAGGATCCTGACTGACATCCTCACAGTTAAGGACTTTGTTCTCACGCACGCACAGCCCCGACAAGCTGTTGATGGCGCGAATATGCATCCCCAACTGCTGACGGGCGACCCCGGTGGCAGCCTGGTAGACCATGTCATCTCCGTCAATTAGCTCGACCACAGCGCCGGCCGCATGAGTCAACTCCTCCGCCAGCAATGCCATTTTATCCATGACCTGCTGCTCATTCAGCCCTTTAATCAGGATCTCGGCCTGAGCCTGAATCACGGCTAATAACTGACCGCGGCTAACTAGAGAAATATCATCTGGCTGTAACTCAAACATAGAAATGTCGTCTCCCGAAACGGAAACTGAAAAGACTAGACGTAGATATCCAAATGGCCAGGCCGCGCATCGATTTCATCTTCTTTGCTGGTTTCCGGCTGTTTAGGCGTGGTTTGCTGTTTTTGTTGCTGCTGCTTTTCCCGCTGCTCGCGCTGTTCAGCGGTGAGATTTTTCTCATCATCTTTTACTTCGCGGATGCGCGCTTCTTTGCTGACCTGCTCGACTTTATGCTCATCAGCCACAGGATTGCTGCGCCCCTCGCGCGGCAGGATGGGAAACAATAGATCATTGTTCATGGGGCGCCTCTTTCAGTTACTTAACTAACTATCGGATTTTTCTATACTTCCTTTATACTCTTGCCGCGCAACAAGGTCAAAAAACAACCAAATTGAATTACTTAAAGGCCTGCTGCATCTCTTCTAATGTACGCCCTTTGGTTTCCGGCAAATAACGTAAAACAAAAATCAGTCCGACCAAGGCAAACAACCCAAATACGGCAAAGGTGTAAGCCGCGCCCAGATTAGCCAGCTCCCAGGGGAACACCAGTTGGGTAAGAAAGCTGACCAGGCCGTTAATCACGCTAACCAGCGAAATAGCCACACCGCGCACATGGTTGGGGAATATTTCAGAGAACATTACCCACATTACCGGCCCAAGCGACATGGCAAAGGACGCTACAAAGGCGGTAATGCCAATCAGGATCAGGGTTGCATTCATCTTTCCTGCCAGACGCAACAATTCACCCTCGTGAGTTTTCGCGGCAGCCTCACCTAAATGCATCTGCAATGCCTGCTTAAATTCAATATCTGACCCATACACCTGTGTCTGCATCGCGGCAAAATGCTCTGGTTCTACACCTGGGTTGGCCTGCACAAATTCAGTGATAGCCGCTTCAGATAGCTGATAGGTTGCCTGTTTAAACCCGTAAGCACACAGCGCCATACTCAGGACAATGCCACTTAGGCCAATCACTAACAGTGGCTTACGCCCTCCCCGGTCAATAATGTACATGGCGACCAGGGTAAATATCACGTTGACCACACCTATCCAGGTGGCCTGAACAAAGGCCGCGTTAGTGCCCACACCACTTTGTTCAAAAATCGTTGGGGCGTAGAAAAAGATCACATTTATCCCGGTGGCCTGCTGCGCTACCGCCAGAATTAAGCCAATAAATAACGGCCAGCGCATAGATTTGGCCCCCAGCGCACGAATGCGCTCTGACAAGGGCGGGGTTTGTCCGTCCAGTGAATGGCGAATGGTTGAGAGCTTTTCTTCAACTTCAGACTCCGCCAAATCGGTCGCCAATACCTTGCGCGCTTCTTCTGTTTGATTGGTCATCATCAACCAACGCGGACTGCGAGGGATGCGGAACAGCAATACAAACCAGGCGATCGCCGGGATGAGTTCCAGCCCCAGCATCCAGCGCCAAGTCTGTGTATCTAACGCGATATTACTGACCCACTCTGCACCCGATTGACTGCACTGCAATAAGAAGTAATTGCTGAAATAAGAGACGGAAAAGCCAAACACAATATTAAGCTGATTAATCGACACCATTCGGCCACGTTGTTCAGGGGCACTGATTTCAGCAATATAAATTGGCGCAATCATCAGCGAGCAGAATGCTAATCCACCAATAAAACGGGCTAATACCAGCATTTCAAAGCTGGATGCTAACGCTGAGGCAAGGGCTGAAAACACATATAACAACGCAATGATAATCAGGGTTTTACGTCGTCCGATGGCGTCACTGATCGCCCCTGCCACCAACATGGCCAGAATGCCGCCCAGTGTAGGTGCACTGACGACCATGCCCTGTTGCCAGGTAGTCAGATCAAATTCACGGCTTACAAAGCCAACTGTTCCGGATATCACCGACGCATCAAAACCAAAGATAAATCCCCCGAGTGAGACAATCAGGGTGTAAATAAGCGCAGGTGATAAGGTTTTCATAGGTGCGTTCCCAGCGAATCCCGGCTAATCAGCTCGGGTAAAAAGACATTTTTTATCACTCCGGAGAGCTTTTTCTTGTATACGTTATGTAATACCCAACGCGCCGCCATTAAGCCCATCGCCGACACCGGGTTATCTACGGTGGTTAAGCGTGGGTGTAAGTAACGGGCAAATAAGACATCATCGAAGCCCACAACTGATAGCTGTTCGGGAACATTAATCCCCTCTTCCCGCGCAGCTGTCATGGCACCGGAGGCCATTTCATCGTTGGCACAAATCAATGCAGAAAATCCCGGATGTTGTTGCCACAACTGCTTAAAGCCGTTAGCACCTTCACTTTCGTGATAATCCCCCTGGTAAACGAGTGCGTTTTCAGTGTTTAAGCCAGCTTCACGTAGCGCCCGCACATGCCCGGCAAGACGCTGTCTGGCATCTTCTTTACTTTGCGGCCCGCTGATGTAACCGATATCCCGATGACCTGCGTCTATGGCAGCTTTAGTCGCCAAATAACCGCCCGCTTCGTTATCCAGCACGAAGCACTGCTGCTCCATGCCGGGCACCATACGGTTAACCAATACGAGACTCACGCCCGACTCGTTTAATTCACGCAGATAATCATCACAGACCGCTTCTGCATGCAGAATAAGTGCATCGCAGCGGCGACTTTTCAAAAACTCGATGGCTTCTTTTTCCCGCGCTTCGTCGCTGTGACCCGCGGTAATAATCACGTGTTTGCCGTCAGCGCGCAGTTCTTTTTCTACTGTACTCATCAGGTCGCCGAAGAATGAACCGTGCAGTTCAGACACCAACAAACCGACGCTGTTGGTCCGGTTAGAAGCCAGAGATTGCGCGATAGCATTGGGCCGATAGCCCAGCTCATCCATCGCTTTTAAGACTTTATTACGGGTGCGCTCACTGACTTTACTGTTACCGTTCATCACTCGTGACACGGTTGCCAGCGACACCCCGGCAGCTTTTGATACTTCGTATATGGTGGCCATTGTTTTAGTTATTATGTCCTTTGTGGGCACCAATTTACCGATTATCGGGCGTTCGCTCTACTATTAAATAAATCGCGTAGGGCTAACCCGCTATTCTTGATGGTGCGTTGTTGGGTTTGATAATCGACGTACACAATGCCGAAACGTTTCTCATAACCCAGCGCCCACTCAAAATTATCCATCAGGCTCCAGGCAAAATAACCATCGACACGAACACCCTGTTCGATTGCCGCATGGATCGCATTTAGATGGCCATGAAAATAACCGATGCGATCCTCGTCGTTGACCATCCCATCTACTAATTTATCCGGCATCGCCGCACCGTTTTCGGTGATGTAGATTGGCGGCAGATTGGGGTATTCGCGCTGCAATTGCACTAACAAATCGGTAAATGACTGAGGATAAATCTCCCAGCCCATATCCGTCAGAGGCACATTCTCAGGCATCACCTGCTCAAACCAACCATCGTCGGTGGCTTTGAAAACATGCCGGGTGTAGAAGTTGATGCCGAGATAGTCCAGCGACGCGGCGATGATCTGCATATCCCCGTCTTCAATATCCGGGCGCTCATCCTCTGCCAGCAAATCCATCACAGGTGGGTAGCAACCATTTAGCAGCGGGTGCAGATACCACCAGTTCATGTATTCATCGGCGATGCGCGCAGCACGCTGATTTTCTGGTGAGTCATCCAGTGGATAACTGGTTGAGAAATTCAGCACAACGCCATTTTGGCTCGATGGACAGTGCTCGCGTAACACCTGCATTGCCAGACCATGCGCCAACAATAAGTTATGTATCGCCTGACGCCCGTTTTTGCGGCCGGTCAATCCCGGTGCATGTACGCCTATCTCGTAGCCCAGGTAACCGGAGCAAAACGGCTCATTCAACGTGGCATAGCTGTAAACTTTGTCACCCAGCACTTTAGCCACGGCTTCAACATAATCGCGAAACGCAAACGCAGTCTGACGATTTAACCACCCGCCCTGATCTTCCAGATATTGCGGTAAGTCCCAGTGATAGAAGGTGACGAACACCTTAATGCCTTTTACTGTCAGGGCATCAATCAATTGCACATAAAAGTTAAGTCCATCTTCGTTCAACGAACCATCCTGGTGCATTACCCGCGGCCACGCTATGGACAAGCGGTAGGCATCTACGCCCAATGAGGCAATTAACTCAACATCCTGCTGCCAGCGCGCCACGTGCTCACAGGCGATATCACCATTTGAGTTATCTGCAATGGCACCCGGTTGCTGGCAGAAAGTATCCCAGATACAAGGCAGCCGGGAATCTTTGGCCCCTTCAATCTGAAACGAAGATGTGGCCACACCGTAGATGAAGTCTGGTTGCAGCATGCGGGATGCTGGCGGCAAGCTTATTTTTTGCATAATTCCATTCATTTTGTGGTGTGACCGATGGCTAGCAATTGTGATCATTTCGTTGCGTAGTTTTTAATTGAATTTGCAACTTTTACATGTAATCATCAAACAAATGAAAGCGCTTACATATTGTTAATGTAAGCGCTTAACTTCAAAAGGTCAACCAGGAGTGAACGCGTGGCGATTTCAACACCAACACAAACGCTTTCCAGCACCAATAACAGCGGCAGCAATTACCGCTTCGCACTGATTTCATTAACTACCTTATTTTTCATGTGGGGCTTCATTACCTGCCTGAATGATATCCTGATCCCTTACCTGAAAGGCGCCTTTGAGCTGAATTACACCCAGGCGATGTTAATCCAGTTCTGTTTCTTTAGTGCGTATTTTATTGTGTCGGTGCCTGCTGGCTTTTTGGTCGGTAAAATCGGCTACCAGAAAGGCATCGTGGTGGGGCTGAGCATTGCGTGTGTGGGCTGTTTGATGTTCTACCCTGCTGCCAGCACGCATATTTATGCGTTATTCCTGCTGGCACTGTTTGTACTGGCCTCAGGCATTACGATTTTACAGGTTTCCGCCAACCCTTACGTGAGCGCACTGGGCGACCCGGATACCGCGCCATCACGCCTGACCATGACGCAGGCATTCAACTCGTTCGGTACGACCGTAGCACCCTTTTTCGGCTCGATGCTGATTTTTGCCGGTGGCGAGCATACGCCAGCCAGTGACTCGTCAGCCGTCCAGTTACCATACCTGATCCTGGCCGCTGCGCTGTTGGGTCTGGCCGTTATTTTTGCGGTACTGAAATTACCGGCATTGCACAATCATGATGCAGCCGATGCGTCTGAAGGCGTTATCACAGGCAAAGCCTGGCACTATCGTCATTTGGTGTTGGGGGCCATCGGTATCTTCGTCTATGTAGGTGCAGAGGTGGCGATTGGCAGTACGCTGGTTAATTACCTGGCTGAGCCAAGTGTGATGGGTATGACCGAAGCGACCGCGGCGAAGTTTATCGCTTACTACTGGGGCGGTGCCATGGTAGGTCGTTTCATCGGTGCGGTGATTATGCAAAAAATCCACGGCGGAAAAGTATTGGCCTTTAACGCGATTATGGCGGTAGTGCTGATTGCGGTATCTGTGCTGTCTGACGGTGCGGTGGCCATGTGGGCGATTCTGGCTGTAGGACTGTGTAACTCTGTCATGTTCCCGACAATCTTCAGCCTGGCCCTGCGCGGGTTGGGTAAACACACAGCACAAGGCTCAGGCATTTTGTGTCTGGCTATCGTCGGCGGTGCGATTATCCCGCTGTTCCAGGGCATGCTGGCGGACAACTTTGGTCTGACGTTGTCCTTTATCCTGCCGGCCGTTTGTTATCTGTACATTGCGCACTTCGGTGTGCGTGGCTGCAAACCAGCACAAATTGAGGGGTAATGCATGCAAAAGTCACTGATTGCCAGCGCGGTTGCACTGAGTCTGTTGACCGCCTGTTCTCCTCAACCAGCCGATACAACGGCTGCGGTTAAAACCGATGTCGCCGCTATCTGGCCTAAACTGGATATCGCAGTCAAAGCCGACCCAGCAGTAGAAGCCAAAGTCGACGCCATTATGGCGAACATGACGCTGGAGCAAAAAATCGCACAGATGATTCAGCCAGAAATCCGCGATATCAGCGTCGACGATATGCGCACCTATGGTTTCGGTTCATATCTAAATGGTGGGGGCGCGTTCCCGGGCAATAATAAACACGCCACTCCGCAAGACTGGATCGCTCTGGCAGAAGAGCTCTATCAGGCGTCTATAGACGATTCGGTCGATGGCTCAACGATTCCAACCATGTGGGGAACAGATGCGGTACATGGTCACAACAATGTGATTGGTGCCACGCTGTTTCCCCACAACATTGGTCTGGGTGCGGCAAATAACCCGGAGTTAATGGAAAAGATCGCCCACACCACGGCAAAAGAAGTGATGGCCACCGGTATCGACTGGGTATTTGCCCCGACCGTAGCGGTGGTGCAGGACGATCGCTGGGGTCGTACCTATGAAAGCTATTCAGAAAATCCGGCGATTGTACGTGAATACGCCGCGGCAGTCGTGCGCGGCTTACAGGGCCATGCTGACGGCGATTTCCTCAGCGACCAGCGCGTAATCAGTACGGTAAAACACTTTATTGGTGATGGTGGCACCGTTGGCGGTGACGATCAGGGCGATAATATCGCTACTGAGCAACAATTGTTTGATATCCATGCCCAGGGCTATGTCGGCGGATTAAGCGCCGGTGCCCAATCTGTAATGGCGTCATTTAACAGTTGGCATGGTGACAAATTACACGGCCATAAATACCTGTTAACCGACGTATTAAAAGAGCGCATGGGCTTCGACGGCTTTGTCGTTGGTGACTGGAATGGTCACGGCCAGGTAAAAGGTTGCAGCAACCAAAGCTGTCCTGAGTCTATCAATGCTGGTCTGGATATCTTTATGGTACCAGGCGACTGGAAAGCCCTGTATCACAACACCCTTGCTCAGGTGCAGGACGGTACCATCCCAATGAGCCGTATCGACGATGCGGTGCGCCGTATTCTGCGCGTCAAAGTGCGTGCAGGCCTGTTTGACAAGCCCAGCCCGGCACAGCGCCCGCTGGCCGGTAAACAATCGTTGATTGGTCACCCAGAACACCGCGCAATTGCCCAGCAGGCAGTGCGCGAGTCATTAGTGCTGTTGAAAAACAACGCACAGACCCTGCCACTATCGGCGTCTGCCAAGGTATTAGTAGCCGGTGACGGGGCCGATAATATCGGCAAACAATCAGGCGGCTGGACGATAACCTGGCAAGGCACTAACAACACCAATGAGGACTTCCCTGGCGGCAGTTCTATTTTTGCCGGCATCAAATCACAGGTTGAACAAGGCGGTGGCAGCGTAGAGCTGTCAGTGGATGGTAGCTATACAGATAAACCCGATGTGGCCATTGTGGTATTCGGCGAAGAACCCTATGCCGAAGGCCATGGCGATCGCGAAACGCTGGAATATCAACGTGGTGAAAAAACCGATCTGGCATTGCTTAAAAAACTGCAAGCCGAAGGCATTAAAGTGGTTTCAGTGTTTTTAAGTGGCCGCCCGATGTGGGTGAACCCGGAGCTGAACGCCTCTGATGCGTTTGTTGCCGCCTGGCTACCCGGTTCCGAAGGCGCCGCGGTAGCCGATGTACTGTTTGGTCAGGCCGATTTTAAAGGTACGTTGCCCTTCTCCTGGCCAGCCACACCGACTCAAATCGTGAATATGGGCGATAAAGATTACGCACCATTGCTGCCGATTGGTTTTGGTTTGACCTATACGGCACCAAGCACGCTCAGCAACGCGCTGTCTGAAGATAATCTTGAGGGAGAAACCGCGCAAAAAGCCGTGGATATCCTGACTGGTACAGTGCAAAAGCCTTGGGAAATCTGGCTGTATTCCGGCGCGGAGCGCCTGAGTGTCAATGCCAACACCCACAGCATCGGCGCGTTGAAGTACCGTACAATCGATAAGGAAATTCAGGAAGATGCGCGCAAGCTGAGCTTTGCCGGTGGCGAACAAGCCGGTATCCGCTTTGCCAGCAAAAGTTTCTTCCGTGAAGATCTGAGCGCCCTGCTGACCGCGCAAAGCGCCCTGACCTTTAACGTCAATGTGCAGTCACCGATCAGCGGCCCGGTATTGCTGGGTATGAACTGTGAAGGAGAAGGCGATGCCGCTGGTAGCTGTGATGCTAAATTAGACATCAGCGCGACGCTGGCCGCATTGCCGGCCAATAGCTGGCAGAGCTATAGCATCGACCTCAAGTGCTTTGCACAAAATGGCATTGATCTAAAACGCCTGGTCGTACCGTTTGACTTAAGTAGTCAGCAACCACTGGAGATCGGCCTGGCTGATATTCGCCTGATTCCGGGTGAAGCGGCCAACGCCACAATGCAATGTCAAAATTAAGCACCTCCCTGGTTACCCTGGCGGGCAGCACCTTATTAGCTGCCTGCCAGACGGTACCTTCAAATTTCGCCGACGCCAGCGACAAGCGCGCGGTCAGGGCAGAACAACTTACCCCTATCACCAAAAGTCCAAACTGGCAGCTAGTCTGGCAGGACGAATTCGATGGTGAGCAAATTGACCTGAACAAATGGTCATTCGAGCAAAACTGCTTTGGTGGCGGCAATAACGAGCAACAGTGTTATACCGCGCGCCCAGTAAACAGTTTTGTAAAAGATGGCCTGCTCACTATCCATGCTCAGCGGGAAGACTTCAGCGGCCCCGCCGCGAATGATGATGCGGATGACTACCTCACAGCCGGTACGCGCACCCTCCCCTACACCAGCGCCCGTTTACGTACCAAAGGTAAAGGGGACTGGCGTTATGGGCGATTCGAGATCCGTGCCAAACTGCCAACTGGACAGGGTGTCTGGCCTGCTATCTGGATGCTTCCGACTGATTGGGTCTATGGTTCCTGGCCGGTATCCGGTGAAATTGACATCATGGAAGCGGTCAACCTGCATACCCAATCGGACGAAGTGGGTGCCCCGCCTGGTGAGCGCGAAATGCGCGTCCACGGCACCTTGCATTATGGACGGCACTGGCCCGAGAACGTCTACACAGGTTCAGGCTTTTTGTTGCCTGATGGCAAGAGTCCCGCCGACGATTTCTATACCTACGCTGTAGAGTGGCAAGCGGGAGAAATTCGTTTCTACGTGGACGATTATCACTATGCCACACAAACCGCAGACGGTTGGTTTAGTCAAACCAAAACAGACAACCGCTGGCAGGATAATGGCCACAACGCGCCATTTGACCAACCTTTCCATCTGATCCTCAATCTGGCTATCGGCGGAGGCTGGCCAGAAGCCGTCAATGAAAAAGGTCTCAATCCCGATGCCCTGCCACAAAACATGCAAGTGGACTTTGTGCGGGTGTATCAATGCAGTGTCGAACCTGATACCGGCGCAGGCTGCGAAGCCCGCGACCCCAATGCCAGACACGTCAAAGGCGTTAAAGCCCCCTAACGTACACAAGACGTAAAAATGCATTATGCAAACGGAGGTATAGCCTCCGTTTTTTTGTGGCTATCCGCAGTTCGTAAACGCGCTATTGCAACTTATTCCCCGCACTGGCACCCACTCTCAAAAACGCTGACGACGTGTTCGCCAGGTTTCATATGCGCAGCTGGGCGCGATGACCAATCTGGGATGTTAAGCGGTGAGTTGCTGCACGAGTGGGAGAAAATGATTGAGCCTATTACTTGCTTGCGAGCGATTAGAGCGATTAGAGCGATTGGCTAAGTCTGAAAGCTTACGTATAACAAGCGATGAGTTGGTTTATGGAACATTATTACAACCGCCCCCTCTATATGATTTCTCCTCACATTGATTGACCATATTTTTGACGCAACATTGTCTGATTCCGCGTTCGTTTCCCCATCAAAGCAATTGGCTATGTCGGCCATACGCGAAGTCTGCTCTCTGGCTTCACTGAATAAAGGGTTACTTTCTTTACCAAAGATCCACTCATTTTCTGTTGGGGATTGGAACTCAAATTTTTCCAGCTGGATACAGTAATAATCTAGATGATCCCCATTCAGAACGGGCGGTGATTGTTGACTGTAAACAACCTCAAAGTTTTGCTCGGTTGTGATGTTGCCGTGATTGAGTGTAAATACCGGATTTGGACTATATGACATCCCTACTGGCGTGTAGGCAAAAATAAAAAGAACCAAGACGCCACACACCAGAACGAATGAGATTCCAGACAGTATTAAATAAGTGCTTTTTAGAAATTTGATCATCGAAGAGCTAAAGGTTCCAAAGACTTATCACCCCACCGAGGGGCAGTAACATGTAGGTTAAAATGCGAAGCAGCTCACGTGTATTCCTCCCAGCGAACGAAGTGAGTGGCTAAATTTTTTTATTAGGCGGCACGTTAAACAATCCTTGTTTGCATGCTATCAGTTGCTTACAAAACTCGACAAGAACAACAAAACTGAAAGTACTAAAAGCCAAGCCGAAGCAGTATTCCGAAGTTTTAATTGTTGTGTGCTCAAACTGTTTTCTGTGTTTAAAACTACAACTTGTATAAAGTCGGTGAAACCTTCGCTAAAAAAGATAGAACCATAAATGCTGACAATTAAGCGATAGTAATAATAAACAGCTAAGCCCGCAGATATAAAGATTGAAAAAACTATTAAAACTATGCTCATTTCTTCTAACACCTAACGCCGCCATAAACAGCGAGCAACTTGTTGCGAGTCCAGTACGGCTTGACCCACGTGTTAAATAGCCTTGTTATGAGGATCTGCGCAAATGAAAAAACTTAAATAAAAAGGCCAAACTAAAACATATTAAACATAGACTTATTAAGCGATCAAAATTTGCTATTTGCCCGTTGTCAGGTGATGAAAAAGTGCCTAAGAAATATAAGCCGATTGTCCATCCAACCAAAATGGGGCTGAGCTTGTCAAACGCAAAATTAAATGCATTTTTGATGTCGTCTAACACTCTTTTGATCCTCATTACGCTTTAAACAGCGGAAAACACGAGCGTAGCGAATGGATTTCCGATGATTTAACTTATTATGTGACTTTGTCAAAGATTACTTTCTTTTGCGAAAGTAAGTTTGATTACTAAAGCGATAAGAATCAATACAGCCAAAATTGAAGTAGAAAAAACTAGGTAAATAATGCCAGTAATTATGCCAGCATCTAACTCGAAATTTATCGAATAGGCAAAAGCTAAAGAAATTGCCACACACAAAACTGTTAGCCTTTTCGCAGGAACTTGAGGAAATTTACCTATCCAATAGTTTGGAAAAGAAAGGATCGCCCAACAAGGAAGTGCACTTGTACTGATAAATATTGAAAAGAAAAGTATGGTGTACAGGCTATCCATGCCGCTATTCCTCAAGTCACATAACAATTTAATAGAGAGCGATTCGCTCCTTTTTCTGCTGGTGCGTCGCTCGTTTTTCTCCTTCCGCATTTTTAACAGATCCCGTAAGTGATTGCTATACGAGGGATTTTTATCGGTTTTGCCAACAAACGCATTGATCTCAAATAACGCCTGACGCTCCCAGCGGTCTTTGCGCCAAACTGGATATCGTGCCTGCATATAAAAAAGGCCGCTTAATGCGGCCTTTTGTTTTCACTCAACGAATTACTTAGTGAAAGGTGTAACGCGCACCCAGCACGTAACGCGGACCATACTGACGAGCAAACAAGAATTGCTCTTCAAAACGACCATAGCCACGCTCGGTTTCGTTATTGATGTTCACGCCTTCGAAGAATACCGTCAGGTTTTCATCAACGTCATAGTTGACGCTCATGTCCCACTGGCCAAAGGTATCAAATTGCGTTGCTGGATTATCCGCAGAGCCTTGTGACTGACCCATACCTACAACGTAATCGGAACGCCATGCGTACGTTACCTTAACTGACAGACCATCCTTCTCATAAAACGTCTGGAAGTTGGCAGAATCACTGATACCAACCAGCGGGTTCTGTGGGTTTAAATCATAAGGATCATATTCCACATCACCGCTAACCAGTGTGGCGTTCACACCTACACCAAACCCGGTATCACCGAAAGAATGTTGTACTGCTAATTCCACACCTTCTACTGTCTTACTGTCATTCAGGTTGCGTGGTTTACTAACCAGCCAGGTAATCAATGGATCGCCAGAAGTCGGCAGAATTTCATTGCTGGCGTTACCATACCCATTTGCGATGAGGTAATCATAAATCGCCGTATCCGTTGCCTGACCGCCATCAGCTTCGATAGCCGCAGCAGCTTCGTTCCAACGCGGACCTTTGTAGATATCGTAAAGGCCATCGAAGGTTTCTTCTGCCGCTTGCGTATCGATATAGTTTTTCACCGACTTACGGAACAAACCAATCGCTGCGTAGCTCGCTTCGTCGTAATACCACTCGAAGCTCAAATCCAGGTTGGTTGACTCATAAGGCAACAGTGACGTATTGCCTTCCGATACGGTGCGTGAACCTAGCTTAGGACTGCCGCTGAATGAACGGCCCCCCTGCAGCAAACCAATTGGTGCGCGAGTAATGGATTTACCCCAAGAGAAACGTGCAACCACGTCATCGGTCAAATCCACTTTAACGTCGAACATAGGCAGCAGGATGTCATACTTACCGGTAAAGTCTTGCAATACCAGATCCGGCTGGAATTCTGTAATCCACTCAGACGCAGCTACCCACTTAACTTGAACCGGTACACGTACTTCCGCAGAGCTTGGAACAGTGGTTTCTTCATAGCGCAGACCCGCGTTAACTTGCACTAGGCGGTCTTTAAGCGAGAATTCCCACTCCGATTGCACATAGAATGAATCGGTCGTTTCTTCCACCAAACTTTGCGAAGGTGCACCACTGTAGAAAGGGTCGATAGAATATTCGTTACCGCCCATCACATCGGCTGTCAAATAGTACAGCTGACGCGCAACCGCTTCGTCAAAGCTGAACGTGTAGTAATAGCCAGGATTGATTTCGCCATCAAACGCATCCAGCAATCCATCGGTATCATGACGGACAAACATGCTGTCTGGGAAAATTTCTGTGAATGACGGGCTGAACCCAGGACCACCACGCAGACCACTCCACGCGTTATAACCACTAAGGGTTTGTTCAGTGCGCGCCACACCAAAATCAACACGAATTAACGGTATATCAAAGCTGTTGTTATACCAGGTAGAGTCGATTTGTAGCTGTTGAATCTCAGCACGGCCAGGAGAACGAATAAACTGGCTAAAGTTCGAATCAATCTCACTCGCCATTAATTCATTAGTACCGTTATTCCAGTTAACAAAGAAGCTCGGAATATCACCGCTGCGGAAATCGTATACTTTTGACTCTAACTGGTTAGAACCGAGAATAACCTGACCGGCACTACCTAACCCTTTGTCCTTGCCATTGTCGATTTCATTGCTGGAGTCATGATAATCCAACGACACTTTCCAATCGTCGTTTACTTCCCAAACCAGATTCAAACCGACTGAGCGTGCTTTGACGTCGGTGGTGCCGCGGCTTGCAGTAAAACTGCCGTCATCACCACTGATATCGGCGTACAATGCGGTACCATTTTCATCTAACTCGTAAGAGTTAATGTTGGCACCGAAGTTATTCCAGATCCCCCAGCCAAACGTATTGGTTCCGGTCGTTGAATCCGATGTCGTGTAATCCAGCGTAGCGGTCACATTGTCAACCGGACGATACTGGAACGTCACCTGCGCATTGGTACGCTCGCGCTCAACGTCGTTGATGCTGTAGTTCATGTCTTTAGGGAAGAATGCCGCATTGGTAATTTTACTGCGGTTATCGATCACCATGGATGGGTCTAAATCTGGCAGATCATCATTTTCCTGCAGTACCCAGCCCTGAATGTTTGCTTCTTCGCGACGGAAAGAACGCTCCTGATGTGAGAACGATACACTCACGCCCATCTTGTCATCATTAAAGGTGTTGCTGTATACACCGGCGAACTCAGGCGTCACATCCTCCCCTGCTTCATTAGATGTGTCAAAAATACCTTTCGCAGAGAAAGAGTATTGTTGACCAGGCTTTTGCAGAGGGCGCGAAGTGATAATGTTCACCGTCGCACCTAACCCACCGCTGGGGTTCTCAGCGCGGGCAGTTTTTTGTAACTCCAGCGTAGAAACACCTTCAGACGACAGGTTTTCCAGGTTATACGAACGGGTAAAACCTGTGCCTGGCATCTGACGGCCATTTAGTGTGACCAGATTGAATTCCGGACCAAAACCTCGCACCGTGATCTGGCTACCTTCGCCGTTTGCACGGCTAATGGTTACACCCGTAATGCGTTGCAATGATTCCGCCAGGTTGGTGTCTGGGAATTTACCCAATTCTTCCGCTGAAATCGCATCGACGATACCAGAGGATTCACGTTTTAAATCTTGTGAGCGAATTAAACTTCCGCGAATACCGCGTACTTCAATTACTTCGGCCTCTTGGCCCTGTGCAGTTTCTGCCGGTGCTTCTTGTGCACTTGCCGGCAGAGTACCCATTAATACCGCCAGTGATGCGGCCAGTCGGGTTTTAGTAAAAATTTTAGTGTTCATGACTGCCTACTTATCTCTCAAATCTGTTTACGTTTGCGAGGGCCAGGCCCCCGCACCTGTTTACACAGCCGAATTAGAACGGCGCGATTGCCATGTTATCGATTTGATACACAGCGCCTTCGCCGGTGCCCCAAGCAGGGAACACCATGATGACGTCGATCGCCGTTACATCCAGACCAGCTGCCGCCAGAGCAGACAGAGAGAAGGTGTACGTCTGCCATTCACCTGTAACAGGATCGGCGCCTTCTGCACTGGTATTCAGATTTACTTCAACCGCGGTTGCACCGCCATCTGATTCAATCTTCAGCAGCCACGGAGCACTTGCATTGTTTGGCGCGCTAACTACTTTCATGTCGAAACGCACCACACCACCGTCAAGCAGAGCGGTTGCATCAATCGGCGCATCACCACCGCCAACCGCTGAACGGGTAATAATGCCCATTACAGTTGGCGCAGCACCGATAGCAAATTCCGCGACGTTACCATGTGCTTCATCGGCGGCAACGATTGCAGGTGTTGAGCCACCACAGCAGTCCCAAATTACCCACCCGTCACGCGCAGCCTCGTCGAACAGCGTAAAGCTGGGTGCCGTTTCATAGATTTTGGCGTTATCAATACGGTACACCGCACCTTCACCTTGACCCCAGCCCGGGAATACCATGATGACGTCAATGGCAGTCACATCCAGGCCCGCAGCTATCAGGTCTGTCAGTTTGAATGTGTAAGTTTGCCATTCACCAGCCACTGGAGAATGCCCTTCAACGCTGGCCGTTAACGGCAGTTCAACTGCGCTTGCTGCGTTGTCTGATTCCACTTTAAAGAACCACGGCGCGGCGGCATTATTCGGCAAGCTTACTGCGCGCATTTCAAACTGGATTACACCGTTTTCAATGATGCTGGTTGCATCAAATGGCTTGTTGCCACCACCGTTGTCCGGACGGGTAATGAAACCCATAACCGTTGGGTTTGCACCGATGCTGAATTCTGCCGTCAAGCCATGTGCTTCGTCATCCTGCGCTTCAACCGGCGTTGAACCACCACAACAATCCCACATTGGCCAGTCTGGGTTCATGCCATCTTCAAACAGAACCAGCGACGGTGATTCCTGCGAGATTGCAACATTGGCCACACGGTAGACCGCACCATCACCCGTTCCCCAGGCAGGGAAAATCATGATGACGTCAATGGCTGACACATCTAAACCTGCATCGGCTAACATTTGTAATGAGAACTCATAATGTTCCCACACGCCTGTTTCCGGCATGACTGCACCCTTGGCGGATGGGCCGACGTAGCCAGCAGATAAATCCAATTCAACTGCGGTTGCGCCTTCAGAACTTTCTACTTTGAACTTCCACACTGATGATGGATCATTCGGAGCACTCACCACCTTCATATCAAATTTGATACTGCCCTTTTCCAACATACCAGAGCCATCAAATGGCGCAGGCTGAGCTTCCGGGTCGGTGATAAAGGCAGAGCGGCTAATAAAGCCCATTACGGTAGGTGCACCGCCAATGGAAAACTCAACCACTTCACCCTGCTCGGCATCAGTTACCAGTGCAGGCGTAGAACCACCGCAACAATCCCATGCAGGCCAGCTTGGATTCACCGCACCGTCAAAGATGGTCAGATTGGTAGCGCCACCGACTGAAGGCGGAGACGGGATAGGCGCAGCGCCTTCCAGCAATGCATCATCATAACTTGCATAGCCCGGACGAATCGTTTCACAGCCTTTACCCGTCATCGGATCGACTGAACATTCGTATACACGAACATAATCGATTTCAAACGACTGACCTTGCGCAAATGCGTCCGCGTCAATACCAGTTTCGTTGACATTAATTGGCCAGTCCCCGCCAACTGCCAAATTCAGGATCAGGTAGAAATCCTGATCAAACGGCGCGCTGTCCCAATGTGTGGTTAATTCACCTGAAGCCTGGTCAAAATATTCTGCAAACCAGCCACGGTGTGCCAATCCGCTTGCTTCACCTTTGCTGTTGTAACGCACTTCAGATTGACGCTGAGTCGCATAAAGGTAGCCATCCATATACCAACGGATTTCCCCTTCCTGCCATTCGATTGCATAGGTATGGAAATCATCAGCTGGGTTGGTAGCCGGTGTGTAAGCCTTTCCGGTAATTTTATGACCCTGTGCATCTGGACCAGAGCCATAGTGCAGCGTGCCGTATATGCGGGTTTCAGGCGCATCTAAATCTGCTGCATAGGCTTTAAGGTTTACCGCTTCCATGATGTCGATTTCACCCGACTTCGGCCAACCACCGTACAATTCGTCGGTAGGCATCATCCAAAACGCCGGCCAACTGCCCTGTCCTGAGGGCAATTTGGCGCGCATTTCGATACGGCCATATTGAAAATCGGCTTTATAGCGTGTTTGCAAACGCGCAGAGGTGTACGGTTTTTCCGCGCCTTCCTCGGCAGGTAACGCAACGATGTTTAACGTACCGTTGGCGATAAATGAATTATCCGCGCTGTCGGTATAGCACTGGGATTCGTTATTACCGCCACCAGCGCAATTGACTTCATGTGTCCATTTCTTGGCATCAATGCTAGTCCCATCAAACTCGTCACTCCACACTAATTGCCAGTCTGATACCGGCTCAGCGGGATTAACAATCTCCAGGTTAGTATTTGTTGTGGCTCCCCCGCCACAGCCCAGTAAAGTTGCCGTCGAAAGTGTGGCAAAAATACGGGAAAGTTGAGTTGCTGCGTGTTTCATTCTTTCAGCCCCGATACGTTAAATCGTCTGCGCAAACCAGTATAGCCAGCATGCACAATTTTTCTGTAAGCGCTTACAGTTGAACCTCATCATAATGTAAGCGCTTACACAAAGCTAGCGTTTCACCACCAAAACAACAACAAATTGTTCATAAAAGGTACAAAGTGTTAACAACTCTTTCGTCGTAAGAATAAATTTTTTCGCTTCTGAATTAACCAACACGTGGATTGCACCAATCCTCATCGCACAAGTGAACATGTAGATTACAGGTAATTAATCCAGACAAATTTAAGTTAAATAAATGTAACAATTGTAATTAATAGTTGATGTTCTTGATGAGATCTCATAGATTGGTGTAAGCGCTTTCATTTCGAGCGTTTGTTTTGTCAAACAAATGTAAGCGCTTTCACCACATAAATCATAACAATTTCAGGCGGCCGTTCGGGGAGAACACACTGATGAAAACATTTATGTTTAAACGCAAACCACTTGCAACAAGTATGTCGCTGATTCTCGGCGCTACCAGCATGCTGAGTGCTCAGGCTTTTGCGCAAGAGCAAGAGAATGCGGAGAAAAAAGATACAGCCATTGAGGTGATCTCCGTAAAAGGTATTAAAGGCAGTTTGATCAAAGCGATGGACATAAAACGCGAATCTCAAGGGATCGTGGATGCCATCACTGCAGAAGACATGGGTAAGTTCCCAGATACTAACCTGGCTGAGTCACTGCAACGTATCACCGGTGTATCTATCGACCGTTCAAATGGTGAAGGTAGCCGGATTACCGTTCGCGGTTTGGGCCCAGACTACAACCTGGTTACACTGAACGGCCGCCATATGCCAGCTTCTTCACTGGAAGCGACCAACGCGTCTTCATCGCGTTCATATGATTTTGCCAACATCGCTTCAGAAGGCATTGCCGGCGTTGAAGTATTCAAAACCGGTCGCTCTGACGTATCTACCGGTGGTATGGGTGCAACGGTTAATATCGTTACGACCAAGCCATTAAACGATCCGGGTATGAAAGCTACCTTTGGTGTTAAGGGTGTTATTGACCAGTCTTCTGACGAAGGCGATAGCATCACCCCGGAATTCTCTGGTTTATACAGCAACACCTTTGCTGACGACACATTCGGTGTGGCGTTATCAGGCTCTTACCAGGAGCGCCAAAGCGGCAACGCACAGGCTAACGTAGGTGGATGGCGTACTTTCCCGGGTAACATCAATGGTTACGACTGGGGTGGCGGCAATGCTGACTGGGGTGGTTTAATCCCGGATGGCGAAAATGCGTATCAGAATTACCCGGCTACAACGGATGTATATTCTGTACCACAAAGCCTGGGCTATGCATTCCACGAAGTTAAACGTGTACGTACCAATGGTCAGTTGACGCTGCAATATCAACCAAATGATGCGCTGCGTACTACCCTGGATTACACCTACGCCAAAAACGAAGTAAATGACCGTTACAATGACGTGTCTGCCTGGTTCAACTTCGGTCCATCGACTGGTGTATTCTCTGATGGTCCGGTTGTCGCTCCATTAGTTTACTCTGAAGCCTTTGGCGCCCCTGGCGATTTGGCAATGGGTGCAGGTAACTACTCTACCGTTAACGAAAACAAATCATTAGGCTTTAATGCAGCTTATAAGGTTAACGACAACCTGAAACTGGAACTGGACGTGCATGATTCATCTGCCACTTCCAGCCCGGACAGCCCATATGGCAGCAACAACACCATGGGTACTGCGACCTGGGTACGTGCGGTAACCACTGCCTACTTTGATACGCCGCTGCCTGTACTGGAAATCACCTATCCGGATGGTTTCAACGGTATTCAGGCTGCTGATATGCGTATTACTGGTAGCTCATTCCGTAACAGCCAGATGCGCAGTGACGTCTCTCAGTACCAATTGAAAGGTAACTATGCATTTGACGAAGGGATCGTAACCAGTATCGACTTCGGCGTAGGTAATGTAGAAGTGAAAAACCGCTCTGCATTCTCTAACGTGCAACAGGACAACTGGGGTGGTTTAGGTGACGCGGGCGACATTCCGCTGGATGCCTTCACACTGGATACCATCAGCGACAAATTTGATGTCGCTGGAGCGAATGCTCCGGGAATGCTCGAAGAATTCTTCAGATGGGATTTCGATCAGTTACGCGCCATTGCCGACTCTACTTACGGTGCATTAGGCTCAGTAGGTGATTGTGGCACTTCATTCTGTGCCTCATCTAACATGACAACAGACCGTCGTACTACAGAAGACTCCACGTCTGCCTATGTACAGGTCAACATGGAAGGTGAAGCTGGCGACATGATGTGGAACCTGTCAGCAGGTCTGCGTTATGAGCAAACAGACGTAGTTTCTCGTGCTTTAGTACCTACCTACAGCAATATTGCCTGGGCAGGTGACAATGAGTTCAATCTGGTTGCAACAGGTGATCAAGAGTTTACTGAGCTCAAAGGCGACTATAGCAACTTGCTGCCAAGCATCGATTTCAGCATTGATCTGACTGACGATATGAAACTCCGTGCTTCATACAGCAAGACAATTGCTCGTCCGTCTTACTCTGCGATTCAGGGTGGCCAAACTATCAACTCGCTGGTTCGTATTGATGGCGGTACCGGTGCACGTGGTAACCCGGGTCTGAAACCACTTGAGTCAAATAACTTTGACGTATCATTTGAGTGGTATTACGCCGAAGGTAGCTACCTGTCTGCTGGTTACTTCCGTAAAGATACTTCTAACTGGATTGGTTACACCACAGTTGAAGAACAGACGTTCAGTCTGCCTCACCCAGCGCAAGGCTCACGTTATGCTGAGGCTGTTGCAAATGGTGCGGTAGGTAACACTGAAATCCGTCAATACATCATCGATAACTATCCTGAGACGGTAGATGCCAATGGCTTTATCCTCGGCGTAGCCGGTGATGATGCGGTTGCCACTTTCGACATTACTGTTCCGGTTAACTCCGACGACTACGTGATCGATGGATGGGAATTAGCCGTTCAGCACATCTTCGGTGACACTGGCTTCGGCGTAATTGCCAACATGACAGTGGTTGACAGCGATGCGGCATACGATAATACCAGCCGTGGCGAGCAATTCGCTGTGTTGGGATTAAGCGACTCGGCTAACCTGATCGGTTTCTATGATAAAGACGGTATTCAGGTTCGTTTAGCGTACAACACGCGTGATACCTTCCTGGCGTCAACCGTGAACGCGTTAGGCTTGCAAAACCCGATCGCCGTTGGAGATTACGCACAGTGGGATATGAACGCCAGCTATGAGTATTCAGAGAATCTGTCGTTCTTTATCGAAGGTATTAACCTGACCGACGAGTATGTTCGCAGTCATGAGCGTAATTCATTGCAGCTCAACAACCTGACGCAAACAGGCCGTCGCTTCAACATTGGCGCGAGATACACTTTCTAATCTCGCCAAGTGTGGTACAAAGTAGCCACGTATGTGGCTACTTCTTTTTCTGAGTTTGAGTTATGCGTAGTATGCAAAGCCAAATTGTCATTGTCGGTGGTGGATCTGCTGGTTGGTTGACGGCTGGTGTGCTTGCGTCAGAATTCAAACACACCCCTGATATCAACATTACGCTGATTGAATCGTCCGATGTGCCTACCATAGGCGTTGGCGAAGGCACCTGGCCATCCATGCGTGCAACGCTGGAACGAATTGGCCTCAGCGAAAATGCTCTGATCCAACACTGTAACGCCACGTTTAAACAAGGCTCATTATTCCGTCAATGGCGCAATAACTCGCCGCAAGACCGTTATCACCACCCGTTTACTGCGCCGCAGGCCAGCAATCAGTTTGATCTGGCACCCCATTGGCTGCCGTTTGCTGAGCAAGTACCTTTTGCGTTCGCAATGAGCACGCAACCGGCAATGATCGAAGCTGGACGTGGCCCCAAAAACATCAGTACGCCACAATACGCCTTTGTGCAGAACTACGGCTATCACCTCGATGCCGGCAAGTTTGTCTCATTGCTCAAACAACACTGCGTAACACAACTTGGCGTGCGTCATATTGTTGATAACGTAACGGATGTTGTTGGTGATAAAGACGACGTCATTCAACAGGTGATGACCGAAAAAAATGGTGCCGTCTGCGGCGAATTATTTATCGACTGCAGCGGTTTTGCCGCGTTACTGATCGAAAAACATTACGGCATTAAACTGCACAAGCAAGATCATGTACTTTTCAATGATAACGCATTGGCAGTACAGGTGCCCTACGCTGCTGACGATACGCCCATCGCCAGCGCGACCTTATCAACGGCACAAACCGCGGGCTGGATTTGGGATATTGGCCTGCAAACCCGGCGTGGTGTGGGCTACGTATATTCCTCTGCACATTCGAGTTCAGACGAAGCCATGCAGACCCTTGACCGCTATTTGGGCGGCTTGCCTGCCGACAGCCGGGTGAGAGAAATTCCGATTGTTCCTGGTTACCGCGAGGTGTTCTGGCACCATAACTGTGTCGCTGTGGGATTGTCAGCCGGATTTATCGAACCATTAGAAGCGTCAGCACTGGTATTAATCGAATTGGCGGCCAGCTTTATCGCTGAGCAACTGCCGTTTGATAGCCACAGTATGAAAACCGTCAGCCAACGTTACAATCAGACGTTTACGTATCGCTGGCAACGCATTATTGAATTTTTAAAACTGCACTATGTACTATCGTCACGGGACGACAGCGATTACTGGCGAGACAATCGCGCGGCGAGTAGTCAGCCAGAATCTTTACAGGCATTACTAGCATTGTGGCAAACCCAGTGCCCTAGCCGTTATGACTTTCCAATGGCGGAAGAAATGTTTCCGGCCGCAAGCTACCAATATATTTATTACGGCATGGGAGGCCAATCCCATCTGCCACCTAAAGCCTCGATTGCGCGTTACGCCGAGCGAGCCATGCAGGAATTTAGTCAGGTGCGACAGCAATCCGCTAACCTGGCCCGACAACTACCTTCTCATCGCGAGCTGATTGAAAAAATCGCCGCTTATGGACTTCAAAAAATTTAGGATGCTTATGAACAACGCCACAATCCAAGCTTTGAATAATGTCGACCATAAAGATCTGAAAGTGATCACGCATCCAGGCGCAGCCTACGGTGATGCGGTCATGCTGTCACTGGTTGTGTTACCTGAATTTCGTCATGCACAAAGCGTTTATCCGTTGGTGTTTCATAAAAACCCACAAACGGGAGAGTTTTACCCCGTTGCGCTATTTGGATTCAGCGACAGAGAAAATCTGTTTTTACATGGAGATCAATGGGCAGCGGGCTACGTGCCTTTGTATCAACAGCGAGGCCCATTTTTAATTGGTCAGAATAATGGTCAACAAACTGTGCACATCAACGTGGATCACCCACGGATCAGCAAGGATGAGGGTGAGCCATTATTTCTGGAATTAGGTGGTCATGCTCCGTTGCTGGAAAAAGTGATTAACTTGCTCGACACCTTGCATCATGGCATCAGCATGAACAAAGCCTTTATCGAAGCCTTACTCAAGCATGAATTAATTGAGTCTTTCTCATTAGATGTCTCGCTGAATAACGGCCAAAAACATCAGTTGCTCGGGTTTTATACCATTAACGAAGATAAACTAAATGGCCTCGATGGGGCGGCACTGGGCGAGTTGAGTGCGGCCGGCCATTTAGAGCCAATTTATATGATGTTGGCGTCGCAGGCGCAATTTTCTAATCTGCTTGCAATGAAAAATCGTCAGGCTCAGGCATGACACAAAAGTCCGCCATCAGAGAGATTACAGGTACAACGCTGGCGTCTTTAACGCCGGCTGACGTGGCAGGTGATCGTCCTGTTGTATGGCGTAATTTGGCCAATGACTGGCCTGTGATTCAACAGGCTCGTGAGTCAGATGCCGATTTTATTGCGACCCTGTGTAGTTACGACGCCGGTCTACCGATTACCTTGTACCGCGCTGATGCCAGCGCGGATGGCCGGATCTTTTATAACGATGATATGACGGGGTTCAATTTTAGTCCCGAGCATGCCTCGTTTGCCGAATTCACTGCGCAACTTCTGAATCCAAAGGAAGCCAATGACACGCTGTATATGGGCTCTACCATGCTCAGCCGTTGGTTTCCGGCATTTAGTCAGGCTAATCCGCTGCCTTTGGCATCATTGCATCCGCTGGTAAGTTTGTGGGTTGGTAACCAAAGCCATGTGGCTGCGCACTTCGACTTCCCGGATAATCTGGCAATTGTGATTGCCGGCCGTCGACGGTTTACCCTGTTTCCACCAGAGCAGGTCAGCAATCTTTATATTGGGCCGCTGGAGTTCACCCCTGCAGGTCAACCGATCAGCCTGGTCGATGCCAGAAATCCAGATTTCACGCGTTTTCCACGATATAAAACCGCCCTGGAACACGCCATCACCGTTGA
This sequence comes from Bowmanella sp. JS7-9, assembly GCF_004329715.1. Classification (GTDB taxonomy): domain Bacteria; phylum Pseudomonadota; class Gammaproteobacteria; order Enterobacterales; family Alteromonadaceae; genus Pseudobowmanella; species Pseudobowmanella zhangzhouensis. The sequence continues at coordinate 229,184 of NZ_JXSY01000005.1, forward strand.
ACTTGAACCCGGCGATGCGCTGTATATTCCCAGCATGTGGTGGCATCAGGTGGAAAGCCTTGCGCCGGTAAACGGCTTAGTGAATTTTTGGTGGCGCAGTACGCCACATTTCTTAGGCAATCCATTTGATGCCTTACGCCATTGTTTGCTTTCCGTTGGGCAGTTGCCAGCACATCAACGGCTAGCATGGCAGGCGATGTTTGAGCATTTTGTGTTTAACCGCGCGGACGATACCTTTGCCCATATCCCTGAGCACAACAGAGGCGCAGTGGGTGAGATAGATGAAACAACCGCACGACGCTTACGTGCCGATCTGTTAAATAAATTTAATCGCTAGAGTGATGCCACTATGACCATGCACACCATAAAACGAATCATAATTGCCGGCGGGGGTACCGCAGGCTGGATGGCCGCCGCGTCATTCGGAAAATTACTGGGCAAAACCTTAGATATTACCCTGGTCGAGTCGGACGAAATTGGTACCGTAGGCGTTGGCGAAGCAACCATTCCACCGCTATTGACCTTGCATAAACTGCTGAATATTAATGAGCAGGAATTTATGGCCGCGACCAATGCCACATTTAAATTAGGGATCTCTTTTGAAAATTGGCGCAATGTTGACGAGGACTATATTCACTCATTTGGCACAACAGGCAAGGATTGCTGGGCAGCCGGATTTCAACACTTCTGGATGAAAGGCCAGCAATTAGGCATTGCTGCAGAATACGGCGATTATTGCCCAGAATTGATTGCCGCGCAGCAGAACAAATTCGCGTTATTGAATAATCACAGCATCAATTATGCCTATCATCTGGATGCGACTCGCTACGCAGGCTTTTTGCGCAAAATTGCAGAAATGCACGGTGTTAAGCGGGTTGAAGGCAAAATCGACAAAGTGCACAAGTGTCAGGACAGCGGCAATATTACTGCCTTACAACTGCAATCGGGTCAGATAATTGAAGGTGACCTTTTTATCGATTGCACCGGCTTTCGTGCACTGCTGATTGAACAGGCTTTGCATGTAGGGTATGACGACTGGACGCATATTTTGCCCTGCGACTCAGCATTGGCGGTGCAGACCACATCCGTAGAAGAGCCAATTCCTTATACTCGTTCTATTGCTCATGAATGGGGCTGGCAGTGGAAAATACCCCTGCAAAACCGGGTTGGTAACGGCGTGGTTTACTGCAGTAAATACGTATCCGACGATGAGGCCAAAGCGCGCTTACTGGCAAGTGTCACAGGCGACTGTTTGACAGAACCCCGCCTGATTAAATTTAAAACCGGGCAACGTCGCAAACACTGGCATAAGAACTGTGTGGCAATCGGATTATCCTCTGGGTTTATTGAGCCCCTCGAGTCCACCAGTATTCATTTAATCCAGCGCAGCATTGTAAGACTGCTGCAAATGCTGCCTTACAACCAGATCGAGCAAAGCGACATTGATGAGTTCAATCAACAGACCGAACACGAAGTGAATAACATTCGGGACTTCATCGTATTGCACTATCACGTCACTAATCGCAGTGACAGCCCATTTTGGAATCACTGTCGTAATATGGATATCCCTGCGTCTCTGCAACATCGTATCGACCTGTTTAAGCGTACCGGCCGGGTCTTCAAAGTGCCGAATGAACTGTTTGGCGAAAATTCCTGGGTGCAGGTGATGCTGGGACAAGGGCTGTTACCTGAGCAATATCACCCGATCGTCGACATGATGAGTGAACAAGAATTGGATGAATTTTTGAAACACATTCAATCCAATGTGCAACGCCTGGTTGCGCAACTCCCTAGTCATCAGACATTTATTCAACATTATTGCCCTACCCGCGTCGCCTGACGCGGGTTTTCCTCGTTTCGTCCACTAACAGAAAATTTCCGACTAATTTGGCTACGCTGACACGTCAGCGCCTGTTAGCATGCTTGGCAAATAACAACATCAGGGAATACTCATGAACCGAATGTCTTTTCGTCCGGCACTGTTGTGTCTGGCCTTGCTGGGGCTAAATGCCAACGCTGCACTGACACCAGAACAAACCGCCACATTGGACAAACTCCATCAGCACGTCAGTCAACACACCCAAAGCTATTCGCTGGTTGAGTCACTGACCACCGAAGTGGGCCACCGTATGGCGGGATCCGAAGGCGATCGTAAAGCCGTGGCTTGGGCGATGGACATGATGCAGGGGCTGGGCTTTGACAAAGTATGGAAAGAGCCATTCGAGGTTCATCCCTGGACCCGCGGTGATTTATCTATCCAAATCAGTGGCCCTTATCCACACACGCTGGAAGGCCTGGCCTTAGGTGGTAGCGTGGGTACGGACGGCAACACCCTCAACGCAGAGGTGGTGTATTTCCCTGATTTCGCAGCACTAAAAGACGCCAGACCGGGCAGCCTGGACGGTAAAATCGCTTATGTCGGTTTTCGTATGAGCCGCCATAAAGATGGCCATGGTTATGGTGAGGCAGTAGGTGCCCGTGGTGCTGGTGCATCAGTTGCGGCGGAAAAAGGTGCAATTGCATTTGTCTTACGTTCAGTCGGGACCGATAACAACCGCCATGGCCATACCGGCATGATGCGCTATCAGGATGGGGTTGCCCGTATTCCGGCTGTGGCAATTTCTAACCCGGATGCAGACCTGTTGGAAAATCAACTTAAACGCGGCCAACCAGTGCAACTTAGCCTAAACGTTGGGGCGAAACGTCATGACGACCAAAGCGTGACGTCTTATAACGTGATGGGTGAAATCACCGGTAGTGAATTTCCCGAGCAAATCATTGCACTTGGCGCGCACCTGGACAGCTGGGATGTAGGTACCGGTGCCGTCGATGACGGCTTGGGTGTGGGTATGACAATCAGCGCAGCGCATCAGGTGGCGTCGTTCACCGGGCGACCAAAACGCACCATCCGTGTGATTCTGTTTGGAGCAGAAGAAGTCGGTCTGTTAGGTGCCCGCGCCTATGTGGCCGCCCACAAAGATGAGCTTGCCAATCACCAGATGGGCTTTGAATGGGATTTTGGTAACGGCAATATTTACCAGATGACGCCGGGCGTTGGCCCTATGGCACTGGCACACATACAGGACTTTGCCGACTATCTGGCGAAGCTCGGCATTTCTCTTAGCGCCCGCAATGATGCCAAAGGTCAGTCAGACATGAGTGCACTGGGTTACTCAGGCGTACCTGCGGTAAACTTTGCGCCGGATGGCAGCGACTACTTCGACTGGCACCATACGCCTAACGACACCCTGGATAAGGTCGACCCAGAGGCACTGAAATTCAACACCTCTGTGTTTAGCCTGTTTACCTGGTTTGCTGCCAATCACCCATTTGACTTCAGGCAGTAAATCACATTACCCCGATGCACTCGGGCATCGGGGCCGCTCCCTTTTTGACTGCGCTCGCAAAAATAAGCGGTTGCAATTTGCTTATGATTTGGTTAGCTTTGACCCCACTAATTTATTAAACGAATTCAATGTGCTGAACCTGAAACGCAATTTCCACCATCACCATCATCAAGCATAACCTTTCAGGTTCGTGCTGGAAGGTCTATGGATGCCTTTCAGCGGAACAGTGTTACAGCTAAACCCCCGGAAGGCCTCCGGGGGTTTTTCGTTTTAAGGCTGTAACAAATAAGGGCAAATCCATGACAGATAAAAATCGACTTCGCATTGCGGTACAAAAATCCGGACGTTTAAACGAAGGCAGCATGAAGCTGCTAAAAGCCATTGGCGTCAAACTCTCTATTCGCGACCGTCTGCTGATTGCCCACTCCACTAACCTGCCTATCGACCTGTTGCAGGTACGCGATGACGATATCCCAGGGCTGGTCATGGATGGTGTGGTTGATCTGGGCTTTATCGGTGAGAACGAGCTCGAAGAAAAAGCACTGGAACGCGCGGCAGCTGGCAAAGCGTCCGACTATGACGTGCTAACCAAGCTGGATTTTGGTGACTGTCGCCTGTCTATCGCCGTACCAAAAGAAATGTCCTATGCCGGACCACAGGATTTGGCCGGCTGCAACGTCGCCACTACCTACCCTTACTTACTGGAGCGTTTCTTTAAACAGCAAGGCGTCAATGCCACCGCACTGATGCTGACCGGTTCGGTGGAAGTGGCACCTCGCGCTGGCCTGGCCGAAGCCATTTGCGATCTGGTATCAACCGGCGCCACGTTGGAAGCCAACGGTCTGGTAGAAGTGCAGGAAATATTTCAATCCAAAGCCGTGCTGATTCAGCGCAAAGGCGACATGCCGGTGGCCAAACAGGCGCTGATCGATAAGCTGATGCCGCGTATTGCCGGTGTGATGCAGGCCAAAGAGTCCAAATACATCATGCTGCATGCACCAAAAGATAAACTCACCGAAGTCACCGCTCTGTTGCCGGGTGCAGAAAATCCAACCCTGTTGCCGCTGGCCAATTGCGAAAATACCGTGGCGATGCATGTGGTGTGCACCGAGACTCTGTTCTGGGAAACCATGGAAAAACTCAAAGCCCTGGGCTGCAGTTCTATCCTGGTCATGCCCATTGAGAAGATGATGGGGTAAAGCATGTTACGCTGGAATTCCCTCACCGCTACACAACAACAGGCCGCTCTGGCTCGTCCGGCGCTGGCCGAGGAACAGGCACTGCGTGATACGGTAGCTGGCATCTTACGCAACGTGGAGCAAAACGGTGATGTCACACTCAAAGCGCTGACAGCGCGTTTTGAAGGCGTCACGCTGGACTCACTGGCGCTGCCACAATCTGAACTGGACAGTGCCGAGGCAGAACTGCGCTCCGAGGTTAAACAGGCTATCGAACTGGCCTATGACAATATTCGCGCGTTTCACAGCGCGCAAATGCCACAGGATATCCGGGTTGAAACCCGCCCCGGCGTAGTGTGCGAATTAAAGCACGCACCGCTGGACGCGGTAGGACTGTATATTCCGGGCGGCACCGCGCCCCTGCCCTCCACCGTGCTGATGTTAGGTACCACAGCGCAGGTTGCCGGTTGTGCACGCAAAGTGTTGTGTACGCCAGTAGGCAACAACGGTCGTATCGCCGCGGAGATCCGCTACGCGGCCAAACTGTGTGGCATCAGTGAAATTTACCTGGTCGGTGGCGCACAGGCCATCGCTGCCATGGCGTTTGGCACGGAATCTATCGCGAAAGTGGATAAAATTTTTGGCCCGGGCAACAGCTATGTTACCGAAGCCAAACAACAGGTCAGCCAGCGCGCCGATGGTGCAGCCATTGATATGCCTGCCGGTCCGTCCGAAGTGCTGGTGCTGGCCGATAGTGGAGCCAATCCGGTGTTTGTCGCCGCTGACTTACTGTCTCAGGCGGAGCATGGCAGCGATTCACAGGCCATCTTAGTGTGTAACAGTGAAGCGCTGATTGCTCAGGTAAAAGCCGAAGTCGACAAACAGTTAGCTACGCTGAGCCGCCGTGAGATCGCCGCCCAATCCATGGCCAACAGCCGTTATATTCTGACCGACTCGCTGCAAGAGAGTATTGCCGTTTCTAATGCCTATGCACCGGAGCACCTTATTGTGCAGACCCGCGATGCCCGCAGTTTACTCGGTCAGCTAAAAAACGCCGGTTCGGTGTTCCTCGGCGCCTGGTCGCCGGAGTCGGCCGGCGATTATGCCAGCGGCACCAATCACGTATTACCTACTTATGGCTATGCCAAAAACTATTCCAGCCTGGGATTAATGGATTTTATGCGCCGTTATACCGTGCAGGAACTGACTGAACAGGGTTTAAAAAATATTGGCCCGGCGATTATGGCGCTAGCCAACGCCGAGGGTCTTGATGCCCACCTGCAGGCCGTGGCGAAACGCATGGAGATGTTAAAGTGAGCCAACTCGTAAAAAATTTACTGTGCAGCTATGTCAAAGCGCTGCAACCTTACCAGTCTGCACGCCGCCTCTATTCAGGCGGACAGGACTGGCTGAACGCCAACGAATCTCCGTTTGCCAATGACTATCAACTGGACAGCAGCAAACTCAATCGTTACCCCAGCTGTCAGCCATCTAGCGTGATTAACGCTTATGCCAGTTACGCCGGCGTGAAACCGGAAGAGACACTGGTAAGCCGTGGCGCCGACGAAGGCATTGAACTACTGGTGCGCGCCTTCTGTGAACCCGGCAAAGACAGCGTACTGATTTGCCCGCCTACTTACGGTATGTACGCCATCAGCGCGCAGACCTTCAATGTTGGGGTTGAACAAGTAGCGTTAAACGACGATTTCAGTCTGAATACCGATGCGATGTGTGCCCTGGTCGGCAAGGTCAAAGTGGTATTTATTTGCTCGCCAAATAACCCCACCGGCACCGATGTGCCCGCCGCGCAAATTGAAAAGGTACTCAATGCCTTTGCGGATAGCGCTATTGTAGTAGTGGATGAGGCCTATATTGAGTTTTCATCCGCCCAAAGCTGGGCGAGTAAACTGGCGCAGTATCCTAATCTGGTGGTGTTGCGCACCCTGTCCAAAGCGTTCGCACTGGCCGGGATCCGCTGTGGCTTTACGTTAGCGTCGGCAGAAATTATTCAGGCGCTGCTAAAGGTCATTGCACCCTATCCATTGCCAGAGCCGGTGGCGCAAATTGCAGCGCAGGCACTGACCGATGAAAGCATCCTGCACATCAAGCAGCAGATTGCGATTCTGGATCAGCAAAAAGGCAAATTACTCTACAACCTGCTGGAGATGCCACAGTTTGAACAAGTTGGTGACAGTGCCGCTAACTTTATTTTGCTACGTGCAGCGCAGCGCGAGGGCCTGATGAACTATTTAGTCAGTCAGGGCATTCTAATCCGCGATCAGTCCAAGCAACTGAATTTACAAGACTGTTTACGAATTACCGTTGGCAGTGACGAACAAAACCAACGCTTACTGGAAGCCATCCAGCGTTTTTATCAGAGTGAACAAGCATGAGCCAACAAGCCATTTTATTTATTGACCGTGATGGAACCCTGGTAGAGGAGCCGCCGGTAGACAAACAACTGGATAGCTTAGAAAAGCTGGTGTTTGAACCTATGGTGCTGCCGGTGCTGACCCGTCTGCAACAGGCTGGCTACCGACTGGTTATGGTATCTAATCAGGATGGACTGGGCACCGACAGCTTCCCACAAGCGGATTTTGACCTGCCCCACGATAAAATGATGCAGGTGTTCGAGTCTCAGGGCGTGCGCTTTGACGATGTGTTGATTTGTCCGCATTTCGACAGCGATAACTGCAGTTGCCGCAAGCCGAAACTGGGTCTGGTGAAAGATTACCTGCAACAGGGCAAAGTGGATTTCACTAATTCTTTTGTGATTGGCGACCGCCAGACAGATATCCAACTGGCAGAAAACATGGGCATTGTCGGCATTCGCTACGATCGTGAGCAAAACAACTGGCTGGCCATTGAGAAACAGCTGCTGGGTAAAAACCGTATCGCCGAGGTGCACCGCAAAACGTCAGAAACCGATATTCGCGTGCGGGTCGATCTGGATGACAGCAGTAAGTCCACCATTCATACCGGTATCGGTTTTTTCGATCACATGTTGGATCAAATCGCCACCCACGGCGGGATTAACCTGCAAATTGCGGTCAGCGGTGATCTGCATATTGATGAACACCATAGCGTTGAAGATACCGCGCTGGCACTGGGCGACGCGCTGCGTAAAGCCTTGGGTAACAAGCGTGGTATCGGTCGCTTTGGCTTTGCTCTGCCGATGGATGAATGCCGTGCCGAATGCGTGCTGGATATCAGCGCCCGCCCGTGGATGAAATTTGACGCCGACTTTACCCAGGAAAAAGTGGGAGAAATGTCGGTGCAGATGGTACCGCATTTCTTTCGTTCACTGGCCGACAGCATGGGCATTTCCCTGCACCTGTCCACCACCGAGGGCAATGCACACCATCAGGTAGAAAGCCTGTTTAAAGTATTCGGCCGCGCGCTGCGCCAGGCTGTCAGCAAACAAGGTAATGATCTGCCTTCATCAAAAGGGGCATTGTGATGGAACTGGTGATCGTCAACACCGGTTGCGCCAATATTGCCTCGGTACGCTTTGCCATCGAGAGACTGGGATATGCCGTGCAGGTCAGTGATGATGCCGCGGTAATCAAAGATGCGGATAAAGTCTTTCTGCCCGGCGTAGGCTCTGCTGGCGCAGCCATGAGCCAAATTCAAGCCAAAGGCTTAGACAAAATCCTGCCATTCCTGACTCAGCCGGTGCTGGGTATTTGCCTTGGCATGCAATTGCAAACGGCTTTTTCCGAAGAGGGCGATGTGCCATGCCTCGGCATGATCCCAACCCGCGTCAACAAACTTCAGGTAGGTAACCTGCGACTGCCGCATATGGGTTGGAACCAGATCCGCGTGACGCAAAATCACGCGTTGTTCGATGGCATCGCCAATGACAGTTATTTCTACTTCGTACATGGCTTTGCTGCCCCCGTCTCCGACGTCACGCTGGCGTCCTGCGACTATGGCCAGGCCTTCTCTGCCAGTATCGGCAAAGACAATTTTATGGGCGTGCAATTCCACCCGGAACGTTCCGGCACCAATGGTGCGCGCCTGTTGCGCAATTTTATAGAGCAGTGCTAATTATGATGCTTCCTGCAATTGACCTTATTGATGGCAAAGTCGTGCGCCTGTATCAGGGTGACTATGGCCAGAAAACCGAGTATCAGCTCGACCCCATCGACGTTGTGCACAGTTACGCCGATCAAGGCGCCGACTGGTTACATATTGTTGATTTAACCGGTGCCAAAGACCCGGCCAAACGTCAGCTTGGCTTAATCAAACAAATGGTTGCTACCGGCCGTATGCAGTTTCAGGCCGGCGGTGGCATTCGCAGCGAACAGGATGTTGTGGATTTTCTCGACGCGGGCGTCAGCCGTGTGGTGATTGGCTCTGTGGCAGTCAGCCAACCAGATACCGTGCAACAGTGGATGCACACCTATGGTGCGGAAAAAATCGTGCTGGCACTGGATGTAAATATCGATGCCAACGGCAATAAGCATATCGCCACCCACGGCTGGCAAACGGACAGCGGTGTGGCATTAGAACCGCTACTGGAGAGCTATCTGGCTGCGGGCGCCAAATACGTGCTGTGCACCGATATCAGCCGCGATGGCACCCTGCAAGGTGCCAATGAAGCTCTGTACCGCGATATGACCAAGCAATTTCCTACTGTGGCCTGGCAGGCATCTGGCGGCATTGGCTCACTGGCCGATATCGCGCGCCTCAAACCCAGCGGGGTTGACCGGGTCATTCTCGGTCGCGCCCTGCTGGAAGGTAAATTCACCCTGAAGGAGGCAATCCAATGCTGGCAAGACGCATAATTCCGTGCCTCGATGTACGCGATGGCAAAGTGGTCAAAGGGGTTAAGTTCCGTAATCACGAAATCATTGGTGATATCGTTCCCTTGGCAGAACATTACGCCAGTATCGGTGCTGACGAACTGGTGTTTTACGATATTACCGCCTCCAGCGATGACCGCGTAGTAGATAAAAGCTGGGTTAATCGTATTGCCGAGGTTATCGATATCCCGTTTTGTGTGGCTGGCGGAATTAAATCCGTGGAAGATGCCGGACGCATTCTGGAAATGGGAGCCGACAAAGTGTCGGTTAACTCCCCGGCTTTATCCGATCCCAGCCTGATAACCCGCCTGCACGACACCTTCGGTCAGCAATGTGTGGTGGTCGGTATCGACAGTTTTTTTGATGAAAACAGCGGTACTTATCAGGTTCATCAGTTTACCGGCGACGAAGCCCGCACTCAGAAAACACGCTGGCAAACCGCCGATTGGGTCAAAGAAGTGCAACAGCGCGGCGCCGGCGAGATCGTGCTTAACTGCATGAATCAGGACGGCGTACGTCAGGGTTATGATATCGCCCAGTTGTCCGCCATCCGCCAAAGTTGCAAGGTGCCGTTGATTGCCTCTGGTGGCGCCGGTGCCATTGAACACTTTATTGATGTATTTCAGCAAGCCGACGTAGACGGCGCGCTGGCCGCATCCGTCTTTCACAAAGCCATAATTAACATGGATGAACTAAAAGCCGCGCTGCATAAGGCCGGAATCGCGATTCGGAGTGGAGCATGAAACTAACCCTGGAAACCCTCGAACAACTGGCCTGGGATAAAATGGACGGATTACTGCCGGCCATCGTGCAACACGCGCAAACCGGTACGGTGCAAATGCAGGGCTACATGAACCGCGAGGCACTGGCGCACACCCTGCAAAGCGGCCATGTGACCTTTTTCAGCCGCAGCAAACAACGTTTATGGACTAAAGGTGAAAGTTCGGGCCACGTATTACAGTTAGCTGATATCAGTGCCGATTGCGATAACGACGCAATCTTGGTGCTGGCCATCCCCCATGGACCAACCTGCCATAAAGGCACACCAACCTGTTGGGCAGAGGCCGCCACCCCGTCGGTCAGTTTTATTGCCGAACTGGAACAAGTGATTGCCTCGCGTAAAGGCGCAGATCCAAACTCCAGTTACACTGCCAGCCTGTATGCCAAAGGCATTAAGCGCATCGCACAGAAAGTCGGTGAGGAAGGCGTGGAAACCGCGTTAGCAGCTACCGTACAGGATCTGGAAGAGCTGAAAAACGAGTCCGCGGATTTGCTATACCATCTACTGGTGCTGCTGCAAGCCAGCAACCTGTCGCTGGATGATGTGGTAGGTGTACTCAAAGCTCGCCACGGCAAATAAGATAATAAGGGGCGAAACGCCCCTTTTATTTTGTTCGTTCGAAATAACCGGCATCCAGCATGATTTTTTCTACCTGTCGCTGGGCCCGTTTAAGCGCCTCGTCTGCACTGATATCGCCCCGCACGGCACTGGCAATCAACAAACCCACCTGCTGACCAATAGCCGGAAACTCTGGAATCGGCACATATTGCATCCCCACGGTGGGGGCCGGCCGGCCGGCATGGGGCAGATCATTTTCCAATTGCTTGAGAACAAATTGGGCGTAATCCTGTGCCACGCCAAAATTCAATTCGTAAGATGAATAGCGTGCCCCAATCGGGGTCGGATTTTTTGCCAGCAAACGTTTGTTCACGTCAGCCGAGCCTAACCAGGCCGCCAATTGTTGCGCATAAGGTTTATTCCGACTGCTGGTCGGAATCGCCAGATTCCAGCCCCAATACCAGCGCGAACCAATATGGGTGCGTTGGGTTGGGTGACTGACATAACCAATGCGTTCCGGATGGCTATATTCCGCCGGGTCAAATAACCGACTGGCCGCACTGGTCGCATCCACGACCATGACCAGCTTACCAGCGACAAATAAGTCCAGATTTTCACGCCAGCCATAGTTTTCCGGATCCGGCGGCCCATAACGCTGCAGCATCTGAATATAGTATTCCAGTGCATCGAGCCAGGGGGCGGTGTTAAGCAACGGATGGTAATCATCGTCGAACCATTTGCCGCCAAAGCTATGTACCAAAGTGGTAAAAAACGCCATATTCTGGCCCCAACCGGGTTTGGCGCGAAATCCCACCGCATAGCGCTGCCCGTCACGGTCAATAATTTGCGCAGCCAGACGCTGAATATCCGCATAACTGGGGTTGTCCGGCATGGTCAGTCCCAACGCGGCAAAAATATCTTTACGATAAAACGTAATGGAAGTTTCGCTTTGCAGTGGTAAGGCAACGATTTCGTTATCTTTCAATAAATTATCACGTACTACAGGCAACACATCGGCAAATTCCGGGGTGTTGGTATCGATATCGATGGGCACCAGCCAGTGATTCTTTGCCCAGGTTTGCGCTTCATAATCCCCCACCATAATCACGTCAAACTGGCCGTCATCCACGGCTAAATCGGACATCAGCCTAGTACGTAAAATATTCTCCTCCATTACCCGCCAGGTCAGTTTGATATGCGGATGGGCCGCTTCAAATTCGTCGGTCAGTTGCTGCATTTGCTCAGCCAGATAAATATCGACTGCCCCGATGACTATCTCTGTTTTGTTGCCATCCGCCAGTTGGCGCTGAAAAAAGCCATGTTTATTCAGAATCCCACGTAACTGATTCGACTCAGCCAATAAATCCAATCCCTGCTCAAACCATGCCAGCGCTTGCTCGCTGTATGACAACGAAGGATTAAAGGCCAGATGATAGCCATTGGTTTGCTCACTGATCGGTAAAAAATCCAGTTGGCCAATTAAATCCGGGCGCTGGGTTACCATCAAATCCGCTGCCGTGTATTTGTCCATTAAGGCCAGATCAACCCGATCCAGTGCCAGCATGCCTAACTGTTGAAATTCTTCTGCAACAAATACCGGCACCACGTTGAGCTTTTTTAATTCCGAAGGTATCGATAAGGTACCGCGCAGCGCAGACAGCCGAACAGGCTGAGCGCCGGGTAAGGAAAGTGTCTGCACATCCAGCACAGTAGATTTTTTCTTTAGTAATACCTGTTGTGCGCCCGGCAGCACGGAAGAATAGCGGTATTGCGTCGCCAAGTTATCAAACTCGCCAGACGAAGCCCGCTCGCTGGACTGCTGCAGAATACGAATAGGTGCAATGGCATCCACCTGACCCGTTTCCAGCAATACCCTGGCCCTGGCCATGGGGTAAAATTCGATTTCTGCCCTTACCCCCACCTGCGCATAGGCGGCGGTGATCAATTCATTGACCATGCCCCTGTCCGGCAGTTGCTGTCCGGCATAGGGTTCGCGCTCGATGCTGGCAACTCTGACCACTTTTTCTGATGGCGGCATTGCATTGACCGAACATGAAATCGCTATACTTAACAGCCAAACGCAGTGCACCAGGCGAGTGAAAAACAGCAACGTCATACCTCACTTAATTGTTCAAATTTGGCCAAGTATAGCGCTTTATGCAACGGACGCAGGAGACGGTGTGAAATGTTCTAAGCGCTGCAACAGGGGTTATTGGTTCAATGTTTCGCGTCGTCGATATCTGCATAAAATTGAACGCCATGACGGCCTTCCCGTTTCACACGATAGAGGGCGATATCCGCTTTTTCCAACAATTCATCTTTACTGTTGCCATCCATCGGATAGCACGCGCAACCAATACTGACACCGATATGTAATGTCTGTCCCTCTATCGTAATTGGCTGTTGAATCGCGTTGAGAATCCGTTGTGCGGATAACAAAATACCTTCCTTGCCCTGCGGCTGATCGAGCAGTATGGCAAATTCATCGCCGCCAAGGCGCGCCACCATGTCTGTCTGACGGCAATGATGTCGAAAAATATCCGCAACAAACTTGAGCAACTCATCACCCATTTTATGACCGTAGGTATCATTAATTGGCTTAAATTTGTCGAGATCGAGCAGCAACACCGCAATCTCATTTGATGGTTCAGCCCGCTCCAACAATTGTTTGAAGTGGCCGAAAAAGGCCAGACGGTTAGCCAGCCCGGTAAGCTGATCTGTCATTGCCAGGCGGTGGATTTCCTGCTGCGCCAGTTTACGCTCAGTAATGTCATGCACCGTGCCATCTGAGCGTATAACATCTCCACGCTCATTGTATTGATGCACACACATTTCATGCACCCAACGTACCTGATGGTCATCACGGCGTATAATCCGATGCTCAATATCATAGTTATGCCCAGGCTGTTTGGATCGCTCAAACGCATCCTGCACGAATGCCAGATCCTCTGGGTGTACGGTGAGATAAAAGTTTTCCAGCGACGCAGGAAAATCAATTGGATTCGCGCCAAAGATATTGAATATTTCATCGGACCAAATTAGCTGATTGGATAGTAAATCAAGGCTCCAACTGCCCATACTAGCCACTCGCTGAGCTTGCTTTAGTGCCTCCTGCATCTGTTTTTGACGGGTAATATCAGTGCGGACGGCAACGTATTGGAATGGCTTCCCCTTCTCATTCAAAAATGGCACGATGGTCGCTTCTACCCAATAAAAGCTACCATTTTTGGCTCGATTTTTAATTTCCCCATGCCAGGCTTTACCTGACACAATTCGCTGCCACAACTCCACGAAAAACACTTTAGGGTGATGGCCAGAATTAAGCATGCGATGATTCTGACCAATCAATTCGTCCTGCGTATATCCACTGATCTCACAAAACTTGTCGTTTACGTAGGTAATATCACCTTTCGTGTTAGTGATACTGACGATGGCGTGCTCGTCCAGGGTAAGCTTCTGAAATTCTAAATCTCGATTTGCCTCTGCTAACGCCCGTTGACTCAATGTTTCAGACAGTCTGGCAGCCCGCGTCATCTTTACGTAGCGGCGTATTCCCAAAAAATACACCAGTGGGGTAGAAATAACGGCCAACAACGTGACATCGAGGACAATCTCCTGCCATCCATGCAATTCGGATGGCAGGATTTGAAAGAGCAGCATAATGCCGCCCTCCACAAACAAGATGATCAGCAGTACCCGGACGAAAATCTGGGAAATATTGTACTCGTACTGGCGTTGATTTGAACTCGGGTTCCCTTTAGCTGTATTCACGGCAAAAATACACTATCCATTTTACTCGTTGGCAACTTTACTAAGAGTAGTAACCAATTGAGAAACGAACAGTTTTTTGTCTGATCCAGCACAAATTTGTACGGGTTAATGTAATTTCATTTTGGGTTTAACCGAACGAATCAACTTTTCTGCCAGCCACAGGGCGATGGTTTTCCCCAGCCCATGTACCGCTTTTTGGTGCATGCGGTACAGTGACATATACATCAGCCGCGCCAGCGTGCCTTCCACAAATAAACTGCCTTTGGTCAGGTTGCCCATCAGGCTGCCTACCGCACTAAAACGTGCCAGATTGACCAGCGAGCCATGATCTTTGTATTCAAACGGCTGCAAAGGTTTATCGTTCAGTGCGGCGATGATATTCGTTGCGGCGGTATCTGCCATTTGATGTGCAGCCTGGGCGCGCGGAGGCACATAGCGACCATCCGCTTGCAAAAAGCCACAGGCATCGCCAATCACATAGATTCCATCTACCTGTTTGGCGCGCAGATGTGCATCACACTCAATCTGGTTTGCACGATTAAATACCAGCCCATCAATACGTCGCACAAAATCCGGCACCTTCACGCCCGCGGCCCACAATCTCAATTGGGCGTTAAGCACCTCACCGCTATCAGTAACAAAGCCCTGTTCGTTCGCCTCGGTGATTTTGCAATTTTCCAGCACTTCGACACCGAGCTTTTGTAATTCCTGCTTGGCAGCCTGGGAAATCCGCTCTGGTAGCGCGGGCAAAATGCGTGGCCCCGCCTCTATCAGGCGAATATGCAAACGATCCGGCGTCATATGACTCATGCCATAACGTTGCAGCAAGCGGGTCACATGATACAACTCGGCCGATAATTCCACGCCGGTCGCCCCACCACCGACAATGCCAATTTCCACCCTGCCCGGCTCGTCATCCTGATGAGCCCAGGTAAAGCGATTAAGCAGGTCATGCTGAAAACGCTCGGCCTGTGCCTGAGAGTCGAGAAAATAACAGTGGTCCTTAACGCCTGGGGTATTAAAGTCATTAGAAATACTGCCAATGGCAATCACCAGGGTGTCATAGGCCAGGGTATGTTGACGCTCATGGCTACGCAGGCTAAGGGTCTTTGCATTGGCGTCCGCGCCGGTGAGCTCGCCCAATACAAAGCGAAAGCCGTGTTTGGCGCCATGCGCCGAATAGGCCACACCGTCGATACTGGTATCCAGCGAACCGGTTGCCACTTCATGCAATAAGGGTTTCCAGATATGGGTACGGTTTTTATCTACCAGCACGATATCCGCGCGCCGCTTTTTACCGAGTTTATGGCCGAGCCGGGTAGCCAGCTCCAGCCCGCCTGCGCCACCGCCTACGATGACAATAGAGGGAATAGACTGCGTCATGTTGTGTTCCTAAAAGTGATAAAGAACTGCAGACTCAGGCAAATTCTGTACTTCTTTAGCACTTGTCAGATACATCACCAGCATACGCCGTTGCACAGATAAGCTCTAGGGGCGACACGGTTATAATCGTGGCAGGTCAGCCTTACACATATGAAAATTCATATATACAAATTTTCATATATGTACTACATTGCCACCCATGCAACCGATACTTTTTTTTAAAAGCCTGTCCGACGAAACCCGTCTGCTGTGTTTATTACTGCTGGTGCGCAGGCAAAGCCTGTGCGTGTGTGATTTTCAGAGCATGCTGCAGCTGAGTCAGCCAAAGATTTCCCGTCATCTTGCCGACTTACGTAATCAACAACTGGTGGAAGCCGAGCGCCGTGGCAAATGGATGTATTACCGTCTGCACCCGGCGTTGCCCGCCTGGTGCCTTGAGGTACTGACGCTGGCCGCACAGCAAGACACATCCCGTTTGGATAGGCTGATCAACCAATTAACCTGTGACTGTTAACGAGTAACCCGATGAAAGTACTCTATATCTGCACCCATAACCGCTGTCGAAGCATTCTCAGCGAGGCTATCACTAATCACCTGGCCAATGGCGCTATTGAGGCCAAAAGTGCCGGCAGCCAGCCTGTGGGTGAAGTCCATCCACTTTCAATTAAGTATTTGCAGGAAGCCGGCATCAATACCAATGGGCTACAAAGCCAAAGTTGGGATGAGTTCGAGGACTTTGCGCCGGATGTGGTGATTACGGTATGCGATTCGGCCGCAGGTGAAACCTGCCCGGTATGGTTTGGCAACAGCATCAAGGGCCACTGGGGATTAAGTGACCCATCCAAACTCACTGGTGATGAAGCCACCATCGCTAATGCATTTCGCGCCACTATCGAGGAGATCCGCCAGCGGGTCGCGATTTTATCCCGTATCGCTGCCGAGCCGCGCGATACCTGGCGTGATGCGCTGCAAAAGGCCGGAGTGCATCTATGAGCACTGAGCACTTACCTAATATCAACAATGAGCAGTTTGTTGTGCCTGAGGTTGAGAACTTCAGCAAAATCTTTAGCAAGCATAAACCGCGCATCTTACTGATGTATGGCTCATTGCGGGAACGCTCATACAGCCGTCTGGTGGTTGAAGAGTGCGAGCGATTACTGCAAGCCATGGGCGCCGAGACTAAAATTTTCGACCCGCGTGGTTTGCCACTGCCCGATGGAGAGGACGCCAGCCATCCCAAAGTGCAGGAGCTGCGCGAACTGGTGACCTGGTCAGAAGGTCAGGTGTGGTGTTCACCGGAACGTCATGGCGCCATGACCGGCATCATGAAGTGCCAGATTGACTGGATCCCCTTATCCCTCGGTGCGGTGCGCCCAACCCAGGGTAAAACTCTGGCCGTGATGCAGGTTTGTGGTGGCAGTCAGTCGTTCAATGCAGTAAACCAAATGCGTATTCTGGGGCGCTGGATGCGCATGTTGACCATTCCCAATCAAAGTTCAGTGGCCAAAGCCTTTCTGGAATTTGAAGAGGACGGCCGCATGAAACCGTCCGGCTACTACAATCGCATCGTTGATGTGATGGAGGAACTGATGAAATTCACCCTGCTGACCCGCGATAACAGTGCGTTTTTAACTCACCGCTACTCTGAGCGGGTCGAAAGCGCCGAAGAACTGATGAAACGCGTTAACCAAAAATAACAAGAGACGATTACAACCATGGGATTATTTGAACGTTATTTATCTGTCTGGGTCGGCTTGTGTATCGCCGCAGGCGTGCTGCTCGGCTCGCTGTTCCCTGCTCTGTTTGCCAGCGTTGCGGCGCTGGAAGTCGCCCACGTTAACCTGCCGGTGGCAGTGCTGATCTGGCTGATGATCTACCCCATGATGGTGCAGGTGGATTTTTCCGCCCTTAAAGATGTGGGCAAAAAGCCCCAGGGGCTGGTACTAACCCTGGTAATCAACTGGTTAATTAAACCCTTCAGCATGGCATTGCTGGGTTGGGCGTTTTTTCAGGGCATTTTTGCCGACATGGTCGACCCGCAATCCGCCAGCGAATATATCGCCGGCATGATCCTGTTAGGCGTTGCGCCATGCACCGCCATGGTATTTGTCTGGAGCCAACTGACCAAAGGCGACCCTAATTACACCCTGGTACAGGTGTCGATCAATGACATCATAATGGTTTTCGCCTTCGCGCCGATTGCCGCGTTCCTGCTGGGGATCAGCGATATTCAGGTACCGTGGGAAACCCTGCTTTTGTCGGTCGTGTTATATGTGGTACTGCCGCTGTTAGCCGGTTATCTGACCCGAAAAGCACTGGATAAACGCGATGACCATAGCGCGGTCAATGCCCTGGTCAGTCGCCTTAAGCCCTGGTCGATCATCGGCCTACTGGCCACCATCGTGTTGTTATTCGGCTTTCAGGCTGAAACGATTCTGGCCAAGCCGTTAGTGATTGGCCTGATTGCCATCCCCCTGATAATTCAAACCTACGGTATTTTCGCGATTGCCTATCTGGCCGCCAAATGGATGAAACTGCCGCACAATGTGGCCGCGCCAGCCTGCATGATTGGTACCTCAAACTTCTTCGAGCTGGCCGTTGCCGTGGCAATTTCATTGTTTGGTCTGCACTCGGGCGCCGCACTGGCGACGGTGGTTGGCGTTTTGGTTGAAGTCCCCGTGATGCTGTCTCTGGTGTATTTTGCCAACCGCACGCGGCACTGGTTCAACTAACATGCTCACAGTGCGCGATGCGATCAGCGCGGATGTTGAGGCGATTACCCGGATTTACAATCTGGGTATTGCCTCAGGTACCGGCACACTGGATACCCATCCCCGCGAGCCAGCAGAAATCGCTGCCTGGCTGGACAAAGCCGCACGCTATCCCGTGCTGGTAATTGAGCAAGCCGGTGAAGTAGCCGGCTTTGCGCGCCTGTTCGAATACCGTCCGCGCGCCTGCTATGCCTCCATCGCGGAATATTCCATTTATCTGCATCCCGAGGCACAGGGCAAAGGTTTTGGTAGCACACTATTAGCCGCCTTGATTGAGCGCGCAAAATCGCTGACATTTACCAAACTGGTTTCGCGTATTTTTACTTTTAATCATGCCAGCCGGGCACTGTGTCAGAAGCTCGGTTTTCGTGAGGTCGGCGTATATGAGGCCCATGGCCAGCTAAACGGCCAATGGCTGGATGTGGTGATTGTGGAATACCTGATCCGCGAAAATTTGTAATTCGTCATTGCGTGCTTCGCAATGCTCTTACCGACGGAATGGTGCGCACGGGTGTGGTTTGCTCCGCGCCGGCAATCAGTTCCTCTATGCGCCCCTGATTTTGCATCTCGGTTAACACCGACGTGATAGGTTCCAGCAAGTCCTGTCGTGACTTATGTAAATAGTGGTAAAGATCAATCTGGTTCAACACAATGCGCTCCAACTGTGCCTGCCAGTCGGGATTTTCTGCCAAAATCCGCATGGCCAGTGGTTCGGGGATCACCAGCGCATCAATCCGTCCCATCATCAGCATTTCCAGCGCAGCATCGCTATGAATGATGGGTTCACATGCTAAGCCCATCTGTTGACTGAGCATATCAATCGCAACGACACCCTGCTGACACCCCAACCGACGGTGCGAGCCCGCCAGCCACTGACTGGCAGCTTCACGCTCATCCATGCGCATCCGGTACGCCACCAGGTTAATTCGGTTGATCACCACGGGTACCCTCACCAGATTAGGATACAGTCGTTCGATACCAGCAATCCGCGCCATCTCACCGTCGGCTTCCCCTGCATTCGCTAATTTAAACGCCCGCGCCGGCGGCAACGGATTGAATTGAATAGCCAAATCCAATTGCGCGTAAGCTTCACGCAGCACCAGTGCCGATGCGTTATTTTCAGGTGACTCAGCCGGGCAGGTAAACACCAGTTGCCCTTCGGCTGCTTGTAAACTCGCAGGGAAAAGCATCAACAGGGAGAGAAATAATCGAAACAGAAAGGTTAGTCGCGTCATACCAGCATCCATACTCAGTACTTATGAGCATGGTTCGCCCATGCCCGCTTTGCAAGTTGGAGCCAATTAAAAAGGCCGCAATAGCGGCCTTCAACTCTTTAAGTTCTGGTGGTTAACGCTTTTGCAGAACCAGACTTCCGATGGAATAGCCTGCCCCGAATGAGCACAGCAAACCATATTCTCCGGCATTAAATCCGTCTTTATACAGATGAAATGCAATTAACGAACCCGCTGAAGCCGTATTGGCATAGGTATCCAGTACAATCGGCGCTTCACCGGGCTCCGGGTCGCGGCCGAGGATCTTCTTACTGATCAGCACGTTCATATTGATATTGGCCTGATGCAGCCACCAGCGTTTTACATCCACCGGGGTTAAATCATGACGAGCGATATGCTCCAAAATATGCTCAGCCGCCATTGGGCACACTTCTTTAAACACCTTGCGACCATACTGATAAAACAGCATATCGGCGCCGGCCGGGTCTTGATCGTTCGAAGTATTTACATAACCGAAGTTGGCACGAATATTATTGGAAAACTGCGTCACCGCTTTAGTGCTGACAATATCAAACGCTTCTGCTGAATTGCAGGTCTCGGCTGACTCTATTACCGCCGCGGTGGCCACATCACCAAAAATAAAATGGCTGTCGCGATCGGTGTAATTGACCAGCGGCGACGTCAGTTCCGGATTAATCACCAGCACCGCACGGGCGGTACCGGCTTTAACCATCTCGTAAGCGCGGTGTAAACCAAAGGTGGCCGCAGAACAGGCCACCAGCATATCGAAGGCAAAGCCTTTTACGCCTAATGCTTCCTGCACTTCGATGGCAATAGCGGGGAAACTGCGCTGGGTAATGGCGCAGGATACGATAATCGCATCGATATCTTCGGGCTGTTTATTGGCCGCTTTCAGCGCCGCTTTAGCCGCATGCAGAGCAATTTCGGCCTGATCAGACAGTGCATCATCGGCACGCGCCGGAATGCGAGGACGCATGCGATCGACATCCAGAATGCCGTCTTTGATATAGGCATAGCGGGATTTGATGCCGGAGGCTTTTTCAATAAATTCGGCACTAGAGAAGGGTTTAGCTTCTACTTCGCCCGCGGCGATGGCATCGGCATGGGTGTGATTGTATTTTTCCGCCCAGGCATTGTAGGCAGCAACCAACTCTTCGTTGGTGATAGTGTGCGGTGGATTCCATAATCCGGTCCCGCTTAACACAACTTGTTGGGTCATAAATTGGCTAACTTTGCAGACAAAATTAGCCGAATTGTACTCTTATTCCGGCTTGGATTCACTTTTTAACGCACGTTGACTCTCGTTGATGGCATGCACATCCAGCTTATCCATCCCCAGCCGGATCACCAGTGTCTCAGAAATCTTATCCTGGATCGCCATCCGATTAGGCTCCCAGTAAATTTGTAAAAAGCCCAGTAAGCCGGTCGCCAGCCCCGCACCATAGCCGCCATAACGTTCGAAGCTTTCCCACAACGTCATGGTATTACCATCCAGCTTGATGACCTTAATCCCCATGATTTTTTTGCCCGGCGTCTGGCCTTTAAACCAGTAGGTAAACGCGGTGAAATACAGCGCCGCCCAACCAAAACCAATGCCTAAGTCTTCCAGCAAGCCGCGCACCCAAGCGAGCAGACTGGGATCGCCATCATCATTTTTGGGAATTTGGAAGCTGTCATCCTGCTTGTCGGCCGCCGGTTTATCGGTTTTTTCAGCCAGCGGCTGCGACTTGGCCGAATGCTGTTTAAGCGTCTCTTTGGCCATAGCTAACAAGGTTGCAGTTTGCTCATCGCTCAGGTGTTTCTGCATATTGGTTTGCATATCCTGCAGGATCTCATTACTGAATTTATCCTCCAGCCCCAGTTCACCCAAGGTAGTGCTAAACACTGTGATATAACCTTCCCAGCAGGCATAAGGCTCGCAGGCTCCAGCGGCAATGCGCTGTTCGATGGCCTCCATCTGGTTACTGTGCTGAATCATCATCCCGGCGGTGGCAATCCCCTGTAAACCAGTCATCCCCTTCACGTCTTTGGGGCCGTCGTCATTCCAGCTACTGGGTTTACTTTCCTCAAACACCGCTATCAGCACACCGAACAGCAGAAAAGCCGCAATAAAACGCAGGGTTTTGCGCAGCCAGTTAAAGCGCGGTTTGATTTCCTTTTTATTGCCCGCTCGCCAAAACACCACCGCGCCGACACCCGCCAGCAGAATGCTCGGCAAACCGGTTAACATCGACACAAACAGCATATCCAACAGCATGGCAAAGCCGCGGCGTTTGGGGCGCGCCAACGCGGTACCGATAAGATGGTCGGATACGCCAAATTCATAGGGCGTAATCACATCGCGGATCTGTTTGTCGGTCATCTTCTGACCGTTACTGCTAAAGTCCTGTTCTGCGTCCATGGTGGTCGTCCGGTAAATTACAGCAAGGTTTTAATTGCGTCGTCTAAGCCTTTGATCGTTAAAGGAAACATCCGCTTATCCATTATATCGTGCAGTATGCCAATGGATTGATAATAGCGCCAGTAGCTTTCCGGCTGCGGATTCAGCCACACCGCTTTATTAAAATGATGCAGTAAACGCTGCAACCACACCGCGCCGGCTTCTTCGTTCCAGTGCTCGACACTGCCGCCTGGGTAGGTAATTTCATAGGGCCCCATAGTGGCATCGCCAACCAGGATCAGTTTGTAATCACGGCCAAATTTATGGATCAGATCCCACACCGGGATGGTTTCCTCGTGGCGACGGCGATTGTTCTTCCACACTCCTTCATACACGCAGTTGTGAAAGTAAAAATACTCCAGGTGTTTGAACTCCGTGTGCACCGCCGAAAACAGTTCTTCTACCTGCTGAATATGGCCATCCATCGAGCCGCCCACATCAAACAGCATCAACACCTTAATCGCGTTATGCCGCTCAGGCAGCATGCGGATATCCAAATAACCGGCATTTTTCGAGGTGGCCTCAATGGTGCCGTGCATATCCAGCTCCAGCTCTGCCCCACTGCGGGCAAACTGGCGCAACTTGCGCAGCGCCACCTTGATATTGCGGGTGCCCAGTTCCACATCACTGGCGAGGTCCTGAAACTCGCGCTTATCCCACACTTTGGCGGCAGAAAACTGGCGGTTGCCATCCTGACCGATACGCACCCCAGAGGGGTTATAGCCATAAGCACCAAAGGGCGAAGTGCCGCCGGTACCGATCCATTTATTGCCGCCCTGATGGCGACCTTTTTGTTCTTCCAACCGTTCGCGCAGGGTTTTCATCAGCTCTTCTAAGCTACCCATAGCCTCGATTTGCTTTTTTTCTTCGTCGCTGAACTGGCGAAAAATTTCGCGCCGCAGCCAGTCTTCAGGGATTTCATCACCAAACAAATCCAGCGATTCGACCCCTTCAAAATAATCGGCAAACGCCCGGTCGAACTTATCGTACTGGGCTTCATCTTTAACCATGCACAGCCGCGCCAGATAATAAAACTGCTGAATATCGGCAAATACCAGCCGCGCTTTTAGCGCCCCCAGTAAATCCAGTAGCTCGCGCAGGCTGACTTTCAGGCCATAGCGGCGCAGGGTGAAGAAAAACTCAATCAGCATTAGCGCCGCGCCATAAACGCCAGTTTCTCGAACAGGTGAATATCCTGCTCGTTTTTCAGCAGCGCACCATACAGCGGAGGGATGGCATTTTTGTTGGTTTTGTCTTTGAGTACCTCTGGCGGAATATCCTCGGCTACCAGTAATTTCAGCCAGTCGATCAGCTCCGAGGTAGAAGGCTTTTTCTTCAGCCCCGGTATTTGGCGTAAGTTAAAGAAACACTCCAACGCTTCGGCCAGCAGTTCCTGTTTTAATCCATCGAAATGCACGTTAACGATTTGCTGCATCTCGTCTTTATCCGGGAACCGGATGTAATGGAAAAAGCAGCGGCGCAAAAACGCGTCTGGCAGTTCTTTTTCGTTATTGGAGGTAATGATCACAATCGGCCGCTGACTGGCTTTTATGGTCTGCCGCGTCTCGTACACGTAGAACTCCATCTTATCCAGTTCCTGCAACAGGTCATTGGGGAATTCGATATCAGCTTTATCGATTTCATCAATCAGCAGCACCGGCCGCGCATCAGCGGTAAACGCTTCCCACAACTTGCCTTTGATAATGTAGTTGCTGATATCGTGTACTTTTTCATCCCCTAATTGGGAGTCACGCAGGCGCGAAACCGCATCGTATTCGTACAGTCCCTGATGGGCTTTGGTGGTGGATTTGATATGCCACTGAATCAGGTCGGTATTCAGCGCTTTGGCCAGCTCTTCCGCCAGCATGGTTTTGCCGGTGCCCGGCTCCCCTTTTATCAATAACGGTTTTTGCAGCGTAATGGCAGCATTGACCGCCAGTTGCAGATCATCGCTGGCAATATAGGATTCAGTCCCCTGAAACGACATGCTATCTCCTGTTTATACGCCCAGACCGGGCTTGCAGAATAATTCACTTACTAACATGATAGGCATTGTACTTATCTGCCCATAAAGCACCATGAGTAAAATTAATCACTATTTATCGATGTTGTTTGTCGCTGCCGGTATTTTACTGGGGGTGCAGTTGCCCAATGCCATGCACCAGTATGCGCAGCGGGTGGATGCCCATTATCTCGAGGCCGAGCGCGCTGCCGCGCCCTATCACCTGCTGGCCAATCAGTTATTTAATGGCTCGATGCAGGCGCTAATTGAAAAACATCAGCAAAGTGGCGAGGTGCTGTTTCAGCAAGAAGCCGAGCCGATTAAACAACTGATTGCGCGCGAAACCTACCTGCGCCAATTGCGCGAGGGTCTGTCCGGTAATGTTTGGCAACAAACCTGGTATGCCCTTCGCCACCCGGATCAGGAAATCGCCGAAGAAACCGTGAACCATTATCAGGCCACGATCCCGCTGACCCAACCGGCACTGATTGCGGCCCTGGCGGGCGGTATTCTGGCGGCCCTGCTGTATGAATTGCTGTTAGTGCTGTGCCTGAAACCTTTGGGGCGGATATTTACACCCCGCCCGGCAAAACCACATTTACCTCAATAGTTATCAGGCCTGTGCTTCGGCGTAGCGGGCGTAATTATCTAATATCGCCTGCCAGCCGCCACGCTGCATCTCGGCGCTGTGGGTGGTTTCGGCGTCAAACTCTACCGTGACATTAACCCCCTGCCCCTTTTGGGTAAACCGCACCGCCGCCTCACGGTTATCGTCCATACGATAATCCAGCGCCTGCATCGGCACCACATGGGTAAAGCTGCCGCCAAAGTCAAAGCCCATCGAACCATCTTTGGCCTCCATTCGGCTGGTAAAGCGCCCGCCAACCCGCACATCATAATCGGCGGATGGGCAGCACCAGTCATCGCTGGCAAAGTTCCAGTTAACAATATGCTGTGGTTGGGTATACACCGCCCAGGCATGCTCTGCGCTGGTGTTAACATGGGCTTTGACAAGAATTTTCATTTGGTTGTCCTTAACAAACATTGAGCAGCCAGCATGTCACAGGTTGGTAAATGTTGCCAACGGCTCACCAAAATGTTGTTGTTTTCGCCAAAATTTGTGGCTAATGTGCTGCACCAAATAATGCTAACTCGCTGAAACACCTGTATTTTCTGGCTTTACGCGTTGGCACACTGATTGCTGTATCTGACTCGAACACGTCATTTAAGGGAATGTAACAATGAAAAAAGACATCGCCACATTTTTAGCCATCCTATTGATCGCCGTGCTGTACACACAGTTCAATGAAATCTCCTACAAGCTGGGCTTTGCCGAACTGAAAATGAGCGCCATTTTAGAAAACAGCGAAAAGATGAAAGTGAAGTGTGATGCCTACGCCTATGGCTACTTTGATGAAATTAAGATCCAGAATAAATTTCAGAAGTGCATTAACGATTATGAAAAAGAAGGCTACACCCTGGTTAGTCGTGTAGACGCGTAACCTGCTGTTTTGATTTTTGAAAAGGCCGTTCTGTTGAACGGCTTTTTTGTTGGAATGGTGCGTGAGACTGTGAGATTTTGTCGCGGTGGCGACAGCACCGTTAGGGAATTCAAATCAACTTTAGAGAATGACCTCCCTGTCGGTTTTCGCCCCGTCCCGATAGGGGCGACCTCCTTTTGGACAGACCCAAAAGGAGGGAAAAGGTCTCTCGCTCCGGCAATTTGCTGATCCCTCATAAAACAAATTCCGCTAATCGAACCGGCGCAAGGCAACATCCATGTAAGGCTATGCGCCTTGGCCTGACGTCCTGTCAGGCCAAGGCGAAATCTGTTTTATTTCGGGCAAGACTGCGCGTCCCGATTGCCTCGCTAATTTACGGCGGCTTCGCCGCCAAAAGAATCACGCGGAGCGCGACAATTCCTCTGGTACACGCTACCAGCTTATTTGGTTGGGGTTAAGAACTGGACTTTGGTTGGCATATTCTCTCCCGTGGGCGGAAGTAAAATTCAGGAGCCGATGTAAAAGCCTAACGCCACATCATGGATGATGGGGCGAGCGTTATAGGTGGCATGGAAAGCCCCTGTAACGCGGTTAGGCTTTTACCGGCGATAGGATTTTATGTTATTCCGCCGTCGGGATGCCGGGGATTCCAAAGGGGTTTGGCACAAACCCCCTTTGGGTGCTGTCGCCACCGCGACAAATTGCCCACGTATTGCGCTGTACAAAATAGTGTAAAAAATCACAGTAAATCAGAGTTTCCCCTATATTCTGGAAAACGACCCATTGGGTCGTTTTTGTCCTGTTGCCAATTTGCAACACAGATAAAAATGTACTGTATGGCAATCACTTACCATACCTGTTAAAAATACGGCAGGACAAAAACGCGCGACGCGTCGGCAGAAAAACGACCCAAACGCGCACTATTAAATTGTTAGGCATCAATATGGAATTCGTGGTACAGCAAAGCAGTGGTAAAGAAGTTATCTACTCTTCAATCCCGCTTGAAAAACAAAGTGTCGCGGAGGGAGAGCTTGGAAGATGGCGTATAGATATGGTTGATTTTGAAAAATATCTAACCAACAAAATTAAAGACTTAGACTTTGGCCAAAGCATAGAGACATATTGTTTTGGCTTTGAAATAGCCGACACAAAGTTGTGGGGTGAATTCTTTGCCTCAACAAAAGAATATATAAGCTATCGCCCAAAGTCTAAAACTCTAGTATCAGTCGGTCAAATTGAATGGCTTTCGGTAAAAGACTTGGATTTTAAAAGTCAACTCAAAAGATTAGCCGAGGCCATAGTTGAGTCCGCTACCCGAGTTAGCGTATTAAAACGCAAGCCAAAAGATTTCAACTATGAGTATTTTGCCGAAGTAGTTAAGAAATTAGTTTTAAAGTACAGCTCAAAAAATGCCTAACAAACCAAGCCAGCTGACCCACGCAAGCAATGGCCTTGAAAAGCAGGCCATTAAACGCTTGCGGGCCAGCTGCTTAGGGCGTTAGCTTTTCCTCTAGCTCTGGTTATTATTGATGCTTCAATATGAAAATATAATTAGTTTATTAACAAATGCTTTTGAATTTCTAGAGCAAAAAATAGCACCACCTATTAAACAGGAATTTGGTGGCGGCTATGTTTATCGGTACAGAGAAAAATCTTACCAACAAGCTGTAATTCAAAAGCTTGCTAGAACAATTACAGGTTTAAGGGCATTACTTTTACTTAATCAAAATGGTCTTCTTCAAGAGCAAGCCTCTCTACAACGAGTATTAGACGAGCTAGATGAAGATATAATGTTTCTCACTTTCCCGTTTTTATTTGACGACCGAACTGAATTACATCAGAAATATTTAGACGCTTTCTACGAAGAAGAGTTTGATATCCCAGAGAGTGCGATTGAGTCAACTCAAAAAAGACCTATGATTTCAAGAAAAAAAGTTAGAGCTTACATAAACAAACCTCGTGGTGAGAAATCAAAGCAAAGTTCTTCTATCGAAACATCAAGAACTTTGAGTAAAACCTATTCTGGTTATGTCCACTGTGCATCGCCTCAAATAATGGAATTATACTTTGGGACACCGTTAAAGTTTCAAACCACAGGGAACGCAACATCGCCTTTTTACGAAGACCATAAAGACGATCTATTTAATAATTTCTTTCGTGCTATTCATTCTTTTGGTTTCGCGTCCATGATGCTTAGGCAAAATGAGTTATTTGACCAGCTACTTAGCTATTCTAAGCAGTTTGCGGTTGAGCAAGGTAAAGGAAACAACGTGGCTTGGTAAAAAGCTAACAAACGATTCAACAAGGACGTAAAAAGCTTGGCTTGCGTCACTTCGTTCCTAATTTTAGCCAAGCTTTTTAAGTCTGTTAAGCGGGCGTTAGCCAATTATGAAAAAACCTAAGATTTCTCAAACGAAACGAACTAATAATTTGGCTGCGGAAGGTTCCTCTTTAAGTCTTTATGCAGACCTTTTACTTAACGCTGCATTTCACGGTGTCATTTTCCTCATTATAGCTATCGCATTTTTTGAGTTTACTTTCCCAACAGCAAAAAACGCATGGTTTGCTGTGGCAACTCTTTTTTTCTCAACGTTTTTTGGTTTTTTAACGTTTAAGTTGCAGTTTCGTGGGACGCATGCGGTTGTTTTAAAATCGGATGAATTTCGTGAAGCCTTAACAAAATATCTTAAGAAGTTGGATTTCATAACTCATTATGACAACAAGCAATTTACCGCTGCTCAATTTACAAAACTCGGGCATTATGTGAACGACGACTTTTATGCCATTTATTCAGAAAATTGTGTTTCATTATTTTGCATCAGTTATCGACCTTTTCCGTTTTCATTGGTGAGATCTAGAAGGATCATCAAGGATGTATTAAATGAAGTGTCTGAGGCTAACAAACCACTGTAGTCACTCGCTGGCGCTCGTTGGGACACAAACACAAAAAAGCCGTCCTGTTGGACGGCTTTTTTACAATAAAAACAAAAGCTTATTCAGCATCAGGCTGATTCTCTGGCGCGGCGCGCTTAAACGCCTCCAACTCCGCCAAATTCTCTGCAATTCGCTGAATTGTCGGGAACTGACTCATATCCACCCCAAAGCGGTGAGCGTTATACACCTGCGGCATCAGGCACACATCTGCCAGTGACAGGGTAAAGCCAAAGCAATAGTCGGCAGCGGTGTTTTGCAGGCGCTTTTCTACCGTAGCAAAACACTTATTGATCCAGTGCTTAGCCCAGGTGGCTTTGCCGCCCTGATCCACCCCGTATTCGCTGGCCAGATAGTTCAGCACACGCAGGTTAGCCAGCGGCTGCACATCACAGGCGATATCCATCGCCACGGTACGCACCCGTGCGCGATCCAGCGCATGCTCTGGCAGTAACTGCGGCAAATTGGGGTATTTCTCATCCAGATATTCACAGATTGCCAGCGACTGGTTGAGGATGACGTCTTCGTCATCATCCACCAGCGTCGGCACCAGATTAGCCGGATTCAGGCCGGCATAGTTATCACTATGCTGCTGGCCGCCATCTTTAACTAAATGTACCGGCTGGAGCGTATAGTCCAGCCCTTTAATATTCAGCGCGATGCGAACCCGGTAACTGGCCGACGAGCGCCAGTAGCTATACAGCTTGAGTGCCATGCATTATCCCTTATAGGCCACGACTTTCTGGTCAATTTTGCCGAAGATACACTGGCCGGCGTCGTCGTGCATATGAATTTTGATGGTGTCACCAAATTTCATAAATGGCGTGGACGGCTTACCATCACGGATGGTTTCGATCATGCGCACCTCGGCAATACAGGAATACCCCACGCCGCCATGCTCGATGGCGCTGCCGTGGTCAGTACCCTGCTTGTTCGACACAGTACCTGAACCAATAATGGCGCCCGCGCCCAGATTGCGGCTTTTTGCGGCATGAGCCACTAACTGACCAAAATGGAAGGTCATGTCTTCGCCCGCCTGTGGCTTACCAAACGGCTTACCATTGTATTCACTTAAAAGTGGCAAATGCACTTTTCCGCCCTGCCATTTATCACCCAGTTCATCCGGGGTGACGGCAACCGGTGAGAACACTGAGGCAGGCTTAGACTGGAAGAAGCCAAACCCTTTGGCCAGTTCGCCCGGGATCAGGCCACGCAGCGACACATCGTTAACCAGCATGATCAGTTTGATATGCTGCAGTGCGCTGTCGGCATCGATACCCATCGGGACATCGTCGGTAACCACCGCCACTTCGCCTTCGAAGTCGATACCCCACTCGTCGGACGGTAACTGAATATCGTCACGCGGGCCGATAAAATCATCCGAGCCGCCCTGATACATCAGCGGATCTGTCCAGAAGGTTTCCGGCATCTCGGCATTACGCGCTTTGCGCACCAGTTCAACGTGGTTCACATAGGCACTGCCATCGGCCCATTGATAGGCCCGTGGCAACGGTGACTCACACTGGCTTTGCTCAAATGCTTCGCCCGCGACTTGCTGGCTGTTTAACTGCGCATACAAGGCTGCCAGTTTAGGGCTGATGTCTTCCCAGTTATCCAGCGCCTGTTGCATGGTGTCGGCAATGCCGGTGGCACTGATCATGCGGCTCAGGTCGCGGCTCACGACTACCAGTTGGCCGTCTCGGCGGCCGTTTTTAATCGTTGCTAACTTCATTGCAATGTTATTCCGTTTTCGCTTTCCAGCTGTTGACGTAATCCGGGTTTTCCACGTGTGTTGCGGCATCGCCCACTTCCAGTGCATCGCGGGTATCGAGCATCACCGCCACTTCGTCGGTGAACTTTTTACGATACTCCTGCCCGGCCTGAAACGCTTTAGGGTGCGGCCCATGGGTAAACCCGGCCGGGTGGAAGGTCATCATACCCGCGTCAATATTGTCGCGGCTGAAGAAATCACCGGCATGGTAAAACAGCACTTCATCATAATCGTCGTTGTTATGGTAGAACGGCACTTTCAGTGCGCCCGGATCGCTTTCAATCGGGCGTGGCACAAAGGTACATACCACAAATCGTTGCGCCACAAAGGTGGTGTGCGCCGACGGTGGCAAATGGTAACGGTGGCTCATCAATGGGCGAATATCGCGCCAGTTGAGTTTGACCACACATAAGTCACCGTGCCAGCCCTGGGCATCGAGCGGATTAAACGGATAGGTAATGGTTGAAACCTGGCCGTGACGTTTGACGTCGACTTGCCATTCGTTTTCATCCTGCTGGGCCAGAAACGCCTCATCAATTTGCGGAATATCCAGCACCGCCGGATCGAACACCGCGTGATTGCCCACCATGCCTTTTTCCGGCAACTGGTAGCTGTCGTTGGTGGCTTCAATCATCAGGATGGTCAGCGGACTGGTCACTTCTAAACGCCAGGTGGTGGAACGCGGGATCACAATGTAATCACCGTCACGTACTGGCAAGCGGCCGTAGTCACAGAACAGCGTGCCTTCTCCGGCATGCACAAATAACAAATCATCGCCGTCGGCATTGCGTACCAGACGTGTCATAGACTCGTGCAAGCGCCATTTGCGCACTTTGCAGTGGGCATTGGTGAGGATTTTTGGCAGAGACCAGGGATCCTGCGTGTCAATTTTGCTGAGTTTGTTCAAATCAAACAGACGGGGGCGCAACGGCCCCTGCCAGTTAGTCCAGCCGGTTGGTGCATGTTTATGGTGGAAATGGGTCGCCGGGCCAAAAAAGCCACTGCGCCCCGCTTCGCGCTCATAAATCGCCTGCTCAGGAAAATCCGCATGGGCCTGGCGCGAAGCCGTGCCCTGGGTTTGTGGAAAACTAATCCACTTACGCATTCTCCAGCACTCCGCGGCGGATTTGGTCTTCTTCAATGGACTCGAACAGCGCTTTGAAGTTACCTTCGCCGAAACCTTCGTTACCTTTGCGCTGAATGATTTCGAAGAACACCGGACCAATCACGGTATCAGTAAAGATTTGCAGCAGGATACCGTCTTTCATCGGTGCGCCATCGATGAGGATGTTCAGCTCGCGCAGTTTCGCCACATCTTCACCGTGGCCTTCTACACGTTGGTCCACTTTGGCGTAATAGGTATCCGGGGTGACCATAAAGCCCATGCCACGCTCACGCAGGGTTTGCACGGTTTTATAGATATCATTGGTAGACAGCGCGATATGCTGGATACCTTCGCCGTTGTACTCGCGGATAAACTCTTCGATCTGAGACTTATCGTCAGATGACTCATTGATTGGAATGCGGATTTTGCCACATGGGCCGGTCATGGCCTTGCTCACCAAGCCCGTCAGCTTACCTTCGATATCGAAATAACGGATCTCGCGGAAGTTACCGATGCGCTCGTAAAAATCAGCCCAAATGGCCATGTTGCCGCGACGTACGTTGTGAGTCAGGTGATCCAGCGTTTCCAACCCTACATCCGCAGCGGCCATGCGCGCTTCCCAATCCGGGTAGAAGTTAAAGTCGATTTCATAGATGTTGCGGTCACCGTAACGGTCGATGAAATACAGGGTACTTTCGCCGATACCGTAAACCGCCGGCAGGTTCAGTTCCATTGCACCCAGATTGCCCACAAACTGTTTGGCCCCGTTTTCCAGTGCATGAGCCAGCGCTTTTTGCGCATCTTTAACGCGCCATGCCATACCACACACAGACGGGCCGTGCTCTTTGGCAAACTGCTCGGCCTGCGAAGAAGGCTCAGCGTTAACGATGAAGTTCACATCGCCTTGCTTGTATAACCAGACGCGTTTTGAGCGGTGCTGGGCGACTTCGGCAAAGCCCAGAGAGCTGAACAAATCTTTCAGCGCCTGAATGCCGGCGTCATCTGCGGCAGTGTATTCAACAAATTCGAAACCGTCGGTACCCAGTGGGTTGTAATTTTGATTGCCAGACATCGTTTTATTCCTGTTAGTTTTAACTACTCGATGACGACATCATGCGGGAATTTAAAAACAAGGGAAGAGTCCCAGCATTCAGGGGTTTAGCGCCAATTAAGGGGGTAAATGTACAGGCCGATGTACAGTTGGCAAGACAAATAAAATACCCGCCAGATTTGGCGGGTATCGGGGGTTTACACGGTTAAAATCGTGCAGAATTCATTACATTTTAGTAACTATAACTTTACAGTACGTTTATTAATCCCATAGTCGCGCAGCTTATTGGCTATCGCGGTGTGGCTTAACCCCAGTTTTCTGGCCAATTGGCGCGTGCTGGGGTACGTGGGATACAAACGACGCAGCAGATCTTTTTCGAAACGTTTTACCGCCTCATCCAAGGTACCGGTGATCTCGGCCTGCACAAACGGGCCATCATTACTGGTAGAGGGTAACTGCACATTGTCTTTGTGGATCTCATCGCCTTCCAGCAGGGATACTGCACGGAACATGGAGTTTTGTAACTGGCGTACGTTACCCGGCCAGCTATAACCCTGCAGGTATTCCACACAAGAGCGGCTTAGTTTGGGCGCTTTCATGCCAAGCTTAGCCGCATGCTGTTTCACGAACTTTTCCGCCAGCGGCACGATATCCTGCTTACGTTCACGCAGTGGCGGCAGCGATAGAGACAACACATTCAAACGGTAATACAGATCTTCGCGGAACTTACCGTCCATCACCAACTGACCCAGGTCTTTATGGGTGGTGCACATAATCCGCACATCCACACGCACTTCGTTGCTATCGCCTACCCGGCGGAAACAACCGGTTTCCAGAACGCGCAACAACTTGGCCTGCAACTGTGCTGACATATCGCCGATTTCATCCAGTAACAGCGTGCCGCCCTGAGCCTGTTCAAATAAGCCGGTTTTGCTGTTGTCATTACCATAGGCGCCCGGGGCGTAGCCAAATAACTCCGGCTCAGCCACGTTATCCGGCAGCGCGGCACAGTTAAGTACCAGAAATGGCTTATCCGCGCGGCTACTGGCTTTATGGCAGGCCTGCGCCAGCAATTCTTTGCCGGTGCCGGTTTCACCGATAAACAACACAGGGGCGTCCAGCCCGGCAACTTTATTCGCTTCTTTAACCACTTTGCGCATGCCCTGACTGGCAGCGGCTAAGGGGGCAAAACTGTCATGCAGCACACCCGGTTGTGGACTTAACACCGCATCAGATTTGAGTACCAGCATAGCACCGGCCAGATTTGACTCGCCGTCTTTATCCGTGACTTGCACTGGCAGTAACTCCGCCACGAAATCCTGCTCGATAAATTTCACCGCGGTGCATTGTGGGGTGATCTTTTTACCTTCCAGCCAACGGCTGAAATTAAACCCTTTGATAAATTCGGCGATATCACGGCCGACGATTGATTTAAAATCCAGCTCGACACCGTTGGCCACCGCGTTATTGACCAGCAACACGCGGCCACGGGCATCGATGGAAAACACCGGCTC
Organism: Bowmanella sp. JS7-9; assembly: GCF_004329715.1. GTDB lineage: Bacteria > Pseudomonadota > Gammaproteobacteria > Enterobacterales > Alteromonadaceae > Pseudobowmanella > Pseudobowmanella zhangzhouensis. The sequence continues at coordinate 263,350 of NZ_JXSY01000005.1, forward strand.
ACTGAGGCTGTGTAACAGCGCGACTAATTGGTGCTTTTCCCGCTCGATGGGCATATAAGGGGTGGTTTTAACATCCATGATGCCTTTGATCCGGCGGATTTCGGGCATCAGGTGTTGGAATTCTGCGAACTCGATATTCGGAATATGCAGGAAAATTTTGCCTGCTTCGTCAACTTCAATACCGCGTAAATCGATCTCGTGTCTGACCAGAATATCCAATACATTCTGGGTAATGCCGAGGCGATCTTCGCAGCTAATTTCCAAGCGCATACTACTTTTCCAAAAATGTTTACGAAACGTAAAGATTTTATTACGAAAGCAGGTGACGGGACAATCAGGAATTTCGCAAATTTGTAACAAAACCCGGCGAACGCCGGGTTGGTGTGATTAATTTTCCAGCAGAGCGTCGGTTTTGGCTGCACAGATGAAGTCATTTTTGTGCAAACCGTTAATGGCATGTGTCCACCAGGTTACGGTTAGTTTACCCCATTCCAACACGATCTCTGGATGGTGACCTTCATCTTCGGCCAGCTGCGCAACTTTATCGCACAGTGCCCAGGCTTTCTTGAAATTGCTGAATTTGAACTCTCGCTGCAATTGCATCACGTTATCACGCACGATTGGAGCCCAGTCTGGGATCATTTTCATCAACTCTGCCAGTTCCTGATCAGAAACTTTTGGTGCATCGGCGCGGCACGCTTCACATTTTTGTTGTGCTAAGGTCGTCATGTTATTTCCTGTATTAACTGGCGGCTTTTTCAAATCGAGCCGGAAGTAAACCCATTTGCATGGCCTGACTTACCAGACTCATGATATCCATTTGGGTAATATCGAACAGATCATTGAACTGGTCGAGAATGTAATATTGCGGCTGCATAATGTCGATACGGTATGGGGTACGCAGCGCTTTAAGCACGTCCATTGGCTCACGCAGAGCCTCCTCACTGTGTAGCGCATAGTGCGTTTCGCCCGGCGACGATAAAATCCCACCGCCGTAAATACGCAGGCCATCAGCGGTATTCATCAGGCCAAATTCCACCGTAAACCAGTACAAACGCGCCAGGTAGACCCGTTCCTGCTTGCTCGCCGCGGCGCCCAGCTGCCCGTACACATGGGTAAAGTGGGCAAAGGTAGGATTGGTTAACAATGGGCAGTGACCGAAGATCTCATGGAAAATATCCGGCTCCTGCAGGTAATCGAACTCTTCTGGGGTACGGATGAACGTCGCGACCGGAAATTGCTTATTGGCCAGCAAATTGAAGAACTTGTCGAAATTAATCAGCGCAGGAACCTGCGCTACCTGCCAGCCCGTGGTGCGCTTAAGCACGGCGTTGATCTCGTCCAGTTGCGGAATGCGATCAGTGGGCAGATTCAGCGTCTCTAAGCCCTGCATATATTCCTGACAGGCATGTCCCGGTAACAATGTCATCTGACGTTCCACTAACTGACGCCAGGTGTCATTCTCCACATCGCTCCAGTGAATAATGCCATTCTCGTCCGGCATTCTGGATACGTACTTTGACTGCTTGCTCATATTTCACCTATGTCGTGGTGGACAATCCACCTCGATAAATTTAGGCCACAGAGTCTACGGATTTGTTCGCTAAGGAAAAGACACCGGCCTTTTGACAATTCTGTAAAGTTTGTAACGCATTTTTTACAAAACCTGCCAGTGATGAGGTGTTTCCGGCATAAAAAAGCCCGCCAGAAGGCGGGCTGTACAGCAGGCAATTCTGCCTCCACGCTAGTGTTTATAGACGGCTAATCTCACGATTTAACTGGAATTCCTGTGAGGTCACGTACTTTTCCAGTCCACGCAGCCGCGCTTCAATATGCTCATAACGAGTCTGGATGTCCCGGGCGGCCTGACGAGGTGGTTCGCCTGCCTGCCAAATCTTGGTTTTCACCTCAATCGGGCCTTCTTCGTCCTCATTACGCCAGCCTTTACCATCTGCACCACTGTAGTTGCTGGCTGTCGAGGTGGTTTTCTTGTCGTCGGTTTTCTTATCCAGAATGAACCAACAGGCAATATACGCCACCACAAAGAACGGACCGCCGGTTAATAGTACCGCTGAGATGAAGATGATCCGTACCAGCCACACCTCGATGCCAAAGTACTCGGCGAAACCAGCACACACCCCGGCGAGTTTGCCTTTGCTTGGAATACGATAGAGTTCGCCACGTTTAGTCATACTTTGTTCCTCCAGTCCGGGGATTCTGCATCCAGAATCTGCTCCAGGGTACGGATACGTTCAGCCATGCTTTCTGCTTTATCAGCCAGGTTATGCAGACTCGTCTTCTCTTCTTCACTCAACCCCTGACTGATTTGACGGCGGGCGCGGTAATGCATGATTACCCAAATCGGTGCCACAAAAATCATGAACAGGATCAAGGGGATAGAGATCGCTTCTTCAATTCCCATGTGCGTTACTCCTCTGCCGGCGTGCTGATGTTATTTTTTGCTAGCTTTAGTCGCTGCAGGTTTGCTCATCTTTTTCTTCAGCGCTTCAAGCTCTTCGTCGACCTTGTTGCCTGCTTCTAACTCTGCAAACTCGTCAGCCAGCGATTTCTTGCCTAAATCATAGGCTTCCACCTGTGATTCTAACTCATTGATTTTGCTCTCGTAACGCTCGAAACGGAACATGGCATCATCAACTTTAGTGCTATCCAGACGCTGCTTCACCTGTAAACGTGAAGACGCAGTCTTCTGGCGCAGGATAATGGCTTTTTGACGCGCTTTGGCATCCGCCAGCTTTTCCTGCAACTGCACGATTTCATCCTGCAGTTTGCTGATTTGCTCGTCAATCAGCAACATTTCGTCTTTTAACGCCGCTGCATGATTGGCTGCTTTTTGCTTTTCGGCCAGTGCTGCACGGGCTAAATCCTCGCGCTCTTTGCTGATGGCCAGCTCGGCCTTGGCTTGCCACTCATCGGCAGCACCTTCCAGTTTAGCCATTTGGCTGGTGATGTCTTTCTTGTTGGCAATGGCTTTTGCCGACACAGAACGCACCTCAACCAGTGTGTCTTCCATTTCCTGAATGATCAGGCGAACCATTTTCTCCGGATCTTCTGCTTTATCCAGTAAAGCGTTGATATTGGAGTTCACGATATCGGTAAAACGCGAAAAAATACCCATAATACTTACCTCTGTTTAGCAGTTTTGAACTGTATGTACTGATAACATTCAAATACCTTGCCAGCTTGCCAAAACTAATTAAACGCCTGATTTATAAGCATTATTAATTTACTACCCTTTTGAGTGCAACTACAATAATATGTACTTAAACCAACTTTTAGTGGTTTACGCCACTTTTTAACAACGCAAGGCCAACGCCATGAGCCGTTTTCGTAAACAGGACAATTTGTTGGGTGAATCCAACAGTTTTCTGGAAGTCCTGGAGCAGGTCTCACAAATTGCCCCTTTAAATAAACCCGTACTGATTATCGGTGAACGGGGGACGGGTAAAGAACTGATCGCAGCCCGCTTGCACTATTTATCACGCCGCTGGGATCAATCCTATCTGACCTTAAACTGCGCTGCCCTGAATGAAAACTTATTGGAAAGTGAGTTATTCGGGCATGAGGCCGGCGCCTTTACCGGTGCCAGTAAACGCCACGAAGGCCGTTTTGAGTCGGCCAATAATGGCACGCTGTTTCTGGATGAATTAGCCAATACCTCTGGCCTGGTGCAGGAAAAACTGCTGCGCGTCATTGAATATGGCGAATTTGAGCGGGTTGGCGGCTCACGCACGGTAAAAGTAGATGTACGCCTGATTGCCGCCACCAACGAAGACCTGCCCTCACTGGCAGACCGTGGTGAATTTCGCGCTGACTTATTAGATCGTTTGGCGTTTGATGTTATCACGCTGCCGCCCTTGAGGGAGCGTCGTGAGGACATCCTGCTGTTAGCCGAACACTTTGCCATTAATATGGCGCGGGAAATGGAGCTGGAACTGTTCAGCGGCTTCACCGAAAAAGCCCGTCGCACGCTACTGGATTACCACTGGCCGGGGAATATTCGTGAACTGAAAAATGTGGTGGAGCGCGCAGTCTACCGCAGTAATAACCCGCACCTGCCAGTGCACGAGATTATTCTCGACCCGTTTGAGTCACCGTTCCGTCCATCCGGCCGAATCAAAACTCAGGATCGCCAGCCCGTGCCCGTTACTGCTGCCACTCCTGCCCCACAAGCGGCATCAAGTACACCGGCAGCGACCAGCTCAAATGACAATGACGAATTTGAGTTCCCGCTCGACCTCAAACAGGTTTCGCAGGATTTTGAGATAAAACTGCTCAAATCAGCGCTGGCTGATAGTCAATTTAACCAGAAAAAGACCGCAGAAAAGCTGTGTTTAACGTATCATCAGCTGCGTGGTTATCTTAAGAAATATAATTTACTGGATAATGATGATCAGGAATGACAAAAGTGGTGCATATACACCACTTTTTTGTTTGGTAATTGTGCTGTTCAGCCTGGCGGGTTGTAGCGAATACCGTCGTACCGGTGTGTCCGAGTCCGGCGTGGTATATTGCTCCGAGGGCGACCCATCGACGTTTAATCCGCAATTGGATGCGTCGGGCACCACAGTGGATGCGACCTCCCACCAGTTATATGACCGTCTGCTTGAAATCAATCCGAAAAGTAACGACTTAGTCCCGGCACTGGCGACCAGTTGGCTGGTGCGAGACGATGGTAAAACCTATGTGTTTCAACTGCGTCGTGATGTGCAGTTTCACACTACCGCGTATTTTACGCCGCAGCGCAGCCTGAATGCCGACGACGTCATCTTTAGTATCGACCGCTGGCGCTTGGTTGGTCATCCATATCATCAGGTCAATGGTGGCGAATATCCCTATTTTGCCAGTCTGGGGCTGGCGCAGCTGATCAAAGAAGTGCGTCGTATTAATGGCTACCGGATTGAGATTGAATTGAACCGTCCGGATAGTTCATTTTTGGCTAATATGGCAACCAATTTTGCCGTGGTTCAGTCTGCTGAATACGCAGAACATTTGCTGGCTGCCGGCACCCCTGAACTAATTGATACCCAGCCGGTTGGGACCGGCCCCTATAAGTTCGAAAGCTTTCGTAAAGGCAGCTATATCCGCTACCGTCGCCATGAACAATACTGGGGCGGCGATGTGGCTATCGACCCACTGATTTATTCGATTACGCCGCGCAGTTCCATGCGCATCGCCAAGTTAATCACCGGCGAATGTGACGCTATCGCCTACCCTGCGCATAGTGAGTTACAGATCCTCGAGCAACGGCAAAACATTGTGCTGGATGAAAAACCGGGTCTGAACGTGGGATTCTGGGCATTTAACACGATAAAACCGCCCTTCGATGATGCGCGGGTACGCCGAGCACTGGCACTGGCCATCGACAAAGATACCTTGATCAATGCGGTGTATTTCGGCTCTGCTGAACGCGCCAAAGGACTATTACCCCCCACCTCCTGGGCTTACCAAAGCAGCCAGCGGGACATCAGTTATAACCCGGTATTGGCCCGCCAGTTACTGGATGAAGCGGGGATCCCGAAAGGCTTTAGTATGGATGTGTGGGCTATGCCGGTAGAACGGGCCTACAACCCCAATGCGCGGCGCATGGCGGAATTGATCCAAGGCTATCTTCAAGCCATTGATATTAATGTAAATATCGTCAGTTTTGAATGGTCGACATTCCGGCGTAAATTGCAGGAAGGCACCCATGATTCGGTGCTGATCGGCTGGTCGGCCGACAGTGGCGATCCAGATAACTTTTACCGGCCATTACTTAGCTGCTCAGCGATTTTTTCCGGTACCAATCGCGCCAACTGGTGTAATGAAGAATTTGATAAGCTTATCGATCAAGCGCTGCAATACACAGATTTTGAGCAACGTAAGTTGTTCTACCATATGGCCAACAATATTATCAGTGACGACATGCCACTGGTGCCTATTGCCCACGCCTTTCGTTATCAGGCCTATCAAAGCCAGTTGCAGAACTTTGAGCTCAATCCCTATGGTGGGGTGAGCTTTGTCGGAGTCAGTAAAAAATGATGACGTCCTATCTGCTGCGCAGAATCAATTTATTGCTGGTGACCCTATTTATTCTGACCATCGCTTCTTATGCGCTGGCCTATTTATTCCCTGGCGAGGCATTGCAAAACCTTAGCGGTCAGCTCAATCCCAACGACACGACCTATGCGGCACTGTCAGAAAAATACGCCATGGATGCCCATCCGATTTTTGGCTTTTTCACCTATTTGGGCCATTTGCTGCATGGCGATTGGGGCACAAGCATTAACAGTGGTAAGCCGGTGCTGGATGAGATCCTGAGCCACCTGCCCGCCACCCTAGAGCTGAGCACTTACGCGCTGTTTATGTCGCTATTGATTGGCATACCGGTGGGATTTTGGGCCGGTATTCGCTTTCACCGTAGTGTGGATTATGCGGTGATGACAGGCAGCGTGGTGGGCTTCTCTATTCCGGTATTCTGGCTGGCGCTGATTCTGATTATGCTGTTTTCGCTCAATCTGGGCCTGTTACCAATGTCGGGTCGGATTAGCCTGCTGTTTGATATACCTGAGCGTAGTGGGTTTATTGTGCTGGATATTCTGCTGTCAGACGTGCCCAATAAACGCGAAGCCTTGTACAACGCGTTTTTGCATATGATTTTGCCGACCTTGTCGATTACCATCGTGACCAGTGCCGTGGTGATGCGGATCACCCGTCGCTCAGTGGCTGACGTAATTCAAAGTGATTATATCAAGGCGGCGATTGCCCGCGGTCTCTCGCGCACACAGGCCTTGTGGCGCCATGGCGTGCGCAATGCGCTGTTGCCGATTATGCCGCAGATTGTGATGCAGTTTACCGTATTGCTGACCAACGCCATGATCGTGGAACTGATTTTCAGCTGGCCTGGCATTGGTAACTGGTTATTGCAGGCGATTTATCAGCGCGATTACCCGGCGATCAGTGGCGGCATGCTGGCAGTGTCGGCTGTGGTGATTTTCTTCACCCTGACTATGGACGTGCTGGTACGCGCGCTTAACCCTCTGAAGAGAAGGGATGTACATGGCACAATCTAACTTTTATCAGGAAGGTCACTACCCTTCACCTTTCCAGCAAACCTGGAAAGAATTTCGTAAAAGCCATATCGCCCTGTTCGGCCTGTGGATTTTCATCTGTTTTGTGCTGATTCTGCTGTTTGCGCCGCTTATCGCGCCCTATAGCGCCAGCGGTCAGGACACCGAAGCGCTGTTATTGCCGCCGGCCTGGGATCCAAGTGGTACGGTGGTTTATTTGTTTGGTACCGACTCACTGGGCCGCGATATGCTTAGCCGGGTGATTTATGGCAGCCGCACCACCCTGGGGATTAGCCTGTTAATGGTGGTGATGGCCATGCTGATTGGATTTAGCATTGGCGCCTTTGCCGGCATGAGTAAGGGCCTGCGTGCCAGTATTCTGAATCACTTACTCGACTCAATCATGAGCCTGCCGACGCTGCTGATTGCGATTATTATCGTTGCCATCGTCGGTACCGGCCTGACCAACTGTATGTGGGCAATTACCCTGGCGCTGATCCCACAGTTTATTCACCTCACCCGGGATTTAGTGCGTACCGAGTGGCATAAAGAATATGTGACGGCTGCCCGACTGGATGGCGCCAGTAAAACCAGGATACTGTTCGACTCCATCCTACCGAATATGACCGAGCGCCTCGTGGTGGCAGGAACCATGGCACTTTCGACTGCCATATTAGATATCAGCGCGCTGGGCTTTTTAAATCTGGGGGCGCAGGCACCTGTCGCCGAATTAGGCACGCTGCTATCAGAGGGATTAGAGCTGGCCTACATTGCGCCGTGGACCATCGCGATTCCAGGCGCGGCCATTTTGTTAATGCTGATGTCCGTCAATCTGGTCGGTGATGGTATCCGCTCCGCACTTCGTTACAGGCTACAACAATAATGCAGTTACTGGATATCAAGAACCTGACGCTGGAGATCCCTACCGCATCCGGCAGCATTAAAGCGCTGGATAAAGTCAGCCTGTCGCTGAAAAAGGGTGAAATCTCTGCGCTGGTCGGTGAGTCTGGCTCAGGAAAAAGCCTGATTGTGCGCACTATCGTCGGTGCCATTCCGGATCGCTGGAATATCACTGCAGACCGCCTGACCTGGAAAGGTCAGGATTTGCTCGGCATGTCAGAACATAAACGTCGCCGAATTATCCGTGATGAAGTATCTGTGGTATTTCAAAATGCGGTCACCGCATTAGATCCCACTGCAACCTTAGGTGAGCAGTTGCTGGAAGCTGTGCCGGATCGGCTGTTGCCCAAGACAATGTTCTGGCAACGTCGCCAGCACCGTCTCGCGCTAGCCCAAAAGCAACTGCATAAAGTCGGTATCAAAGATCACGAACTGTGCATGAAGGCCTATCCTCATCAGGTCGCCGATGATGTGTGTCAAAAACTGATGTTAGCCATGTCGCTGGTATCGCAGCCCGAGCTGCTGATTGCCGATGATCCGACCATGGGCATGGAGATCACCACCAAGGTGCAAATCCTGCGCCTGCTGACCAAATTAAACCAAACCAGAAACCTGAGTATTCTGTACGTCAGTCACGACCTACTCGCTATCGCCACCATGGCGACCAATATGACCGTGCTGTATTGTGGCCAGACGGTAGAAAGCGGCAGTATGAGTGAGCTGCGTCATAGTCCGCTGCACCCTTATACTAAAGCGCTGCTGGACAGTGCACCGAGCTTTCGCAAAGACTTACCGCGTAAAACGCCATTGTCGTCACTACCTGGCACTATCCCGACTCTGCAGCATTTACCCATTGGCTGCCGACTGGGGCCACGTTGTCCACGCGCGGGAAAGGAGTGCGTTAAAGCGCCGAAAACCCATCGCCTGCACAACCATTTTTACAACTGCCACTTTCCTTTATTACCGGAGACCAAATGACGCCGTTACTCTCCGTTGAAAACCTGAGCTGGCGTAAGGTCACTAAAACCGGCCTGTTTCAAAAGCCTTCGGTATTTGAACTGCAACCGGTTAATTTTGAATTACAGCCCGGCGAAACCATGGCGATTGTGGGTGAGAATGGCTCTGGCAAATCCATCTTAGCCAAGTTGCTGGTTGGCGCTGAAATCCCTACCCAGGGCGATATCTATCTAAATGGTGAAAAGCTGGCACCGGATAATATTCGCGAGCGCTGTCTGAAAATCCGCATGATTTTCCAACATAGTCAGGGATCACTGAATCCCGCGATTACCCTGGGTAGCCTGCTGGATGAACCGCTTAAACTCAATACCACGCTGGATAGCAAAGAACGCAAAGAAAAAATCGAGCAAACCCTGACTATGGTGGGCATGCTGCCCGACCACGCCCATTATTACCGCCATATGCTTTCAGAAGGCCAACGTCAGCGCGCTGCACTGGCACGGGCATTGATTCTTAACCCTCAGGTTTTGGTCGCAGACGAGCCCTTTGCGGCGCTGGATCCATCGGTGCGCTCGCAAACCGTTAACCTGTTACTGAAGTTACAAAATGATTTAGGTTTAGGTTTCGTGTTTATCAGCCATAACCTGGGTATTGTGCGACACATCAGTGATCGGGTGTTGGTAATGCGTGAGGGTCGTGTAGTGGAAAGCGGTAAAACCAATGATATCTTCACCTGGCCAAAAACCGAGTATTCACAAAAGATTGTCTCGGCCTATCAGACATTAACCACTAAAAAGTAATTGCGGACACCCAGCCTTATCTGCGTGTCCAGCTGACAATTACCCACAAAAAAACCGCCGGTCTGGCGGTTTTTTTATAGCACGCGGAGATTAAATCCCGGCGTATTGTTTCACTTCGGCTTTGGCACGCAATGCCTGCACAAAATCGTTAACGATCTGGCGCGCATTGGCACTCAGCAGCTGACCCTGCATGTTATTAATAAGGTCTTCTGCTGGCGCTTCACCGGCTTTCACTGCCAGTACCTGCACCATGGCAACGTTACCATCGCTTAACTCGACCACATCACTGTTATTCTCAGCGGTTGTACCCAGTTTAAAGGCCGCAGAACTTACCGCAGGCGCCAGGCCATTGGCGAAACGGCCAACCGCATCATGGGCCTGCCATTCACTGCCTTTTTCAGTTAGCGCTGCGCTGATATCCTCACCCGCAGTTAACTTCGCCAGTTGCTCCTCAGCCCAGGCTTTGGCCGCTAACTGTGCCTTTTGCTCAGTTAACAGGCTGCGGATATCGGCACTGACTTCGTCCAGTGTCAGCGTACGAATTGGTTGATAATCACTGACACGGAACACCACATAGTGATTAGGTTCAATCTCGATTACTTCGCTGTTTACCCGGTCCTGAATCAGATCAGCATCAAACGCCGCCTTTTGCACCAGTGCGTTATCAAATGGCGCGGGCGCGTCATCGTGACTGAACAGTTCAGTTTGTTGCAGCGACTTTTTCAACAGTGCAGCGACTTCATCCAAGTGCTCTGGCTGTTCGAATGCCAGTTGCGACACCTGCTCGTGCAATTCATACATCTCACTCAGTGCACGCTCACGCTTAAGGGCCGCGACGATTTGGTCTTTGACTTCAGACAGTGGTGATACTTGTTCATCCTGAGCTTCAACCAACTTCAGAATATGGAAACCAAAGCTGCTCTTAACAACCGCGGATAATTCACCCTGGGTGTTTAGTGCAAATGCCGCTTCTTCAAACGCCGGATCCATTTCACCTTTACCAAACATGCCCAGCTCACCGCCTTTCTCGGCACTGAAACTATCCGCAGAATTGTCTTTGGCTAATTGCGCGAAATCCGCGCCGGCTTGCAGGTCAGCCAATAAGGCCTCTGCTTTGGCTTGCGCCGCCGCTTCGTCATCACCAAATTCAATCAGAATGTGAGTTACGTTGCGCTTTGCATCGGTCATATAGCGATTTTGGTTAGCGCTGTAGTAAGTCTCTACATCCGCATCGCTAATCTCGATACCCGCCATCAGATCGTCCAGTGCCAGTTCAATGTACTGTACCGCAACTTTTTCCTCTGTATCGTAGCTGGCCAGATTCGCCTGATAGTAGTCTTCAATGTCGGCGTCGGTAACCTCAATGCTGCCAACAAACTGTTCAGCATTGACTGTGGCAACGCGTACATCGCGCTGTTGTTGTTGCAGTGCCAGTAGTTGGTTCACTTCGTAGCCCAGCGCGAATTCACTGCCTGTGACGGCAGAAATTAATTGCTGACGAGTTAACTGTGCACGCAATGTGGCTTTAAACTCAGCTGGCTGACGACCATTCAAGCGTAATAAGTCGTTATAACGCTGGTTATCAAATTTGCCCTCTACCTGGAAATCCGGAATCGCGACGATTTCACGGTTTACACGTTCTTCACTGACGCGTAACTCCATCTCCGCTGTTGCCTGATCTAACAGACGCTCAGAAATCATTTGCTCCAGAATCTGCTGACGGAAGGTCTTCAGATAATTGGCATCGGCCGCTAATACAGAAAATTGCTGGCCGTATTGCTGCTCCATGCGGTTACGTGCCTGCTGGTACGCCGCTTCAAAGGCTGCAACACTGATCTCTTCACCATTCACTTCGGCAATTGGCTCATCGCCACGGGTATTTAAATAACTACCCACACCGGCCAACGCGAAGGTAATAATTACCAGACCAAGGATCACTTTGGCCCAAAAGCCCTGCGATTCTTCGCGAATTTTTTCTAACATGTGGTTTTAAACTCCAGATTAAACCAGTAGCGGTTTGGTGGCGGGATTATAACCTGTTTCACGCGCCTGATGACTGGTTTTTGCAGTCTGAATCGGGGTGTTTTTAAGAAGGTAGCCCATTGAATATGGACAAATGGGGTTTTACCGCACCAATTAAAAAGGCGATGACATCGCATCGCCTTTTTTAAAACAAGTATCGACTTAGTTGCAAGCGTCTTTCAGTGCTTTACCAGCTTTGAAAGAAGGTACTTTTGCAGCAGCGATTTGAATGGTTGCACCAGTTTGTGGGTTGCGACCACTGCGAGCAGAACGCTCACGTACGCTGAAAGTACCGAAGCCTACCAGAGCAACTTGCTCACCAGCTTTCAGTGCTTCAGTCACTGCATCAGTCATCGCATCCAGAGCGCGACCAGCAGAAGCTTTAGAAATGTCTGCACCAGCAGCGATTTTGTCGATTAATTGAGACTTGTTCACAATATCATCCCCTTCAATTGTTATTATTTGTTTGGTCCACGTGACCAGTTTTTTTTACCCCAAGTTCACTCAGTACGTTAGACACTGAAAAACTGAAGTTGATTCGTGAGAATCGCCGCTATCCCTTTTGCGACAAGGCCTGTGGCGAAACTGAGTCTTAGGCTACCACAACTTTTCCTGCTGTGAAGCCCCAAATTTGAAAAATTTGTAAAAAAAAGGGCCTTTTTAGGCCCTTTTTTAGGATTTTTTCGCTACAGGCGTAAAGCCACGTGGGTCCTGCTCTAGCGCAATTGCTAAAACATCATCGATCCACTGTACCGCATGGATGTCTAAATCCTGTTTTACATTGTCCGGAATATCCTGCAAATCCCGTTCATTGTCCTTCGGAATCACCACAGTTTTGATGCCACCACGATGTGCTGCCAGCAGCTTTTCTTTTAAGCCACCAATTTGCAGCACTTCACCGCGCAGGGTGATTTCACCTGTCATAGCCACATCACATCGCACCGGATTACCGGTTAAGCTGGATACCAGAGCGGTACACATAGCGATACCAGCGCTTGGGCCATCTTTCGGCGTGGCGCCTTCAGGCACATGGACATGAATATCGCGCTTTTCATAGAAGTCTTCATTTATGCGCAACATGTCGGCGCGGCTTCGCACCACTGTCATTGCCGTTTTAATCGACTCCAGCATTACCTCGCCCAGTGAACCGGTAAAGGTGGTTTTTCCCTTACCCGGTACAGAGGTGGTCTCGATAGTCAGTAAGTCGCCGCCGACCTGAGTCCACGCTAGGCCAGTGACCTGACCAATCTGGTTGTTCTTATCGGCCTTACCATAGTCAAACCGCTGCACCCCAAGAAACTCAGGCAAGTTGTCGGCATCGACCACCACCTTTTTGACTTTCTTATCCAGCAGGATGGTCTTCACTGCTTTACGGCAAAGCTTACTGATTTCCCGCTCCAGCGCCCGTACCCCCGCCTCGCGGGTGTAATAACGGATAATCCCGATAATCGCGGAGTCTTCGATAACTAACTCGCCTTTTTTCAGACCATTACGTTCCATCTGCTTGGTAATTAAATGGCGGGTAGCAATGTTGAGCTTTTCATCTTCGGTGTAACCGGATAAACGAATCACTTCCATCCGGTCCAGTAAGGGACCGGGGATGTTCATGCTGTTTGATGTGGCAACGAACATGACGTCCGACAGGTCATAATCCACTTCCAGATAGTGATCACTGAAGGTGCTGTTTTGCTCCGGATCCAACACTTCTAGCAGTGCTGACGCAGGATCACCGCGCATGTCAGATGACATTTTGTCGATTTCATCCAACAGGAACAGTGGGTTTTTCACCTCAACCTTGGCCATCTTCTGAATGAGTTTACCCGGCATTGAGCCGATATAGGTGCGACGGTGACCACGGATCTCCGCTTCGTCACGCACACCACCAAGCGCCATACGCACGTATTTGCGTCCAGTTGCTTTAGCAATCGACTGACCTAACGATGTTTTACCTACCCCGGGCGGACCAACTAAACACAAAATCGGCCCTTTAAGCTGACGTACACGCTGCTGCACAGCCAAATATTCGAGGATGCGCTCTTTCACTTTCTCCAGACCATAATGATCTGCATTCAGTACATCTTCGGCAATTTTCAGATCTTTTTTGACCTTGCTGCGCTTATGCCATGGCACGCTGACCAGCCACTCGATATAGCTGCGCACGACCGTGGCCTCAGCAGACATCGGTGACATCATTTTCAGCTTTTGCAATTCTGCGGTGGCTTTTTGCTTGGCATCCGCAGACATTTTCGCTTCTTCGATTTTCTTCGACAGGGCTTCGAATTCATCGGGAGCATCGTCCAGTTCACCCAGCTCTTTCTGAATGGCTTTCATTTGTTCATTCAGATAATACTCGCGCTGGCTGCGCTCCATTTGCTTTTTCACCCGCGAACGAATGCGCTTTTCCACCTGCAGCACATCGATTTCGCCTTCCATCAGTGCCATCAGATATTCAAGACGTTCATTGACGTCGGCCATCTCCAGCACTTTCTGCTTTTCCGCCAGTTTCAACGGCATATGCGCAGCCATGGTATCGGCCAGACGTGCAGCCTCATCGATACCATTGAGTGAGGTCAGGACTTCAGGTGGGATCTTTTTATTTAATTTTACGTAGCCTTCGAACTGCGACAGCGCCGAGCGAATCAGCACTTCCTGTTCTTTTTCCGGCACGCTCACTTCCGCTTCAACGCTGATGGTCGCAGAGAAGTACGCTTCCTCGTTACGGAATACCTGCATTTTGCCGCGTTTATTGCCCTCAACCAGCACTTTCACCGTACCGTCAGGCAATTTCAATAACTGCAGAACCGTGGCAATCGTGCCCACTTCATACAGGTCTTCCTGCTCCGGTTCATCCACCGATGCATCTTTTTGCGCAACCAGAAAAATTTGTTTGTCGCTGTCCATCGCCGCTTCCAGACAACGGATGGACTTCTCTCTTCCCACGAAAAGAGGAATAACCATATGCGGATATACGACGACGTCACGTAACGCCAATACTGGCATGTCGAGTTGTTCGACCGGGCTTTCGCTCATAGTGGCTCTCATAAATTCGGATTAAAAAGACGAAATGTCTTTGCGATATCCCATCATATGGGGCTGAAGATAGAAAGATCAATTAAAGCGCGAAAACAAAAAAGGCCCCGCAGGGCCTTTTGATGATTTTTTATTCAGAAACCGCTTTTTTGTCCTGGTTCTGATAAATCAGAATCGGCTTGGACTCACCTTTGATCACCGAATCATCAATCACTACTTTACATACATCCTGCATGGAAGGCAGTTCGTACATAGTGTCCAGCAACACGGCCTCGACGATAGAGCGCAGACCACGGGCACCGGTTTTACGTGCCATGGCTTTAGCCGCAATGGCGTGCAGCGCATCGTCACGGAATTCCAGTTCGACGTTTTCCATCGCGAACAATGCACCGTACTGTTTAGTCAGGGCATTTTTCGGCTCACGCAGAATCTGAATCAGTGCATCTTCGTTCAGCTCTTCCAGTGTTGCGACCACTGGCAGACGACCAATGAATTCTGGGATCAGACCATATTTGACCAAATCTTCCGGCTCAACCTGCTGGAACAATTTAGTCAATGTGGCTTTATCTTCCTTACCTTTGACCTGTGCACCGAAGCCAATACCGGTACCGGTCACGGCCCGCTGTTCGATCACTTTATCCAGCCCGGCAAATGCGCCACCACAGATAAACAGGATCTTTGAGGTATCTACCTGTAAAAATTCCTGCTGTGGATGCTTACGTCCACCTTGCGGTGGTACCGACGCAATCGTGCCTTCGATGAGTTTTAACAGCGCTTGCTGCACCCCTTCACCGGACACATCACGGGTAATAGACGGGTTATCAGACTTGCGGGAAATCTTGTCGATTTCGTCGATATACACGATACCGCGCTGGGCCTTTTCCACGTCGTAGTCACATTTTTGCAGTAGCTTCTGGATGATATTCTCGACGTCCTCACCCACATAACCGGCTTCGGTCAATGTAGTGGCGTCAGCCATAGTGAAAGGCACATCCAACAAACGCGCTAACGTTTCAGCCAGCAGGGTTTTACCACTGCCAGTAGGACCAATCAGCAGGATATTACTTTTACCCAGTTCTACGCCTTCGTGCACGTCACCATTACGCAAACGCTTGTAGTGGTTGTATACCGCTACCGCCAGAACTTTCTTGGCATGCTCCTGACCGATAACATAGTCATCCAGGTGCTTATCAATCTCGGCCGGAGTCGGCAGAGAGGCCTTTTCTTTCTTTGGGGCTTGCTCTGAAATTTCTTCCTGAATGATGTCATTGCATAAATCGACACATTCATCACAAATAAACACAGAAGGCCCGGCAATTAGCTTTCTTACTTCGTGTTGGCTTTTGCCACAGAATGAGCAGTACAGAAGCTTGCTGTCATTCTTGCTGTGGTCATCACTCATTAAACACTACCTCAGTTTTTCTGCAGGTTGCCTGCGCGCAGGGTCAGTGACTCCTTATTTAGATAGTCACTGATACCGCGCGATGCAAATATTATTTGTCTAATCGACTGGTCAGTACTTTATCTACCAGACCGTATTCCACCGCTTCGGCAGCACTCATAAAGTTGTCGCGATCGGTATCACGGGCAACGCGCTCCAGATCCTGGCCGGTATGCTCCGCCAACAAACGGTTAAGTTTATCTTTAATAGACAGGATTTCACGGGCGTGAATTTCAAAGTCAGATGCCTGACCCTGGAAGCCGCCTAATGGTTGGTGGATCATCACCCGCGAATTAGGCAAACAATAACGCTTACCTTTGGTACCGCCAGATAATAAGAACGCGCCCATGCTGGCAGCCTGACCGATACACACGGTGGAGATATCCGGCTTAATAAACTTCATGGTGTCGTAAATCGCCATACCCGCAGTAACCGAGCCACCTGGCGAGTTGATATACAGGTAGATGTCCTGATCCGGGTTTTCTGACTCGAGGAACAACATCTGCGCCACGATCAAATTGGCCATGTGGTCTTCCACCTGACCTACCATGAAAATGACCCGCTCTTTCAGCAGTCGGGAATAAATATCGTAAGAACGCTCACCCTTCGCGGTTTGTTCAACAACAATAGGAACCAGCGCGTCTTGTACGTCAAAATTACTTTTCATCATATGGCTTATCATTTCCTGATAAATAAAAAAATGCCCGGTACTCACCGGGCATTTAATCAGTAGCTGACCTTGGAAGTCAACGAGCAAGCCATTTATTAGGCTTGTTTGTTCATGATCTCGTCAAATTGCTTTTCAACTTCGGTCACGCTGGCTTTTTCCAGAATCAGGTCAATCGCCTGTTCTTCCAGCGCAACGTTACGCATTTGATCCATCAGCTCTTTGTTGCTGTTGTAGTATTCAACGACTTCTTGCGGATCTTCATAAGCAGACGCAGCCGTTTCGATCAGTGCTGTTACGCGCGCATCGTCAACTTTCAGTTCGTTTTGCTTGATCACTTCACCTAACAGCAGGCCGATAGTGACACGACGCTTGGCGTTGTCAGCAAACAGATCGGCTGGCAGTTCAGGGGTGTTTTTACCAAATTGACCACCGAAACGCTGCAGCGCTTGCTGACGCAGTACATCGATTTCCTGGTCGATCAGGGCTTTAGGCAGCGTCACGTCATTGGCTTCTACCAAACCGCTCAGCACTTGCTCTTTTACGCGTGCTTTCAGGGTTTGTGCCAGTTCACGTTCCATATTCTTGCGAACTTCTTCTTTCAGTTCTTTGATACCGCCTTCTTTAACACCGAACAGTACTGCGAACTCGTCATCCAGCTTAGGCAGTTGTTGCGCTTCTACTTTGTTGATTTTGATATCAAACGTAGCAGCTTTACCTTTCAGTGCTTCTGCATGGTAGTCTTCAGGGAATGTCACTTCAGCAACCACGTCCTGACCGGCTTTGGCACCAATGATGTTATCTTCGAAGCCAGGAATCATGCGGCCTTTGCCCAGTTCCAGATCGAAACCAGCCGCTTTGCCACCTTCAAACTCTTCACCGTCGATTTTACCCACGAAGTCGATGTTTACTTTGTCGTCTTCTTTGGCAGCACGCTTCACTTCTTTCCAGGTCGCGTGTTGCTTACGCAGGGTTTCCATCATGGCTTTAACGTCGTCAGCCGCGATTTTCACTACTGGCTTTTCTACCTTGATAGTGTCCAGACCTTTCAGTTCTACTTCTGGGTAGATTTCGAAAGAAGCAACGAACTCCAGGCTCTCACCTTCTTTATCGTTCTTCAGTTCAAAGGTCGGTGCACCAGCAGGATTCAATTTTTGCTCGATAACGGCCTGGAAAAAGCTGTTACGCATTACATCGCCAGCCACTTCCTGACGAACTGCCTGACCATAGCGCTTTTGCAGTACTTGTACTGGCACTTTGCCCGGGCGGAAACCGTTAATGCGTTGTGTTTTCGCCAGCTGTTGCAGGCGTGATTTAACCGCGGTGTCGATTTGAGCAGCGTCAACGCTGATAGTCAGACGGCGTTCTAAACCCTGAGTCGTCTCAACTGAAACTTGCATTTTGTTACCTCATTTTGCGCTCTGGCGCTTGTTATGGTCATCCGTTTTACAGGCAGGGGACTTAAGATGAAACACGCGAGGCCACGTTGGCTTGCGCCACCCTTCCAACCGCTATAGGACGACACCCTAGAAAAAGACGCAGCATTATATCGACAGCTTTTTTCAGAGTCGAGCCGAAATAACACAAAATTAACGGGGAAACCGCGAGAATTGAGGGAAGATATGGTCGGTGAGACAGGATTTGAACCTGCGACCCCTTGTACCCAAAACAAGTGCGCTACCAAGCTGCGCTACTCACCGACAGGAATCTTTAAAAAACAAACCGCTTAAGTCACCCTAAGCGGTTTATCAGAATATGGGGTGGACGATGGGACTTGAACCCACGACAACCGGAATCACAATCCGGGGCTCTACCAACTGAGCTACGCCCACCATAGAATTGTTGCAGCGCGACTGGCGCGCCCGGCAGGATTCGAACCTGCGACCCACGGCTTAGAAGGCCGTTGCTCTATCCAGCTGAGCTACGGGCGCATGGTACTGCACTTCTATTGCAGTCAAAGATGGTCGGTGAGACAGGATTTGAACCTGCGACCCCTTGTACCCAAAACAAGTGCGCTACCAAGCTGCGCTACTCACCGGACTTTGACTGTCTCGACAGTGCCCTGCCGCTACGGGACGCGAATATTACCCACTTGCCCTATGCCCGTCAAACACTTTTTCGGGTAAAAAATTCAAATGCGCATTATTTGCTCAGCATGCTTATTTAATGCACTTTTTCCTCAAAAATTAGGCGATTGCGGCTGCCTTAAAGAATATGGGACAATTCGACTTTCTCACCAGCCAGGAAGTATTCACCTATGCCAGCTCAACTCATAGATGGGAAATTAATTGCCCAGCGCGTACGCGGCCATGTGGCCGAGCAAGTCAGTTTAATTGTTGAAAGTGGTAAACGCGCCCCTGGTTTAGCCGTGGTATTAGTCGGCGCCGATCCAGCCTCTCAGGTATATGTTGGCAGTAAGCGAAAAGCCTGTGAAGAAGTCGGGTTTGTGTCTAAATCTTATGACTTACCTTCCAATACGACCCAACAGCAGTTGCTCGACCTGATTGAACAACTAAACAACGACAAAGACGTCGATGGCATATTGGTACAACTGCCATTGCCAGCAGGATTGCATGCGGATGAGATTTTAGAGCGGATTCATCCCCATAAGGATGTAGATGGTTTCCACCCATACAACATTGGTCGTCTGGCGGAGCGTATGCCAGTGCTGCGTCCCTGCACGCCCAAGGGCATTATGACCCTGATTGAATCAACCAAAAAGCCCATGAAAGGCTTAAATGCTGTGGTGGTAGGTGCGTCTAATATTGTCGGTCGTCCTATGTCACTGGAGCTATTACTGGCCGGCTGCACGACAACTGTATGCCATAAATTTACTAAGGACTTACAGTTCCATGTCAGCCATGCAGATTTACTGGTTGTGGCAGTGGGTAAGCCGGAATTTATCCCTGGTGACTGGATCAAACCGGGTGCCATCGTAATTGATGTAGGTATTAACCGACAAAATGATGGACGCCTGGTGGGGGACGTTGAATTTGAACGCGCTCGTGAAATCGCAGGCTGGATCACACCAGTACCTGGCGGGGTTGGACCAATGACGGTAGCCAGCCTGATTGAAAACACCCTGGAAGCCTATGTAAAGTTTCACAGTGAATAAACCGCTAGCTCCTTAAAACAAAAAACGCGCCGATTGGCGCGTTTTTTTATCAGGTGTTTTTAATATACCACGGCATGGTAAGGCTAATACCCTGCATAATGCGATATTGCGGCGCATAGCCTAGCAATCGCTGCGCTTTACCCACATCTGCCTGAGAATGGCGCACATCACCAGCACGGAAATCACGGTAGACTGGTGATTTGTCATAATTAACGCCATTTTCCGCCAGTGCAGCACGAATCGCTTCAAACAACTGGTTTAATGTGGTGCGGTCGCCCACTGCCACATTAAATACCTCAGATTTCTCCAGTTCAGTGGTGGCAGAGAGCAGATTGGCCTGAATCACGTTTTCAATAAAACAAAAATCGCGGCTGGTTTCACCGTCGCCATTAATAAACACGTCTTCGCCATTGTTCATCGCAGCCGTCCATTTGGGGATCACGGCCGCATACGCACCATTTGGATCCTGACGACGACCAAATACATTAAAGTAACGCAGGCCTGCACTGTGGAAACCGTAACTACGGGAGAACACGTCCGCGTACAGTTCGTTGACATATTTGGTCACTGCATAAGGAGACAGCGGGTTACCGATGTTTTCTTCAACTTTCGGTAGTGCAGGATGATCACCATAGGTAGAACTTGATGCAGCATAGACAAAGGATTTCACCTGAGCATCACGTGCCGCCACCAGCATATTTAAAAAACCGGTAATATTCGCAGAATTACTGGTAATGGGATCGGCCAGCGAGCGAGGCACAGACCCGAGCGCCGCCTGATGCAACACATAATCCACGCCTTCGCAGGCTTGCTGACAGGTAGTCAGCTCACGGATATCGCCATTAATAAAGGTAAAGTTCTGCCACTGTGAATCAGACACCAGCCCCTGTACTTCATCCAGATTTTTCTGATGACCGGTAGCGAAATTATCCAGGCCAACCACTTTCTGATTTTTCTTAAGTAACGCTTCAACCAGATTCGAACCAATAAAACCGGCAGCGCCCGTTACCAGCCAGGTGAATTGTTCAGTGTCGAGTCGGTTAAGTAACTTTGTATATGCGTCCATTTTGCTCACTTATAGGTTATCCAGATAGGCATCGATATCGTCTTCCAGCTCTTTCTCTTCTGCTGGCTTCTCTACTTTACCATCTTTAACTTTGAATTCCTGTTGCTGGAAATAGATGTCTTTAACCAGCGCGTATGGATCCACTGACTGTTCAACCAGTTTTTCCTGCTCCATCAGACTGGCACGAATTTCCAGCACCTTGATACCAGTACTCAGCAGCGACAGATAGATATTCAAATCTGCCATGGGAAAATACGAGCCATCCACAATATCACCGGTCAGATTACGCGGGTCATTCGGGCCCATTGCCGGCACCATCAGATACGGCCCGGTACCGACACCCCAGACACCCAGTGTTTCGCCAAATTCTTCTTCCGTGCGCTCAATGCCCATATGTTTGGCCACATCGAAAAAGCCCAGCAAGCCAATGGTGCTGTTAATCACAAAACGGCCAACACTGCCGGCCGAGTCGCCGACTTTACCCTGCAGCAGGTTATTCACCGCGTTGGCGGGCTCTTCCAGATTCAGTGCCGCATTGTATAAGCCATCACGGGCAAAGCGCGGCATCACAGTGATATAGGCTTCAGTGGTCGGGCGCAGGATATGTTTATCCAACACATTCCAGTTGAAATCCCACATCTCGCGGTTGAACGATTCAATCGGATCGCGCGGGTCTCCTGGGTTATTACTCAACTCGGCATCATCATGAGGACGTGATGCACAGCCACCCAGCAACAATAAAATTAACGGCAGACTACGCCAATAAACACCCATTAATTTGTAACCTCCTGGTCGATTATTACCGCCAATTCGTTTTCCTCACCAACGCGAATACTGATTTGTGCCTGACCCTGTAATTCACCGCTGCGGGTTTCGGCGCTTTGATCTAACGAAACACGCGCGGTAACCACTACATCGGTCAAATCTGACAAGCTGTATTCGCTGGTCATCGCCTGCTCGTCAGACAATACCACAGTCACGGGTAAGTCAGGCAATGGCATTCTTACCACCGCCGCCGGCATAGGATTCAGCCCAGCAGCATCTTTGGCAAACACAAACAAACTGGCCTGCCTTGGCAAGCGCTCTGCTAATTCTGGCGCAATCGTTACATTTACAGCGATGAGCGTATTACCCTGCTGCATACGCTGCAGCTTTTTCTGCAGACCACGATAGGCGTCACTGTCTTCCGGCAGTAAGGGTAACAGTCGTTGCCAATGTTCCATTGCAAGTGCTTGCTGGCCGTTTTGCTCCGCCAGCATCGCAGACAACGCGATAACGTCGGTATTGTCCGGCTCCGTGCCGCGCAACTGCTGCAGATGAAAATCCGCTTCTTTGAGCTTTGCTTCATCCTCACTGGCCATTAGCGCCTGAACTAAGCGCAAACGAATACTGCTGTCATCAGGTGTCAGTTCAAGGGCCTTATGCAATGCGGCAACCGCAGGTTCAGCGTAACCCAATGAACCATATAGTGAGCCAATCAGCATCCAGCCGGTTGGATCGTCGGGCTGTTCATTCAGACGAGTGCGAAGCGCCAGAATAAGGCGCTGGTAATCCTGCTCTGTGGCATTGTCATCACCGTCTATCACCAATCGTTTTGCCAGAGCACTGAGCTGCTGATTGGCATCCTGCCAGTCGGCGATCTTATCCAGTTCGCTAACCTGACTGTATATACCCAGAGAAAGCACACAGATTGCGGCGGCAATTCCCCACGCAATAATGCCCGATACACGGCCTTTGTGACTGGCCTGCGGCTGAATGTCGCTGGCCAGACTCAGGGTTAATTCATTAAGGGCCTGCTGATAATCCTGCTCAGACAGCAATCCATCCTCACGCTCCTGCTGTAATTCAGCCTTACGCTCCTTCGCCAATTGGATATTCATCTCGCGACTGTCGGCACGCTGTTGCGCCTGCTGACGGCGACTACCCAATAACGGCACAATCACCAATGCCACGGCCAACAGTAATAACCCGGCCATGCCCATATATATTGTTGTCATTATTCTTCCCCGAGCAGACGTTTCGCTTCGCTGACGTCCAGTTCTGTGGTCTGTGTTGTTCTTCGCCGCAGCACAAATATCGCTCCCAGCACAATGGCCAGTACCGGTAATACCCACAATACCCAGGTTAACGGCGTAACCGGCGGCTGATAATGTACAAAGTCACCGTATCGCTCTTTCATGTATTGCAGGATCTGCTCACGATCTTTGCCCTGCTTAATCAATTGATACAGCTTACGCTGAAGGTCTTTGGCCACTACCGCATTGGAATCGGCAATATTCTGGTTTTGACACTTTGGGCAGCGTAACTCTTCTTTTAATTGGTTAAACAGTTGCTGCTGGGCCGGGTTATCAAACTGCCAGATCTCCTCGACCGCAAAGGCATTGGTGACAACCAGCATCAGTGCTATCAGTATCCATCGCATCATTCGGCCAGTAACTCCTGATATAACGGCGCAATTTGCGTCTGCCAGTTCTGTGGATTGATATCCCCAATCAGGTGCATACGAATAACGCCTTTTTTATCAACCAGATAGGTCTCTGGCGCGCCTGTCACCCCCAGGTCAATGGAATACTGACGATCGGCATCGAGGATATTAAACTGATAAGGATTGCCCAATCGCTGCAACTTGGCGGTCACTTCACGCTGCAATTGTGCCAATGGTTTCGTGCCGAAATCAGCATCCACCGACTCAGGTAAATACAAACCGACAATACGCACGCCTTGCTCGCGCAACTGGCTCAGAAACGGCAGTTCCACATCACAGGTAACACACCAAACACCCCACACATTAAGCAGTGTCACTTCACCGCTAAATACGCTCTGGTCGTAGATGACCTGTGGCTGCATTAAATCCGCAAGGGCAAACTCGGGAATATCACGACTCACCTGCACCTGATTTTTATAGGTGGGGTCGGAGAACAAACCACTGAACAGGAAAATGCTAATCCCGAAAAAAATCAGCAATGGCAATACCAGAATCAAACGCGACTTCATACCGTTTGTCCTTGCAACTGCTCAACTGGTGCGTTGGTCTTGGCTTGTGCCAACCGATAACGTTTATCCAACATCGACATAATCCCGCCCAATGCCATCAGTAATGCACCGGCCCAAATCCAGCGGACGAAGGGTTTGACATATAATCGCAAGCCCCAGTCGCCGTTACTTAACTGCTCACCCAGCGCCACATATAAATCCCGCGTAAAACCACCGTCGATGGCGGCCTCAGTCATCATATTGCGTTGCACCTGATAGAAACGCTTCTCAGCACGCAGGTGGGCGATATGCTCTCCATCCTGATAGATATCTACCAGCGCCTGTTGGCCTCGATAATTCGGTCCTTGCAGCGAGGTTACACCATTAAATTCAAACTGATAGCCAGCAAGCTCGGTACGTTCACCCACCGCCATACGCACGTCTTTTTCGACGCTGTAATGGCTGGTCAGGGCAATACCCATCAGGGTCACAGCGAAGCCAATATGCCCCAATACCATGCCCCAATGGCTCGGCGTCAGTCGTTTCAACGACTGCATACCCGCCTGACCGTCACCGTGACGGGAGACAATCTCCTGCACGGTACTGACACCAATCCACAGCGCCAACAAGGTACCGACCAGTGCCCACGCTTCAATACCACTGTATTGCCAGTTAATCAGCAAAGATCCCACCGCGGCAATCAATAAACCGGTGATAATCTGCCCGCGTAATGCCAGCAACGACTGATTTTTCCAGCGCGATAAGGGCCCGATAGCCAGCAATGCCACAAACGGACCAATCAGATAACTGAACATCTGGTTAAAGAACGGTGCACCAATAGAAATACTACCCAGCCCCAATTCCTTGTGCACCAGCGGCAGTAAGGTGCCCAACAGCACTACCAGCGTGGCGGCAGACAGGAACAAATTATTCCCCATCAACATTACTTCACGACTGACTGGCTGGTAATTGGCCAGACTGCGAAGACCAGCAGCGCGCAGTGCAAATAACAACAATGAGCCGCCAATCGTAACTGCTAGGATACCGAGGATAAACAGGCCGCGGGTCGGATCGCTGGCAAAGGCATGCACCGACACAATCACCCCGGAGCGCACTAAGAAGGTGCCAAGCAGGCTCAGCGAAAATGCCGCGATGGCTAACAGCACCGTCCAGGATTTAAACAACTTGCGTTTTTCGGTCACCGCCAGGGAATGCAATAACGCAGTACCCGCCAGCCACGGCATAAATGAGGCATTTTCAACCGGATCCCAGAACCACCAACCGCCCCAGCCCAGCTCATAGTAGGCCCACCAACTGCCGAGCATAATACCGATAGTTAGAAATACCCATGCGGCCAGTGTCCAGGGTCTCGCCCAGCGCGCCCAGGCGGCATCCAGTCGACCATTTATCAGGGCGGCTATAGCCAGTGCAAACACCACAGAAAAACCCACATAGCCCATATACAACATGGGCGGATGCATGATCATGCCGATATCCTGCAAAAGCGGATTCAAATCGCGGCCATCGACCGGATAAAACGGCAATAAACGTTCAAAGGGATTGGAAGCAGTTAACACATACAGGTAAAAACTGGCTGCTATCAACCCGAGGATAGCCAGCACCCGCGCAACCATAGGCTGCGGCATAGCACGACTAAAGCGGGCTACCGCCACGGTCCAGCAGGACAACACAAACACCCATAATAAAAACGAGCCTTCATGCCCCCCCCACACCGCGGTCACACGGTAATAGACGGGTAAGGCACTGTTGGAATTGCTCGCCACATAACTGAGGGTAAAGTCGTTACTAACAAACGCCCAGGTCAGCGCACCATAGGCAATTGCGGTAAACAAAAACATTCCGGTGGCCAAGGGACGTGCCAGCGCCATCATAGTTTGACTGGCCCGTTGTACTCCCCACATCGGATAAATAGCCAGCGCAACTGCCATTAAAAAAGCCAGCGCCAGCGAAAAATGACCTAATTCAGCTAACATCGTATTCTCCGCTTAGTAGGTCGCATCCTGAGGCTTGACGTGTTTGATACCTTTCATTTTTTCGGCCAGTTCAGGCGGCATATACTCTTCATCGTGCTTGGCCAGTACCTCATCAGCGATGACCAAATCCGCCGCTGCCAGGGTACCTGTGACAACAATACCCTGTCCTTCACGGAATAAATCCGGCAATAAGCCTTCATATTCGACCCGCACAACAGGGCCGGTATCGGTGAGCGAGAACGCTACCTTCAGTGATTCTTCATCGCGGGTGACGGTACCGGGAATGACCATGCCACCGACTTTTAAACGCTGTCCCTGCTTTGGCACTGTGCCATTTTTACCCTGAATGACTTCAGAGGGCGTCAAAAACATATCCATGTTTTCACTCAGCGCCGACAGCACCATATAGATAGCGCCAGCCACCAACAGCATAATCGCCAGCACACCAGTCAGACGGGACTTACGTCTTGGATTCATTGTTGTTTAACCTTTCGAAGCTTCAATTCTTTTTCTGCGGGCCTGTTCGGCACGGATTGCACTGAGCAAATTGCGGCGCTGCACTTTGAGCACAACATAACTACCGAGCATCAGCGCGGCAAATGCCCCAAACGATAACCAAACGAACAGGCCATATCCGCCCATCGCGAAAAACGCTTGCCAGTTTTCAAACTGCATCAGGCCTGCTCTCCTAATTTTTGTACCCACGGACGCTTAATTTCGCGGCGTAAAATCTCATTTTGCAGAGATAATAATGCCAGTGCGCCAATCGCCATGGCTAAGCCAAACAGATTGATTAATAACGGCCACAGCATCTCAGGCGCAATGCTGGGTTTGGCAAATTTTGTAATCGATGCGCCCTGATGCAGCGTGTTCCACCACTCCACCGAGTAATGAATGATTGGTAGATTCACCACGCCGACAATCGCCATCAAACCCGCCGCTTTGCCACCGGTTTGCTTGTCATCAAACGCATGGTACAGCGCCCATACACCCAGATACATAAATAACAGGATCAATTCTGAGGTTAAACGCGCGTCCCACACCCACCAGGTGCCCCACATAGGTTTGCCCCACGCGGCCCCGGTTAACAAAGCCAATAAGGTAACCACTGCGCCAACCGGCGCGATGGCGGCAACAGCCATGTCGGCAGTACGAATTTGCCAGACCAAACCGATCAGTGCCGCGATCGCCATAGCGGCATAAGTACTCATAGACAAAATCGCGGTTGGTACATGAACATACATGATGCGTGCAGAGTCTCCCTGTTGGTAATCTGCTGGCGCATAGGCCAAGCCCCATACACAACCAGTCAACAACGCGATCACCGCGAGAAATGCAAACCAGGGAAACAGACGCTGACACAAAAAATAAGTTTGTTCAGTTTTGGCGTAAGGATGTAACCACTTCCACATCAGTTAAGACTCACTCTCAATGCATAAGCGCTAGCCAGAGGCGACAGCGCCAGAGAAAACAATAACATGGCAGCCAGCAAAAATAGCTGGCCATTATAAGCAAGTTGGATTGCTGCCGCATCCACTGCCGAGGTCGCAATAATTAATAACGGGACGAGTAACGGCAACAATAACAAACTCAGTAAAACACCGCCTTTTTGCACGCTGACGGTTAATCCCACACCTATCGCGCCTACCAGACTAATTACAGGAGTGCCAAGTAACAAAGTCAGCAACAGTGCCCAATACATATCCGCAGTTAAATTCAGAAACAGTGCCAGCAAAGGTGAAATCAGAATCAGCGGCACAATACTTACCAGCCAGTGACTGCATATTTTCGCCAGAACCAGCCAGGGTAACGATGCGCCGGATAGCATTTGCTGCTCCAGCGCCCCATCGTTAAAATCATCACGGAATAACCGGTCTAGCCCCAGCAACGCAGATAAAAGCGCTGCGACCCAGATAATACCGGGGCCCACCTTTTGCAGTGTCTGCGGACCTGGTCCCACACCGAGAGGAAACAGACTGATCACCAGCACGAAAAACAGCAAAGGCTGAAAAACTTCCGCGCGAGCCCGGAATGCCAGCAGCATGTCTCGGCGCATTTGTGTGATAAATCCCTGCATTACCACAAGTACTCCAGCTCAATGAAATCAGCATTCAGGGTATTTGATAATGCCTGA
Source organism: Bowmanella sp. JS7-9 (assembly GCF_004329715.1). Classification (GTDB taxonomy): domain Bacteria; phylum Pseudomonadota; class Gammaproteobacteria; order Enterobacterales; family Alteromonadaceae; genus Pseudobowmanella; species Pseudobowmanella zhangzhouensis. The sequence goes on from NZ_JXSY01000005.1 coordinate 291,516, forward strand.
TGCGAGGTCATCAGGACACTACCGCCCTGTTGTAAATAAGCTGCGATATGGCTCTCTAACAGCGCGATTGCCTGCACATCCAGCGCGGTAAAGGGTTCATCCAGAATCCACAGCGCGGCGGGTTTCAGCCAAAGTCGTGCCAGTGCCACACGGCGCTGCTGACCCGCAGATAAATGCCCGACAGGCACATCTTCCAGCCCAACCAGACCCAGCATGGCCAGGAGCGGATACAGATCGTCCGGTACGGGTACTCCATGAGAGCGACACCAGAAGGTCAGATTTTCAATGGCGCTTAAACGCGGATTGTTGCCGGCCTGATGGCCGATATAAATCAGGTGTTGCTGAAATTCAGGATTATTGAATACGGGTTGTTGACGGAATACGACCTGTCCCGATGCGGGTTGCGACAGCCCGGTCAGTAAACGTAACAGACTGGTTTTGCCAGCACCATTTGGCCCACGCAGATGAATAAGCTGGCCAGCACTAAGCTCCAAATCCAGGGCGGCAAACAATTGGCGATCATTTTTTACACAGGCCAACTGCCTGGCGACTAACAGGCTCACGCCCTCTCCTTCTTTTTTGCGTTTTGCACGCTCACAACGCGCCGCATCATACCATAACCCCCCGCGCTATAAAGTTTTTCGCCGCGAGGAATTGGCTTGTTATATGTTCAGGATCAAGCGTATTTTAAACTTATTCGGGCAAAGCTCAGCAATTGCCGATAAGGGATGCATGTTACCAATAAATATCGACATTAAAACGCCTTCAGCCACACCACTTACTGAGGCAATTTCACGCGTCAACAGCCTCTCGCTGCAATTACCGGCGCGCATCGCGGTGTTTGCTGCCGAGCAAATATTGCAAATCACGCCGCTGACTAATCAGGCCAACAGCGTGGCCAATCGTTTTGCTAGCGCGCCGTCACCTACGCTGCAAACGCCCTTTATCCGCATCAATGGCGAACCGCCGCAAAATATTCCGGTGCAACTGCATCTGCCTGCCAACCAGACTCAGCTTGCCATCGGCAGTTTAGTACAACAGGAAATACTGCCATTAACACCAAAATATCTGCCTCCTCTGCTGGAGATAGCCAGTTCGGTGACACACAACGCACCTCGACAGACCCTGTTCACAGTGCCAGCCACCTTCACTATGCCGGCTCCGGCGCAGGTTATGCTCAAGTTGGACAGTTCAACATTGGCGATGTTAGTGCCGGCAGATTTACCGCTGCGGTCAGAGGCTCCAGTGCAACTGACGTTAAGCCGTTTGGCGACCAATTGGCAAATACAGGTCCAGCACCCGGGAGGAAATCTGCAGTGGCAACCGCAGCCTGCTGAGGTAAAAGACCTGTTGCAAAAAGTACTGCCACAACAACCGCTATCACTGAATTTTTTGCTCGACGGGAAGAGTAGCGAAGTCATCGGAAAACTTGCACCGCAAGCCGTTCCACCAGCTTTGCGAGATATATTGCAACCGCTGTTGGATCGGGCTCAGCCTCGTATCGTTGACGGGCAACGCCAGCCCACCCCAATGATAAGTAAACCCACCCTGAGTATCGCTATACAGGATAACCAGCCGGTGCTGCGTTTTTCTTCGCCAAGCCATGCACTGGCAACTATTACACTGGACAAGCCGGCTGTGCAAAAGTTACAACAATTGCTGAGTCACCCAAATGCTAGTGTACCTATACCACAGAACAGTGGACCGGATCCCATCCGTGCTCTGCAGCGCCAAGTGGTTTCGCAACAGCAAGCGCCAATAGAATCACTGATAAATCTGATAACCCTGGCGCAAGAAGTAAATGACTCAGGCAGCAACGAGCTAAAGACGCTGCTTGCCCCCCGAATCAAACAAATACTCAGCGCATTGCCACAGGCAACGCCCGACGATAGCGCCCGTTTGCAGCGACTACTAAGCCAGCCAGCGATACTGAGCAGTCCTGCAACGTTTACGGCAGTGCAACCTAAACAAGGCTTCGTCGCAGGTATCGTCGCCATGTTGCAATTAATGTTCGCCAGTCGCCTGAGTAAAGATCAGCCGGAGTTATTGCTAAAACTGCCGGAGATCAGCAGTAGCGATAAACCACCCAGTGCCACTCAGGCACGTGGACTTTGGCAGGATCTAACCCAGCTTGAACAAAAACATCAGTTATTGAAAACCTTGCGCGGAAGTCTGGCAAATCACACCGCTAACCGGCTACAGCAATCTGACAGCACCGGCACAGCGCAGAGTCTCTATTATCATTTTGCCGTGCCCCACGGGGAACAGGCCCGCGAAATTGAACTATTAATCCGCGAGGAACCTGAGCAAAGTGATCAAGCCAAAGGCGCAAATCGTCAGCACTGGCATCTGAGCATGCGCCTGAGTCTGGAGGCAAACAACGCTCTTCTGGCCAACGTTGACTTATATGCCGATGGCTTAGAACTCAATATTTATGCCGCAGATGACAGCACAGTCATGCGGGTGAAACGCGTTTTACCCTTATTGCTTAAACGCTTTGAAGCACTGGGCATCGACATACTGCAAAGCCGATGTGAAGTAGGCAAAATCCCTGACTCGTTAAAGCAGCATCCTTATCACCTGATTGAGACCCGCGCATGAGTGACAACAATGATAAAAAGCGTGCAGTAGCACTTAGCTATCAGCCTGGTGAAGCGCCTCAGGTGGTAGCCAAAGGCGTTGGTGAACTGGCCGCAGAGATAGTGGCAATGGCCAACGAGCACGGCATTTTGGTGCATGAAGATGAACATCTAATGGCGTTTTTAGCCCAGTTGGATATAGGCCAGACTATCCCTGAAAACCTGTATCGGGTGATTGCAGAGCTGATTGCGTTTTCTTATGTATTACAGGGTAAATTTCCGCAAGGCTGGGAAGTGCCCCCCGGTCATTTTAACACAGAGGCTTAATTGGCTTGTTTATGCAGGTTGACCAGTAATTCAGCTTCTGCCAATGGCAGTTCACACTCCTGAACGATCTCTACGGCACTGGCCCCCTGAGCGGCCATGCGCGTTGCCTTTCCATACAGGCGCAAGTCAGGATCCTGCTCTTCCAGTTTTTCCTGACGTATCTGAGTTTGCTGTAATTGGCCAATTAAGTCGCGAACCGTTTTACCCACCCCCAACGAACCGGTGCGGGTTTCATGGATTTGTTCAGTCGCATCCTGCAGCGCCAGTTGCAATTCACGTTGCTGGCGACGTTGTTCATCGGACTGACGTCGTAGCTCGGCCAACTGACGATAGGCGGAAAAGATTAACCCCAGTGCCACTACCAATAAAGCGGCAAGCACCAGGGTTATCAGGCTATGTAAGGCGTCTGGAATCATCCTTGTTACTTCAGTCCGTTATGTTAGAAACCGGAAATCTCGTCCCATTCTTCATCTGACAACAGCTTATTGAGATCCACCAGAATCAGCAATTCACCGTCGCGGTTGCTCACGCCCTGAATGAACTTGGCACTTTCTTCTGTACCCACATTTGGCGCGCTGTCGATTTCGGAGGAGCGCAGATAAACCACTTCCGCCACGCTATCAACCAGAATACCCACGACTTGTTGTTCAGACTCGATAATGACGATACGAGAATTATCCGTCACTTCAGCAGGTGGTAAACCAAAACGGGAACGGGTATCGATAACGGTAACTACGTTCCCCCGTAAATTGATAATGCCCAACACATAATCCGGGGCACCTGGGACAGGGGCAATCTCAGTGTGACGCAACACTTCCTGCACCTGCATAACGTTAATGCCGTAGGTTTCTTCACCCAGACGATACGTTACCCACTGCAGGACCTGATCATTACCGTCCTGAACTGCGTTTGCTTTTTTTGTCATACCGTTAATTCTCCTGCCAATGCTTCGGGCATTTAGTCTTCGCTGCTATCCATTCCCTGATTTAGCAACGCAATAAGTTGTTGGGCGTCCACTAACGCACACATTTTGTCTTTCACCATGCCAGCAAGCCATGGACGTTTACCTTCCCGCTCTCGCCATTTCACCTGATCGGGCTGTAAGGTAAATGTAGACTCCAGCGATTCACACGCTAGCCCCCACGGACTGTCTCCTAGCATTATAAGATATTGATAATTTAGGGACTCTGCCAGTTTTTCGGTGTATTTTTCCGGCATGATCCATGCGGCGGTATCTACCACGCTGAGTTTTTCTTCGCGATGAGTCATCACCCCGCGAAACCAAACCGGCTTACCAAATAACGGCGTCACCTTGTGTAAATTATGGATCCCGCCTAATTCGGTCAGTGGAACCGCTAGGGTTAAGCCAGCCATCTTAAAGAACAAAGCCTGAAACGGCTCACTGGGGATCCGCGACGTGGTCGTCGTTGAAACCGGTGGTGGCGTTTCTTTTTCGACTGGCGCAGGCGTTTCTTTAATTTCCCGGACAACAATCGGTTCTTCAGCCGGCACTTGTGGCGTCGGCTCAGCCTGTGGGACAGAAATTTTATCGAATAAATGCTGAACCGCAGATTCCTGCACCTTGGCCTGCACAACAGGGGTATCGTCGGTCAGCAGTGCTGACAGATACTCCTGCATTACTTCTTCTTTGGCGAATGCGCCCTTGGACATGGTTCAGTATTACCTTTGCAATTGCTTTAGCAGCGTCTTGTAGCTGTATACACCGCGTGAACGCGGACAAAACAGCGAGGGTGGCGTTTGTGCCTGACTCGCTTCACATAATTTGGTATCGACCGGAATCACCGATGACCACACCTTTTCACCATAATTAGTGCGTAAAATTTTATAGGTTTCCAGCGCCGCCTTCGTGCGCTTATCAAACATGGTTGGCACGATGGTATAGGCAAAATTTTTGTGCAACATCACCGCGATAATTTCCAGTGTGTGCATCATGCGCTCCAGCCCTTTTAATGCCAGAAACTCGGTCTGCACCGGAATTAAAATATGATCACAGGCCGCCAGCGCATTTACCATCAGCACCCCAAGCGTGGGTGGACAATCAATAAGCACGTAATCAAATTCATCACTGACCGCTGCGAGTGCCTTTTTTAACACCAGTCCCATGCCATTCTGACTGCCCATTTTTCTGTCCAGCGTCGATAACGCCATACTGGCTGGCAACAAAAACAGGGAATCAAATTTCGTCGGGCAGAGGCTATCCAGTACCACATCTTTATTTGGGCTGGGAGTTGCCAAAAACACGTCATAGACGCTGCGTGACAATTCTTCGCAATCGATACCAAAGTAATAACCGAGCGAGGCCTGAGGATCAGTATCGACCAGCAGCACCCGTTTGCCCTGCTCGGCAAGCAGGCCGCCCAGCGTCACCGCTGTGGTGGTTTTTCCTACTCCGCCTTTTTGATTGGCAATCGTCCAGATCTGCACGTTGTTCTCCGATCCTGCGTTTGGTGGCTGATTAGCGCATCTCAGTGATTAATTTGCTCGCCAGGTTTTCCAGGCTGGTATTTTCATCCGCGAGGCCAGCATTGGCGACCGCCATTGGCATGCCGTAGACCACACAACTGGCCTCATCCTGCACCCAAATACGCGCACCTAATTTTTTCAGTTTACGGCAGCCTTCGCGGCCATCGGCACCCATACCGGTGAGAACCATAGCCAAAACATCACCGCCATATACATCGGCGATAGACTCAAATGTCATATCCACACTGGGCTTATATAAATAACGACTATCATTGTGGTCATCAATGACACGCAAACGGGTTTGGTTGCCGCGGCTATCCAACACCATTTGTTTCCCTCCGGGAGCCAGGTAGGCGGTGCCATTTTCTACCAACTGACCATCTTCGCCTTCGACCACACGTATTTTACACAGTGAATCCAAGCGTTTGGCAAACGCGTTAGTAAAGGTGCCTGGCATATGCTGGATCAGAAAAATAGGGTAGTTAAAATTACCCGGAATGCGGGTAAGCAGATTTTGCAGCGCGGCCGGTCCGCCCGTCGATGTACCAATGGCCAGCGCCCGATAATGTTTACTGCCGCCCATTGCTCTGACGGGTGGCCGACTCAGAATGCGCGGCGGCTGACTCAGCAGACTGGCACTTTGACCCGATGTAACAAACGACCCAGCCGCACCAGGTCGCAAGCTAGGCTTGCGCCGCGCTATTGCACGCACACGGTGGCACAGCAACATTTGTGCTTCGGTTTTGTTTTGTGCGATGTCTTCAAAGCGTTTTGGCAGAAAATCCAGCGCCCCTGCGTCCATCGCGTCCAGCGTGGCAGTGGCACCTTCATAAGTCAGCGAAGAGAACATCAGAATCGGAACCGGCTTGCGTTTCATGATCTCACGGACTGCCGAAATACCATCCATTAACGGCATTTCCACATCCATGGTGACTACATCGGGGTCCAGCTCCAGCACTTTTTCAATCGCCTGGCGGCCATTGATCGCGTCGCCAATAACCTCCAGCTCCGGATCCTGATTAAGAATGTCGCTTACCCTACGACGAAAGAAGGTGGAGTCGTCAACCACCAGCACCTTGTACGCCATTACCAGCCGGGGCTCCTATTTGGTAAAACTTTTCTTCGCGTATCGTTTCAGCAGGCTGGGAATATCGATAATCAGCGCAATACCACCATCACTGGTAATGGTTGCACCGGCCATTCCTGGGGTCCCCTGTAACATCGCATCCAGCGGTTTAATTACCACTTCTTCCTGGCCAATCAGGGCGTCCACTACAAAGCCAATTTGCTGGGTCCCTAATTGCACGACCACGACATGGCCTTTTGTTCGGTCAATTTTGTGAGCGTTCTTACGGTTTAGCCATTCCCCCAGGAAAAACAGCGGAATGGCTTTAGAACGCACTATCATCGTAAGCTGACTATCGACCGTGTTGGTCTTCTTCACATCCAGATTAATGATTTCGCTGACCGCTGCCAGTGGGAAAGCAAAGGTCTGCTGCCCCAGCATCACCATCAGGGTAGGCAGAATCGCCAACGTCAGTGGCACTTTTATCTCAAGACGCGTACCGACGCCCTTTTCGGACTTGATGTGCACGGTACCATTGAGTTGGTTGATCTTGGTTTTCACCACATCCATACCAACGCCGCGACCGGAAATATCGGAAATCTCTGTTTTGGTTGAGAAGCCCGGAGCAAAAATCAGATTGAAGGCCTCTTCATCCGACATGCGCGCAGCAGCGTCCGCATCCAGAACACCACGATTGATAGCGATTTCTTTCAGTTTTTCTGGATCCATGCCTTTACCATCATCTTCGATGGTCAGCAGGATATGATCCCCTTCCTGTGAAGCGGATAATTTGACAATCCCCATGCGCGGCTTACCGGCAGCGGCACGGTCATCCGGCATCTCAATACCATGGTCTACCGAGTTACGCACTAAGTGCACTAACGGGTCGGCTAATGCTTCGACCAGGTTTTTATCTAAATCGGTTTCTTCACCCACCAATTCCAGGGTGATTTCTTTTTTCAGGCTGCGGGCTAAATCCCGTACCACGCGCGGGAAGCGACCAAATACCTTTTTAATTGGTTGCATGCGAGTTTGCATAACCGCGCCCTGCAAGTCACCGGTGACCACATCCAGATTGGCAATTGCCTTAGACATAGCTTCATCAGCTACATTCACGCCAAGGCTTAACAAGCGATTACGCACCAGCACTAGTTCGCCGACCATATTCATGATCTGATCAAGACGTTTGGTATCAACCCGTACAGTAGTGTCAGTCGCAGGGGGAGGCGGTGCTTTTTTGTCTGCGGCCTCAGCTGCTGTTGGTTTGACGGCTGCGGGAGCCGCTTTGGCAGCCGGTGCAGGCGCTTTTGCAGCTGGTGCCTTGGCAGCGGCCGGTTTAGCCGCTGGGGCCTTAGGCGCTTCCGCTTTATGCGTAGGTGGCGCCTCATTTGTCGTTACCGATGGGCCATTTCCGGCACCATGCAATTCGTCCAGTAACTTTTCAAATTCGTCGTCGCTGATTTCATCATCACCGCCAGCGCTCGCTGCAGGGGCAACTGGTGCAGGTTTGTTCGATGTTTCCTCTGCCGACTTGAACTGACCTTTACCATGCAATTCATCCAGCAGCGCTTCAAATTCATCATCGGTGATATCATCTTCGCCGCCAGAGGTGCTGGGAGGTGCAGGTTTGGCGGGCTTCGCCGGCGCTTCGGTTTCTTTACCTGGCCCCTGACCATTACCGTGCAATTCATCCAGCAAGGCTTCGAATTCATCATCGGTAATTTCGTCGATATCGCCAGACGGCTCGGCCGTTTCGCCGACCTCGGCGAGAAGCTCGTCATCGACCTCTGGTTCCGGTTCTACTTCAACGTAATCTGCCGTTTCATCTTCGGTCGCAGGTTTGCTTAAACGATGTAATTCGTGCAGCAACTCCGGGCTGGCAGGAACAGGCTCTTCGCGGGCTTTAACCGAATCAAACATTTCATTGATGGCATCCAGTGATTGCAAAATCACATCCATCAACTCAGAGGTGACCTGACGTTGACCGGTTCTTAAAATATCGAAAACGTTTTCGGCACCATGGCAGGCATCGACTAACGATGTGAGTGACAGGAACCCCGCACCACCTTTGACGGTGTGGAATCCTCTGAATATCGCATTTAACAGGTCAGAGTTGCCGGGGTTATTTTCCAGCTCGACTAATTGTTCCTGTAATTGCTCTAGAATCTCGCCGGCTTCAACCAGAAAATCCTCAAGGATATCCTCGTCTACTTCGAATGCCATACCCGGTTCCTCTTAAAACCCCAAGCTTGATAGTAGGTCATCTACATCATCTTGTCCCGTTACTACGTCGTCGCGTTCTTCGGGATTAATAATTGGTCCCTCCGCTTCCACGTTATCGGGCTTTTTCGCAGAGGCTTTACTATTTTTCTTTTCTTTATCAGCAACTTCTACACCGCTAAACATAGCGAGCAGATGCACCAGACTGTCTTCCACTTCTTTGACTAAATCAATAACGCGGCGAATCACCTGACCGGTAATATCCTGATAGCCCTGCGCCATCAGCACTTCGGTTAATAGTCCGGTGAGCTTATCCATCTCCTGATCGGCATGATGCATAAACGCATCGACGTCATGGCATAGAGTTTTGAACTCACCCAATTCAATTTGCCGACTCATCAGCTTTTGCCATTCCGGCAGAATCTTTTTCAGCTCACTACTGAGAGACTCTGCAATCGGCATACTCTTTTCGACCGCGTCCATCGTAGTATTAGCTGCATTTTCGGTTGTCTCAATCACGTAATTCAGGCGTGATTGGGCATCCGGAATGTCTTCCTGTGTCAGGTCAGCTAGTCGACCATCGAGCTGGAAGCTGTTTAGTGAGTCGTGCAACTGGCGGGTGAGTTTTCCCACTTCCGCAAACAGACCCTGATTATTATCTTGCGACAAAGAATCGAATAGCTCATCAGCCTGCTGCTGCTCACCGGCCTCCAGCAACACAACGAGTTGTCTGGCATCTTCCAGTGTAATTTGATAACTGGTGTTGTTCGCCATCTGGCACCTCCCAATAAAGGATTAGCCCGGGGCTAACCGAGACGTTCGAAGATTTTCTCGAGTTTTTCTTTCAACGTCGCAGCGGTGAATGGCTTAACCACATACCCGTTTACGCCAGCTTGAGCTGCAGCAACGATCTGTTCTTTTTTCGCTTCAGCGGTAACCATCAGTACGGGCAGATGTTTCAGGCGGTCATCGGCACGAATCGCGCGCAGCAAATCGATACCCTGCATACCTGGCATGTTCCAGTCTGTAATGACAAAGTCAAAGCCGCCCTGTTGTAGCATTGGCAGTGCGGTACTTCCGTCATCAGCTTCCTGCACATTGGCAAAGCCCAAATCTTTAAGCAGGTTTTTAATGATGCGTCTCATTGTTGAAAAGTCATCAACAACAAGAATTTTCATATTCTTATCCAAATTTGGCCTCCAGTCTGGATCTTCGTTTTATTTATTATTGTACGTTAATCGACGCGCCAGTTTTGCATTCTGGACTTAAGTCTATGCATTGCCTGGCTATGGATTTGACTGACCCGTGATTCACTCACGTCGAGTACTTCGCCAATTTCCCGTAAATTTAACTCTTCGTCATAATACAATGACAAAACAATGGCTTCGCGCTCAGGCAAAGTAGTAATAGCATGCGCTAGCGCTTTTTGGAATGTACCTTGCAGAATTTCATCAAATGGCTCATCTGAACCTTTGTCGTTGCTGCTTAATACATCCTCAGTGACACCTAAATCTTCGATACCAATAATACGCCCGGCATTCACTTCACCGAGCATCGAATGATATTCACCCAGCGTGACACCCATATATTCGGCGACTTCTGCATCGCGGGCATCGCGGCCGGTAATACGTTCTACCTGATTAATTGCTTCGGTAATTGACCGACTATTTTTATGTACTGAGCGTGGCGTCCAATCACCCTTACGAATTTCATCCAGCATGGCACCACGAATGCGGATCCCGGCAAACGTTTCGAAACTAGCACCTTTGCTGCCATCAAAATTTTTCGACGCTTCAAGCAAGCCAATCATACCGGCCTGGATCAAATCATCGACCAACACGCTGGCTGGCAAGCGGGCAAGCAGATGATGGGCAATACGTTTTACCAGCGGTGCATGCTGTTCAACTAATTTGGTTTTATCATCGTGCTGCAAGTAGGCAGCGGCTTTGTTATTCACGCGTTACCTTGTACCTGTCTGGCTTGTTGATCCACAAGTTGCTCAAGGAAGAACTCTAAATGCCCGCCCGGTTGTTGCGGGATTGGCCACTGTAAGGCTTTGCCGGCTAACTGGGTAATGGCCGTCGCCGCTGGCGATGATGGATAGGCCTCCACCAGTGCCTTTTGTTTGCGCACCGCATTACGAATATTTTCGTCATAAGGCACCGTCGCCACTAATTCTAGTGCGACATCTAAAAAGCGCCCTGTGACTTTAGATAATTTTGCGAAAAGCTCCTGACCCTCACGCATATTGCGCACCATATTGGCGACAATTTTAAAGCGGAATACGCCGTGATCGCGGTTAAGTAACTTAATCAACGCGTAGGCATCGGTCAGAGAGGTCGGTTCATCACATACCACAACCATCACATCTTGTGCTGCGCGGGAAAAACTCAACACCATGTCTGAAATACCTGCGGCGGTATCAACCAGCAATACGTCAATTTTTTCACGCAGTTCGCTAAACGCCCGAATCAGGCCAGCATGTTCAACACGGCTCAACTCGGTCATGGATTGGGTTCCCGAGGTCGCAGGGGCGATTTTGACGCCATACGGGCCTTCTACCAGCACATCTTCTAGCAGACATTCGCCAGACAACACATGAGACAGATTCTTACCCACGCGCAAGCCCAGCATCACATCGACGTTGGCAAGCCCCAGGTCTGCATCCAGCACCATGACTTTCTTGCCCATTTTGGCCATGGCAATCGCGGTATTGAGGGTAATATTGGTCTTACCGACGCCACCTTTACCGCCGGTTACAGCAATTACTTTGACTAAATTAGTTTGCTGCATTTTTCGTAAACTACTCGCTTGATCTTCAATCATACTGCTATTGATGATGTTCCGTTATTCCGCCCTGCCGCATTGTGTTTAAACAGCCGCGCGGCATTAGCAACTAACTGCTTGGCATCCGCCAAATGAATGTCTTCAGGTACACGCTGGCCGTCAGTGATAAACGAAACAGGTATCTGCGCCTCAACCACAGCGCTTAGCGCCTGACCGAGAGAGTAACACTCATCTAATTTTGTTAAAATACAGCCATGCATAGAAATTTCCCTGTATCGTCTCAGAGTATCCTGCATCACTTCCCGCTGTGCATTGGCCTGTAATAGCAAATACGGTTTTATAGTAGCACAACCACTTTGTTTTAAGGTATCTAACTGATTGATTAATCTGGCATCTCGCTGAGAAAAGCCAGCGGTATCAATCAAGACCAGACGGCGATTACGGAACTGCACTAAGGCATCCGCCAGCTGTTCTGCATTGGCCGCTTTTTTTACGCCACAGCCGATAATCTTGGCGTAAGTGGCGAGCTGTTCATAAGCCGCGATTCGGTAGCTATCAATGGTAATCAAGCCGACCTGATCCGCACCGTAGCGCTGTGCGAAGCGCGCCGCCATTTTTGCTACCGTAGTTGTTTTGCCGGTGCCGGTTGGCCCCACAAACGCGTAAATACCACCGCGACTGAGTATCTCATCTGAACCGGTATGAATACGATTGGCCAACATTTTTAATAAAAATAGCCAGGCCTCACGTTCAGACGTTTGCTCGGAAAGAAAACTGACCAACTGATCGGCCAGCGACTTATCAAGCCCCATCGCCCCAAGTTGTTCTGCGAAATAGGCATGTAACGGATGCTTATGCCGACGCTGTTGCTCCATCAATCCGCCCACCTGAAACTGCAGAACATTGCGCAAGCTGGCCAGTTCTTCACGAATATCCTGTAACTCCTGATTAGCCGCCACCGGCTGGGCAGGAGCCGCTGCCATTGGCGTGTGTGCTTTGGTCTGAGCTGCCACAGGCTTTTTAATCGCTTCAAACGGATTGACTGCATTACGGCTCACTTGCTTTTCCAGTAATTCGCGCAGGCTGTCAGGGCCGCTATCGCCGATGATTTCGCTAAGACTGGCCGGTTTTTTCTCCGCCATAGGGGCTGACACGGCAGGAGTCGGCTTTTTGACACTGGGTTCACGGTCGCAGGCAGCGACAATTTCCACACCCTCATCAATCTTCTTATTGGACATGATGACGGCGTCTCCGCCCAGTTCCTGCTTCACCTTGTTCAATGCATCACGCATGTCTTTGCCAACAAAGCGTCTGATTTTCATGGCCGATTACTCCTGCTATTTGCCAATTGAGCTGACAATTTTTATTTGTTTATCATCCGGCACTTCCTGGTAAGACAGGACGTGGAGTCCGGCAATCGCGTGCTTAACAAAGCGCGATAAGACCGGACGTAACATACCGGAGGTCAGCAATACGGCTGGTTCGCCTGCTAATTCTTGTTGTTGGTGGGCTTCGCTGAGGCGCTGCTGTAAGCGTTCTGCCAAACCAGGTTCGATACCGGCGCCATCCTGCCCACCTGCTTGCAGGGACTGGTGCAACATTTGTTCCAACTCTGGCGCCAAAGTAATGACAGGGATTTCCTGCGCGCCCTGGCTGATTTCCTGCGCAATCAGGCGTTTCAAGGCAATACGCACCGCCGCGACCAACACATCCGGATCCTGGCTCTTCGCGCCGTATTCCGTCAGGGTCTGCACTATGGTGCGAATATCGCGAATCGGTACGTTTTCATACAGCAGGGTTTGCAACACTTTAACCACAGTGGCAAGCGGCAACACATCCGGCACCAGACCTTCCACCAGCTTAGGATTGCTCTTGGCCAGCATATCCAACAGTTGCTGTACTTCTTCGTGGCCGAGTAACTGATAGGCATTGTTGGTAAGTAACTGAATCAAATGCGTAGCGACGACAGTTGCCGCATCCACCACGGTATAGCCAAGCGATTGCGCATGCTCACGCTGACTCGGTTTAATCCACACCGCATCTAACCCAAATGCCGGATCTTTGGTGGGTGTGCCGCTCAGTTTGCCAAATACCTGACCGGGGTTAATCGCCATTTCACAATCATGGGCGATTTCGGCTTCGCCAATGATCACCCCCATCATGGAGATAGTGTAGCTGTTGGGATTCAGATCCAAATTGTCACGGATGTGTACCGGCGGCACCAAAAAGCCCAGTTCCTGAGACAGTTTTTTGCGCACGCCTTTGATACGGGTCAGCAATTCGCCACCCTGAGACTTGTCCACCAGAGGAATCAAACGGTAACCCACTTCCAGACCAATAATGTCAACCTGCTGCACGTCATCCCATGACAACTCTTTGACTTCATTGCTGGGCAGATTACTCTCCACCAACTCACCCTCTTTGCTGGCGGGCTTGTTGGCATCCTGTACCTGTTTGTGACGGAAATACGCCATGCCACCTACCAGTGCGGCAAAGCCCAAAAACGCCAGATGCGGCATGCCCGGGACAATACCCATCACGAATAAAATAATCGAGGTGATAATCAGCGCCTGCTGATTGCCTAACTGACGTTTTACTTCTGTGCCAATTTCGCGGTTATCGTTTTCACGAGTCACGATAATCGCCGTCGCTACGGACAGCAGCAAAGATGGGATTTGCGCCACCAGACCATCACCTATGGTCAAAATGGTATAAATGCGGATCGCATCAGAAAACAGCAAATCATGCTGAATCATACCGATGAACAAGCCGCCAACGATATTGATCAGCATGATCCACAGACCCGCCACTGCGTCGCCTTTAACAAACTTTGACGCACCATCCATGGAGCCGTAGAAATCCGCTTCGGCCGTAATTTCTGCCCGGCGTTTACGTGCTTCATCCTGATCGATAAAGCCGGCATTGAGGTCTGCATCGATAGCCATCTGCTTACCCGGCATGGCATCCAATGTAAAGCGAGCACTAACTTCAGAGATACGACCGGCACCCGCCGTGACTACTTTGAAGTTGATGATCAGCAAGATGGCGAACACCACAATACCAACTGCATAGTTACCGCCGATAACCACTTCACCGAATGCCTGAATGACTTTACCGGCGGCATCGCCGCCCTCATGCCCTTCCAGCAAGACCACCCGCGTTGAGGCGACGTTTAGTGCGAGGCGTAATACCGTCGCAATCAACAGAATTAATGGGAACGAGCCGAACTGTACTGGCTTATCGGTGAAGACCACCACCAGAATGACCACCAGCGACAGGGCGATATTGAAACTGAACAAAATATCCAGCAGCACCGCGGGCATTGGCAAAATCACCATGCCCATAATCGCCAGCAACATCACTGGCGTACCTAACCCTGAGGTAAATTTCTTTATTTGCTGCTTGTCAACTTGCTGAAAATAACGAGTGAGCTCCATAAACCACGAGCATCTGAAAATTGACGGTAATCGCTCGGTTGCAACTACCTTGCCAATAATCAGCTAAAATCCAAAACGTTATCTGAGCGGCTAAAATCTGAACTCTGGTGGAATGGGCAGGTTTTGATTGAGTGGTTTGGGTCGCTTAGCCTTACCACGGCGCCAAGCTTTGAGCTGGTAAACATAGGCCAGTAGCTGCGCCACGGCCATAAACAACTGCTCCGGAATTTCGTGATCCGCTTCGGTCGAATAATAAATTGCCCGGGCCAGCAAAGGTGACGCGACTAAAGGAATATCATGGGCTGCGGCGATTTTTCGGATATGCATCGCCAGTTCATCCGCACCTTTGGCCACCACGACAGGCGCGCGATTACCACTTTGGTCATACACCAGTGCAACAGAATAGTGGGTCGGGTTGGTAACCACCACATCGGCCTTGGGCACCGCCTGCATCATACGTTTGGCTGCGGCCTGATATTGCAAGCGACGGATCCGCCCTTTGATTTGTGGATCACCTTCGGCGTTTTTACGTTCGTCTTTGACCTCTTGTTTGGTCATTTTCATTTGTTGGTCGTGTTTGTGCTTACTCCACGGCACATCGAAGATAGCAATGGGGATCATGGCACAACAGATGATCAGGAACATCCAGCCAACCAATTCGACCGAATGCACCAGATTGCGTGGATACATTTCCAAATCCAGATGGAGTACTTCATCCTGAAATAAGCGCAGCGCCAGGTAAGCCGACACGGCCACGACAATGAATTTGGCCGCGGCTTTAATCAGTTCCACCGCCCCATTGGGACCGAACATACGTTTCAGACCTTTGAGTGGATTGAGCTTTGAAAAGTCTGGTTTGGCGGTTTTCCAGGTAAAGTTGTAACCACCCAGAGCGATATTGCCGTATACCCCCGCGATCACCACAATCACCATATAAAATGCCATTGGGATGACCAATTCACCTAATACCGAGGGCAAAATCTGAAACGCGTGCGCCATATCCCAGGTTTCCTCGCGGGACAGGTTAAACGCACGCTGAAAAATCCTGAACAAGGCTTCCGCCATACCGCGCCCAACCAGCAATAGCGCCGCGGCACTGGCAATCAGCACTAATGTGGTGGACAACTCACGGGATCGCGCAATCTGGCCCTTCTCGAGGGCCTTCGATTTCTTTTTCTCCGTGGGGTCTTCTGTGCGTTCCTGCGCATCATCCGCTGCCATTCGCGCCTCCTACCTGCAAACCTGCAGCATTGAACAGATCAATTGCTGCGCTTCGAGCCAGTCATGCTCGAAGTGAATGGCAAAGTTATCCATGGTGATCCACACCACGATCAGACCAATAATCTGCGCGATGGCGAAACCCAAGGTAAAGATATTCAGCTGCGGCGCTGCTTTGGTCATCACACCAAACGACAGGTTAATGATCAGTAAAGAGACAATCGGCGCCAACGATAAGGTCAGTGCGGCAATAAACATGAAACTGCCCCAATGGGCCAGCGCCTGAAAATTACTGATGGCAAACAAACCCTGCCCTACTGGCAGTGCCTCAAAACTCAATACAATCATCTGAATCATGGCCAGATGACCGTCCATTACCCAAAACAACAAGGTGGCGAGGATTAAATAAAACTGACCTACCGCAGGCACGTTAATTCCGTTAACCGGATCGACGATAGACGCAAAGCCCAAGCCGGTCTGCATCGCCACCACCTGGCCTGCCAGCACAAAGGTATTGAGTAACATCATGGTGACGAATCCCGCAGCCAGGCCTATCAGCAATTGCTGAATCATCAGAACCCAGGTGCCTGGCGACACCAAATCATCGACGGGGACAGGTTGTATCAGTGGCATCACCAGCACAGATAAAAACAACGTCAGTAACGCCCGTACCGGAGGAGGAATAGACTTAGCGCTAAAACCGACCATGGCGGCAAATAACCCCGACACCCGCATAAACGGCAGCAACATATCGGCCATGGCCTGAATAATCGTGCTGGACAACACTTCCACGGATTACCCCACCACCTGCGGGATCATATCCACCATATGAAAGGTGAAATCCATTAATTTACCTACCAGCCAGTGCCCACCCCAACTGAGTGCCAGTAAGGTAACAATCAGACGTGGTAAGAAGTTGATGGTTTGTTCGTTAATTGAAGTCGCGGCCTGAAACACCGACACAATCAGACCGACAAACAGACTGGGTAAAATAATCGCCGAAACCAGCAAGATCACCATGCCCAGCGCATCACGTAATATATCGACAAATAATTCCGGAGACATACGTTTCCCCTACAATCCGTAACTCTTGGCCAACGTACCGAAGATCAGATTCCAGCCGTCAACCATCACAAACAGCATGAGTTTAAATGGAAGGGACACAATCATGGGTGACAACATCATCATACCCATGGCCATCAGCACCGAGGCCACCACCAGATCCAAAATCAGAAATGGGATAAACAACATAAAGCCGATTTGAAACGCGGTTTTCAGCTCGCTGGTCACAAAGGCAGGAATAAGTACTGTCATGGGCACTTCGGAAGGATCCTGAAACTGCCCGGTCATGCCGCCAATTTCCACGAACGTTTCCAAATCTTTCACCCGGGTTTGCGACAGCATAAATTCGCGTAATGGCGCTTTGGCCAGTTCAAACGCCTGCAGTGAGGTCACCTGCTCTTCCAGATAAGGTTGCAGCGCCTGCTGATTGATCCTTTCAAACACCGGCGCCATGATAAATAAGCTCAGGAACAGGCTCACACCAATCAAAATCTGGTTCGACGGAGACTGCTGTAAACCAATCGCCTGACGCAAAATCGATAACACCACGATAATCCGCGTGAAAGATGTCATCATCAGGATAAAGGCTGGCAACAGGCTTAGCGCCGTCATGATTGCCAGCACTTGCAGCGTCATGGAGTAATCTTGTGAGCCATCCGGATTGGTCGTGACCGTCACGGCGGTCAAGCCTTGGTCAGCACTAACCAAACCCGGTAACAGCAAAAGTAATAGTGTCAGCGAGACTTTTAATGAGGCTGTTAATAATTTAGTCATGCTCGGCCTCCTTGCGTTGCTGCAGCATTTGCGCGAGGCGGGATTTAAATTTATCGCCGCTTTGTTCGGACTCCAGCGGCGTAGTCAGTTTCGACAAATGACTGATGGACTGGGGCGTGATGCCCAGCAGATGTTGTTCATCCCCAACCTGTATCACCATCAAACGTTCACGATTACCTAACATCATGGATGCAACCGGTTTTAATTGCTGATTACCGGCGTGCGTGACATTGATTTTTTTCAGCACAAACCCGAGTGCAAACACCAGTGCCACAACCAGGAATAAAGATAGGAAAATTGACGCTATGGTACCGACGCTGGTGTCAGATGTTTGACTAAAGGCTATCGGAGAAAAACAAAGGAGCCCGGCCAGAATTGGCCAGGCTATTGATTTAACGAAGTTTTTTGATTCTTTCGATTTGGCTAATAACATCTGTTAAACGTATACCGAATTTGTCGTTGACTACCACTACTTCTCCATGAGCAATCAACGTGCCATTTACTAATACGTCTAACGGTTCGCCCGCTACGCGATCCAATTCAACCACTGAACCCTGATTTAACTGCAGTAAATTACGGATACTGATATTGGTGCGCCCCACTTCCATAGAAATGGTCACCGGGATATCTAAAATAGTATCCAGTTTACGCTTTTGACTGGCGGTAATTTCTGCCGGCTCTTCCAGTTCATCTAATTCGGCAACCTGAACACCCTCAGCTTCGTTTGCTTCAGCTTCTGCCTGTTCAGCCATTGCGGCTGCCCAGTCGTCCATTGCGTCATCGTTTTCGTTACTCATTTCAGTACCCCATTACAATCAGGCGCGCGCCTGTTAAATATCGTCCAGCCCTTCTTCAAGGCCATGTAATTCATTCTCACTATCCAAACGCTTGCCGCCTTTGGTTAGCAGTTGTAATTCTGATTTCACCGAGGTCGGGCGTTTTATCTTTGACTTGATTTGCAATGCAAGATTATCTCTGGAGCGTCCCAGCTTAGTTCTGAAAGTAGGCAAGTTTTCTACCGACATGATCACATATTCAGGTAACTCTACCGGGATAATGTCACCTGCTTTAAGCTCCATTATTTCACTCAATGGCAGTTCAAATTCCAGCAATTCAGCTGACACCTCAACCTCCACATCCAGGATTTCATCGCGCAGTGCCTTACTCCAGCGCAGATCGGTATCTTCTTTATCACTCTTAACGCCTGCATCAAGTAATTCTCGGATTGGCTCCAGCATTGAGTACGGCAACGCAACATGGAAGTCACCGCCGCCACCATCTAACTCTATATGGAAAGAACTGATTACGACCACCTCGGTCGGGTTAACAATGTTAGCCATTGCCGGGTTCACTTCGGAGTCCAGATATTCAAAAGACACATCCATTACCGGCGCCCACGCCTCTTTGTAATCCTCAAAGATCAGCTTGAGCAACATTTGGGTAATACGGCGTTCAGTGGGGGTGAATTCCCGCCCTTCGATTTTGGCATGGAAGCGACCATCACCACCGAAGAAGTTATCCACCAGAATAAACACCAGACGGGCTTCCATGGTGATCAAACCAGTGCCTTTGAGCGGGCGTAAGCGCACCATATTCAAACTGGTCGGTACGAACAGGGTGTGCACGTACTCTCCAAATTTGATCATCTGAATGCCGTTAATTGACACTTCTGCACTGCGACGCATCATATTGAACAAGCTTACCCGCATATGGCGGGCAAAACGCTCGTTGACCATTTCCAGCGTCGGCATGCGCCCACGCACAATACGGTCCTGAGAAGAGAAGTCGTACTCGATTAACCCATCGGCACTGACCGACGATTCGACATCGTCTTCCTCGACGTCATCAACGCCGTGCAGTAGTGCATCAATCTCGTCCTGGGATAACAAATCAGTCACGGTTTATTTCGCCTATTGCATTACAAAGCCAGTGAATAACACTTTTTCCACCACTTCACTGCCAGTGATATCTTTCATCGTCGATTTGACATCACGCAGCGCCTGATCGCGCAGCGCCACTTTACCGGCCTCAGTCACCAAATCATCAGCGTTGCTACTACTGAATGCACTGACAAGCGCCCCTTCGATTGAAGGAATATGCAGCTTAGCCAGTTCTTCGTTTTCAATACCGCGAACCATCAACTGCACCCGGATTTCAACCACCCGACCGCGGCTGGTGCCTGGCACATTAAAGGTAAAAGGACGAGGCATTTGCACATACATGGCGGTACCTTTTTCCACCGATACATTTTCGGCTGGCGCGGCTGGCGCACCATCCGCCGGCATTGCGCCACCTTCCATCATCGGCGGTGGCTCCTCACCACCTAATAAAAAGAATGCACCGGCACCCGCACCGAGTAACACCACCACCGCAATGATGATGATCATTAACTTGCCTTTCTTTTTACCTTCTTCAGGTGCGTCTTCTGGTACTTCTGCCATCTTCACTTCTCACATAACGAATTTGTCAGCCCGCCACCTGCTTTGAGGCAACGCTTAACCTGTATTTAGACAAAATAGTCTATCACGCCATTTTCCGGCATGCTCACCGAAACCAACTCAGATTGGCCGATATTCTCAATATTTTCGCCATTCGCAAACTGCTGCCCCTGGCCGGCTTGTTGACCCTGACCATTTTGACCATTAGCTGATTGATCCGATTGCTGGCGAATGGACGATTGATTCAATTCAATCCCACGTTCAGCGAGCATATCGCGCAGGCGCTGCTGACTGTCCTGCAACATATCCCGGGCAGTCTGAGTCTGAACCACAAACGAGACACTAGCCTGATCGCCATTTAGTTGAACCCGCGCTTGCATACTGCCCAATTCGGGCGGATCAAGACGAATATCGGCAGTCATCAGTTTCTGATTTACCATCATCTGCACCTGATTGGTCAGGTGCTGTAAACCTTCGGCTTTAGTCAGATTCGTTGCCTGGCCCTCATGGCGCATCACATCCTGCAATTGCGTGTTGAACAATTCATGCTGGGTCACTGCGCTCGCAGCGCTGGCGTGATTAACCGGATGCAGTTGCAGCGCACTATGCAGCTGTTTACCCAAATGCTGGGCTAAATCGTTTACCGGCGAGGTGACAGGCAACAACTGTTGCAGCTGACTAAGCAGTTCCTGCGAATCGGTTGACTGACCACTAAGTGGCTGAATAAGCGCGACAAAACTCTCCAGCGCAGTGTCTGGCTGTTTGCTAATTTCTCGACTGAGCTGTTGCCACTGTTGTGCCAAACTATCTCGCTGCTGAGCAGGTAGGTCAGGCAGCAGAGTATGTAGCATTTGCTTTAATTGGGCGGGTTGCTCAGCAAGTTCGACTAACTTCACACCTTCACTTGCCAGCGGCAACGACAACTGTTGCTGTGACGGTGTATCCTGGCGATTCAGGTTGAACTGACGTTTCAGGCTTTCCAGTAAGGCCGCCTGATCATTCACCGGCAGTGCTTTTACCACTTCCAATAACGCCGAGAAATCTTCACCGCCAACATGAAGTTCATCTGCCCCATGCTGCTGGTTCGTGTCCGTTTTCGCCATCAGTTGGTTCAGCAGCGCCTGAATCCGGCCGTCTTGTTTGGAGTCTGACTCAGCGGGTTTAGCCAGCAATTCGCCCAACTGTTGAATAAATGCCGCAATAGGTTGCTGTGACTCGCCTTCAATCTCGGGTGTTTGTTGTGACAACCAGTTAATCAAATCGTTAATATCCTGCACTAATTCAACGATCGACTCGGCGTCCGACTGTGCAGCAGTATCCTCAGACGTATTGTCAAACTGGTTGAGGCGCGCCAGTAACGCCTGCAGACTCTTATCCAGTTTGATGCTGTCGTCGTTTTGCAATTGCAGTAATAAATCATCAATACTCGGCTCGTCCGGCAATTCTTCGCCGCTTTGCTGCAGATATGCAATCTGATCCTGTGATTGAGTTAATAGTGCCAGCCAATCAGGTAACACTGTGGGCTCCTGCTCTGCTTGCTCGGAAACTTTCAAGGCCAGATGTGCCAAATCCTGTGCACTCATCAGCACAACTTCGCCGCTCTCACTGTCAGCTTGAATTGCAATGTCATCCGCACCACTGTGATCTGGCTGTGTGTTATCAGATTCTGCTAATTCCGATTTGCCATTTACATCATCACCCTTGCAGTGTGTGGGTGTCTTCTCGTCAACCACATGAGCTTTATCACCTTGCTTAGTCGAGGTATTTTCACTTTGCTTGGTTGGTGAATTATCTGTCTGTTCCGATTGCTTGCGGGTGGACGAGGTTGGACGCGACTCGTGCTCAGCTGTCGGTATTTCCGCACGACTGCCAGACTGTTGCTCATTTTTGAACACCTGCTCAAAGTCATTCCGGCCGA
The DNA here is from genome assembly GCF_004329715.1 of Bowmanella sp. JS7-9. Lineage (GTDB taxonomy): Bacteria > Pseudomonadota > Gammaproteobacteria > Enterobacterales > Alteromonadaceae > Pseudobowmanella > Pseudobowmanella zhangzhouensis. Next base: position 313,826 of record NZ_JXSY01000005.1, read on the forward strand.
TACCCTTATCCACAGATGCCGGATTTTCGACTTTAGCGGCAAAATTCTCATTGTTGGCGGCAACAATTTGCATCATCTCTACACCCCGCAAGGTAAAACTTAAGTGTTTGTAAATTATAAATTTATTGGCTACTTGGCGGATTTCTCCTGATGCAGGGCGGCAAGTACTGCGGCATTATCAGGGGGTATTTCCGTCACGCTACAAGAGTCTTTGCAAGGAGTATTCCAGCTTTTAGCTTTGCAGTTGACGGCGGATAAATCGTTGGGTCGCGACTTCGTCCATTAGCGCCTGTTCAGCCCGTTGTTCTTTGCGTGCCGCCTCGATGGCTTTGCGCTCCAGCAACATATCGACGGCTTTACGTTTTTTCTGCTGCTGTAAAAACAACTGGCGACGCTGATCCACCACCAGCTTGGCTCGCGCGATTTGTTGGCTTTGTTCATCACACGCTTTGTCTAATTTGGCAAGAAAGCCGTGATGCTGACTAAACGCCCGGGCATCAAGGCCCTGCATACCACGCTTTTGCAGGTCACTCAGATAGGTATTGCGATAACCCTGTAGAGCCGATAATTTTTGCTTTTGCTGTTGCCAGTGTTGTTCAGCAACCTGCAGATCCTGCGCGCATTTATGCTCTTTTTCCTGCTCCCAGCGCGCGACCAGGTGTAATTGCCGGTTCGACATAATCAGCCCTTACCTAAGCGCGCAGTCAAATTAGCTAACGACTGCAGACTGTCATCATAGGGAGTAACCTGTTTCATGCCCTGTTGCAAAAACTCATTGATCACCGGCTCGGCGGCGATGGCCAAATCAATGCGCGGATCTGTCCCTTTGGCGTAAGCGCCAATACTGATTAAATCGCGATTTTGCTGGTAATTGGAATATACCTGACGCACACGGCGGGCGGCCTGTAAATGCTCATCGCTGACCACCATGGGCATCACGCGGGAAATCGACGCTTCAATATCAATTGCCGGATAATGTCCCGAGTCTGCCAAACGACGGGATAACACAATGTGACCATCGAGAATTGCCCGCGCCGCATCGGCAATCGGATCTTGCAAATCGTCCCCTTCCACCAACACGGTGTAAAACGCGGTAATTGAGCCTTGCCCCGGTCCGCCGTTGCCGGCTCGCTCTACCAATGCGGGTAGTCGCGCAAATACCGAAGGGGGATAGCCTTTAGTTGCTGGCGGCTCGCCCACAGCCAGGGCGATTTCGCGCTGTGCCATGGCATAGCGGGTTAACGAGTCGATCAATAACAGCACATTCATGCCCTGATCGCGGAAATATTCCGCGACGGTCACAGCTGTTTCACAGCCTTTGAGACGCATCAACGGCGACGTATCTGCCGGTGCTGCGATCACGACTGACTTTTTACGCTCTTCTTCACCCAAGATGTCATGAATAAATTCTTTTACTTCGCGGCCCCGTTCGCCGACCAGACCCACCACCACCACATCGGCTTCGGTGCCGCGGGTCATCATGCCCATCAGCACAGACTTACCCACACCACTGCCGGCAAACAAGCCCATACGTTGGCCTTGTCCCACGGTAATCATGCTGTTTACGCTGCGCACGCCCACATCCAGTGGACGATCTATCTGCTTACGCAGCAAGGGATTCATCGGCGGACGGGTCAAAGGCACCCGTTGACTGGTTTTAATGGCGCCCAGGCCATCCAATGGATTACCGTTGCCGTCGATCACACGACCCAACAGTTCCATGCCAACCGCCAGACCCTGCTGACGATTCAGCGGTTTCACCCGCGAACCGGGTACGATGCCTTTAACCGCTTCAGTTGGCATCAGATAGGTAATATTTTCGGCAAAGCCTACAACCTCCGCGGCGATTTCACCGTCAATGGTTTGTACCAGACACTGACTGCCAACCGGCAGCTGACAACCCACCGCTTCCAGCGTCAGACCAATACCACGAATAAGCTTGCCCTCTGCTACCGCATGAGGATGAGGAATATGCTCCTGATAGGCAGCAATGCGCTCATGCAGATTACTCATTCGCCACCCAGACCATTATCCAGCAGGAATTTATCCAGAATATCGCGACAACGCCGTTCAATGGACAGATCCACCGCGTTGCTGTTGGTCACCACATCAACCCCGCCGCGACTGATTTCCGGCGCTTCAATAATATGCCAGTGATGTTGCTCGATATATTCCGCGCCAAAGTGCCCGGTAAGCAGAGCGACATCGTCCGGATGCAGGCGTAATTGATAATGTTGCTCGGCTACGGGTAACACTTTGATTGCCTCGTTCAACGCCTGTAGCAATACGTCCTGATTAATCGTGGGTTCAATTCGCAGTACCGCGCGGGCCAGCGACACCGCCAGTTTAACCAACTCCTGCTCAACCCGTTTGTCCACAGACGCGACCGGCTTTTGCAGGTTGTTGATCAAACCGGATAACTGCGTGTGCAATGCATCAATTTGTTCTTTTGCCGCAGCCAGGCCCTGTTCAGTGCCCTGCGAGATACCTTCTTCTGTGCCCTGCTGCAGGCCCTCGTCGTAGCCTTGTTTACGGCCTTCGGCTTTGCCTTCAGCCAGACCTTCTTTGCGGCCTTCTTCCCAGGCCGCCTGACGAATCGCTTCGATCTCTTCCGCGGTGGGCATTTGCACGTCGAGTTGCTCTTGCTGCTCGGGTGGTTCAAATGTCCAGCCCGGCGTTTTATTCAGCGCATTGGTGCGCGGTTGTTTCGGCGTATCGGCATCATCCAGTTCAGGAAGATGCCAGGATTTAAACGGATGCTCAGACATAATTCAGCTTACAGGAAGTCATCGCCACCGCCGCCGCCCAGCACGATTTCGCCGGCGTCAGCCAATCGTCTGGCCACCGCCAGTACTTCTTTTTGTGCCGTTTCCACGTCACTAACTCGCACAGGCCCCATAGCCTCCAGATCATCCAGCAACATTTCTGCCGCACGTTTAGACATATTTTTAGTGATTTTTTCACGCAACGGCTCGCTGGCACCTTTGATAGCTTTGAGCAACGCATCCTGCTGCACTTCGCGCAGGATAGCCTGCATGGCGCGGTCGTCCACATCGGCTAAATTGTCGAATACGAACATCAAATCCGAAATCTGCTGGCTCATCTCTTCGTCCTGCTCGCGAATGGCGTCCATCAGCTGACCTTCGATATTGGTATCCAGGTAGTTCATGATTTCCGCCGCAGACTTCAGGCCGCCCATCTTCGCGGCTTGTGCGCCAGCCTGACCGGCAAACTGTTTCTCCATAATTTCGTTTAGTTCCTGCAGTGCCGCTGGCTGGACTTCTTCCAGATTGGCAATGCGCATCATCAGATCGAGACGCACTTTCTCTGGGAACTGCGCAATAATTTCTGCCGATTGTTCCGGCTCCAGATAAGACAATACAATGGTTTGTATCTGAGGGTGCTCGTTGCGGATAATGCTGGCCACCTGCTTGGAGTCCATCCATTTCAATGAATCCAGACCCTTTGCCTGTCCGCCTGCCAGAATCTGGTCAATCAGGTTTGCGGCTTTATCCTCGCCTAACGCCGCTGTCAGGGCTTTTTTCACGAAGTCCTGTGACTGGAAGCCGATGGTGCTGTAGTTCTGAATTTCTTCAATGAAGTGCTTATGCACCGCAGTAATTTTCGCCTGCGACATATCTTCGATACGCGCCATGGCACTACCGAGCTTCTGCACCTGCTTAGGTTCTAAATGCCGTAAAATCTGGGCAGCATCATTTTCGGATAAGCTCAGCAGTAATATTGCTGATTTCTCAATACCATCGAGTTTGGAAATGTCGTAACCACTTTCCTGTTTTTCTTTTACTTCAGCCATGTGGTACCCCTTTACTCATCCTGCATCAGCCAGCCTTTAACTACCTGTGCAGATAGTTCAGGCTCATTCGCCACTAATGCGCGTACTGCTTTAAGTATATCTTCATCTTTGTGTAAGTCCGGCATCATCAGGGAGCCATCCGGTGAGAAGCCAATCGACGACTCATCAAATTCACTAGCCAGCATCGACAGGGTCTCATCGCCCAAATCCAGACCTACATCAGCATCCATATCGTCGCTTTCATTGGCTTTCTCTGGGAACAACAACTTGTTCAACATTGGGCGGACAATAAAGATGATCAGTACGATAACGATCAAGCCACCGATGGCTAACTTAGCCACCTGCATAAACCATGGCTGCTCCCACAGCGGCACTTCTTCAATAATGCCATCGTCAGCGCGATTAAACGGAATGCTGACCACTTCCAGACTATCACCACGATTGACGTTGAAGCCTAAGCCGCCCTGCAACAAACGACGGATATTCACCAGCTCCTCGGCACTGCGCGGGGTATTGACCGGATTGCCGTCGGCGTCAGTTGTGGCCTGATAATCCACCGCGACGGATACCGTCAGGCGGCGCATCACACCGGTTTGCTGCTTAGTGTGGCTGATGGTGGTATCCAGCTCAAAATTGCGGGTCGCTTCTTTCATATTGCGCCCCGGGGTGGTGGCATTACCATTGCCACCATTGGCTTGCTCAGGAATATCCGAGTTGACCGGTGGTTGATTGGTCAGTGCGCCCGGAATACCGGCAATCACGCTTCCCACAGAATTCTCTTCCACCGTCATTTCACTGCGTACCGCCGGCAGATCCGGGTTAAAGCGTTTTTCGGTTTGTTCTACTGCGGTGAAATCCAGGGTGACATCGGCCTGTGCGGTGTAATTACCCAGACCGACAATAGGAATCAGGATCGAATCAATCTTGGCCAGCACTTCATCTTCGCGCTGCTTTTCTAACTCATATTCTTTGCGTGAACGGGCGGATAACGAATCCTGTGAGCCTGAATTCAACAGACGCCCGGCATTATCGGTGACGGTAACCCGGGACGGTTCCATACCCTGTACCGCAGAGGCGACAATATCCACTACCGCATCCACTTCTTCGGATGATAACACCGCGCCGCGGCGTAATGTCAGTACCACAGTGGCACTGGCCAGCTTCTCGCGACGGGCAAAGACGTTTTCTTTTGGCATCGCCAGCAACACTTTGGCGCGGGCAATGGAGCCTAATTCTTCAATGGTGCGTGCCAGCTGTTGCTCACGGGCATGTTTTAAACGCTCGGCTTCAACCCGTTGGCTGACACCAAAGCCCATATCCTGCATGATGATTTCGCTGCCAGCAGAGGAAGGATCGCGGCTGATACCCTGACGGCTTAGACCCAGTTTGACGTTATCGTATTCATTTTCGCGGACGTAAACCGTGTCACCTTTGAGCTGATACTCAATCTGATTAGCATCCAGATAATCCAGCGTTTCAATCAATTCACTGGTGCTGAGTTTGGCCAGTGGACGAAATTCTGGCTGCAATGACCAGTATCCGACCATCACCACAATCGCCAGACTGATGATCACCACCACGGCCAGCATGATCTGGCGCAGCATATCACCGCTGGTCAGTTGGTCCGCCAGTGAAGGCTTGGCTGGCCCGTCCTGACCCATATGGTCATCGGCCAATGCCAGTTCTGTTCCCGTTGCTTCTGCCACTTGTGTTACCTCTCAACCTTACACTGGCATGTTCATAATTTGTTTGTAGGCTTCCAGCACCTTGTTGCGCACCTGCACGGTGGCCTCAAACGCAATACTGGATTTCTCTTTGGCGATCATGACATCCGCCAAACTCAGGCCTTTCTCACCCATTTCAAATCGCTGCTGCAGATCCTTTGACTCCATTTGCATGCCATTCACGGTGTCGAGGGCGTGACTGAGCATATCCGCAAAATTTTTACCATTGGGATTAACCGGAATGGCCTGTGCTTCACCGATACCGGCGCCAGCCTGCATGCTTAGTGCCTGCATTTCTCTCAGGAGGCTTTGTGCTTTGATATCCATGGTTCACCTGTCAAAAAGTCGTTTAATGCGATCAATAACGCCAGACTGCAACAATCGCGCCAAAGATAAAATATTGTTTAAATACAGACAGATAACTTATTTAACAGATAGAAAATGGCGGATTTTTGACGAAAAAAAAGGGGCGTCAGCGACGCCCCCAAAAAGTCCAAACAAGCGGAATGTTTGAATCGGGTTCAGGCTGGCACCTCAATGCCATCCTCGCGCATACGCGCCAGTTTGTAACGCAGGGTACGCGGGCTGATGCCGAGCTTTTCGGCTACCACTTTGCGCTTGCCCTGATAAGTCTGTAACGCATCGAGAATAATCTGATGCTCCTGGTGACGAAGCTCCGCACCCAGCACCGGCTCTTTGGCCTCCAGCACCTGACTGGCTGAAACCAGTTGCGGCGTCTGGCTGACATCGATCATCAGATCATGGCTGTCTATTAGTTCGCCATCACACAGGATCAAGGCACGCTGCACGACGTTTTCCAGCTCACGTACGTTGCCCGGCCAATCATAATGCTGCAGTTTGGCTCTGGCCGCAGCGCTTAACTGCGGACAATGGGTTTGCTCACAATGACGCTCAATCAAGTGCTCGGTTAGCGGGATAATATCGCCAGGACGCTGTGACAGCGGACGCCACATCAAAGGGAATACATTCAGGCGATAATATAAATCTTCGCGGAAGATCCCACGGCGTACCGCCTCTTTTAAATCACGGTTACTGGTGGCGATCACGCGTACATCCAGCGCGATGGTTTTACGACTGCCCAGGCGTTCAACTTCTTTTTCCTGCAGAACACGCAGAATCTTGGCCTGCAGGCCTAAGTCCATCTCGGTAATTTCATCCAGTAGCAAGGTGCCACCCTGGGCCTGTTCGAATTTTCCCGGACATGCCTGTAATGCACCGGTAAACGCGCCTTTTTCATAACCAAACAAGGTCGCTTCCAGCATATTCTCCGGGATGGCCGCACAGTTAATCGCCACAAATGGCTTGTCGGCGCGGGCGGATTTGTCGTGGATATAGCGCGCTAACACTTCTTTACCCGAACCACTGGGGCCAAGCACCATCACGGTGGCATCGGCACGTGCGACACGGGTAGCAAGATGCAGCAATTCTTCAGAACTGGGATCACCTACCACAGGCTGACGGGATTCAATCGCCGGTGCCGGCGCATAGCGGTCAACTAGATTGAGTAATACCTGCGGCGCAAAGGGTTTGGCCAGATAATCGGTGGCCCCATCGCGCATAGCCTGTACCGCATCATCGATGGTGGCATAGGCGGTCATCAGTAGTACCGGTACCTCGGCATGGCGCGCTTTGATAGAGCGTAATAAGTCCAGGCCGCTCATGCTGCCCATTTGAATATCGCTGACCACCAAATCAATTTTATGCCGCCCCAATTGCAACATGGCAGCCTCGGCACTGTCTGCCTCAACAATGTCGTAGCCACCCAATAATAGGGTATCCACCAGTGCTTCACGCAAGCCGGCGTCATCTTCAACAATCAGGATTTTTCTGCTCATGCACTACGCTCCTGTAAAACTGCTGCGGTCTGAGACGAAGATAGTTTTTCTATGGGCAAGCGCAGGGTAAACACCGCGCCACCATCCGGATGGTTGTCTGCCAGCGCCTGCCCTTTGTGGGACTGCGCCACAGCTTTAACCACCGCCAGACCAAGGCCGGTGCCCTGGCTACGGGTAGTAAAGAAAGGTTCAAACAGTCGGCCTTTGACTTTATCTGCCAGGCCACAACCATTGTCACGGACCTGAATATCCACCTGTCCCGGCGAATTATTGCTGCGCGTGGCGGATAACCAGATGCAGGGGCGCTCCCCCACATGCTGTAAGGCATTATGAATCAGGTTTTGCAACGCGCTGGCCAGCGCGGTTTTATTGCCCAGCACCAGAATATCCGGCTCCGGCAACGATACCTGCAATTCGGTGTTAGCGTGCTGCAACATGGCTTCACTGCCCTGCTGGACTTCCTGCAGCAGTTGCTGCAGGGAGATTTCACCCACCACCTGCTCGCTACCGCTTTTAGCAAATAACAACATGTCATTGACCTGTTGCTCTAAATCTTTCAGACGGGATAATAATTTTTCGGTGAATTTTTGACGCGCGGCTTCGGTCAGCATACTGCTGCCCATATTCGCCGCGTATAACATTGCTGCCGATAACGGTGTACGAATCTGATGGGCCAGTGACGCTACCATGCGCCCCAGCGATGACAGACGTTGCATATGACTAACCCGCTCCTGTAAACGACGGGTTTCGGTGAGGTCGGTCAGCACAATCAGCTGCCCCGGCTCGTTTTGTAACGGGCAGATCTGTAATTTTACTTTGCGGCCATCATGCAATGACACTTCGTGACCGTCGTCGGCCTGTGGGCGGAATGAGCGGGCAATAATAGTCCGCCAGGCTTGGCCTTCCAGCGGTTTGCCGAGCAATTCAATCGCCACACGGTTGGCCTGCTTGACCGTCCCCGTGTTATCCACCACTACGACACCCGCAGGCATAACATCAAGTAAATGCGCCAGTCGCTCGCTTTGCTGACGCAAACCCTGCACCTCGGCGGCATCACACAGCACCATATTGGCGGCATTGTGCGGCTTACTCATTGTCATACTCACCTCATGTCAAAATTCAGACACTGAGTGTGTTTGCAATGAGCATGCCAAAAATTACTTTAATATATTCAGTAAGTTAACTGCAAAAAATGAGATAAGAGAAGGGGTAAACCGCGATTTTATTCGTCGCGGTTTAAGTTGTATTTACGCATTTTTTCAACTAGCGTGGTGCGGCGCATACCCAGCAATTCCGCCGCGCGTGCTACCACCCATTCATGCTGATCCAGCGCCTGTTGAATCAGGCTCAGTTCCAGGTCGGAGATGTATTCTTTCAGATTCAATCCCTCGGCTGGCAACTGACCATTAGCAGCCGGAGTGCCCTGCAATTCGGCATTGATCTCTTCATCGCTGAGCGAGCCGCCAAACAGCTCGTTAATCGCCTCACGCTCCAGTAGTTCTTCCGGATAGTCGGGCTGAAAATCATCGCCGGCAACATACTGATATTTCTGGGGTAAATCGGCTACATCGATGATCTGGTTGGGGAACAGAATACTCAGGCGTTCCACCAGGTTAGACAACTCACGCACGTTGCCCGGCCAGCTATGCTCCATCAGGGATTGCATGGCCTTTTCGGTAAAACGCAATGACTCACAGGCATCAGATTTCATCCGTGTGATCAATTCCTGCAACAACAGCGGTACGTCTTCCACCCGTTCGCGCAGTGCCGGCGTTTCAATTGGGAACACATTCAGACGATAGAACAGATCCTCCCGGAACTTTTCCTGTTCGACCATGGTTTCCAGATTGCGGTGGGTGGCGGCAATGATGCGTACATTGCACGGAATCGGTTTACTGCTGCCGACCCGCTCGTAGTTGCGTTCCTGTAACACCCGCAACAACTTAACCTGCATTTGCAGTGGCATATCACCGATTTCATCCAAAAACAGGGTGCCACCTTCGGCCAGTTCAAAACGCCCTTTGCGGCTGCTGACTGCGCCGGTAAACGCGCCCTTTTCATGACCGAATAATTCCGACTCCAGTAACTCCCCTGGGATGGCACCACAGTTAACCGGCACAAACGGACCGTTTTTGCGGGCCGACATAAAATGCAGGTTGCGCGCGACCACCTCTTTACCTGTACCCGATTCACCCAGGATCAGGACATTGGCATCGGTGGGCGCGACTTTTTCAATCATATGACGCACGGCCTGAATGCCGGCGCTTTTACCCACCAGTGAACGGAATAATTTGGTTTTACCCGGTGAGCCCTTACCCGGTGCCATACGCTGATACTGCTCGCAGCGGTGCAGCATATTGGTCAGGTTCGGGTAGTTAAACGGTTCAGATAGATGCCCAACGATATTCGCAGGTAGCCCGTTTGGCTTTGCATCAGACATCAACACAAACGGAATAGCGGGAAACTTTTCGGCGACATCATTCGCCAGTTGTGGATCTTCACCGTCAATTAGCACGGCTTTGGCAAAGCCCTGCGCCGTTAATGTAGCAACCGCGGCCGAAAACGGCACACACTGACAGGATTCGCCCACAAAGGACAAGATGGTTTGCAAACTGTCGCTACGCGCAGATTGCTGACTGATTACCAGAACGTCGCTCATTAACTACCTGATTATGAAAGACTATCGTTATTGTTATGGATTGATTGTAACCCGTCAGTTATTTGACGCAACCGCGATTGCGCGTCAACTTTTCTGATTGCAGATTTTCCACACAATCTTTGCCCGCTACAGCCGTAAAAAAAGCGCCAAAAGGCGCTTTTTTCTTACTGAAATATCGCTAGCCCAATAGTGCCAGTACCTGACCCCGTTGCTGATTAGCCTGTGCCTGCACCGACAGCGAAGCCTGACTCAAAATATTATTGGCGGCCTGATCCGCAGTGGCCTGAGCGTAATCAGTATCCTGCAGACGGCTGCGCGCAGCGGCCACATTGACTTCCTGATTACCCAAATTGCGCGCAGCAGACTCAAACTGATTCTGTGTGGCACCTAAATCCGCGCGGGCACTGCCCACATAATCCACCGCAGCATCAGCAGCTTTAAGTGCATCATCCACGCTGCCTGTGGTCACATCGATATTCAGCACATCGGTTAAACCGGACGCCACGTCTTGTGTACCCACAGAAATTTTCTGGCCCGCGGCAGAGCCTACCTGAAAGTCCAGCGAGCCATCACCGCTAAGCAGCTGCTTACCGTTGAAGCTGGTTTGCTCTATGGTTTGATTAATATTGCTTTGCAGGGCGCTGATCTCGCCCTGAATGGCCTTTTTGTCTGCGGCACTTAAAATGCCATTACCAGCCTGTACCGTCAGCTCACGAATGCGATTAACATCATTGCTGATGCCTGACAGACCGCCTTCGGCCACCTGCGATAATGAAATACCGTCATAAGCATTGGTCACAGACTGACGATAACCAGACACCTCAGAGGTCAACCTATCGATTATCTGCAGCCCTGCCGCATCGTCAGCGGCGCTGTTAACCCGCTTACCCGAAGCGAGACGCTCAAACAGGGTCTTTTGCTTTTCCTGTAACTGCGCCAGTGCTGAGCTGTTATCCGATGATGTGTTGAAATTAATCATATCTGCCTCCCGTCGGTATACCGACTACCTTGCTTGAGTTTAGCACTTCGGCGGCATTGGTTAAATGTTGCGCACTATGGCAAAGGTGTGGTTTTGTATCCTCGGGTATTTGCCGATATACCCATAGTAGCGTGCGACCAAGCAAGGCTGGTCAGCGCTGATACGACCGATTACAATCCTAATTAATTGAAATTTATCGCTAAATTCGCCGTTGGGCGAAACTAGGTAGCAGCAAGGGTGCCAGAGGCCGCATGTTAAAAGACATTCGATTGCATTTACATCAGGATGAAGACGCCCAAACAGCATTGGAAGATCTGCAAGCGGATTTTATCGCTGCGCAATTTCAGCAAAATATGCGCGCGCTGCGGGCTCACATGCCTTCGGTCGCGGCTGAACTGGAACAGGTGAGATCGCAGAATATCTCGATTTTTTGCAACAAATCGGGCGGCCATAATATTGTAGATTATGGTACTGGCCGTGTTTTATATGGCCTTGAACCGCAGCAGGAAATAACGACGCACCTGCAGCACTGGCAACAACATCCACTGTTTATTGATCTGGCTAACCAGCATCCCCTACACCACAGTACGGACGATGTCGCTACGCGTGCGGCAGCCATCGCCAAACGTTCCCCGTTGCCTGAAGAGGTTGACACTCTGGTAGTGTTCGGCCTGGGGCTGGGTCAGCATTTAGCCACGTTGTTGCAACAGCATCGGATTCGTCATCTGGTGGTATATGAACCGGAATTACAGTATCTGCACAGCTCATCACTGGTGGGTGACTGGCAGCAGATTCTCGACTTAGCTCAACAAAAAAATACCCTGCTGTTTATGCTCAGCGGCAAAGATGGCCGCGATTTGGTGGAAAACATGCAGGAATTGCAGCAACACGCAGGCATTGCTGGTTTCTATCTGTATAAGCACTACCACCATCCGGTATTTGACGGCATTGAGCAGGATCTGATGTTGCGCAGCTGGCCGCAAATAGCGGCCCAAGGGCTGCGCCTCAAGCGCGATGATTTCGCTGCCTATAAACCGCTGTTTTGCGCGCTGGCTGAACCAGAGCAACTGGCCGTGTGCAAGAGCGAACACCACCCGCGTTTTCAGCAAAATATGGCTGCATTCAGCCATTATTTCCCGGATATTGCCGCGCAATTTCGTGATTACACGCCCCGCTACTGGTGGCCGGTCGCCGCAGGAGATGAGGTCAATCTCTTAGATTTAAGTGATTTGGCGCTACTTTACAGCAAAAGCCCTGCCGAGGATGGCCGGCTCAATAGCGACAACTTTGTTAATCACCCCAACAAAGATGGTTTAGTACTTGGATACAAGGGCGAAAAACTCAAAAACTACCTGCATTATCAGTACGTGGCCAAGACCGAATCCCTGATGGCCAGGCTGGAAGAAAAGCGCGGCACCCTGCCGGATACGATTAAATCGCTCATCATGTTTGGGCTGGGCAGCGGCTATCAGTTACAGGCGTTGCTGGACGGCCACCGGGTGGAAAAGCTGTTTATCTGCGAGCCTAATCGTGACTTTTTTTACGCCTCACTTTTTGCCATCGACTGGGCTGAGATTCTCAAACAGGTCGACGATAATGGCTGGCGTATTTATCTCAATGTGGGTGATGATGGCAGCAACCTGTTTCGCGATTTACTCCATCAATTTTACGCCATCGGGCCATATAACCTGGCCAACACCTATTTTTATCAGAGCTATCACAATCCTAATCTGAGTGACGCAGTCGCCAATCTGCGCGAACAATTGCAGGTGGTGATAAGCATGGGAGAATATTTTGACCATGCCCGCTATGGGATTGCCCATACCACCGAAACACTGCGACGCGGCTATCATTTGCTGACAGATCGCAAAACCCGCCCTATTCCGTTTGAGCTAGGTGAAGTGCCGGTCTTTGTTGTGGGTAATGGCCCGTCGCTGGATGCCAGCCTGGACGCCATTCGCGAATATCGCGATCAGGCTATCGTGATTTCCTGCGGTACCGCGCTGATGCCATTGCAAAAAGCCGGTATTGTGCCGGATTACCACGCGGAAATTGAGCAAAACCGTTCCACCTTTGACTGGTGTTCGCGGGTCGGTGATTTTGAGTTTCTAAAACAGATTACCCTGATTTCCTGTAACGGCATTCACCCGGATACCTGCGACCTGTTTAAAGATGTGCTGATCGCCCTGAAAGATGGTGAGTCATCCACCGTATCCGCCACCGAGGTGTTAGGAAAAGGCCGTTTTCATGAGCTGAAATTTGCCTTTCCAACCGTGTCAAACCTGGTAGTGAATCTGTTCTGTGAACTGGGCTTTACCCAGCTTTATCTGCTTGGTGTGGATTTAGGCTTTGTGGATGACAAACATCACCATAGCAAGCAATCCGGCTATTACGATCAGCAAGGTGAAGAGTTATATAACTACCGGGAGCGCAATCATACCGCACTGCGGGTACCGGGCAATTTCCGCCCGATGGTATTTACCAAGCATGAATTCAAAGTCTCCAAAACCATTATCGAGCAGGCGCTGGCCAATCATCGACAGGTAGAATGCTTTAACTGTAGTGATGGCGCTAAAATCGCAGGCGCCACCCCGCTCAATCTGGACTTCATGCTGATCACCAGCGCAGCTGAGACCAAGCAGCAGGCACTGCATTTTTTACACGAGAAGGCATTTACAGCAGTAGAGGATTACAGCCATTATCCAGCGCGCTTTGACGCCCATTTCAGGCCCGATGTACTGCATACTGAGCTGAATAAATTGCAGCAGTTGGTGGATGCAACCGAAGCCACGCCCGAGTCTATTGACCAACTGATTGAAAAGCAGCGGATCCTGCTGTTTGCCTCTTATAAAACCAGTAAATCTCTGCTGTTTTACTTGTTCTACGGCAGCATGAACTACACCAATGCGTTTTTAAGTAAAGTGCTGAGTGTTAATCAGTCAGAAAAAGAGGCTTTAGGCGTGGCCCTCGACATGTGGAAGCAGGCATTAGCAGATATAGTGGGTGATTATCTGCAACAGCCCGCGAAGTTTGATACCGTCAGCTCGTTCTCGTCGGCAAGAATGAGCAGCTGGATTAAACGGGTCGCCACAAGTGTCTGTCATTTGGAAGTTCATGGTGACACGCAGTTACAAAGCGACTGGCTGCAACAAATACCCGCTTGGCGCGCCTCTGCACAAGATAAAGCGAACTGGCGGGTTCTATGGTTGAATCGTGGAGACTCGCAACAGGAGACCGCAGATTATCATCTGGTTATCCTGCCCCATGGCGACCTGAGCGCCACTGGGAACATCGTTTCGAACAGCCAACTAACCATTATGTTACCTGGGTTTCATCGGCTTTCACTTGATACGACCGACATCCTGAATGGCATCGCTCCTGTATGGTATTCAAATTTGGTGATTAATTTATGCAGCTCATTACGTCAGGCAAATTTCAGCCGCGGTTGCATCATTGCAAAAGTGAGATTTTTAGCCAACGATTCACCCCACAAACCATACGAGCAATACTTTAGTGGGCTGGACGCCATCGGGCATTATGTTGACTTTGGCAGCTATATTTGGATTCCTGCAACGGCGCAGGTTAGACCTGAGCAATTGATCGATGGATTCGGTACCCGTGGCCGACAGGTATTTCACCCCCCTACACCTCAGGATTTAGTCATTGTGATAAACCAAGCTGGTTTCTCGAAAATGCAGCAAATTGCCGAGAATGGGTCAAGGAAATAAATAAAATGCATATTTCGTCGATAACCCGATCAACCTACTCGCAGCAAAAGGCGGACTGATATGAAAAAATTTGCTTTGATTGGTGCCGCGGGTTACATCGCACCACGTCATATGCGGGCAATAAAAGATACCCAAAACCAATTGGTGGCCGCACTGGATCCCAATGATTCAGTCGGAATCATTGATAGCTACTTCCCAAATTGTGACTTTTTTACCGAATTTGAGCGATTCGATCGCCATATCGATAAAAAACGCCGCAAAGGTGAATCTATTGATTTCGTGTCGATTTGTTCGCCGAACTATCTGCATGATTCCCATGTGCGATTTGGTCTGCGCTCTGAAAGTCATGTGATCTGTGAGAAGCCTCTGGTGCTCAATCCCTGGAATATTGACGGTCTGCAGGAACTGGAACGCGAATCCGGTTTTCGGGTCAACACTATTTTGCAATTGCGCCTGCACCCCACCATCATTGGCCTCAAAGCACAGTTGGATGCTGTATCAGACACATCCAAAAAAGAGGTAGATCTGACCTATATCACGTCCAGAGGGAATTGGTACAACGTGTCTTGGAAAGGTGATGTAAAAAAATCGGGGGGGATAGCTACCAATATTGGCGTGCACTTCTTCGACATGCTGCATTTTTTGTTTGGCAAGCTGCAGCATAATCGCGTCCACATCAACCAGGAAAACAGCGCATCTGGCTATTTAGAATATGAGAAAGCGCGGGTTCGCTGGTTCTTATCCACCGATGAGCGCTCGTTACCCACCAGCGCAGTGCAACAGGGGCAACGCACTTTTCGAAGCATCACCATTGACGGGCAGGAACTGGAATTCTCCGACGGTTTTACCGATTTACATACCCGAAGCTACGAGCATATTTTAAGTGGGCAGGGATTCACCCTGGAGGATAACCGTGTGGCAATCGAAACCGTATCAGATATTCGCAACCAAAAGGCGGATATCAATGGTGACGACTTGCATCCCTTTGCTATCAAGGCACTGTCATGAGTGAGTATTTTTGCCATCCCAGCGCTATCGTTGATGATGGAGCCCAAATTGGCAGCGACAGCCGTATCTGGCATTGGGTTCATATCTGCGCATCTGCCGTGATCGGACAAAAATGTTCACTGGGCCAAAATGTGTTTATTGGCGACCGTGTACATATCGGCAATAACGTAAAGATCCAGAACAATGTCTCGGTATACGAGGGCGTCACGCTGGAAGACGATGTATTCTGCGGTCCATCAATGGTTTTTACTAATGTCTACAACCCCAGAAGCGCCGTGGAACGTAAATCAGAATACCGTCCGACACTGGTAAAACAGGGGGCTACCCTGGGTGCAAATTGCACTATCGTCTGCGGTGTGACTATCGGTCGCTACGCTTTTATCGGCGCTGGCTCTGTCATCAACAAGCCGGTACAGGATTATGCCCTGATGGTGGGCGTACCTGCCCGCCAGATTGGCTGGATGAGTGAATTTGGTGAACGCCTCAACTTACCTGTTAGTGGGCGGGGACAGGCTCGCTGCGAACACACGGGTAGTGTTTATACGCTAAAAGATAATGTCGTTCGGAAAGAGAGCTGAATGCAGTTTATAGACCTCAACGCCCAATTAACACGGATCCGTCCACAAGTGGATCAGGCCATCGCGCGGGTACTGAACCATGGCAAGTTCATTAGCGGCCCGGAAGTTTCTGAGTTAGAAAAAAAACTCGCTGAATTTACCGGGGTTAAACATTGTATCAGCTGTGCCAATGGTACCGATGCGTTAAGCCTGTCGCTCGCCGCCCTTAATCTGGGACCTGGCGACGTGATATTTACTACCGCGTTTTCATTTTTCGCAACCGCTGAAGTGGTTCCTGCCACTGGCGCGTCAGTGTTTTTTGTTGATATCGACCCATTGACCTATAACCTCTGTCCAGCGTCGCTGGAACGCGCCATCAAACAGGTTGAAGCTGAAGCAAAACTGACCCCAAAAGCGGTGATAGCCGTCGATTTATTTGGGCTTCCGGCTAACTATCCTGTCATCAGCCAGCTCTGCCAGACGTATCAATTGCGATTAATCGAAGATGCCGCGCAGGGATTCGGAGGCGCGATTGGGCAGCAGCGAAGCGGTGGCTTTGGTGACATCGCGACCACCAGTTTTTTCCCGGCCAAACCGCTTGGTTGCCTGGGTGATGGCGGCGCAATTTTCACCAACGATGATGCCTTGGCTGAAGTGTGCCGCTCACTGCGTATCCACGGTCAGGGTACTGACAAGTACGATAATGTGCGCATTGGCCAGAACAGTCGGTTAGACACAATTCAGGCGGCAATTTTATTGGAGAAACTGGCTATTTTTGAAGATGAGTTAGTTTCGAGACAGCGGGTAGCACAACGCTATCTTATGCGTCTCAATGATGTGGTGACCTGTCCAATTGTCCCCGATGGCTATTACAGCGCGTGGGCGCAATTTACCATTCGGGTGCCCGCTTCCAGGCGGCAAGAGATTATGCAAATGCTGTCGGTTCAAGACATTCCTTCCATGGTTTATTATGCAAAACCACTGCACCTGCAGACAGCGCTGTTGGGTAGTCTGCAGGTCGACTGCACAGAGGCAGAAATTGCCAGTGAATCTGTCCTGAGTTTACCTATGCACCCTTATCTGACTGACAACGAAATCGATGGAATCTGTCAGGCCGTTATCCAGACGGTCGCCAAATCAGGACAACAAGTATGAAAAAAGTTCTCGTAACCGGGGCAGATGGTTTTATCGGTTCACATTTGGTTGAGCACCTGCATGGCCAAGGTTATAACGTCAGGGCGTTGGCTCAGTACAACTCGTTCAACAGTTGGGGCTGGTTGGAAAACGCTAACTGCCTGAACGATATCGAAGTAATCAGTGGCGATATCCGAGATGGACAATTTTGCCGCTCGTTATGTGAAGGAGTGGATACCGTATTCCATTTGGCAGCCCTGATTGCCATACCCTATTCCTATCAGGCGCCACAAAGTTATGTGGATACCAATGTAAATGGCACCCTCAATATGTGTCAGGCAGCACTGGCCAACAATGTCAGTACGTTTATACAAACTTCCACTTCCGAGGTTTATGGTACCGCACGCTACGTGCCCATTGATGAAAAACACCCGTTACAACCGCAATCACCATACAGCGCCAGTAAAATTTCCTCCGATGCAATGGCGATGAGTTTTTTCAATGCGTTTGACTTGCCGGTGACAATTGCACGCCCATTTAATACCTATGGGCCACGTCAAAGTGCACGTGCAGTTATCCCCACTATCATTACCCAATTATTGGATAACACGCCGACGATTAAATTAGGAGATGTTTCCCCCACTCGTGATTTCAATTATGTCAGCGATACCTGTGCGGGCCTGATCGCATTAGCAAATTGTAATGAGGCGGCAGGGAAAACTGTCAATATTGGTTCAAATTATGAGGTATCCATAGCTGAAACAGTGCAGTTAATTCAGGAGATTATTGGCGCGGACACCCAGATAGAAATGGACAGCGTTCGATTACGCCCGGAAAAGTCTGAAGTAAACCGCCTGTGGTGTGATAACACACTTATTCAGCAGCTGACCGGTTTTAAACCTGCGCACTCATTGCAGCAAGGGCTGGAAAAAACCATCGACTGGTTCAGAGAGGATAAAAACCGTGCAGTGTATAAAAGCCATCTTTATAACGTTTAAGGCGTTGACCGTCACAGGAGGAGTTTGATGCAGGCAATCATACTGGCAGGCGGATTAGGTAGCCGGCTCAAGCCATTTACCGAAGTCGTGCCTAAGCCTCTGCTGCCATTAGGTGAAAAATCGATTCTCGAAATTCAGATAGAACGACTACGTGACCATGGCGTGACACAGATATTTCTGGCGGTGAACTATAAAGCCGATTACATCGAGTCATTCCTCGGCAATGGTGAGCGCTACGGCGTTGAACTCATTTATAGCCGGGAGAGTAAGGCGCTCGGCACATGCGGTCCACTGAGCCTGATTAGAGACCAAATAACCGGGCCCTTTGTAATGATGAATGGAGATATTCTTACCAAACTGGATTTCAGCCGCTTTTATCAGTTTGGCTGCGATAAAGACTTTGCCCTGACCGTCGGTACCAAAATCATCACCACTCCATTTCGCTTCGGCGATGTCAAATCGTCTGAAGACCAATTGCTGTCCGTGACGGAAAAACCAGAACTCAACTTTGAAATTATGGCCGGCATTTATTTTATGACGCCGAAAGTGTTTGATTACATTCCAGAGGATACGTACTTCGGTATGGATAACCTCATCACGACACTACTGGCTCAGGGCCAGCCTATCGGACGCTATTTGATCCGCGAGTATTGGGTTGATATTGGTATGATCGAAGATTACGAAAAAGCGAAAAAAGAGTATCCGTTGTTATGAGTCGATTCCGGCTTTTGCTGCTGGGAAACCCCAATAGTCCATTCGTAAAGGATTATGTCAAAAACCTTCGTGACCAGCAGCCCGGCTGGCGTATCGATTGTCTGACCCACAAGCTACCCGAGAATGATACGACGCCATTTGATCAGGTTTATATTAACCATCTTTGCCTGTGGTGGCTGGCAAAAATCGGCTCTCGGGCACGCATCGGCTGGCTGTTAGGCGTGATCATCTGGACGTTCTGGCGGCAAAATCGCTGTCGCTATGATGCGGTGCAAATTCATTACGCCAGCATTATTCATGACTACGCTATGCCCTGGTATCGTCTGGCATCCCGGCGAATTTTGATCAGCTTCTGGGGCTCTGATTTACTGAGGGAAAAACGCACTGACATTCTCACGAAAATGATACGTCAGGCCGATACGGTGAGCTGCCAGACGCCACTTATGGCGAAAGCCATCCACTCGCTGGTTCCCACAGCCGCAGTCTGTTTACAACGG
Source organism: Bowmanella sp. JS7-9 (assembly GCF_004329715.1). Taxonomy (GTDB): domain Bacteria; phylum Pseudomonadota; class Gammaproteobacteria; order Enterobacterales; family Alteromonadaceae; genus Pseudobowmanella; species Pseudobowmanella zhangzhouensis. The sequence continues at coordinate 333,494 of NZ_JXSY01000005.1, forward strand.
TTTGCCCTCAATACCCTGGCCGCCATAGATATTCTCAAAAACCAGCCGCAACAACTAGCGGCGCTGCAACAGTCACTGGGCTTAGAGAAGAATCACCCCATGATTACACTGGGTTACAGTGCCTCTCCCGGGCAACAACATGTGGCTATTCTGCAGGCTCTGATTGCCCGTCAGCACGAATTTGAAAGCTGCCATTTTGTACTGCCCATGACATACGGTGGCAGCGCTGCGTATATTGAAAAAATCCGCCAACTAACAGACCAATCTAGCCTGCAGGTGTTGATTCTGACGGATTATATGTCCGCCGAACAAATCGCAGCGCTACGTTTAGTCTGTCGGATATTTGTCCATTTACAGCCCACCGATGCCCTGTCCGGCTCCATGCAGGAGCATTTATATGCGGGTAATCAGGTTATCACTGGTGATTGGCTGGATTATCAGGTACTGACCGATGAGGGCATCGAATTAACCCAGATCCCGTCTGTGGCTGAATTACCCGACGCGCTGCTCGCGGCATTGAAACAAGATATGCCATCGCCGTCTCAAGTCGCTGCGCAGCGAGCGGCCATCGAGCGGTTAAGCGCTCCCCTGCCGGTTACACTGGCCTGGGTAAATTTCCTGCAAGGTAATGTGCGTCCTTACAACGCTCAATAACGGCATATATTGCATCTTGCTCATGTTCAGTCAGGCGTCTTATTTGTCGCGGCTGACCAGCGCGCTCGCGATGATTTTGTTTATTCAGAAGCAGCGTGGACAGTTTGTCCAGACTAAATTCCCGCCCCGTCATAAACTCCAGTGCGGCTTGCATTGGCTTCGGATCGCCACTGGCAAATAAGCGTTCAAATGACAAACTCAGATAGTGTGGGTGGCCTGCGGCTTGCTCCCTAATCATCTTATTGTAGGCCTGCCAGTGCCAGGCTAATTTCTCCACCTGCGTCAGGCTTTGCCAATGCCCATGATAAGGATCGTGGGCAAAATCATCCGCGCAGATTCGTTTGCGTAGATCAGTATCGCCGTGCAATGTGTAGGTGCTGTTTTGCACGTTATTAAGTGCCGACGCCACGTAACTTATCGGTTCGCGCACCACATGCAACACACGGGCATGCGGGTAATGGCTGAGTAAAGCCGACAACAATGGCACCAGATTATTATTTGACTCCATATACAGGGTTTTAGACCCTGCCACTAGCTCACCAAACAACGGTGCCCGCATTTTATTAAAACGCGTAATAACCTCATCATCGCCGAATGCTTCACGAATACGTTGGGTTGCAAGAATAAATCCATCCGGATTGGGTTCATGCACAGCCAGGCAGTCCGGCACCAGCTCGTCCAGCATATAGGCAAAAAATTGTGTACCCGTTCGCCCGGTCGACACTACCAGCGACATCGGTGTGTTTTGCAGACTAGGCTGGTCTGTAGACTGTGACATATTTACCTTTTGGTCAGAGCCGGACTCAATCTGCGGCCAAGTCCTGCTGTAATATAGTTACGAGACGCATCGCGGCATTTCCATCGCCATACAATGCAGGTTGGGTGTGATTGACAGATGAGCTTGTCAAACATGCATGTACACAGCGTACAATGGTGTCAGTGTCGGCACCCGCTAGTTGATTCACTCCCGAATCTACCAGCTCCTGCCATTCGGTTTCATCCCGCAACGTGATGCAGGGTTTTGTAAAAAAGAAGGCTTCTTTTTGTAAGCCACCGCTGTCAGTGAGCACCAGTTGGCTGTGCTGGATCAACCAAACCATCTGTAAATAGCCCTGGGGTGGCATCACATTAACCTTTTCTGCAAAAGACAAGCCCGCTTGCTGAATCGCTTTCATGGTACGTGGATGCAGAGGCAATATAACGGGCATCGTTTCGCTAACCTGATTTAGGGCAGCCACAATTCCGGTCAGGCGCGTCAAGTCATCGGTATTCTCGGCTCGGTGGATGGTGGCCAGAATAAAATTGGAATCGGACACATTATCTGGCCGTTCAGCTCGCTGGGCATAAAAAAGCGCACCATCAAACATCACATCACCTGGCTGGCTAATATGGCAGTCAAACTGTCCAAAACCCTCTCGATTGAGATTTTTTACTGCAATTGATGTGGGACAAAATAACCATCTGCTGATGCGATCGGTTAAAATCCGGTTAACTTCTTCGGGCATTCGCATATTAAAACTACGCAAACCAGCTTCCACATGTGCAACAGGGATATGCAACTTCGCCGCCGTTAAAGCGCCCGCCAGTGTTGAATTAGTATCCCCATAAACCAACACGACGTCTGGTTTCTCCGTGAGCATAACAGGTTCAAGTTGCTGCATCATCTGTCCGGTCATGGCGCCATGACCGCTGCCATCACACGTCAACTGGTATGCTGGTGCCGGGATCTGCATTTCATCAAAAAACACCTGACTCATGTTGATATCATGGTGCTGACCGGTATGCACAATGACCTCGTGCATACTGGCAAATTGCGCAATCGCCCGAGAGACAGTCGCGGCCTTAATAAATTGAGGTCTGGCGCCCACTACCGTCAAAATCCGGATGTCTTTTGTCGTCTTCATTGCTGTTCCGTTAAAATCATCGCACACTGCGAAAAAATCGCGCTGTCTTCCCCTTCGCTTTGCTGCGCAAGTTGCTGCCATAGTTTGGGATCATCGGGCCAATCAAATACCCGTTGATTCAGTTCTAAACTTTTCATCGCCAAATCTGACTTCTTATGATTGCCAGTGGGCAAGAGACTAACAACCCCCGCATTGAGCTGTGGATAGTTGTCGGCAATTTCCGCCATTATTTGAGCCTGATATGCCAATGACGCCACCACCACGACATCGGGGCGTAAAGACAATAACGCACTGAGCGGATAAATTGCCGGTTGCGAACTGATTTGTACGGATTGAATACTGCGGTCAACATATCCCAACAAAACTAGGTGTGCGCAATCAGCCTGCAAAGTGCCCATTACCTGCTGACCTAATTGCCCCGCCCCCCAAACTACCACGCGGGTGTTAGCTGGTAACGGGTGGCAGAGCTGTCGGACTCGCTCAGTCAGTAAGGTTGTCATACCCAGACTCCAAAATAGCCAAATTAATAATTGGCCACAACTGCATTAACTGTTGATGATCCTTGTCCCGAATGCTCTGCAGAATATGGTGTTGAGCCTTGCGACCGTCGAATAGACCTGTCTGGACAAATCGAGTTTGTGACACCACTGACGTCAACCACCCGGCTAACTCATTACATAACCAATGGGGAGGATGAGTAAAACCAGATTTATCGCGCCGCTGTCGAATCGCGACTGGGATTTGGGTAAAATTTTGTCGAAGCAGGGCCTTCGTCTGCCCCCTGTGAATCTTATTTGCCGCATCTGAATTAAATGCCGCCAGCACAAAGCGATAGTCCAAAAATGGCGATCGGATCTCCACAGAATTTGCCATGGACAGCCGGTCATAATTTTTCAGAATATATGGCAACGTATAGTAGTGAAAGTCCTCATAAAGCTTCTGAAACAACAGATCTTCGCGGTTGTAGTCCGCGTTATTTCGTTCTTCCACCGGCCAACTCGTCACCTCGTGCTGACCAAATAATTGTTTTAGCAAAGGCGAAACATGTGTCAGCTTGGTATGTAATTCATCCTGACTTTGCGGCGCTTGCAACAAAGTACTGCGCACAAAGTGGCTATCGCTGCCGGGACGGGAAGATGATATGGCTCCTATCGTATAAGCCAACTCAAGCGGATCCCGTCTCGCACGCAATAGATCGCCGGCATAAACGCTAAGGTGACGATAATACCCAGCTAACAATTCATCACCACCATGTCCTTCAATGGACACTTTAAAGCCTGCGTCCCTCATACCCTGATAAACATGCCACTGACCAACAACCGGCAGGGCATTCACGTCTTCAAGACTTCTGGTACTGGTGACCAGACTATTGGCCATCCTAGAAGGGTCTACGGCCACCCGGTGAGACGGCAGCCGATAATGGTCAGTCACCATTTTTGCCCACTTATATTCATCCTGCGGTGTATCCGGGAATGAACCCACAAAAGCAGTGAGTTTTTTATCGCGCTGAATGTCTGGCAAAGTACATAGCGTGCCAGTCACTGCAGATGAGTCCAACCCACCACTTAGCGCAACCGCAATATTGACGTCCGTGCGAGTCCGCACCTGACAGGCATCCTGAAATAATCCGAGTAATTCTTCCCTGCAGGCGGGTCGAGGTAAGTTTTTTATTTCTGTGTAGGTGTGCCACCAACGATGACGCGAAACGCCCTGCTCTGAAAACCAGGCGTATTCGCCGGGTAACAATTTTTGCACATGTTGGTATAGCGTGTCGGAGGTTGATTCCACCGCCTCAGGGCACAAGGCAAATCGAGCTGCTTGTTGCGGATCTATTACCAATCCGCCGGGGTGCGCAGCAAAGGCTTTTTGTTCAGATGCGACGGCAATTCCATGTTTATCCAAACGAAAATACAGGGGCTTAACGCCAAATCTATCCCGACTCATAAATAACCGGCGGGTGTGATTGTCCCAGATGACAAATGCCCACATGCCATTGAAGCGCTGTAAACAATCTTCCTGCCACATCTCAAATGCATGTAACAATACTTCAGTATCCGAGCCAGTTCTGAAGATTACGCCGTTTGCTTCAAGCTCAGTACGCAGTTCCACGTAATTGTAAATTTCACCATTGAAGACCAGCACATAGCGCTTGTCTTGGCTGACAAACGGTTGATTGGCATGCTCCGAGGTATCCACAATCGACAAACGGCAGTGCCCCAACCCTGCCCGACCATCGGCCAAAAGCATTTCGGTTTGATTATCGGGGCCACGATGAATTAACGCCCGATTGAAGGTCTGTAACACCGAAGGAGGTATTGGATGACTGTAATCAACCAGTGCACTGATACCACACATACCTCAGTCCACCTCGCCACAAAGCTCTGGTAGCACGTTATGCACGTTACTGGCCACCGACCACTGGCCGCGATGCCGTGTCACTGCCCGGCGATACTGCATAAAATCCTCTGCGCGTAGCGTTCTGATTTTATCCGCCATTTGTGTCAAAGATTCATTCAGGAAGGCCACACCCAGTCCATAGGTTTCGGTGTAATGTGCCATATCCTCAGAAAAACTGGTGATAACAGGTAAACCAGCGTAGAGAAACTCAAAATACTTATTCGGCAGGCAATAGCGGTTCTGACTGTCATTTTCTTCCATGATATACAAACCTGCATCGTATTCGGCACATACTCTGGTGATGTAATCAGGATGTACCGGCTCTAACAAGTTTACATTTGACTGACCCGCAATCAGCGCCTTTAGTTGCTCCGCATACTGATTACCGGGTTTAGCCACTAACATCATATCCAGTTGAAAGTCGTCTCCCAGCAACGCTAGTAGTTCGATCATGCGTTCCAGCCCCCGATTCTGAAATGCATTCCCGTGGTGAATAAACCGAAACGGACGCGTTATCACGTAATCCGTTTTATCCGGCACCATAAGCTCCTCACGTGGAAAACTCGGAAACAACGCCACCTCCTTGCCAATCAGCGTGCGGTATTTAGCCTGAATGGAAGGTGACACCGTCATCGCCCGATAACAACGAGGCATATGCTTTTTGCACATATACTCCGCCAGTCGCCCAACGGTATTTGCCCAGTTGGGTTGCTCAGCAAACTCGGTCGGGTAATATTCTCTGGCATCAAAAATTACCCGAGTTTTGCTGAAGTGACTGAATCGCGGTAATAAAAATAAATCATGGACAAAAACATAATCAAATTGCCCATCCTGAATGTCAGGTATTCGGAACTTCGCAACCTGAATCGCTTCGGCTAACCACAATAGATTGAATCGGCTGGCAAATTTCGCTAACCAACGCTTAAACGGCGATTGAATCGCTTTAGTGAGGTAACCAAATCTGGCCTCATCTGGTTGTTCATCCATTGCCGTTGGACAAAGGTACTTACAAGTATGTGTCTGACTTAAATACAGAAATAGCCTGCGTGGTCGCGGACAATTGAGAATCGGTGTCTTAAACACAAATAAGATGGATTGGTGCATTAGCTTACCGTTCATTTGTGCAAACAAATCAGGTTACCCTGATAACCTAACTGACGACAATTTTTGCTGATCTCCTCTGCGTAGGCCTCACTGGCGACAATCAGTCTTTCAGGTTGATGCACCGCGAGTTGCTGGGGAGCATAGACCGCTATTTGCATCAGGCTATGAGTTCCTTCTTTTATCTGTCCGTCATACCAGTAATCAGGTTTAATTCCGCGCTGTTGCAACAACGCTACCACAGCTTGACCAAGTTCTCCCGCACCGTAAATGCCCAGCGTTTTTGAGGGGATATCGTCGACCTGTTCAGCAAGTATCCTGTCTGCAGGCATGAAAAAATACTTAACCCGCTTAAACCAACTCACCCAATTCCCCTTGTATTAAACCTCATAGCATCCCCCCTTGTTAATCGCAGAGTTCACTGCAAAGTGGTCGGCCACTAAACTGACTAATTTTGTCTTCAACCCAAGAAAACCGGCCGGTAAGGCTCGCAAATTCATTAATGCATAACATTTTGCGCTGACCCGTGTGCAACAACTCCAACAAAAAAGCGACTTTTTCCTGACTCCCTTCGCGGCATAACTGGAAACTAAAATGCACCATAGGTGTGGTATCACGCAACTCACATAAGTCGTGTTTCAGGCAGTAATGGTTGTACAGGGATTCCACCAGCATTTGTGATTCGTGGCGGAATCGGTATCTGAGGTTATTGAGAAATTGCTCAGGGAATTGCTGCTCCAATAGCGCCATTTGTGACTTGCTAAAGGGTAAAAAGCCATGGCTCGGTTCGATAAAATGGCTGCGGTCAAAGCCCATCAGACTGGCACCACTAAGAATCCCCTGCCGCCAAAGGGTCAACGGCCAACTTTCATCACGCCAGTCGGCGTAAATCACAGGCTTGTCGCCGACAAAGAAAAACGACTCTTCCACGTCACCGGCCAGCATCACATCATCATTGCCAATCAGATAGCGCTCAGCCAAGCCGGGGATATGATGCACCCGCGCTGCCAGCGCCCGGGAATTAAAGGTCGGCAGATATTGCTCAACGCCCGTGAATAAGGTGCGGTGATCGACCAGCTCAATGCCGTCCAGCGCTAACTTGTGCGGATCTAAAAAGCCCGGGACCTGCTGGTCAGTAACCAGCCAGATGGTGCGGCACCAGGGTGCATGCTGACGAATCGAGCGCAAACAATATTTCAGCTCATCATGCTGAACAAAGCGTTTATCGTCGGTGGATTGCTCACTATTTTGCGCAGACTCCAGCTCAAAGTCAGCCAGATAATGCTGACGCTTTTGTCGGTGAACAGGATCATTACCGTCCACCCAGAAAATCACCACATCAATTGGCGTGCTCATTTCGCGTTACCCCAACAATGTTGCATTGGCCAAATCCGCCAGTGCCCAGTCTTGTTTAGGGGTTTGCCAATCGCCGTAATGGCCGCTCAGATAACCCTCCACGTCATGTGGGAACATCAGTGTGTGACCTTGATATTCGACTAACTGTGGCTGGCTGAAATGCCGCGACGGCATGCGGATCATGCGGGATGAAAGACAATAATCCATCACCTCGCCGTTAATGTATTTCACAAACAGATCCAGTAATGGCCACTTGTCGGGTGCAGAAACACACGCGAGTTTCAGCGCCCGCACGGCAGCCGCCGGCACTGCACCCTGCGCGGTATTATTTTGATATCCGGTGAGTTGCCACTGCTCGCCGGTATTAGCCTGCAGGTAATCAAGAAAAATGGTTTGCAGTGCCAGTAATGCCGCCACATCATCGCCATGCAGCGCAATATCCAGATCATCATCCCAGGGGATCAGTACGCCATCACGATACAGGCCTAACAGGGTGCCGGCATCCACATAGTGACGTAACTGGTGTGCCTGCAGAAAACCACTCACCCAGCCAAGCAAGCGAATACCATTGGCCGCAAAAAGCGCATCATCGCCAAAATGTCGGGGTTTAATATAACGGGCTGGTAAACTGATAATGTGCTGCGGCAGTGCTAAAGCCTGACACTGACTGGCAATAGACTCGGCATATTCACTGGCGATAAGTACCACCGTGGCCTCACTGCCAGCAATATCTTGTGGTGCCAGCACGGGTAAATTGCACAACATACTGCCCTGCTTGTCTTTGGCATTATCGGCAAAGCCAATTACCTGGTACTCATTATTGGTGTGCTTGAGCGCGGCTTTTCCGGCTTCGCCGGCACCAAAAATCACTGCCAGAGGCTTAGACATAGCGCACCTGTCGGCATAACTGACTGAGTAAATCGTAACCATCCCACAGCGGCGCGAAATCCAGCGCTTGCCCGATGGGCACCAGCCGGTCCACACCGCGTACTGCCGGGTCACGCAACAGATCCAGCAGCCTATCACGCTCACAGCCCATATAACTTAGCGTCTGAATTTTCTCATCAAGATGCCGGGTAATATCCTGCAACTGCGTCAGCGGTAACAGGTAAAACACCCCGTCGCCACAAAACCAGTCCAACGCCTGTTCGTCGACCGCCAGGATGCTCGATACCGCGATTCGGCCACGATACAGCGCCTGCCCTTTGCCCGTGGCGGCCAGCAATTGCTGATTGACCAGTTGATTATTGGCGCGGGTCAGGCCGTCATCCTGCTGCGCCGCAAGGGCGGCTAGTTTGTCCCACAGGGCAGGCTGATGCTGCTCATCGCCGAGCCAAAACAACACGCGGGGTGATGAGCAGGCCATCTGGCCGTGAGGTTGACTGTCACGCCATAGCGCCTGTGCCAACTGATCCAGTTGTGAAGCCTGTAACCCATTGGCGTCGATCAGCGCGGCGGACCAGCGATCGGCGAAACTAATATCCCGGCAGCGCGCTTTGGCAGGCAGCGCGCGGATAGCCATCACCGAGGCATCACCGCCCCATAACACACGTGCATCGGCCAGCAAGCTCAGCCTGGCGCTGACATCAGACTCGCGGGCATAGCTGACAAACACATTACGCGAGGCCAGCTCTGCGAATTGTGGCTGCACCAGCAAACCATTGATCGCGGCAATTAACTGTTGCTTAACCGGATTATCGCTGTTGGAAACCCGCACAATATTGTGATTGCCCATCAACAGCGCGCAGATCCAGCTATACACAAACATACTGTCGACATTATTCGGCGTAATATGCAGTACGGTACCTAATGGCTTACAGAGCCCGCCCGGCATCTCAAACCATTGCTTGATACTGGCGTCCCGTAACCAAAAGCCCAGCGCGACTAACTCAGGGTACTGACGATATTGCGCATCACGCATCAGGTGCTGACTCAATTCAGCACAAAATGCCAGCGCCACAGCGTTCCCACACGCCAGAGGCGCCTGATGCGGCAACGCGCTTAATTGCCCCTGATAAGGTGATAGAAACTCAACTTGCATCACTGCAACCCCGCACCTCGGTTTTGGGCAATCGACCCTGCACACTGAAATAGCGCCCATGCCAGCCACACGGACAATCGTCTTCGCCCAATAAGGTGCCCATATCTTCGGTAAGCAGGCTAAAGCCCGGGTAACTGGTCGGGATCACCGACAGCACCTGTAGCAAGCCGGTTTCGCCCACCGCACAGGGAGCCAGTGTGAAGGGATTGCGCACTATGATTTCCGCGCACATCGGGGTGTGTAAGTGCCTATGGGAACACTGCACAAACACAGAGCCAACCTGCTCTGCCATGCCGTAGAAATTGGTGACCTGAGTGGTGCCCAACCACTCGGTTGCCCCAGCCTGAAACACCGCGTCGCTTACCTGCTGGTCGATCAGTTTTTTCCATCCACCGCTATGCAGCAAAATTGCATTCTCGAAAGGTAAGCGTCGATTTGCTTGTTTCAGCGCCTCAATCACATGGGCCCATACCATAAAGGTAAAACCAAACATCAGTACCGCTTGCCCTGCATATTTCTCGGCAAAAGCATCGATAGCAGGCCAGTCCGGCTGCATATTCTCATCCAGCGCATAGGTATGGTCGCGACCGAACATCGCCAGCCCCTGAATGCCGGCACCGCGCGCACTGAATAGTGCGCGGTCTTTCAGCACCGCCTTGCTATCCAAAATCAGCATGGGCAGGCGCGCGTTGCCTAAGCTGGCCTGCAGAATTTTTACCAGCGCTTTGGACTGGCGTGCGGCGGTGAACTTATCCAGTACCACGGTCGCTGGGGTGGTTGCGGTGGTACCCGAGCTTTGCAGGGTCTTAAAGACCTCTCCGGCCGCAATGCTTTGCAAGCGCAGGTGTTTAAACAGCCGCACAGCCACATAGGGCAGCGCTTCCAGAGAATCAGCGGCGCTGACATCGCCTGTCAGACGCGCGTAATCCCCACAGGCTTGGAGATGATGCTGATGTAACTGGTTAAATATCGGCAATAGGCGGGCACGTTTATCCCCCTGTGCCTCGCCATAGGGCAACACGGTTTGAATCAGTTCATCTATTTGCGCATGAAGGTCAGTCATTAAAGCTCCGCGCAATCGCCGGATAATCAGGCTTACCATTGCTACTTAGCGGCAGTTCGGCAAACTGACGCACCTGAATATGCCGTGGATGCAGGCCTAAAAAGTGTTGCAAGCGGGTTTGTATCTGGATTGCATCTCCTGATAGCACCGCGACCTGCAAATACTCATCATTACCAGTGGCACAGGCCTGAATGCCGGCGCTGGCTAAATAGTCTTCCACATCCTGTAAATTGATGCGCTGGCCAAAGGGTTTAATAAAACGTTTTTTACGCCCGACGATGTAATAATCGCCATCCTCATCACGCCGCGCCATATCACCGGTTGCCAGCCATTCTGGTGGGGAAAATCGGGCTAAATCCGTTATACAACTGGCATAGCCAAGTGCCACATTAGGGCCACGGTAATACAGCTCGCCCTGTTGGTCACAGGCGTTGATGGGCTGACCTGCATCGTCGCGTAACTGAAACTCGCCATTGGCAATCGCCCGGCCAATACTGGTCGGTTTTGCCATTGGCGTGCGGTTCACCGCCATGCGTGCGGTGGCTTCAGTTTGACCATACATCACAATAAATTCCTGACCATGCTCATCGGCATATTCTGCCAGCTGTGTTACTTGCTCTGCGGCTAACTTGCCTCCCGCCTGGGTATAATAGCTCAATGATGGCCAGTCTTTCCGTAAAAAACCCAGTTTAATCAGCATGTTATATGTGTATGGCACGCCAGCAAAGCTGGTAATGTTGTCGTGTTCCAACAGTTGCCAGAACTCGCGACTCATCACACTGGCGTTAAATAAACGCAGCGTCGCGCCATGGGCTAAATGGCTGTTAATCACCGACAGTCCATACACATAGTGGGGTGCTAAGGTGGTCAGGGCGATATCATCGGCCTGCATCGGCAATGACCCGGCGATCGCCACTGCATTGCTATGCAGGTTTTGACCACTCAGTGCCACCTGTTTGGCACTGCCGGTGGAGCCGGACGTAGACATCAACACCATCAACTCCGGCGCCAACTCATGGTATTGGTCACTTACCTGTTGTACGTGCCCGGCGCGATAAACAAGATTGGGCTGATAGGTCTGTTGTAAGGCACTGAGTTTGTCATCGTCCAGTTCAGGCGCCAACAGCATGGCCACATGCCCGCCCTGTAACAGAGCCAGATAGAAACTAATATCCGCCACACTATTTTGCATTTGCACAAATACCAGTTGGCGCTGGGTAGGTAAACCCGTTAACCAATGATTCACCCTATCCTGCAATTGCGCATAGGTCAGCGTCTCATCATCACTGATAAGTGCCACACGCTGAGCAAAGTTGGTTAACTGGTTAAAAAACATCGCAAATTAAAACGGTACGCCGTGTTTGGCCAGAATCTCTTTGGCTTTGGCTACCGAACTCATATCGATGATGTCATCGGTATCCAGCATCACATCAAAGCGGCTTTCCAGCTCGCTGATTAAAATCATATGCGCGGTCGAGTCCCATTGCGGAATCGTGTTATAGGCCAGATCATCATTGACCGTACTGGCGTCGATTCCCAGTCCCTGACTAAACGCCTCGACCAGTGTTTGTTGATTACTCATCGTCTTTCTTCCAAGTCACCTTGTCCGCCAACTAGCGAGACAATAAATTTTTCAGCATACCGGTTGCCTGCTGATAATCGCTGGCGGTGAGGGTTAACTCACACAATTCGGCATCTTTTTGTAGTTTGTAGCCCAGTTTTTCGTTGTATTTCAGCGCGGCCTGATTGCTACGTTTCACCACCGCGCGCAGTTGCTTAGCGCCCAGCACCTCAAAACAATAATCGTTCAGCAATAAGGTGGGGGCAAACGCAATCAGATTACCGCGAAAGCGCGCCTCGCCGATATACAGCCCGGGTTCAATGCTGCTGGCGTCTGCCAAATCACGGGCATACAAGGCTTTTATATTTGCGCTGCCAATCGGCTCGCCTTTGTATTCGATCATCCAGTGTTGTTGACTAGGGTCGCGCTGGATTTTCATAAACCAGGCTTGCTGCTGCTCGGCGGTGATTTCATCTTGAGAAATCATCTGACGGGCAATGTCCGGATCGTTACGCCAGTCGCGCAATTGCTCCAGATCACTCTGGCTGATGTCCCGCAACACGACGTTATAACCGCTTAGCTGCATCGCTGTTGCTCCATTTGCTCAAACAGACACTGTACTACGCGCTGCGCACCCTGACGGTCAGCCAGCGCGGCGGCGTGTTGATGCATCACCTCTAACTGTTTGTCATCCTGCCATAACGCCAGCACCCTGGCGGCGAGTTCAGCGGGATTGGCGCCAGCGACAACATCCTGACTAATGCACCAGCCCTGCTGACTAGCCGCGGCAGTAGCCGCTCTTTGGTTATCGGCCACCACCAGTAAAATTGCAGGGGTGGCACAGGCTAGTAGTTCAAATTGCGTGCCGCCCGCCGCCGTTACAGCCAGACGACTATGGATCATCATGTCAGCCATCTGCTGACAATCATGGATATGTTGGATGGTCAGTTGCGTCTGGCTCAGCCAGTCCTGCAACGCAGCAAGATGCCCGTAAGCGGCGCCGGTGATGACCCGAATCGGCATATCTGCGCCCTGAGTTTCTAACGCTTGTAACAGGGGTAAGGTAAGATTCAGCACATCACTGCCGCCAAGCATCAGGGTCAACGTATGACGCCTGACAAAGGGTATCTCTGGCAACACTTCGAATTCCCGGCGTAGCACGCGGTAAGCGCGGCCCAGGCACAGGCGAGCCTGGCTTGCATAGGTGTGGTAATAACCGGAGTCGGCCCCATCACTGCCGTTGATAATCACATCGGCGTGCAACGCCATATCCAAATTGGCATCATCAAAGATCGCAACCAGCGGGGCAATGCGTTGTAAATCCGCACGGTAATGCTCAGAAAAGCCATATCCGTCCAACACGACGGCACTAAGCTGTGGCCATTCCGGCAAATGTTGCAGGTAGTCCAGTTCCTGTTGTTCGTCTAACTCATCCGGCAACACAATGATCCGTCCGACCCAGTCGTGACGGCCCAGCGCCAGCGATTTCGCCTCAGCTTTGAGGGCGAATACCACCTCACAGTGATTGGCATCCAGCGTTTGCGCTAATGCCAGACAACGCATCAGATGGCCCAATCCGGTCGCTGCACTGGCGTGAGTCCTGAACAACACCGCCATAATTAGTCAATCAGCTCCCAACTGAGCGGCGTACCCTTTTTCAACGCAGTTTTGGCCTGTTTTCCCTGTACCACGTCCCAGTGTTTTGGCGCCAATCCAAAGGCGGGACGGACAATTTTCAGATTGCTCGCGTCAAACGCCTCACCGGCCTGCATATCGCGGCTGACATAAATACTGCGGCGATATTGCTTGGCCTTTTCTTCTGCTGCGCTGCCGCCATATACCACCTGGCCCATGGCCTGCCAGGCACGTTTAGTTTCAACCACCAGCGCCTTTAACTCGGCGGGCTCCAGTGAAAATGCCGCATCCACCCCGCCGGCGCTGCGATCCAATACAAAGTGTTTTTCGATCACCGGGGCGCCCAGCGCCACTGCCGCCACCGATGCCCCTACCCCGGCGGTATGATCAGACAAGCCCACCATACAGCCAAACGCATCGCGCATATGGGGGATGGTGTGTAAATTGGTATTCGACGGCTCAGCAGGATAAGTGCTGGTGCACTTAAGCAAAATAATCTGCTCGCATCCGGCTTGCTTAGCGGTGCTGACGGCCTGCTCAATTTCACTCAGGCTTGCCATACCGGTCGACATAATCAACGGTTTGCCTTTACTGGCCGCTTTGCGGATCAGCGGTAAATCCGTCAGTTCAAACGAGGCGATTTTAAAGCAAGGCACATTCAGCCCATCGAGAAAATCCACCGCCGCCTCATCAAATGGCGAACTAAACGCATCCAACCCCAAGGTATTTGCCAATGCAAACAACTCCTGATGCCATTCGTAAGGTGTAGAGGCCTTTTGATACAGCTTGTGCAGAGACTCACCGTGCCACAGGCTGTCGGTTTCTTCGATCACAAAGCCTTTACTCTGTACATCCAGCGTCATGCTGTCAGCGGTATAGGTTTGCAGCTTGATGGCGTGAGCACCGGCTGCGGCCGCCGCCTCAACCATACGTTTGGCCAGATTCAAATCCTGATCATGGTTGCCGCTCAATTCGGCAATAATATAGGGCTCGTGCTCTTTGCCAATCCAGCGCTTACCCAGCTTAATGGCCTGCATCACACAACTCCTTTGGTTACTCGCTCTGGGCGAGCAAGGTAAGAATATCTTCCGCCAACTCTGCTGCCTCAATAGGCGACTCGCTCATATCAGTGGCGTAATCCGGCATTAATGAACGGGGATCGACCTGGCCACTGATGACCAACGTGGTACAACCCACTAAATTCGCTAACCATTGCCCGGCAGTCGGCGCAGCGACCAGCAGATTACTCGCTTTCAGCTTAGCCAAAGTCGCTTCCACACCATCGCGCTGCCAGTCCACGTTCCACACTTCAACGCCGGTTTGTTGCAACAACAGCGTCAGTTGCTGACCATAAGGGTAATGCAACACGTGCCCGGGTTGTTCGGTACTCAGTGCCACCACAGTTTTACCGCATTGGCTAAGCTGCGCATCGGCCGCAATTTGCAACGACTGCTGCATATCAATCGGTTCAAAACCACAACAGGCGCGCAGATAAAACTCAGGAAAGCCGCCGTCCGGTACCAGCATGCCTTCCCACCAACGGGTAAACCAGCGCGGCATACCAGTAAAGGTCGAGAGCAAGTATTCACTGGCATTATTGACGTATTCTGCGGTCAGGGTCTGGCGGCTGAAGCCATCTAACAGTTCCTGTACCGACATACTCAAATAGTTGCCGGCAACCGGTTCACCAGCATCTTTTAAAAAGCGTGCGAGAAAGCAGGGTAAAAACGCAGTATCCAGCTGAATAATCTGCTTATAACCCTCTCCGACGATATGCTCAGCCAGACCAAGAAACGCCTCCAGAGCAGGGAAGAAATCGTCGGGCCACTGGCCATTTTCCAGCCCCCATACTGTGCAGTTTGGCTCAGCCAACTCAAACAGGCGTTTGCCCTCGGCGAAACTTAAAACCTGCACTTCTGCATCGGGAAACTGTTGTTTGACATAGCGCAGCGCCGGGATGCCGATACTGGCCACCTCTGCTACACCTAACATATTGATAATCAGTATTTTATTCATTGTGATTACTTAACTGATAAGCCTTGTACATTAATTCTGCGCGCAGCCAGTCTTCTTCGGTATCAATGTCCTGAACTAAGTGACGCGGTAATTTAACCGGAACCGAATGGGCGGCAAACATATGCTTGCTGGACAGATAATCGCTAACCCTCCCCCAGTAAAACTGACCAGCATCGTGCCAGCCTTCAACCAGATCCTGCGAGCGCTGATTAATAAATTCAGGATACATGGGGGCCACTCCGCCGTCCTTTTCCATCAATGCACGCTGTACCGGAAAGGCAAAACTGGTGACCGAAAACGCGAACGCCTTGCTGCTATCCGCCTCTAGCGCTGCCAGCCCCTGTTGCAGGAATTCTGCCTGCAGAAAAGGTGCTGTGGCGTAAATACAACAGGCATACTCCACCTGGCCATAAGTCTGCAGGGCATATTCGATGGCGTGATTGGTAACCGGACGGGTGCCGGTAAAATCGTCCGACAAGCTTGCAGGGCGCATAAACGGCACCTCTGCACCATATTGCTGTGCCACCTCCGCAACTGCCTCACTATCGGTGGAGATCAGAATCTTATCGAACAATCCGCTTTGCTGCGCGGCCTCAATGGAATAACTGATCAACGGCTTGCCCGCGAACAACCGGATATTCTTGCCCGGGATACGTTTACTGCCCCCACGTGCCGGAATTATCGCGATATTCATGCCAGCACCCGCTGCAAGGTTTCAACCACCTTATCCTGCTCGGCTTCGGTTAAATCAGCATACAGCGGCAACGTTATGGCCCCCGCGTAGAAATGCTCCGCACGAGGAAAGTCCCCGGCTTGAAAACCCAGCTGGCGGTAAAAAGGCTGCAGATGGATGGGGATATAGTGCACGTTCACACCAATCCCTGCCTGACGAAGGGCATCGAACGCGGCTTTGCGCTTATCCGCCTCCACTTCAATCACATAAATATGCCAGGCGCTTTGCTCATCAGGTTGTGGCAAGGTCAATGGCAGATGATTCAGCTTTTGATGATAACGGGCGGCCAGCTGACGACGACGCTGAATAAAATTATCCAGTTTGCTTAGCTGGGAAATACCCAGCGCCGCATGCAAATCACTGAGACGATAGTTATAACCCAGCACAATCTGCTGATAATACCAATCGCCCTCAGACTCTCCGTGCATCAACTGCTGATCGCGGGTAATGCCATGTTTGCTGGCCAGTTGACAGCGCATGTACAACTGCGCGTCATTAGTCAGTACCGCGCCCCCTTCGGCGCTGGTGATCGACTTAACCGGGTGGAAACTCAACACCGTCATATCACTGAACTGACTGCAGCCAATTTTACCTTGCTGGTAATCACCGCCCAGACCATGGCTGGCATCTTCAATCACAGCCACGTCGTAGCGCTCGCACAGGGTTTTGATGGCCTGCATATCACAACTGCTACCGGCAAAATGCACCGCCACCAATACTTTTGGACGTCGCTCTGCGGTGGCTAATTTACTGGCTAGTTGCTCGACACAGATATTGCGGGTGACAGGGTCGATATCAACAAAATCCACCTGGGCACCGCAATACAAGGCACAATTTGACGATGCCACAAAAGAAATCGGCGAGGTCCATAGCCAGTCACCCTGGCCTAATCCCAGCGCCATACAGGCAATATGTAGCGCCGACGTACCACTGTTAACCGCCGTGGCGAAACCCGCACCACAATAATTGGCCAGCGCGGATTCGAAAGCAGGGACTTGTTGCCCCTGCGTTAAAAATTGGTTTTTTAAGACATCGACCACCGCATCTATATCGGCCTGATCAACGCTGTGTTTTCCGTATGGGATCATAGTTCCTGGGCATCCAGTTCCTTGAGTTCATCCACCGTTAAAAAGTGCGGGTTAGTGCCGGAGTGGTATTCAAACCCTTCGGCGACTTGCTTACCCTCTTCGCCCATCTTGTTTTTGTCGTAGCGCATGTTCTTTTCAAAAAATACGATGGCAGGTGCAATAACAAAATGGTCTTCAAATTCAAAAGAATGATGCGCGGTTTCTTCTGGCACCATAATCTCGTGAATTTTCTCACCCGGGCGAATGCCCACCACATCATAATCGCGCGTGCCACTCATGGCCTCGACCAGATCGGTTATTCGGATAGAAGGAATTTTTGGCACGAAAATCTCGCCGCCCTGCATACGCTGGAAGTTTTTCAAAACGAACTCCACGCCCTGATCCAGGGTGATCCAAAAGCGGGTCATGCCCTCATGGGTAACCGGCAAGCGGCTCTTGCCCTGTGCCAACAATTCACGAAAAAATGGTACGACCGAGCCCCTCGATCCCACCACATTGCCGTAGCGCACTACTGCAAAGCGGGTACCGTCGGCACCGGAAATATTATTCGCCGCCACAAAGATTTTGTCTGAGGCCAATTTAGTCGCACCGTAAAGGTTAACCGGGTTGGCCGCCTTATCAGTAGACAGGGCAATGACTTTGTCCACGCCTTCTTCGATACAAGCTTCGATAACATTTTGCGCGCCCATGATATTCGTCTTAATACATTCCATGGGGTTGTATTCAGCTGCAGGCACCTGCTTCAGCGCAGCTGCGTGAATGACTAAATCGACACCACGCATCGCGGTTTTCAAGCGGTGCTTATCACGCACATCACCAATAAAGTAACGCATACAGGGATGATGAAACAGCTTTTGCATGTCGAATTGCTTAAGCTCATCACGAGAGTAAACAATGACCTTTTTCGGTTTATATTGCTTCAACAAATTAGCGATAAAGCGATGACCGAAGGAGCCGGTACCACCGGTGATTAGAATAGTTTTATTATCAAACATGCACTGAACGTCCTTTAGTGACGGCAATCTGACAGCCTGCGCAGAGACTGCAAATAATGTTCCAATAATAGTTGGAAGCGTTCAGAAATACATGAAAAATCTAGGATTTTTTATATTTTTTTATCGCTTTGCGGGCTTTCATAAAGTTACCGAGCTGGGACTCAATCTGGCCAAATTCACCTTTGACCACAGCTAAGATATGTTGGTTATAGTCCAGCTGTTGCTGACTAAACACACGCAGCGCATCGCCTTGCAATTGTGCAAGTTGAAGGTTAATCGCACTATCGCGTTCGGCTAGCAAAAGATTGAGCTGCTCAGTATCGAAATCGGGAGAGGCCAGCAGTTCGTCAATCTGCTGGCAAAGTTGCTTAATATGTTCTGGCGTTATATTGGTTTGGTTCACACCGCAGCCTGGCGCTTCTGACGCTGGGCTTCGTACGCTTCCTGTTTGGCATCTTCAGGAATGTCCGCCCACGCGTTCTTAATCGGAAGCATCAGATTAATCACTTCATCCATGATCAACAAGCTATTCTGCACACTGGCATCGGTTAAGCGCTCAATCATAAAGTTGTACAGAGCGGCCAGATTCTCGGACAATTGACCACCGACTTCCATATCCAGCGAGTCACGCAGGCTAACAATAATCGCGGTGGCGCGTGCCAGATTCTGTGCTTTGCCGGCAAAGTCCTTACGCTCAATGCAGCCTTTAGCATAGGCCATACGCTCAAGGGCGCCCTGCATCAACAACAAGGTGATCTTGTGCGGGTCCGCCGTCGCGATTTCCTGTTTTAAATTACCCTTTTTGTAAGCGTTGATGCCTTTCAAAGCCATGTTTTATACCTCAATTAATCACTACAGTGCTGACAACGATGCCATCAGGGCATTACCCGTTTGATTGAGCTGAGCAACGGTTTTATCCAGATTGATATAGCGTTTACGCAGATAGTCTTCATAGCTTAGCATCTGTAACTCAAGACGCTCGCGCTGATCTGCCAGTGAGTCTTTTTCCTGTTTTACCGACTGTTCACGACCGGGCAGCAAACCGCCAAACGAGGTGTATTCCTTGACGTAAGAATACAACTGGTCGGCAATGCCCTGATCCGGATCGGCAAATAGCTTGGCGATCTCATCGAAATTATCGTCCAGCGCATCATTCAGGCGATCTACCCCAGAGTCCAATCCGAATTCGGCAGTCTCGGTTATTTCCAGCTCGCCGTCCTCATTCAGGCTCAGACCCAACTGATAAAGTGACCCCAGTGCAGAACTGTCGACCGCAGACGAGAGAATTTTACTCATGCCAGCCTGAATACTGCGCACCATAAAATCACCGGCCAGCTCACCGTCTTTCTCAAGCTCGGATTCACCGTATCGGGTCAGGGTGCCAATTTCTTTAGTCAGCGCATTGTAATTATCCATAAAATCACGGATTTTTTTCTCAATCGCTTCTTTATCAAAGCCTACTTCTAACGTAGAGGTCTGAAAATCACCCAATGCGTCTTTGCTTGATAGTTCCTTGGCTTCGAATGTGACGTTACCGATGGTGTTTTCGAACTCATTGGTAGAGGACTCAACTTTGATACCATCGATCTCCGCCGTAGCATTTTGTGCGCTTTTCACCGGGGTCAGGTAATTGGTAGTCTCCGTGCTATCAACGGTACTGACCCGCTGTAATTCGGCCAAATCGTTGTCATTGACGATCTGCAGGTCATTACCTGTACCTGTCACGGTAGAGCTGAACACCAATTTGGCTCCGCCGTCGGCTGTACCGGTATCAATAATACTGGCGTTCACACCAAAATTTCCGCTGGCATTGTTGACGGCATTTCGCAGTTGTTCCAAGGTCATATTGGTAGTTACGTTGACTTGGAAGCTATCGCCGGTTGCGCCAATTTTAAACGTCAGCGAGCCACTGCCGGAGGTCAGGACTTTATCTGATTTGCTGCTAAATCCGCCATCGACGGCATCAGCGGTTTCTACCCGACTACCACTGGCCAGGCCGGTAATTGCAACTTTATATGTGCCGGGCGTAGCACTATTGGCAGATTCTGCGGAAAAAGGCTCTACCGAATCACTGGGGTGATCCAGGATGGTAGAGCGTTTCTTGAGCTTATATTCGTCACGAAGTTCATCCACCGAATCCTTGAATTCGCTCAACTTTGATTTGAGCTTACCAAGACCAGACAGCGTTGCGTCTATCTGTTCTTCGCGTTTATCCAAACGATCCTGTTTGGGTTTTCGCTCCGCTTCCAACAACTGTGAGACCAGATCATCTAATGCCAGACCTGAACCTACACCGAGTGATTGAATACCCATGGTGAACCTCGATTAACCGTTAAACTTCTTTACTAAACAACACCCCCACTGATGCACCAATATCGGATTGCATATCGTGGATCCGTCGCGCCATTTTGAGTACTTCATCAGAAGGAACCTGACGAATCAACTCCCCAGTTTCCGTATCCGTCACTTTTACTACGGCACGATTGCTACTTTCGTCAATTGAAAAATTCAACTGACGCCCCTGGGAAACAACGAAATCGTTGATCTCAGCAACAGCCTCGGTGATGTTTCTCTCCTGAGGTTTATCGGCATTTTGCGGTTTTTCTTTATTATTCTCATTTTGGGTAACAACCTCGTTCGTTTCCTTGTCAGCAAAGCCCGCCCGCTCGGGCGCCCGACCAGCGGTCAACGGTTGTTCCACACGTGAAAAATTAACGTCCATCTTTCACCTCCGCGTTGGAGCCTGATCCGGCAAAGCCGGATCCTCAGCCCGATTATCCCAGCAAGGTCAGCGCAGCTTGCGGGCGCTGATTTGCCTGACTCAGTACCGAAATACTCGCTTGTTGAATAATCTGGTTACGAGTCAACTCAGCCGTTTCTGCCGCAAAATCCGTATCCCGGATACGCGAACGTGCCGCGGCGACGTTTTCAGAAATACTGCTTAAGTTACGGATGGTAGACTGGAATCGGTTTTGCAACGCACCGAGGTCCGCCCGAGCAGCACCGATAGTCGAGATTGCTTTATCAATACTGGACAGAGCGCCAGATGCACCGGTAACGGTTGCTACTGTCACATCACCCAAAGACAGGCCCGACGCACCATAACCACCGGTTTGTTTCAGACTGACAGAAATCGTCTGTCCACCGTTGGCACCAACCAGGAATGTGGCAGAAAAATCACCTTTTAACAGATCCACACCACCAAACTGGGTCGTTTGACCGATACGGCTGATTTCAGTTTTCAGTGCCGAGACTTCTTTTTGCAGCGAAGTACGGTCAGATGATGCGTTAATGCCGTTTTGCGCCTGCACCGCCAGCTGACGAATACGTTGCAGTGCGGTAGTCACCTCGCCCAATGCACCTTCTGCCGTTTGCACCACTGAGATACCATCGTTGGCATTACGTACAGCCTGATCCAGGCCCTGGATTTGCGATGTTAAACGGTCAGATATTTGCAAACCAGCTGCATCGTCGGCGGCGCGGTTAATCCGAAAACCGGATGACAAACGTTCAAATGACGTAGATAACGCAGCGGTTGAACCAAACAACTGACGCTGCGCGTTCAACGCCGAGACGTTAGTGTTGACGTATAAAGACATATTATTACCTCCTGAAAATGCCACCGGATACCCTCATACCCTGTGACATTCGCCTGATATTCAACTCTTGCGAGTTGCCTCAAATCTTGCTTATCGATCCCTCAATCAATAAGCAATCAACCTCAATGTTCAAACCGGCCTCACCGATCTAAACGTAAAACACCCCTCAGCCATGGATATCGACAAAAGCATTAGAATCTTTAGCGTTTTTTTGAACTTTTTTTCAAAAAAATCATATGTGATTGTTTTTATTGATTTTAATTTTTGATTTTTGTTGAGTGAAATGAGCAAACAGACAAACATTTTCAACGATTTTGTAATTCCGACACTGCTATCGGCATGCACAGAATGCTAAACTAGCTGCACTCAACGTCTTATTCCGTTACAGACAACCTCAGCAAAGGACAATCATGTCTCAATACGTGTATACCATGTCGCGCGTGGGCAAAGTGGTGCCGCCGCGCAAAGAAATTTTGAAAAATATCTCCCTGTGTTTTTTCCCGGGTGCAAAAATTGGTGTGTTGGGCCTAAACGGCGCCGGTAAATCCACCTTATTGCGGATCATGGCCGGTATCGATACCGACATCGAAGGGGAAGCGCGTCCTCAGCCTGGCATCAAGATTGGCTACCTGCCGCAGGAGCCGAAGCTGAACATGGAAAAGGACGTACGCGGCAATATCGAAGAAGCCGTGGAAGATGTGGTGCACGCACTCAAGCGTCTCGATGAAGTGTACGCCGCCTATGCCGATCCTGATGCCGACTTCGACGCACTGGCTAAAGAACAAGGCCAGTTAGAAGCCATCATTCAGAGTAAAGACGGGCACAACCTGGAGCATGCTCTGGAACGCGCTGCAGATGCCCTGCGCCTTCCGCCTTGGGATGCAGATGTAAATAAATTATCTGGTGGTGAGCGTCGCCGTGTGGCGCTGTGCAAACTTCTGCTGGAAAAACCAGAGATGTTATTGCTGGATGAACCGACCAACCACCTGGATGCGGAATCCGTTGCCTGGTTAGAGCGATTCCTGCACGACTACGAAGGTACTGTAGTCGCGATTACCCACGACCGTTATTTCCTCGATAACGTCGCGGGCTGGATACTTGAGCTTGACCGTGGACACGGTATTCCGTGGGAAGGCAACTACTCCAGCTGGCTGGAGCAAAAAGACAAACGTCTTGAACAGGAAGAACGTACAGAAACAGCACGCCAGAAATCCATCAAACAGGAACTGGAATGGGTCCGCACTAATCCTAAAGGCCGCCAGGCCAAGAGCAAAGCGCGGATGGCCCGCTTCGAAGAGCTTAACAGCTCCGATTACCAGCGCCGTAACGAAACCAATGAACTGTATATCCCGACCGGTGAACGCCTCGGTGACGATGTTATCGAAGTGGTTAATCTGCGTAAGACCTATGGTGACAGAGTTCTGATAGATGATATGAACTTCCGTATGCCGAAAGGCGCGATTGTTGGCATCATCGGCCCTAACGGAGCGGGTAAATCTACCTTGTTCCGAATGCTCAGCGGTCAGGAACAAGCCGACAGTGGTGAAATCAAAATTGGTAAAACCGTGCAGTTGGCCAGCGTCGATCAGTTCCGCGATGATATGAAAGGCGAAAATACGGTATGGCAAGAAGTGTCTGATGGTCAGGATTTGATCCGCATCGGCAATTATGAAGTCAACAGCCGCGCTTACGTCAGCCGCTTTAACTTCCGTGGCAATGACCAACAGAAATTCATTAAAGATTTATCCGGTGGTGAACGCAACCGGGTGCATTTGGCCAAGCTACTGAAAACTGGCGGTAACGTGTTGCTGCTCGACGAACCGACCAATGATTTGGACGTAGAAACCCTGCGCGCACTGGAAAATGCCCTGTTGGAATTCCCGGGATGTGCTATGGTGATTTCACACGACCGTTGGTTCCTTGACCGGGTTGCGACCCATATTCTGGATTATCGCGATGAGGGTAAAGTTAACTTCTATGAAGGTAACTACAGTGATTATGAAGTGTGGTTGAAGGAAAACTTTGGTCAGGACGTGGTAGAGCCACACAGACTTAAGTACAAACGCATCAGCAAATAGAGGTCAGTTATGTCAGACAAGCGACACTTTCACCGGGTATTGTTTACCGCCACGGTCGAATTAAAGGTGGGAGGCCTTGTCTTTTCCGTTGACCTTAAAGATATCTCTCTGCATGGCGCATTGATAACCCAGCCAAAACTGTTTGAGGTGGAGCCTGGCATCAATGTGCAACTCACCATTCCGCTGTCCAGCACGGAAGAAATTATTCAGGTTGAGGCAAAAATCCAGCACGCCGAGCACGGCCGCATGGGGCTGGAGTTTCATAGTATGGATATCGACAGCATCAGTAATTTGCGTCGCCTGCTGGAAGTCAATCTGGCAGACGACGAATTGCTCAATCGTGATCTGACCGCACTGTTAGAGCACCACCACTAACTTACAGTGCGTCCAGTGCGTCCGCGAGTTTCTTTACACCAATAACCTGCATACCTGCAATCGGCTGTTTCGGCATATTGGCCGACGGCACAATCGCCTTTTTGAATCCGTGTTTAGCCGCCTCAGCCAATCGCTCCGCACCATTGGGCACCGGGCGGATTTCACCCGCCAAACCCACTTCGCCAAACACGATCAAATCACGCGCCAGTGCCTGATTGCGGAAACTGGAGACCATAGCCAGCAACAGCGCTAAATCTGCCGCGGTTTCTGCCACGCGTACGCCACCCACTACGTTGGCGAATACGTCCTGATCATTCATTTGTAACTGACCATGACGATGTAACACGGCCAGCAACATGGCCAAGCGGTTTTGCTCCAGTCCCACCGCAATGCGCCGTGGATTGTTCAATTGCGAGTAATCCACCAGCGCCTGAAGCTCTACCAGCAGCGGACGTGTGCCTTCCCATACCACCAACACCACAGAACCAGGTGCCTGCTCTTCACCACGGCTCAAAAAGATCGCCGAAGGATTGGACACCTCTTTGAGACCCTTACCCGTCATGGCAAACACCCCTAACTCGTTCACCGCACCAAAGCGATTTTTGTGGGTGCGCAGCGTGCGATAGCGGCTGTCACTGTCACCTTCCAGCATCATTGAGCAGTCAATACAGTGTTCCAATACCTTGGGCCCGGCCAGACTGCCCTCTTTGGTCACATGGCCGACAATAAACACTGCGATGTGATGTTCCTTGGCAAAACGGGTCAACCATGCGGCGCTTTCACGAACCTGCGAAACACTGCCTGGCGCGGATTGCACATCGGCCACATGCATGACCTGAATCGAGTCAATCACCATAATCTGCGGTTTAATTTGCAAGGCCACATCGCAAATGGTTTCGATGCTGGTTTCGGCTAATAACTGCAGTTGATCACCCGGCAAGCCAAGACGATGAGCGCGCATCGCGACCTGTTGCAGGGATTCTTCACCAGTAACATATAAGGCTTTACTATTACCCGCCAAATGACACATGGTTTGTAGCAGCAGGGTGGATTTTCCCGCGCCCGGCGAGCCACCAATTAACATGGCAGAGCCGGGGACAATACCGCCTCCCAGTACTCTGTCCAGCTCTTTAAACCCGGAACTAAAACGCGGCAACGCCTGTAAGTCGATACTTTCCAGGGTCTGCACTTGTGCACTCACCTGCCCGGCATACCCCTGTCTTGCGCTGGATTTCACCGGATTACCAAGCAAAATTTCACTAATGGTATTCCAGGCCCCACAATCGTTACATTGTCCCTGCCAGCGCGGGTAGTCGCTACCACAATCACTACATACAAATGCGCTTTTTCGTTTTGCCACAATCTTGTTCCTGTTTGGAGATGATGTGATTGTAACTAAATTCACGAGGAAATCGCCATTCCTGCCGATAACCGTTTAACATGCTATTAAGACAAATCGGATTGAGTCAGACTTCATATCGCCATGCAGGATTTCGAGCAATTTCAGGACATTATTGAGCAGTTAAAACCTGTGGTTGGACAACCTGATTTTAATCAGACCCTGTCCAGCGTCGCCACATCGGTGCCCGCTGCCAAACGATTCCTGCTCAAGCTGGAGTTAAAGCGGCTGGCTAAACCCTGTCGCAAGGTCATCGACTTGCGCGGCTTGGTCGATGGTCGTTGCAGTAGTTATGAATATGATGGTTTGGTACATTATCTGGATGACGTGGCGATTGATGTGTTTGAACGTCAGACCCGCTCGTTTGGCCGCTACACCATTGGCGTGTATGAAGCGGTAACCAACACCGAAAATAATTTCCGTGTAATTCAACAACGCGCCCAGCAAGCCAGTCAGGCAAGTGGTGACGCGCTAACATCAGATGACAATTTTCCTGCCCGCAAAATACGCTTTGCTGAGTTACTAAAACGCAGCGAAGAGCGCATGAACTTCGCCGTGGCCATCGAAATATTCAATGAATACAACGATAAAAGCAAAGGCACCACGCTGGATATTTCCGTACAGGGCTTGCGCATTAAAGTAAAACGCAAACTGCCTTATCGAAGCGGTGAGCGACTAATTATCAAGTTTCTCGGCCTGCCGGGCGATCACAGTATGGATAAGCGTGAAGGGATCCCCTATGAGGTGATTCAGGTAGAAAACCGCGAAACGGAACAACGTCTGGCCCTGAAGCGTACCCACTCGCGTAAGACGCCCAGCTTCGACGGATTTTTAAATAATTTTATCCACGGTAATAAGCGCCGTTATAAGCTGAATCTGGATAACACCATCGAGGCAATCCGTGCCAAAGGCTACGAGCAGTACTACATCCCCCATGTCAGCTCGGTGCCGGTATTTTTAGCCGAGCAGGACGGTCGCTACATTCCACGCTATGTATTGACCAACGACTGCAACAAGGAAAGTATTTATTACTGGATGGATCATAACGGTCAACTGCAGCTGCATCAGTTATTACGCCAGGCCCGCATTCAGTATTTACTGGACAACAATCTGACCGAAACCTACCTGTTTAGCTTCGTTCATCATAAAGATGAGCAAAGCTGGTATTACTCTGCCAGCTGGGATGAACTCAAAACCCAACCGTTACTGGCCAATTTATTCCGCGGTTATGGCGCACGCAAAGCCAGTTGGCGTGTATACAAGCTGCAACTATGCGCCATCAATGCCGACCATAGTTTTGCGCCCAGTAGCATTCCGGATGATGCATTAGACAATCCTCGTCTGCGTGATAAGCCCCCAGCGCCGCGCTTGCAGGGTAAATTACATGAAATCGGGCAGATGGCGTTGCTGACGAACATTACCGACCAATGGAATACCCGCCCATTTCTGCGTTTTAAATTAGACAGGCAGAAATTGTCCGCGTTGCAGCCCTTTATACATAACCCTGTGAGTAACAACACACTCAGTCTGCACCGCTTTAAATATGCCAATATGCGGATTTTTGACCGCTATCAGTTACGTACTGAAATTGTGCTGGATACGCCTTATTTAACCCTGCATGGCGTAACCGAAGATGTGTCATTACAAGGTATAAAAGTTCAGCTGAATCAGCCATTTAATGGCAATTTGTATGAAGAAGTGCAGGTCAGTTTCCCGCGTCTGCAAGAGGCCAATTCAAAATTGCCGTTGAAGGGACTGTATTACTCAGTGCGCAATATCAGCCCGGATCGCAGCGTGCTTAATCTGCACATTCTGCATGCGCACGATACCCACAGTGCCGAATCATTGTTCGGGCGCGTGATCCAGAAAAACCGTCAGTTACTGAAAACCTATCAGGATGACGACATGTTACCAGGCTTGGGTGAAGCCCTGCGTAACGTTTACTCTGCGCATATCCCCAATGTGCCGTTTTTTGTCAGCAAAACAGGCTTGCAGTTCAGGCCTGACGCCATTTTGGATATCACCCCCAAGCATTCACTGTATCCGCTACTTAGTTTTGGCGCAAGCGCGGGTCAGCTTAATCTGTATTTTCTGTATGCAGGCAAGTCGCAGGATTTCCTGCAAGCCACATTAAGCAAATTAAAAACCAATACACGACCTGTGATGAAAGAGGCCTTCGTGGGGTTTAACCCCAACGCGGATAAGGTATCAGACGCGATTACCTGCCGTTTCAGTGAGGAATTTGGTTCAGATCAGGCGCGGCGCGATTTTATCTCCACAGCAATGGATAAGGGATGCTTTTATGCAATTAAAGTGTTTCTGGCGCGTACCGGTAAACCCGACACGGATATGATAAAAACCGAGATGCAATATCTGGGCGTGTATGCCCTGCACAAAGCCAAGGCACTGGAAGATCAGTTATGGAATATCAGTGGAGTCGGCGATTTAATTGATGTCAGTGACGAAGCCATGCTGCGCTATGGCTTTAATCAACAGCATTTGGCCGCCAACCATCAGGCGCTTGCGCGCCTGAGTTCGTCAGACTAAGTAGTGCAGCAGCGTATCGAGGCTGTTGAATCGAATCGAAGCCGCCGCTTTTTCCTGCACCACTGGCTTGGCGTGAAACGCAACACCGAGCCCGGCAACGCCCATCATAGTCAGATCATTAGCACCATCGCCCATGGCAACCGTCTGCGTCATGGGTAATGAGAACTGCGCGGCCAGTGACGACACCGTGTGCGCTTTTACATTGGCATCGACAATGCGGCCTATGACTTCACCGGTTAATTTGCCATTCTCAATGCCCAATACGTTGGCCTCGGCCGCGTCCAGTTCTAGACGTTCACGTAAATGATCAGCAAAGTAGGTAAAGCCTCCTGAGGCCAATGCTACTTTCCAGTTAGCCTGCTTGAGACTGTTCAGCAGCACCATCATGCCAGGCATAATTGGCAAAGCATCTCTTACCGTCTCCAGAATAGATTGCGGAGCGCCTTGCAAACAGGCCACCCGTTGACGCAGGCTCTGGGCGAAATCCAACTTGCCCTGCATGGCTAATTCCGTCACTTCACTGACCTGAGGACCTACCCCGGCCAATGCTGCGATATCATCAATGCACTCACACGCAATCATCGTGCTGTCCATATCCATTACCAGCAGGCCGGGCTGTGTAATACGTGGTCCCTGTGACAATAGCGCTATTTCTGCGCGATGGGCCTGCGCGGTCTGTGTGACTGTTGATTTGTCTAAATTAATGTCTTGCGGCAGGTAAACAATCGCTGCCTGAGTTTGGGTTTGAGCATTAAACGCGGAGGGATGCCATACACAGCGGCTTGCCTCAAGGCCAAGCCCGACCAGCACTTTGTACAGTTTGTCCAGTGACAAAGCGGGAGCAGCAATCACTAAGCGTATCGTCTGCTTCTCACAACGTAACGCAGTGATTTCGCGCTCAGCGCAAAATTGGTAGGTGCGTGTGGCATCAAACTGACTGAGAAAATAACCGGCACTTTGCCAATGCAACGCGGAAACTGAATAACTGGCCATGCTCACCCCTGCAAGTAAAGATGCCGATAATGCTGACAAAGGCTTTGAAATTCAAGCGATTTGCCCTATCGTAACGGCGATGAACAGAATCCATTCCGACCATTATGTCGCGCCCAGTGGCGCATCCATTATCAAACGCCTGCTCAATTTTCTGGTGGCGTTGGCGGGGGGCTTTATTGCCCTGTATTTATGGTTAAACAACCTGATTCAGGATGAACAGCAACTGCAACGTCAGGCAAATCAACTCGGTTATATGATCAGTGCGCAAAATGCGCGCTTGCTGGCCGGCCACCTCAGTACCAATGAGTTAGAGGCAGTTAAGTTACAACTGCACATTCTCGAAGAGGATGAACACGTACATTCAGTTTCCCTGTACCGCGATAACGGCGAACTGCTGCTCAGTAGTGACGAGCAAAGCTCACTGGTTACCCTGTTTGCCCCGGAACAAGAGCCGGAATTACTGGTGTATGTGCAGGAAATCCAGCAGGACGATAAAATTCTCGGGTTTTTGCGTGTACTGCTGTGGCGCGACCGTGTGCTGCAACACTATCAGGCGTATCAGCACGAGATTTTATTTCAGGCTGGAATGTTGATGGTGTTATCACTGTTGGTGGGCGTTATGGCTACCCGCGGCTTCTACAAATGGCGTTATCGGGATAAGCCAAACGTCGCCAAATAATTGGCCGTCGTTAATTGGTCAATCTCATCGACGCTTTGCCCACGGATGTGTGCGACAGCGTTTGCTACCTTCAGTACCTGCAATGGCGTGTTTCGCTGCCCTTGTGCGCCCATTAGCGGCATATCGGGTGCATCGGTTTCCAGCATAAAGCTATCGTCTGGTAGTGCTTTTAGGGTTGCGATAGTCTTTTGCGCGCGAGGATAAGTAATGGTGCCGCCAATTCCAAGCCGAATACCATAACGTAAATATTCCTGTGCCTGTTGCAGGCTGCCAGAAAACCCATGCACCACGCCACCGTAGCAAAACTGCGTTTCTTTCAGTGCCTGAATAAGCAAATGATGGGTTTTTCGGTGGTGCAGAATGATCGGCAGCTGATACGACATCGCTAACTTCAGTTGTATTTGTAAAATCTGCTGCTGCAATGCCATCGGCACCGCCAGGCTGGCATCCAGCCCGATTTCGCCTATCGCCTGTGGCTGGATGGATCCCAGTAATGTATGCAGATAATCCAGCTGCTGTTGCCAATCATCGCGAATAAAGTACGGATGTAAACCGAAACTAATATCCAGCATCGGCTGTGCTTGCTGTAGCGTCGACTGTTGCTGCCAACCGGCCTGATGGGTGCCGGGCAACATAATACGGCTGATGCCGGCCTGCTGGCAGCGAGCAATCAACTCATTGCGATCATGCTCAAACGCGTCGAAATCAAGATGACAATGACTGTCGATCAAGGCATCAACCGTTCAATTTGCCAGTCTTGCCCCTGACGGCTATACACGAAACGGTCATGCAGGCGATGTTCTCCCCCCTGCCAGAATTCAATATGGCTAGGAATGACCCGATACCCACCCCAAAAATCCGGTAACGGCACGTCACCTTGATTGAATTTGCGTTTTATCTGGGCAAATTTTTCCAGCAATAACTGGCGGGACGAAATGGGATGGCTTTGTTGTGACGCCCAGGCCGCAAGCTGACTTTCACGGGGACGGGACAGAAAGTATTTCGCCACCTCAGCCACACTGAGCTTTTCTACGCTGCCGCGCACGCTGACCTGTCGCTCCAGAAAATGCCAGGGAAAGTGCAAAGAGACTTTCGGGTTGTGCGCCAATTCCTGTGCCTTGCGGCTGCCTGTATTGGTATAAAACACAAACCCACCAGCAGACACATCCTTAAGCAGCACAATGCGTTGAGATGGCTGTCCTTGTGTATCCACGGTGGCCACAGTCATGGCCGTTGGATCTGGCAGTCCCGCATCAATAGCCTGTTTTAACCAGGCATCGAATTGCAGAAATGGATCATCTGCCAGCTTATCCCGCGACAGTTTATCCTGACTATATTCACGTCGAATCGATGCCAAGTCCTGCATAGGGGCTCCGTCAGTCTTCACCATACCCAAGGCTACGCAATGCACGTTCGTCGTCAGCCCAGCCACTTTTCACTTTCACCCAAAGTTCCAGAAATACTTTGGTATCAAATAAGCGTTCCATATCCATACGCGCTTCCGCACCAATGGTTTTCAGGCGGCTACCACCTTTACCAATGATCATCGGCTTCTGGCTATCCCGTTCAATCAGGATCAAACCGTTAATGCGAAACACGCCGTTTTCGGTCATTTTGAACTGTTCGATTTCCACCGTGACCGAATAAGGCAGTTCATCGCCCGTAAAGCGCATCAGCTTTTCACGAATAATTTCTGCTGCCATAAAACGTTGCGAGCGGTCAGTAATATATTCTTCAGGATAAAAGTGTTCGCCTTCAGGCAAGCTGTTGCGCACAAGTTCACGCAACTGCTTTATGTTCTTACCTTGCTTTGCCGAAATCGGCATAATTTGTTCGAACGGATACTTCGCTGCCAGCATTTGCAGGTGCGGCAGCATGCTGGTTTTATCACGTACATTGTCGGACTTATTCACCAACAGCCAAACCGGCAAATTACAGTCCTGTAATTTGCTTAACACCATATCATCGTCATCGGTCCAACGTGTGCCTTCCACCACAAACAACACCAATCCCACATCCTGCAAAGAACTGGAAGCGGCACGGTTCATATAGCGGTTAATCGCGCGCTTTTCTTCACGGTGTAACCCCGGTGTATCCACATAAATGGTTTGATACTCACCTTCGGTATCAATCCCCATGATACGGTGACGGGTCGTTTGCGGTTTACGTGAGGTGATACTGACTTTCTGCCCTAACAGCTTATTTAGTAGGGTAGATTTACCTACATTAGGGCGACCGACAATCGCCACTAACCCACAATATTGGGTTGGCTCCTGGTTATCCTGCATTATTGAGTTCCTGCAATGCTTGCTTCGCCGCTGCCTGCTCAGCTTTGCGACGACTACTGCCACTGGCCGTAAAGGACTTCTCTATTCCCGGCACCCGGCATTCTATGAAAAAGGTTTGGGCGTGTTCCGCACCCTGAATATCGATCACATTGTATTCAGGCAACGGCATCGCTCTGCCCTGCAGATATTCCTGCAAACGAGTCTTTGCATCTTTTACCTGCGCATTGGGATCGATGTTGTCTAATTGACTGCTTAGCCAATCCAACACGCGCGCTTTGGCAGCATCGAAGCCGGCATCCAGATAAATTGCGCCCAAAATCGCTTCCACCGCGTCAGCCAGAATCGAGTCGCGGCGCTGTCCACCGCTTTTCATCTCACCCGGGCCGAGCTTAATGTATTCGCCTAAGGTTAACTGCTTGGCCACCTGAGCAAGAGTTTCTTCCCGCACCAGCGCCGCACGCATGCGCGTCAGTTTGCCTTCGGATTCCTGAGGATAACGCTTGAACAGTACTTCTGCGATAACCATGCCCAGCACAGCATCACCAAGAAACTCTAATCTTTCATTGTGCTGACCTTTGACACTGCGATGGGTCAGGGCCAGATCGAGTAATAGCGACTTATTAAATTCATGCCCAAGGGTTCGCTGTAACTTGGTCATGGCACCATATTGAACGATCAATGAATGCCACCTACGCGATTAAAGCGCACGCCAGTTGGGATCCAGCCGGGCATGCTGCTGTCAGGCGCATGATCAAACTCAAAACTGATCCAAATCGCCACCGCTTTACCGACCAGATTTTCCTCTGGCACGAAGCCCCAGTATCGACTGTCCATACTATTATCACGATTGTCGCCCATCACAAAATAGGCGCCTTGCGGCACAATCCATTCGTTGTAACGGGTCGCATTTTGCTGAAATGGATAAGTCACGTTGCGCGATGGATTACGCAGAATATTGTGCTCAACGTCACCTAACTGTTCACCGAACTGCTCCAGCCAAACAGGGCCATCAAGGAACTCGCTGTTTTCCTGTGCAGTCAATGCCATGGTTTGTGCTGGCGGACAGTTAACCTCTCGGCAGGCAGGTTTTACGGTAATTTGCTTGTTTTTGTAAATCACCGTATCACCGGGCAGGCCAATCACACGCTTGATGTAGTCCTGCGATGGATTGAGCGGATACTTAAACACTACGATATCACCGCGCTCTGGTTCGCCGGTTTCCAAAAATTTGGTTCGGGTAACCGGGTCACGCAGCCCATAAGCGTACTTTTCGACCAGAATAAAATCCCCGACCAACAAGGTAGGCATCATAGAACCTGATGGGATTTGAAACGGTTCATACAAAAATGAACGCAGCACCAGCACAAACGCGATAACCGGGAAGATTTGTTTGGCGGTATCCACCATTGCCGGTTCAGCAGCCAGTTTGGCCAGATATTCTTCACCAACACCGTCATTGCCTTTAGCCGTTTCCACCGCCAGACGACGTTTAGGCTCCCATAAATATTTATCTGCCAGCCATATCAGGCCACTGGCAAGCGTGACCACTACCAGCAGAATTGAGAAGTAATTTGCCATTTATTTTCCTACTTTCAATATTGCCAGGAAGGCATCTTGTGGCAGTTCCACATTACCCACCTGCTTCATCCGTTTCTTACCTTCTTTTTGCTTCTGTAACAGCTTTTTCTTACGGCTTACGTCACCACCATAACATTTGGCGATTACGTTTTTACGCAACTGTTTAACTGTGCTTCGGGCGATAATGTGATTGCCGATTGCCGCCTGAATCGCGATATCGAACATCTGTCTTGGGATCAGCTCGCGTAATTTCTCTACCAGATCCCGACCACGATACTGCGCATTATCACGGTGGGTAATGATTGCCAGCGCATCGACGCGTTCACCGTTAACCAGAATATCCAGACGGACCATGTCGGCAGCCACAAACTTCTTAAAGTTATAATCCAGTGAGGCAAAACCGCGACTGGTCGATTTCAGACGATCGAAGAAATCCAACACCACTTCCGCCATTGGCAACTCATAGGTTACTGCCACTTGTTTGCCGTGATAAGTCATGCCGGTTTGCATACCGCGCTTTTCCACACACAGGGTAATCACATTACCCAGATAATCCTGTGGCACCAGAATATTGGCTTCAACAATCGGCTCACGAATTTCGGCGATGTTATTCACTGGCGGTAATTTGGACGGGTTATCAACCAATTGCGTATTACCGTCGCTGGTCACCACCTCATACACTACCGTCGGTGCGGTGGTAATCAGATCCAGGTCGTATTCCCGTTCCAGACGCTCCTGAATGATCTCCATATGCAGCATCCCCAGGAAGCCGATGCGGAAACCAAAGCCAAGCGCGGTTGAGTTTTCTGGCTCATAGAACAAAGACGCGTCATTCAGACTTAGCTTGGCTAAGGCATCACGAAAATCTTCGTACTCATCGCTGCTGACCGGGAACATACCCGCGTATACCTGCGGTTTAACTTTCTTAAAGCCAGGCAATGCTTTATCCGCTGGTGTTTTCGCCAGCGTGATTGTGTCACCCACTGGCGCACCATGGATTTCTTTAATTCCGGCAATAATAAAGCCTACTTCACCAGTTTTAAGCACGCCGGTATCGGTCATTTTCGGCGTAAAGATCCCAACTTTATCGACCTGATGTACCTGGCCGTTGGACATGATCTTAATTTTGTCGCCTGATTTTAACTGACCGTTGACCACGCGCACCAAAGACACGACACCCTGATAGTTATCAAACCAGGAGTCCACAATCAGTGCTTGTAATGGCGCGTCCAGATCTCCTGTTGGTGGCGGTACTTTGTTGACGATGACTTCCAGCACATCTTCAATACCGACACCAGTTTTAGCGCTGCAACGCACCGCATCGATCGCGTCAATCCCGACGATATCTTCGATTTCTTCCGCCACGCGCTCAGGTTCAGCCTGCGGCAAATCAATCTTATTCAGAATGGGTACCACTTCCATATCCATATCGATGGCGGTGTAGCAGTTAGCCAGCGTCTGCGCTTCCACGCCCTGTCCCGCGTCTACCACCAACAACGCCCCTTCACAGGCAGCCAGAGAGCGGGATACCTCGTAGGTAAAATCCACGTGTCCTGGCGTATCGATGAAATTCAGCTGGTACGTTTCACCATTTTTGGCTTTGTATTTCAGCGTTACGCTCTGCGCTTTAATGGTGATGCCTCGCTCACGCTCCAGATCCATCGAATCCAGTACCTGCGCAGCCATTTCCCGATCGGTTAAACCACCGCATGTTTGAATTAAACGATCTGACAGGGTCGATTTCCCGTGGTCAATGTGGGCAATAATGGAAAAATTTCGGATGTGATCCAGTTGGATAGTGTTGTCTGACATAAACCTACTACTGAGTTATTCCGGCATTTAAGGTGCGACGGAATATGACAAATAATTGTGCAAAAAATTGCCGTGATTTTAGCGGTTTTCGCAGCGTTTGGCGATGCTCTGTGCCACAAAGTTATCGCCTTGTCGGCATTAATCGAAGATTTGTCGTATCGGCGTCTCTACCTGCGGCAGTGAGACGTCCAATAAAATGGGCTGATATTGACGTTCACGGCGGGAAAAATAACCTTTCAGCGGCCAATAGCTGCCAGCTGCCATTGCGGCACTGACCAAAATTAACCAGCCTTCGCTTAAGCGCGATTCAAGTAGCAGAACACTGGTGATCAAAACGATTAATGGCAACAGATAGAGCAACAACGATGCTATCAGGACCTGCTGTTCAGGAATGCCAATCTTTACCTGCTGGCCTACTTTTAAAGACGCCCCGGTTTCGAGCCAAAACTGCTGCATCTTGGGCGCCAACGCACTGGCGACCACACCTGTGCCACAATCACTATTGGCCTGGCAGGCATTACAGGTAGTTTTTATCTGAGTTTGCACACAGATTCGCCCAGCCTCGACCGCCACGACCTCAGCCATTTCCTGCATCATGCCTATGGCACCTTCACAACCAATGACTGAGCAATACGGTTTGCTGTTTGCGGCGGTAACTTACCGACAATCGTCACCGTTAACTGACCAATCTGCGTAGAAAAGTAGGTATCACTGCCAACCCGAAATGCCTGTTCACCTGTCGTGGCATCGCCCACAGGCTGCACATATACAGAGACATCTATCAGCCCATCACTGAGCAACAAATAATCAACTGGCGCACCTGTGACGGGCAGACGATGGCGGTCACGCATAATTTCTTCCATGCCATCAGGTAGCCAGCCAGCATACCAGCGATGGGCATTGGCAGCTGCCGGGTTAGCAATCAAAACTTCAGGTAAGTTTGCCACGTCTACATTCTGCAAGCTCTCTTCGGCATTTACTGTCACCGCAACCGAGGTAATTTGTACTTGTTCCAGCACCTTGCCCTGACTATCCAGCATATCAAGTTTTAAAGGCAAGGAGGTTTCCTGATCCAGCCAAAGACTGTAGCCATAGCGGCTTTTATCACGACTGATAATGCGGATTTGCTGCGTGGCGCGGCCCGCAACACGACTACGTCCGACCAGCACAAAATCATAACTGGCAGTTAACGCGCTGGGATTACGCAACAAGGTGCCAGAAATAGGGCCGTTGATGGACGTTGAATGAATTGAAAAGGCCGGTACGTTGGGTTCAAAGTAACTCACGACATTGTCGACCCGCACTACATCCCGACCAGGCCCGTTGAGCATACTCAAATGCTCTACGGTTTTACCGTCAATAACGCCATGTCGCCAACGATAGGGCTCCACGGTGCCGCCGGGCTGCAGAATAACTAATGACATATCGTAATTGAGCGATTGCATGGCCTGCGCCATATTGCCCAACCATTGTCTGGCATCGGTTTCAGAGTCGACATCGGCAGCCGAAGCTGCCGATATGTAAAAAAAAGAAAGGGCGCCAATCAGCCATTTCATTGTTGGGGCGTCTCCTGCTCAGGTTCAAGCTCTACCACTTCGCCTTGCTGAGATTGCATTTGCAATTGTTTAAGACGCATTTGCTGATGATGATCGATAAGCAAAGCGTTTATCCGACGGCGTTGCTCCAATAACTCATATTGGTTGGCTACCGGTACCGTCTGCGTCTGCTCAAGACTGACCGGAGACATGCCGCCTTGCACACCCATACCAAAGCCGAGACCATCATTACCCGGTTGAATCTCAACCGGTTGATTATACTGTTGCACTGCAAACACCACTGCAACCGCGACCGATGCAGCAATGGCCAGTTGTCCAACATTCTTCACCATTGGAATCACATTACCCACCAGCGGCAATTGCTGCCAGCGAGATTTGTTCGGCGCCAGAATAACGGGTTCATGCTCGAGTGCCGCAGCCACTGATGTGGCGATATC
This sequence comes from Bowmanella sp. JS7-9, assembly GCF_004329715.1. Lineage (GTDB taxonomy): Bacteria > Pseudomonadota > Gammaproteobacteria > Enterobacterales > Alteromonadaceae > Pseudobowmanella > Pseudobowmanella zhangzhouensis. Next base: position 371,379 of record NZ_JXSY01000005.1, read on the forward strand.
CAACTGAATCTGCGGTGGTAACTCATTACGCAAAGTGGCGCGCACCAAATGGTAACGCTGCCAGTTGCCGTGTAATGCACCATCCTGACTGATCTGTTTGATCAGATCCTGATCAGCATGCTCACCATCCATAAAGGCAGACAACTGTTCATGTTTCTGTTGCGACATATTCACTCGTTCCATTATTGCTCCAGCAAAGGCTGCAGCACTTTATCAATGGCTTCCCGTGCACGAAAAATTCGTGAACGCACCGTTCCAACCGGACATTCCATCACGTTGGCAATGTCCTCGTAACTTAACCCTTCAATCTCCCGCAACGTTAACGCCATGCGTAAGTCTTCCGGTAAACTTTCCAGGGTGCTAAATATCAGCGCTTCCATCTGCTGTGACATTAAGGTGCGTTCAGGTGAGGCATTTTCCTTTAATGCATCGCTGCCATCGTAATACTCAGCCTCATCTGCTTCCACATCGTTAGCAGGTGGCTTCCGGCCCTGTGCCACTAAATAATTTTTGGCACTATTTACCGCGATTCGATACAGCCAGGTGTAGAACGCACTTTCTCCCCGGAAATTTGGCAATGCCCGATACGCTTTTATAAACGCTTCCTGGGTAACATCTGCCACATCTCCACTATTCTTCACATAACGGGCAACCAAATGCGCCACTTTATGTTGATATCTGCTTACCAACAGATTGAAGGCATTTTTGTCGCCTCCCTGCACCTTCTCCACAATCTGCTGGTCAGTTAATTGCTCGCTCATCAGAGCCGACTCTCCCTAAGAACATCTTTTCTACTGCGTTAGGCCCCGCAAGCACATTGAATAGACTTCGTTTTTTTGAATAAGTTCGAAATATTTTATGTTTCGGCTAATTTTTTTTACTTAACCGTTAAAAAACCATCCTGTTACGCGGCAGGATTTTGTATCCTGTGGCCATTCTCACGCGTATTTCGCATTTTCTATCGACCAGTTTACCTTATGACTCAGTCAATTGAACATCGTTGTGATGTTTTGATTATTGGCAGCGGCGCTGCCGGTTTAAGTATGGCCTTGCAATTAGCCGACCACTGTCAGGTCATTGTGCTCAGTAAAGGGCCAATCGCAGAAGGTTCCACCTATTATGCTCAGGGTGGAATCGCGGCGGTATTTGATGAAGACGACAGCATTGACGCCCATGTGGCTGATACATTGGATGCCGGTGCCGGTTTGTGTGAAGAGGCGGCGGTAAGGTTTACTGCCTCGCGGGCGAAACAGGCGATGGAATGGCTGATTCAGTTTGGCGTGCCGTTTGATCAGGAAAAAGGCCCAAAGGGTCAAACCCGTTATCATCTGACCCGTGAAGGGGGGCATAGTCACAGGCGGATTTTGCATGCCGCCGATGCCACTGGTAAAGCGGTGCAAACCACTCTGGTAGATGCGGTCCGCGCACATCCGAATATCCATATTTTTGAACGTTACAATGCCATCGACCTGATTCGCAGTAAGCAGCAGCGCCAGCGTTTGGTTGGCGCCTATGTGTGGAATCGTAACCGCGAACATGTTGAAACCATACGCGCTCGCTTTTTGGCATTGGCGACCGGCGGCGCCAGCAAGGTGTACCAATATACCTCGAATCCGGATGTCGCCAGTGGTGATGGCATCGCGATGGCCTGGCGCGCTGGATGTGACGTCGCCAATATGGAATTCAATCAGTTCCATCCAACCTGCCTGTACCACCCGGAAGCACGAAACTTTCTGATCACTGAGGCACTGCGGGGTGAAGGTGCACTGCTGAAACGCCCGGATGGTAGTCGTTTTATGCCTGCCTTCGATGAGCGGGCTGAACTGGCACCACGGGACATCGTTGCCCGTGCAATCGACTATGAGATGAAACGCCTCGGTGCGGACTGCATGTACCTGGATATATCGCACAAGCCGGCCGACTTTATCGTCAAACATTTTCCAACGATTTACCGCAAGTGTCGCTCGTTGGGTATCGATATTACCCGTCAGCCTATTCCGGTCGTACCCGCTGCGCATTACAGCTGCGGTGGGGTTGTTACCGACCTGAATGCCAAAACTACGTTGGAAAATTTATACGCGGTAGGTGAAGTGGCCTATACCGGCTTGCATGGTGCCAATCGCATGGCAAGTAATAGTTTGCTGGAATGCGTCGTGTTTGCCCATGCTGGTGCAGCGCATATCATCTCGCGTCTCAATGAGTTTGAGTCTGAAGAAAAGGTCGCCCCATGGGATGAATCTCAGGTCACCAACTCCGATGAAGAAGTCGTTATTCAGCACAACTGGCATGAGCTTAGATTGTTTATGTGGGACTATGTAGGGATAGTGCGTACTAACAAACGTTTGGAGCGTGCGTTACGCAGGATCGAACTTTTGCAGCAGGAAATTCACGAATATTACAGTCACTTCCGCGTTAGCAATAACTTATTGGAATTACGTAATTTAGTGCAGGTCGCTGAATTAATTGTGCGCTGTGCGATTACTCGAAAGGAATCGCGGGGGCTCCATTACAATCTGGACTTTCCTGAGCCATCTGCGCCCAGTGGACCGACTGTACTGACACCGGATCCGGTAACTGATCACTGATCTCACCTAACAAATGGACGGTTTCCTGGCTGCCTGTCAGGCTAAACTGTCCACCATTTTCTTGTCCTTGCCAGTTGATATTGACGCTGGCAGGCAAGCTGACCGGCTTTTTAAAATCGACCCGACAATGAAAACGGCTTAATTCCCGTTGCTCCGCCACCGCCGCCAGGCAACGCGCCTTACTCCACATACCATGCATAATCTGACGATTAAAACCGAACAACCGCGCGGTAACAGGCCACAAATGGATCGGATTGTAGTCACCGGATACTTTGGCATAGCGACGGCCAAGATCATCACCAAGGGTGAGCGGCTGTTGCACGGGATCGTGTAACTGCAATGACAACCCCTGCCAACTAGCCTTCTGGTTATGCTCAGCACGAGACAAACTGGTTGCTGTGCTACGCCAAACCAATTCGCCTTCACTCAAGGCTTCGGTGCATAAATCAAATACCCAGCCGCGTTTGTGTGGGCGCAGATTGGTCAGATAATTAATCACACGGAGATCTTCGTGAGCGGCAATAGCACGCCATTGGGTCACCTGATTTGACAGGTGTACCAATCCCAATACACGCATGGAAAAGTCATCATGCCCCAGCAGAAAAAGCTGCATAGGCAAGCTGTATACCTGCAAAAAAAGCGGCGGTAATGTTGAGCTGGCAGGCAATCCTACCAGTCGCTGGTAGCGCGAGAGCTGTTGTTCATCAACTGCTATATGTTGGTCAAACACCGCGATCCTGGGCAACGAAGGTTGGCTGCTTGGGCGTTTACTCAGCACCCGCTGAATTACACGCGCTGTGCCGGGCCTGAAGTTATCTGTCCATATAACCGGGATCATAATGACCTTATCGTTGCAGTCGTAAGATTAAACGACTGACACGTCGAAAATTCGTATCGTCCAGCGCATCCCTGAAGATCCAAAATCGCTGTTTTTCCAAACCAATCTTTGCCTGGAGTTGTATAAACAGTAACACAGGCAAACAACGGGAGTTAGCCGTTAACTGATAATTTTGCTGATTATCCGTCCAAAGCCATTGACCACTATCATCCACAATAGCGACTCGGGTCGATTGTTTAATGGCGACGCGACGGAGTGTGACGGTCCATGCCAATAGAATCAAAAAGATTTGCAACCAGACCTGCTGTGGCCAATACACCGGCCATCCGGCGATGACGAACGTTACCAGCAACGCCATCACGCCCAACAGCCATTTGGCCTGACGCGACGGCCTAATCTCAATCCTAAACTTTGACCCGGTTGACAATCGTACTCACCATCGCGGCCAATTCAGGATCATCGCACTGCTGATGCCCCATCACCCAGGCAAATAAATCCGGGTCATCACAGGTTAGTAGTCGTTCAAACACCTCTTGCTGGTGATCATCCAATTGACTAAACGCTTCTTCAACAAACGGAAGAAACAATACATCCAGTTCAAGCATGCCGCGACGGCATGCCCACTTCAAACGTCGCAGGCGTTGATCGGTAAACATTTAATACAACTCTTAAAAAAATTTCAGCAGATAATAGCAGAAGCCTTGCAGGCTGTTAATTTGTCCCCATATGCTGAGCAATCTTTCGATTTATAACGCCTAAGGACACAGCATGATCGCACATGCCAGTCAAATTCCCGAAAACTTCAATGTTACTGATTGTAACCTCAGCGTTATTCGTGTCAGTGGTGACGACAGGATCACATTCTTGCAGGGTCAATTAACGCAGGACCTCAACCGGCTTAGCGATCAGCAAGCCCTGCGCGCCTGTCACTGTGACGCCAAGGGCAAAATGTGGAGCACTATGCTGTTAGTGTCGTGGCAAGATAGTATTTTGCTCATCATGGATATCAGTGCCGCAGAGAAATCGTTGGCAGAGCTTAAAAAATATGGGGTATTTTCCAAGGTTCAGTTCAGTACCGAACATTCACTTTCAGTAATGGGCATGGTCGGCGAAAAGCCTGCCCTTACAGGCGACATATCCCTTCCCTCAGAACCCATGGCGGTCGTAGCTAACAATCAGTCTGTGATTGTCAGGCTGGAAGGCGAATTACCGCGTTTCTTATGGATTGGCGAACAAACGTCAACCGCAGAAAACCTGCAACCGGGCGTGCTGTGGACGCTGACAGATATCCTTGCTGGCATTGCCACAGTAACCGCTACTACCCAATCCGAGTATGTTCCACAGCAAATCAATATGCAGGCACTAAATGCCATCAGCTTTACCAAAGGCTGTTACATGGGTCAGGAAACTGTCGCCAGAACGAAATATCTGGGGCGCAACAAGCGCGCGGCCTATCTGCTTAAATCGGATACTGCGGTTGAATTAGCCTCTGGTGCGGGGTTGGAAATACAATTGGGCGACAACTGGCGCGTTGGCGGCAGCGTCCTGAACTGTGCTACCCTTGGCGCCGAAACCTGGATTATGGCCGTATTACCTAATGACACCGAAACGGGTGCCGTATTGCGAAGTAAAGAGACACCAGACGCCACCTTTACCGTGCAGCCATTACCTTATTCCCTTGATGAACAATAGGTCTTTCTAACGATGAAAATTAGCAAAAACAGCGTGGTCACCATGCATTTTACCGTGAGCACAGCCGAAGGCGCTCAAATTGACAGTTCGCGCGATGGCGAACCTATGGTTTACCTGCATGGCACCCGTTTCCTGATTCAGGGGCTGGAAGATGCACTAGAAGGTAAACAGGCAGGCGACAAGCTGGATGTGACTATCGAGCCAAAAGATGCCTACGGCGAGCGCAACGATAATCTGATGCAGGCCGTGCCAAAATCTATGTTCGATGGCATGGATGTCGAAGTGGGTATGCAATTCCGTGCAGGCACGGATGACGGAGAGCAAACCGTAATCGTAATTGATGTTACCGATGAAGAAGTTGTGGTGGACGGTAACCACCCATTATCTGGCCTGACACTCAATTTCGACGTGGAAGTACTGGGCGTACGTGACGCCACCGCCGATGAAATTGCCCATGGCCACGTGCATGGACACGGTGGCTGTGGACACAACCACTAAGCCATTATTCGTTTAATAAAAAAGGGCCCTGAGGGCCCTTTTTTATTGGTAAAGACATCTTCGAGAGGTCTTAAATAACGGCAACCTGGCTACTGTTGATCTATACAAATATTTATTGCGTAGAGACTAGTTGTTCAGCATCTGAGGACATAACAATGTCAGCAATAACGACTTTGATTAGCTCTTTAGTCATATGTGTCATCTGCGGTTTTATTGTTTTTTTGGGCGCCGCTGACTGGCGCTATTTACTTATCGCACCACCGCTCATCATCATATTGTTTTTAATCTTGATGAGCCGAGTGCCCAGAATCCAAAAAGGCCATCCTTTAAAACCATCACGCGACAAATATTCTAACCGGGACTGGCACCATCATCCGCAGTAATTGGTTTAATAAATTCAGAAATGCGAAAGCCCCCTGAGTGGGTGGGGGCTCATCTTCTTATAAGTGTTGTTGAAAAAACAAAACAACGGCTTGCTGATAAATATCAGCGTTTTCCTTTTTGCGATAACCATGACCTTCGTTCAGCGCGTTCATATACCAAACCGGTTTACCATTTGCGCGTAGAGCTGCAACAATTTGCTCCGCTTCAGTCACCGGAACACGCGGATCGTTTTGGCCCTGGACGACGAACATCGGTACATTAATCTTATCCACATTATTGCTCGGGCTGATTTTCTGCAGGTGTTCATACATCGCAGGATCTCTTTCGTCGCCATATTCAACCCGACGAAGGTCACGACGATAGTCCTGTGTATTTTGCAAAAACGTCACAAAGTTGGATATGCCAACGATATCGACGGCAGCTTTTAATCTGTCGCTGAAATGCACTGCCGAGGCCAGTACCATGTAACCACCATAGCTTCCGCCTATCACTGCCACTCTGCTTGCATCTAAGTCCGGCTGCGCGGCAATCCAATCAAGCAAAGCGCCGACATCCTTCACCGAGTCTTCGCGATTAAAGCCGTTATCAAGATTAATGTATTCTTTACCGTAACCTGCCGAGCCACGCACATTCGGTGTAATCACCGCTGCACCCAATTTATCCATCCACAGTTGAATCGTGCTACTAAAGTTGGGACGCGCCTGACCTTCCGGCCCACCATGAATACTGATAATTACAGGTAATCGACCCGGTTTACGCGGCTTGTAGATAAATGCCGGAATTTGGCGCTTATCAAAGGATGGATAACGTATTAGCGTCGGTTCAACAAATTGTTCGGTATTCAGGCCGCCAACTTCACTGTACGTCCAGCGGACCAGATCGCCGTGTTTAGTTGCTTTGGCTTTCAGGTTAAGGACATAAGTATCACTGGGCGTTTTTGGAGTATTTAATGTCAACGCTAACTTTTTGCTGTCATCACTGAAGCTCATACCACCAACTAATCCTACCGGGAGATTACTGACGGGCTCAAAAGTGAGGTTTTCGGTGTTGAGCAGATAAACTTTACTCATCCCTTCTTCGTTTACTGAAAAGGCGGCGCGTTTACCATCATCAGTAATAGCAAAGTCATCCACGTTCCAATTTATTTTTTCACTGATGACGGTAACTTTGCCTGTCGCAAACTCTGCATAGGCTAACTGATTAAATTCACTAAATTGATTGGTCGTGAAAAAATAGCCTTTGTCTCCCTGGCTAAACGCCAGTGGCATATTGACGCTGCGGCTCTCACCACCGCCCTGTAATAAAACCTTTTCTCCCCCATCCAGGTTAACCCGGTAAATTCGTGAATCCGCGGCACTGATATATTGCAGAACTAATAGAGACTGGTCATTACTGTCCCAATCTGAAGGTCCCCACCAACTTCCATCAGGTGACTCCAGTACCATCGACGCATTGGCAGCGTTAGTTGGTTCCATTATCCAAATATCATTGGAACGGCCGTTTCTGCGGGTGGATTGAAACGCCATTTTCTTACCGCTATTGCTCCAAATAAGGGCGCCATTTCTGGACTCCCCATCGCTGAGCATTTTCGACTCTCCCGTGTTGGGATCTAATAAAAAAATCTGTGCGAACTCGCTGCCACCAGCATCCATAGTAAACGCCAGATTTTCACTATCTGGCTGTCGAGCAACACTTCCCACCGGCTCTTTAAAAAAGGTCAGTTGTTGGCGCGCTCCGCCAGGCATTACCACTTTGTGCAACTGGGCAACATCCCCAAATCGGGTACTGATGTAGATAGCCTCACCATTAGCTGAAAACGCCCGAAATGGTGCGGAACGCACATTTTGGTAGCGGTTAAGATCCTGCACGATCTGCGCGGGGATCTCCGGAATATCCTGCATCACTAGATTGCCATTATTGGCTGTTCGCTCTGTTACAGCGTTAGCGCTGAGACTACAGAGTGCGAATAATCCAATAACTAACTGTTTTAATTTCATTATCACTTCCTGCATTGACTTTAAAAATCCGTAATAACCATACGCCACAAAAGCGATTCTGGTTGTTTTTTCGCCCTTCCACTGAAAAAATAATTGTAATCAGTTATTTATCAGGTCACTCAGGGACGCAATATGCTGTTTCTCTCTGCCGATGCGGGCAACCTTTTATGGTTGTTAAATGCCATTGCTCTCATCGCACTGCTTTTTGCGCTATGGACTGCACCGTGGAAGGCGTTAATCGTAGCAAGCGCAAGGCAGCATTTATTTCTGGGCGCGATTTTTATTCTCACTTTCCTGTGGGGCTACATTTATTTCACGTTAGACAGTCGTTTGATCTTTCACCCGCTGTTGATGACCAGTAGTGCGTTAATCCTTGGTTCATCGTTAACGCTATTTGTGGGGGCGTTGGCACTGTTATTCGCCACCCTGCTTGGTGGATTCACACCCGAGTTTTTGGGGATCAACTTTATTGTCGGCGTGATCACCCCCGTCCTTTCAACGCACGCATTGCTGAAGCTCATTACTGCGAGTCGGATTAAAAACTTGTTTCTTTATACACTCGGCGCAGGATTTGGTGGCGGCATGCTATCGATCATTGCCGTTGCCAGCTGCAGCCTGGCAATAAGCGCACTGATAGACCCATCGTTGTTTACGCTAAACTGGGAAAACGCCTCGTTATACTTTTTACTCATGTTTCCCGAGGGGTTTATGAATGGCGCGATCGTCAGCTCATTAGCGGTAATGCGGCCAGAATTGGTACGCACCTATGATGATGATTTCTACTTGAGTCGTGACGATTAATTGTCACTGGCGACTGACGAAAATACCGCTCGCGTTAGCTGCAATAAATCCGACGGCACTAATGCCACCTCCAGACCACGACGGCCAGCACTCACGTAGATTGTCGGCAACGATTCGGCACTGTCATCAAGCACAGTTGGTAATGGTTTCTTTTGCCCCAGAGGGCTCACCCCTCCCAATACATAACCAGTGCTTCGCATCACCAGGTCTTTGTCAGCCATAGTTATCCTCTTAACCTTAACTGCCTTAGCCATGGCTTTCATGCTCAGTTGTTTGGCAACGGGAACAATTGCCACATACAGTCTGTTACTTTCATCACTGACGACTAATGTTTTAAATACCTGCGCTGCCGGTAAATTAAGTTTCTCGGCCGCTTCGAGCCCGTAGGCTGGCGCGTCAGGATCATGCTGATAGGCCAACAGGTCGAATTTAATACCGTGCTTTTCTAACAAACGAATGGCAGGTGTCATAGGTGCTGCTCAGGAAAGTTAATGTCATCCAGCCTACCATACCTGAACAGGGTTGAATGGGTCTCACAGATTAATCCAGCAGAAAAAGAGCATAAAAAAACCCGCCAATGGCGGGGTGT
>NZ_JXSY01000046.1 GCF_004329715.1 Bowmanella sp. JS7-9
GGAGCGACCCGGAAAACTTTTCCGTGCCGTCCGGCGTTTGCGAAGGAGGGATAATGCAGAAGCCGAAGAAGAAGCCGCTCGTCGTAAAAAAAAGATCCTGGCATCCGGCAGTGATGGCAAATCTGATGCGTCAGGCACAGGAGGAAGATTACCGCCGGGAGCAGATGGCAGAGCTTGAGCGTTCAGCCCGGTCACATTTTGCGGATATCGGAGGAGAGG
>NZ_JXSY01000047.1 GCF_004329715.1 Bowmanella sp. JS7-9
CACCGCCAGGCTCCCAATTAAAGCAAAACCCCGGTCCTAACAGGCCGGGGTTTTGTGCTTTAAGCGCTGCCGCGCAGTGATATACCGACATCGAAGACCATACTCGTCGACCGTGGCGGGTTAACGGTCACAACGGCCAGCAGCCATCTGTCACACTTCCTGTGGCAACCTCCAGCTCGGAATCCATTCCTCGCGTTCATCACATTATTCGCTACTTCCGTGTAGCTCACCTGCATCGCAGGCCATCAGAGATGTTCAAATAGGTTCCATACCCATTTGTCGGCGTGACGTTAAGTCACCCCTCGTTCGCTATGCTCACCGTTCCTCACCCCCATGTGAGAGTAGCACAC
>NZ_JXSY01000006.1 GCF_004329715.1 Bowmanella sp. JS7-9
CCCCGCCAATGGCGGGTTGTGGTTTTTCACAACGTCTATTCTGCAAGCGGACGCATATGCGGGAACAGAATCACGTCCTTGATGGTTGGGCTGTCACTGAACAGCATAACCAGACGATCGATACCAATTCCCTCACCCGCTGTCGGCGGCAGGCCATATTCCAACGCGCGAATATAGTCCTCGTCAAAGTGCATGGCTTCGTCATCACCTGCGTCTTTTTCCTCTACCTGCTTACGGAAACGTGCCGCCTGATCTTCTGCGTCGTTTAATTCGCTGAAGCCATTGGCCAGTTCACGTCCGCCGACGAAGAACTCAAAACGATCGGTTACAAACGGGTTGTCATCATTACGACGGGCCAGTGGCGACACTTCCCATGGATAAGCCGTAATAAAGGTCGGTTGATCCAGCTTTTCCTCTGCGGTAGCTTCGAAAATCTCACACAGATATTTACCCGGCCCCCAGATACCATCCACTTCCGGCTCTTTAATATGCAACTGCTTGGCCATGGCTTTGAGCTCTGGCAAGTGGTTTTCCGGATCGTTGATTGCCTCTTTGTTGGCAGCAGGCCAATACTTAAGAATCGCTTCGTTCATGGTTAAACGCGCGAAAGGCTGACCAAATTCATAGATTTTCTCTTCGGTCACTACACCGTCGGCATTTTTCACCGTGTTTTTTACCTGCGTGGTACCCAAAACATCCAGCGCAACGGTGCGCAGCATGTCTTCGGTCAGATCCATCAGATCCTCAAATGTTGCATAGGCCTGATAGAACTCCAGCATCGTGAATTCTGGATTGTGGCGGGTAGATAACCCTTCGTTACGAAAGTTGCGGTTAATCTCAAATACGCGCTCAAAACCACCCACTACCAGACGCTTCAAATATAATTCCGGCGCGATACGCAAGTACATATCGATATCCAGCGCATTGTGGTGGGTAATAAAAGGACGTGCCGTGGCACCACCAGGAATAACCTGCAGCATGGGTGTTTCCACTTCCATGTAATTGCGGTCACTCAGGTATTTACGAATACCTTCAACTATTTTGCTGCGCATCAGGAATGTATCACGGGTCTGCTGACTCATGATCAGATCTACATAACGCTGACGATACTTAGTTTCCTGATCGGCCAGACCGTGGAATTTTTCTGGTAGCGGACGTAAGGATTTCGTTAATAGCTGGAAGTTGGCCATATCCACATACAGATCGCCTTTACCAGACTTATGCAACTCACCTGTCACACCAATAATGTCGCCAATATCCAACGTGCCATATTGCTCTTTAATAATATTTTGCGCGTCTTTGCTGGCGTAGGCCTGAATGCGGCCGCTCATATCCTGCAGCACCAGAAATGGCCCACGTTTAGCCATAATGCGACCGGCTACGCTGACCACCTTGGCCATGGACTCCAAATCTGACTTTTCACGTTCTCCAAATGCCTGCTGTAAATCTGCGGCGTAATGTTCACGTTTGAAATTGTTTGGGTGCCCGTTGGCCTGACAATTTTCGCGGATTTGGTTCAATTTACCGCGTCGCTCGGCAATCAACTTGTTTTCATCTAGTTGCTGTTCGCTCATTTGTGTTCCTGTCGCTACTTATAAACCAGACTTGAGACTGGCTTGAATAAACTTGTCCAGACCACCGTCTAGTACGGCCTGAGTGTTACGGGTTTCCACACCGGTGCGCAAGTCTTTAATGCGCGCATCGTCCAACACATAGGAACGAATTTGGCTGCCCCAGCCGATATCGGACTTGCTGTCTTCCATGGCCTGCTTTTGCTCATTCTGCTTTTGCAGTTCCATCTCATACAGTTTGGCCTTTAACTGTTTCATGGCCTGATCACGGTTTTTATGCTGTGAGCGGTCATTCTGACATTGCACCACGATCCCACTGGGGATGTGAGTGATCCGGATTGCCGAGTCAGTACGGTTAACGTGCTGACCACCTGCACCGGAGGCGCGGTAGGTATCTACACGCAAATCGGCCGGATTGATTTCGATCTCGATGTCATCGTCAATTTCCGGGTACACGAATGCAGAGGCAAAAGACGTATGCCGACGATTCCCCGAGTCAAACGGAGACTTACGTACTAAGCGATGCACACCGGTCTCGGTGCGTAACCAGCCATAGGCATATTCGCCACCGAAGCGAATAGTAGCGCTCTTAATACCTGCCACTTCACCTTCAGAGACTTCGATTAACTCGGTCTTAAAACCGTGCGCTTCGCCCCAGCGCAAGTACATGCGCAATAACATACTGGCCCAATCCTGCGCTTCGGTACCACCGGAGCCGGATTGAATATCCATGTAACACTCGTTCTCATCATGGGGGCCGGAGAACATACGGCGGAATTCGAGATCTTCCAGCTTATCTATTAGCACTTCCAGCTCGGCCTGTGCTTCGTTAAAGGTATCTTCATCCTCAGCTTCTATCGCCAATTCCAGCAAACCTTCAACGTCTTCCGCGCCCTGAGTAAGTTGGTCGATGGTTTCAACCACTTTTTCCAGCGCGACTTTTTCTTTACCTAACGCCTGAGCTCGCTCTGGTTCATTCCAGACCGCCGAGTCTTCCAGTTCGCGGTTTACTTCTTCCAGCCGTTCCTGTTTGACGGCATAGTCAAAGATACCCCCTAAGCGCGTCGGTGCGCACTCTTACATCTTTAATTCCGTTTTGTACCGGATTGATTTCAAACATAATTTGGTTGTTAACTGCAAATGGTTAAAGGACGCGGATTTTAGCTGAAATTGACCAGAAAAAACAGGCAGAATCTGTCTGTTCCCACTTGGCAAAAATTCCTCACGCCATTGACTAATCGAACATTTTTTGTTCAATTTGTATTCTGAGTGATTAGCTAAGGAGAAATCCATGCGTGTCCGCGAGCTGGGTCTGATACTGGCAATCACCACCTGTGAGCTGTGCGCCGCCCAGCCTAATCAGCTCCCCATGTTAAATCTGATTTACCTGCACCGCCCTCCTCTGAGTTTTACCAATGAGGAACAACAAGCCAGCGGCATTTTGCCAGACATGATGATAAAGGCAGCCAGTCAGGCAAATATTAAAATCAATTTTATCTTCGACGGGCACTGGGTGAGTATTCTCAGCATACTTAAACGCCCCGCATCTACCTGTGTTATTGGCGCTTATTACACCGAAGAACGCGCAGAGCACTATCGCTATTCCCAACCGTTATTTCAGGAATCCACTTATGTAGTGGTGACGCGCAACGAGTTGGCCAGTGAGCTGACGGCATTCTCTTCCGTCAAAGACCTGATTGGGTCTTCCTATACGATGGGAATGCAGCAGGCATACTCCTATGGGCCCTACATTGACGAATTAGTCCAACACCTGCAGCCTAAAATTGTGAGCGTCAAATCAGGTAATCAACCAGACACGGATAACGAAAGTGGCCGACATATTTTTGACCTGATAGCTCGAAAACGTATGGACTATTATTTCTCGGGGCAAGCTGAATACAAGTGGATGCGTAACCATCGCCAGGATTTGGCAAGCTCACTCACCGCACTAAAATTCAACGATTTAGATGAAGGCCAGATGCGTTACCTGATGTGTTCCACGGGCATACACCCTGAGTTGTTAAGCCAGCTCAATCAATCAATCGACCAATTGCGCGCGTCGGATGCTTATCAACAAATTCTGCACAAATACGCTTCACAGGACGTTGCGTCCAGCCATTAACACTTGCACTACCGCCCAAATTGCGTTTTAGTTGCGCCCCGTTTTTTCAGTGGAATTTGCATGTTGAACTGGGCCGAAGCAATTGGAGCGCTTGCCGTTATTCTCAATGCCATTGGCTACCGCCAAAATGATGTCAATGCTTACCGGTTATGGGTTGCGCTGGCGCTAGCGGCTATCAGCACACATTTCTTTTTACTGGGCGCCATGGCAGCGGGCATCGGCTGCGCGTTAGCTTGTGTGCGAAATATTATTGCCATGCGCACCCAGCACTGGCTGGTTGCTGCTGTATTTGTTACCGGCAATCTGGGCTTTTTGGGCTGGGAATTTTTTATCCTGGAACACAGTGCACTGGTATTTATTGCTTATGCATCATCGATTATTTTTACCCTGGGTACCGTATTGCTGAATGAAGCAACGCGCATTCGTCAATGGTTTATCCTGGCCGAAGGCTTGGGATTAATTTACGCATTGTCCGTGGGCAGCATCTTCGGCAGTGTGTTCAATATCGTCAATTTATCCAGCATTGGCATTAAGCTGTGGCAGGACAAAAAAATGGCCGAACCACAGCGTGAAGATCCATCCGCATAGCGCCAGCAAGGCAATCCGTTAATCGTCTACATCTTGCAAATCACAGCGCCAATAACCGCGGTTTAACCACTGGGTGAGTAACGCGGTTATTTCATCCAACTCAGCGTCGGTCAGCTCGCCGGCGTAAAACCAACCCGGCGCGCTTAGCAAAGGCTCCAGTACCGGTAAAATATCAACCGATGCAGGGTACAGGCTGTCACCCAAATGCAGCATCACCTGTGAATCTGACAGATTCCGCCAAATTGCTTTCACATCCAGACTTCGAAATACCGGTTGTCCATCCAACAGATAGTCTTTTACCTGCGTTTCGGTCAACAGCGGGGTGGGTAATGCGACCGTGTCATTGGCAAAACTCATATAACTGGCCAGCCACTGATCGAACAGGGGGGAGTCCAGCGCCGACTTCATCATCTGCCGCACGGCGTCAATTTCAGCCGGTAGAATTTCACCGGCAAACTCTCGGGATGCCAATTCAGGATCGGCATAGCGTTGATTAAAATGCTCCGACTGAATCAAGGCAAAATCGGCGAAGTCCGATAACAGGGCCTTTTGATCTGGTGCGCGAAAACCCACTGAATAATTCAAACAATCGGTGAGCGCCACACCGCAATGGGGAAATCCGGGCGGGATATACAAAATATCCCCACATTGCAGCTCGGCATCAATGATGGGCTCAAACATTGCGACCTGAGATAACTTTGGGTGCGGTAACTGCGGAGCATGTTCCCCTTTCTCGCCCACCTGCCAGCGCCGAGTGCCTTTGCCCTGAATGATAAATACATCATATTGATCCAGATGAGGGCCGACTCCCGCGCCGGGCACTGAAAAACTCACCATCAGATCGTCCACCCGCCAGCGTGGAATAAAATCAAAGGCTGATAACAGCAAGCTGGCTTCATCGATATAACCGTCTACATTTTGCACCAGCAATGACCACTGACCTTTACAGACCTCATCAAAGCTTGCGAATGGCCCCTGCTCTACCTGCCATTGCCCATCCTGTTGACTGACAACCCGCGCATCGATGTCTTCCTCCATGGCGAGGCCAGCCAAATCATGCTCGTCCAATGGATCTTCAAAGTTGTTAAAGCCCCCTCGGATCAACAGGGGTTTTTTCTGCCAGTATTCACGCAGAAAGCGCGCCGGGTCGATATGCTGTAGTTGATACATGTTGGTCATGCCATGTTAAATCGTTAATTGATTGGCACCCTACTGAAATTCAGCACGGATGCCCAGTTGAATTGGAAGATAAATTGGCCGCAGTTACTGACGGGTAGCCAGAATTTGTAGATTACGCGGCGATATTTCGCGGGCGCAAAACTGCTGTAATTGCACCTCACAACCGCCCTCTTGAAGAAAATTAACCAGATCCAGCACCAACCATAAT
The DNA here is from genome assembly GCF_004329715.1 of Bowmanella sp. JS7-9. GTDB lineage: Bacteria > Pseudomonadota > Gammaproteobacteria > Enterobacterales > Alteromonadaceae > Pseudobowmanella > Pseudobowmanella zhangzhouensis. The sequence continues at coordinate 5,669 of NZ_JXSY01000006.1, forward strand.
TCGATTGCCCGCCGAAAACCGTGCGCCGCCAATTCAAGCCGTTTTACTTTGGCAAAGCGCGCCTCGCCGCGCTCAACGTAACACTGCAAATCCATATCAGGTGGAATCGTCAGGCCTTTTTGCCCGGCCAAATTCAGCAGCACACCCTCAGCGCCCCAGTTCACTGCGGAATTGGGTAAGCTGGGCGTTGGTAGGTATTCATCCACACCTCGCAGTTCACGTTGCAGTTCATCAAATCCTAACCGCCAGGCTTTCAGCTGCATGACCTGCTTGCGGATCCGTGGGGGTGAGGTCACCATTTCCTGCACAGCCAGACGCACCTGTGTACGATCCAGATGTAAATTATGTTGCTGTGCCAACTGTGAAAGCGGCTGAAATTCACCGTTAAACCACTGGTGGTAACAACAGGGAGCCAATACCAGTTGCTGCGAGGCACTGGCCAGCCATTGTCGCAACAACGTGCGGTGCAAATCACCACAGGCATGCAATGCGATAACACGCTCCCCGGCTTCAAAGGTCGGCGGTGCTATTAAGACATCACAGCACCGGAATTCTGATTGCGGCACAAAGCGTTCGGCCAATAACTGCCCTTGCTGACAAAGTTCCGGATTACGCTCTATAGCCCGCAGCGCCCAGCCTCGCTGATGAGCAGCGGCCCGGCCTAAATGGGATTTACCCGCGCACCAATCGACTACCCGTTTTATCTCTGCACCGGGGAGTCCCTGCATACCCACAATAAATGCCTGCATTTGCTGCCATTTTCGCCCGGGTACATCCACTGCTAAGAACTTGTTAAGCGCATTTTCCTCCGATAGCTGAGAACACATAGGCATCGTATTCCAGTCCTGAAAATCCGGGATAAATTGCTGCAGAAATTCGTATAGCTTGTCAGGACAATCATCGAGCGCAATATATTCATGTTCATCAAGTGCCAACAATGCGTGGTAGAGCTGAGGAAATTCTCCACGCCATGGCACATCTCCGTGGTAGAACGGCGAATGTAGCCAAAGTGCCTGAAAGCGTATTAGGTAATGGCTGAGTTGCGCCAATAACTCGGAGTACATGCAGAGACATATCCTGACAATATTTGCGCCTATTTTACCTCAACCGATGAACCCGCCCAACCAACTGCGCTTACCAGTGTAAAAAAAGTGAATGAGGTTATGTAAAATCATTCACTTCCTATAAGGTTATCCATACTCGGATGTATGGTTGAAGTTTGATGTAGCCAATGAGTTCACCTAATAACGCAAAATTAATGCAGGGACTCTATATGAAACTTTCTAAAACATTACTGGCGTCCGCCATCTTTTCTTTGTTTTTAACACCCGCTCAGGCAACTGAAGATTACAGTGGTCACAGAGTGGTGTTGGCATATGCCGAATATATCAATGCCCCCGGCAGCAGCGAGGCAGGCGGCATCACCGTTTATCAAAAAGATGTTGGCAATGGCCAGTTAAGTGCGGATTTCGTCTATAACGATCCTCGACGGGCGCTGTTCAATGGCGGCAACCCTGGTGTGACGTTCGCAGTCAATGATGCAAACACATCCGCGGACCCTAATCTGACCATGCAAAGTCAGTGGATGCGCGATTCAGTTTACGCGTGGACATCAGAAACCTGCTCCAACGCCAACATCTCAGAAAATCCTCACAACGGTAATGCCGGTATCGTGGAGCGCTACTTCTACACAGGTGTCATCAATGGGGATTGGGGAGCTGATTTAACTCAAGTTGGCTTCCGGGACAGCAGCAATTTTCCCTACTTTGCCCCTGGCAGCAACGTTCTTGGCGTGACTTTTACTTTGTGGTGGGTTGATCAGAATGGCGCACCGACTGATATCGACAATGATGGCAAGTACGATGTGGCATTCCGCGAAATTTATTACAACGACAACTATACCTGGGCTGACAATGGGGGAAGCGGTGTGGATCTTCCTACTGTGGCCATTCATGAGGTCGGACACGGTTTGAGCTCGGCACACTTCGGTATGATAGCGATCAAAGACGGCAAGTTGTTCGCTAAACCTCGTGCAATCATGAATGCAGTGTACGGCGGGCCACTTCGTGACCTGACTGGTCGTGACAGAGCAACACACTGTAGTAATTGGGCACAATGGGGCGTTAACTAAGTCATCTAAGCGTCAACTTAAATAAAAAAACCGCCTAGATGGCGGTTTTTTTATGCGCAAAAATATTCATTTGCGACGATACAAGATTAATCCTGACAACATAATCAGCGCAAAGACTGATGGTTCACTTACTGGGTTTGCCGTCAGTAATGCGCGTTCCTCAGCGGACGCATCAAAACTCATGGTAAAATCACCATAATATTGTACGACCTGCTGACGATTAAACTCTTCCTGCCACTCAGATTCATTGACGATATAGTCAAACTTATTCGCAGATAACACACCGTTATACTGTGCAGGGCCAACAAGTAAAGATTGCAACAACTCGGCAAATGTAGGCGGCGTTATGGTGGTGTAGTCACCATTTTCCTCTCCATACATAAAGATATCGAACATTTCGAAATAGTTGCTGCTATAAGTTCGGGTAATACCGTCCTCAACTACGGTATCGGTGCGTTGGTCACTTTTTGAGAAGCCCGCATTGCCAGACTTTTCATATATTACATCACCAAATAGACCTGGATAGGCGTAACTACCTGCTGCATAACGTGTTTCATCATAACCATTGTTGGGGTCAACAATCTGATTAAGCGCAGCGAATTCAGTACTAAAGGGATTCACGTAACTTAACGTTGTTCCATAAATGAAGGTGGTCCAATTACCGTAACCGTTTATCTCATCGAACCAGGCATTGCTGGCATTCTCCTGAGGCGTTGCAAAATCGAACTCCATCGTTAACGAGAACGCCGCTGGGGTTATTTCTTCAAATGAGAAATAGCTTTGATCATACTGTTGGACACCATTTTCATATACGTCAATGATTTCATATCGTGAATACAACGTCCCTTCTATTGTCATAACACCAGCATATTGATGACTGGAGAAAACGAGGGTTAACAGGGTAAGGGCTTTTATCAGTTTTTTATTCATTATTAGCATTCCATTAATTTTAACTACATCACCTGTCTTGGCGAATGTCGCGATTAAGCAAATTTTGTTCCATCTACTCGACACTATTAAAACCGGCTAATACGAACTGAATCCAATTCGACTGTGTATAAAAATCTGACAAATACACAAATAAAAAAGCCAGACATTTGTCTGGCTTTTCAGTTACATAGTAAAGACGTTACATCTTTTCCATGGTTTCGATACCCAGTAAATCCAGGCCGGTTTTCAGCGTCTTAGCGGTCAGCGCAGCCAATGTCATACGGCTTTGTTTCACGTTTTCTTCGACACCGTCTTTGAGCATTGGACAGGCTTCGTAGAAGGTCATAAACGCACTGGCCAGATCATACAGATAGCTACACAACACATGGGGGGTCGCTTCTGCACTGACCGCGTTGATGGCTTCGTTGAGCTGCAATAACTTCAGTGCCAGCGCCTGTTCCTGTGGTGCATCCAGCTCTACTTGCGCATTCAACGTAGTGGCGTCCACACCAGCTTTACGGAAGATACTTTGAATACGGGTATAGGCATATTGCAGATACGGCGCTGTGTTACCCTCAAAGCTCAGCATAGTATCCCAGTTGAACATGTAGTCGGTGGTGCGGTTCTTGCTCAGATCCGCATATTTGACGGCACCAATGCCAACTTTGCGCGCCACTTCCGCCAGTTCGTCGGCAGTTAAGTCGGTATCCCGCTGTGCCAGTAATTTACCGGCGCGTTCAACCGCCTCATCCAGCAATTCCACCAGCTTAACCGTGCCGCCCGAACGGGTTTTAAATGGTTTACCGTCACTGCCCAGCATCATCCCAAACGGGCAATGCTCATAGCTTTGCTCAGGACGCATAAAGCCCGCTTTGCGGCCGACAATTTCCGTTTGCTTAAAGTGCAGCGCCTGACGGGCATCGGTCAGGATCAAGGTGCGATCCGCATTCAGCTTGCCAGAGCGATAACGCATGGCAGCTAAATCGGTCGTGGCATACAAATAACCACCACCGGATTTTTGCACTATATACACTGCCGGCTTGCCTTCTTTGTCGGCCAACTCTTCGATAAATACTACCTGCGCGCCCTGATCTTCGACGGCAATGCCTTTGGCTTTTAGCTCAGCAACCACATTGGCTAAATCATCGTTGTAGGCCGACTCACCCATAATATCGTCACGGGTCAGGCTCACGTTTAGTTTGTGATAGACCTCTTCGCTGTGGGCGATAGACACATCAATAAACTGATGCCACAAAGTCATACACTGGGCGTCGCCGCCTTGCAGTTTCACCACATACTCGCGGGCACGATCGGCAAAGCCTTGTTCTTCATCGAAGCGGACTTTGGCTTCACGATAAAAATCTTCCAAATCAGACAACGCGGTTTCCGCGACTTCGTTGGCCGCCAGCTTGTCTGACAAATGCGCCAGCAACATACCAAACTGCGTGCCCCAGTCACCCATATGGTTCTGACGGATAACCTTATGCCCCAGAAACTCCAGCACTTTCACCACACAATCGCCGATGATGGTGGTACGCAGGTGACCTACGTGCATTTCCTTGGCCAGGTTTGGCGACGAGTAATCCACTACTATGGTCTGCTGCGCCGGTTGCTCGATGGCCAGTTTCGCATCGGTGTTAGCGGCAGCCAGTTGCGCCGCCATCCAGGCTGCGTCTAAATGCACATTGATAAAGCCGGGCCCGGCCACTTCCAACTTGCTGGCAATACCGCCTAAATCCACCGCCTGAATAATTTGCTCAGCAATGGCGCGCGGATTGTTGCCCAGCGCTTTTGCCAGCGCCATAGCACCGTTAAACTGGTAATCACCGAAGCCAGCGCGGGTAGCACGTTGCACGGGAACCGCGGTCCCCTCTGGTGCACCAATTGCGCTAATTGCAGCGGCAAATTTATCCTGCAGAAGTTGTTGTATATTCATTGTCTGTCTTGCCTGTTTGGCCGGGCAAACGCCCGGACGAAAAATTAATTCTTAGTGCTCACGGGTGGCGCGGAAGGTGACATCCGGATAGCGCTCTTCTGCCAGCGACAGATTTACCCGGGTTGGCGCGATATACGTCAGGTTATCGCCGCCATCCAATGCCAGGTTAGCTTCAGCCTTGCGTTTAAACTCGTCCAGCTTCTTGGCGTCTTTGCAATCTACCCAACGGGCAGTCGCCACGTTGACCGCTTCGTATATGGCATCCACGTTGTATTCCGATTTTAAACGGGCGACGACCACATCAAACTGCAGTACCCCAACCGCCCCTACAATCAAATCATTGTTGATCAGTGGTCGGAAGACCTGCACCGCGCCTTCTTCTGATAACTGCACCAACCCTTTCAGCAACTGTTTTTGCTTGAGCGGATCACGCAGACGAATACGGCGGAACAATTCTGGCGCAAAGTTAGGAATACCGGTAAAGCGGAAGGTTTCGCCGGCGGTAAAAGTATCACCAATCTGAATCGAGCCATGGTTATGCAGGCCAATAATGTCACCGGCATAAGCCTCATCCAGCACATCTCGGTCACCGGCCATAAAGGTTACGGCATCGGAGATACGCACGTCTTTACCGATACGCGGCTGATGCATTTTCATGCCTTTTTCGTATTTACCTGACACGATACGACAGAACGCAATACGGTCGCGGTGTTTCGGATCCATATTGGCCTGAATTTTAAACACAAAACCGCTGAATTTTTCTTCGCTGGCGTCCACATCACGCTCACTGGTAGCACGCCCTTGTGGCTTAGGTGCCCAGGCAGTCAGCCCATCCAGCATGTGATCGACCCCAAAGTTACCTAAGGCAGTACCAAAGAACACTGGCGTCAGCTCACCGGCCAGAAACGGCTCCAGCTCAAATTCGTGGGACGCACCTACCACCAGTTCCAGTTCATCCCGCAGTTGTTGTGCCAGCACACCACCTACAGCGGCATCCAGCTCAGGATTATCCAGCCCTTTGACAATACGCACATCCTGAATGGTATGGCCGTGGCCAGACTGATACAGAATCGTTTCATCGCGGTGAATATGGTACACGCCCTTAAACTCTTTACCGCAACCGATAGGCCAGGTCACTGGCGCACAGGCGATATTCAGTTCCGTTTCAACTTCATCCAGCAACTCCATCGGATCACGGATATCGCGGTCGAGCTTGTTCATAAAGGTGATGATGGGCGTATCACGCAGACGGGTAACTTCCATCAGTTTACGGGTACGATCCTCAACACCTTTGGCCGCATCGATGACCATTAAACACGAGTCGACGGCGGTTAAGGTACGGTAGGTATCTTCCGAGAAGTCCTCGTGTCCGGGGGTATCCAGCAGGTTTACCAGACACTCACCATAGGGAAACTGCATCACCGAGGTGGTAACCGAGATCCCACGTTCCTTTTCCATTTCCATCCAGTCTGACTTGGCGTGTTGATTCGAACCACGCCCCTTAACAGTACCGGCTTTTTGCAACGCTTTTCCGAACAATAATACCTTCTCGGTAATCGTGGTTTTACCGGCATCCGGGTGCGAAATAATGGCAAAGGTGCGACGCTTGTCGACTTCCTGCTGATAACTCATTGAAACGGCAATCTCTTGTTTGCTGAATTAAGGACAAAATTTGGGCGCGGATTGTAGCTTAAAAGCCAATGAAAGTCGCTGATTTTGCCTAATAAAACCACGCCATCCGGATTTTTCTCGCAAACTGCCACATCTGCTCAGCATTATCGCTCGCAAAATGCGATTGACCAGCCGTCGGAAAATAATTTTTCATTAAAAATCATAAAGATAGATTTTGGCACGGCATATGATTAGCTAATCACTACCGTCGTCAGAAGTGAGTGCGATATGGCAACAGAAACCCTGTCTCAACGCGTAAAACTATGGGTCAAGCATGACCCCTCACCCGTTGCCCGGTATTTACTGCGCCTCTGGCATGCGACCCGCCAGCTAAATATGCCCGTTGTGCCTTTTTTGCACCGCGCGCTGTATTACTCCCACTGCCACGGCAAGGACGCCGTTATTTTTCTGCTGAGTAAGCTGTACTGGACCCCTTTGTTTCGTTCACAGCTGGCGGGTTCGTCTGCCGGACTGCGTCTGTCTGGTGCGGGTATGCCCTTGATCAGTGGCCGCTTGAAGATAGAATGTGGCGACGCATGTCGTTTATCAGTCGCCATCACCTTCAGCGGCCGTAGCGCCGGCATGCACACACCGCAACTTAAAATCGGCAATAACGTCGGGATCGGCTGGCAATCGACCCTAGCGTGCGGCACCCGCATTGAACTGCATGACAATGTGCGTATCGCGCAGGGCTGCTTTCTGGCCGGATATCCCGGCCATCCGCTTGACCCAGCCAAGCGCGCTGCCAGCCTGCCAGATACAGACGATCAATGTGGAGACATCATTCTGGAGCGGGATGTTTGGCTTGGTTCGGGGGTAAGAGTACTGCCGGGCGTGCGCATTGGGCGTGGCAGTATTATTGGAACTGGCAGTGTCGTCACGCAGGACATTCCTGCCAACGTTTTGGCGGCCGGTTCGCCAGCACGGATCATTCGCCATCTGGAGTCTGCAGTATGAACAGACCGTTAGTTGTGTTCGGCGAAGATTGGGGTAGCCACCCCAGCAGTACGCAGCATGTTGTACGGCATCTGGCTGATAATCATGACGTGTTGTGGATAAACTCCATGGGGTTGCGACGCCCCCGCTTTTCCCTCCGCGATGCTAAACGCCTGTGGCAAAAAATCACTCGTCCCCGCCTTGCTTCATCGGCATCTCCCGGGCATGCACCGTTTAACGTGATGGAACCCTATAATTTGCCACTGCCCGGGCATCCATTGGCGCGCTGGAGCAATAGTCATCTGCTGGCTCAACGTATCCGTCGTCAGTGCAGTAAGTTACGTCTATCTCGTCCAATATTATGGACCTCGTTACCTACCGCAGTAGATTTAGTTAGCCGCCTGAATGAACACGCCGTGGTGTATTACTGCGGTGATGACTTCAGCGCCTTGGATGGCGTTGACCACGCCCCCGTTGCCAAATTGGAACGGGAGCTGGCTGAGCGTGCGGATCTCATTGTTGCGGCAAGCGATGTATTGGCATCACGTTTTGATCCTGCCAAAACCCAGGTGCTGCACCATGGCGTTGATTTGACATTATTTCGTCGCCGCGCCCCCAGGCCAGACGATTTGCCTGCCGACAAACCGGCTGCCGGTTTTTATGGCAGTATCGCTAATTGGGTGGACGTGCACCTTATTGCCGACATCGCCCGCATAGCGCCCCATTGGCAGTTTTGTCTGATTGGCGAGGTAAAAACCGATATCAGTCCGCTAAAGTCACTACCTAACGTGCGCTTTCTTGGCCCGAAACCACACCATCAGCTACCCGCATATCTGCAACATTGGCAGGCGGCTATTTTACCTTTTGTGGACAATGCCCAGATACAGGCCTGCAATCCGCTAAAACTGCGCGAATATCTGGCCTCGGGCACACCGGTAATCACTACGCCATTCCCAGCCATGCGCCAGTATGCATCACTCATCCAGGTTGCTTCGACCCCCATCCAGTGGTTGGCTGCGCTGAATGTATGCGCCCAGGATAATCCTGCCGCTCGTTTGGCCCGGCAGTACAGTGTTCGCAGTGATTCCTGGCAGGCACGCAGCCAACAAGTGCAAGCATGGTTAAATCAATTGGGTTAGCGGCCTTTTGCACACTCTGGCTGGTCTGTACCAATGCCGTAGCGGTTGCGCCACCTTTTGCCGCGCAAACGCGATTTACGCTGCTACACCCCGAAGAGCAACCCGGTTTGAGTAACGACTGGCGTACCCGAACCCTGCGCGAAGTGCGCCGGGGCGGCTGGTTATATGTGATTCTGCATACCGGCAAAATGCCATGCCGAGAGATTCAATCCCGACCTGGCATGCGTTATTTCACTTTATTACCCGTGTACCTTGATACGCCCAGTTCAGATGCAGTCAAGTCTGGCTGGTATGCGGATGCACTGTTGCCGCGCAATTCTGACAATTGTCATTTGTCCCCGCTGGTATTGGCAGAATGGCAACCGGATACCGAGCAGGACGTCACATTCACCTCTGAGCATCAGCAACTTGTGGTACAGGTGAGGTTTAGCGGCCACTTTGTCGCGCCACGTCGCGATTTGCTGATTGGCCTGAGTTATCACGCCATTGAGCAGGGTCATTGCGCGTCTGCATGTCAAGTGAATCCAAGCTTGCTGCAGCAATACCAAACATTGCTCCGGCAACATCACATTCAGCCGTTTCATCATTGGATCTTACCCATAGGCATCCAGGACACCCGCTTAGATATCGATGCAGGTCAGGATAACGGCTATTCATTTCGACAAACCCATTTAGCCAGCCGACCAAACTGGGTCGCATTTCCCCGCGCGCAACACTATCCAGACCCAATTGCCTATTTACGTGCGTTAGAAAACACCGTGGTTGCAGAACACCTGCAAGGCAAAGCCTGGGTTCTGGTTAAAGATGAGCCGGATAATATTGAGTCGCTGATCCCATTATTAGCGCTGTACCGCACATACGCGCCCAGTGTCATGACCGCCGTAACTACCCGCTTTGACCCTCGTTTACAGTCATTGGTCGACATCTTTGTGCCACTCATTCACCAGTTAGACAAACCACAGCTCTATCAGCACCATCGGTTGTGGAGTTACACCTCCTGTATGCATTCCTGTGGCCCCAATCGGCGCATAAGTCAGCAACGAAATGGCAGTGATTTTGACACTGGCATGGCGGATTTTCTCATCGATCGCCCGCTTGCTCGCCTCAATCAATTTTTCCTGCAACAGGCAAAATGGCAAACCGACGCTGCATTGTATTATCACGCAGTGGAAGGTTACCTGCTGACACCCGGGGTGGATATTTTTAGCGACCCCTACAATTTCGGCGGCAATGGCGATGGGCTGCTGCTATATCCCGGGCGTAAAGGCGAAAGAGGCCTGCAGAGTGACCAACCGTTGGCGTCGCTGCGCCTAAAAGCCATGCGCCGTGCCATCGAACAATATTGGTAAGCCATTCGCATTTTGCGACATAAATTTGCGAAGCCCTCAATCAGTAATTATTTAAATCACTGAATTAAATAGACTTTTCCGTTGGCACGTTTCCTGTACTAGTTCACCTATGGTGACTTCATACAGTTGTTTAGATGCGAAACGCACTGTTACTTAACCTTGCGATGGTAATAGCCGGGGCCTGGCGCCGCCGCTACGCTCTGGTTTTGCCGATTTTATTAATGCCGATACTCGGTGCTGTCGCCGGCCTGTTTGCGCCAAAATCTTACGAAACCAGTACCACCATATTAATCGAGGAAGCTGCCCGCCATAACCCGTTTCTGGAAGACATGACGGTTGCCACTAACCTGAAAAAACGCATGACTGCGGTTAATGCGCTGCTGCACAGTAATCATATTCTCACCGATGTGGCCCAGCGTACCGGGTTGATTAAGGAGGGTATGGAAGACAGAGCGATTCGTGAGGCGCTGAATCACCTATCCAAATCGTTACAAGCAGATTTAGTCGGAGAAGATCTGATTAAGTTAACCTACAAAGCGCCCCACCCAGATGGCATGGCAGAATTACTGCAATTAGTCAGTTTGCGCTTTGTTGAGCGCATTATCGCGCCGCAGCGCACCACCATCTTTCGTTCTGAGGAATTTCTGAAAAAAGAACTGGCCGACCGACTTGCCCTGCTGCAAGAGGCGGAAACTCAGGTGGCCACCTACAAATCTGAGCATTTAAATGAATTACCCAACCTGTTTAGCAATAACATACAGCGTCTGAGCGATCTCAAAGAATTGCGTGCCACTCGGATGCGCGAGTTAAGTTCGGCCCGCGCCACCCAGGAAGGCTTGCGCCAACAACTCTCGCAGACCAATCCTATCGTGGGCAAAATCGAAGAGTCTATTGTCACGGTATTAAGTGATCTGGCGATTTTGCGCTCCCGCTATACCGATGAGCACAGCCGGATTCAGGCCCTGTTGCATCGCCTTGATACCCTGCAGGCTGAGCGCGCTAAGCTGGTGGCTGACAACGGCTCGCTACAGAATACCGATATAGAAAGCTTGTGGAACCTTATTTCCAGTCAGGCCATTTCGCCCGACGACAGCACCCACACCCTGCTGATCTCACAATTACAAACTCTGCAAAACAACATAAATCAGGTCAATGGTCTTGGTCGTGAAGTGGAGAGCCTGGATCGGGAAATCCTGGCGCTAGAAACCTCTATGTCCAGCGTAAGTGTGCACGAACAGCGCCTGACCGAACTAGAACGCGATTTGGCGATAAACCGCAAAATCTACAACGAGCTGCAGGAACGCTATCAAAAAGCCAAAGTGACTGGCGCATTGGGCCGTTGGGAAGAGAACGAACGGGTAAAATTAATTGATCCACCTTCAACTCCCACCGTGCCGACCAATTTGCCGTTGGCCCTGTTCATTATTGCCGGTCTGGCCGGAGGGATAGTGTTAGGTGCCGGTATCGCCCTGTGCCTGGAGTTGTTGGACAGCACCATCCGCTATCGCCGCACGGTCGAGCAACAATTGCAATTACCCGTGATTGCACGGGTTCCCCTTATCACGCCGGCGAATGCCAGCCCAACTTATAGCCCGCAACAGGAGCACATCAGCGTATGACGATTCAAGTTCAACTTATTCAGCATTTACGTCCCGGTGGAATCGAAAGCATGGCATTGGATCTGTGTCGACTCCGACCGGCGGGACATGTACATATCATCGCGCTTGAAGGCAACAAAGACGACGCGGTGCGCAGCTGGCCTGCGCTGGAAAAACACCGGGCATTTATTCATTGTCTGAATAAAGCCGAGGGCTTTTCCTTTGCCACCTTGTGGCGACTGATAATTTTACTCAAACGCATTGGTGCCTCGGCGCTACACAGCCATCATGTCGGGCCGTTAGTGTACGGTGGATTGGCAGCGCGTTTACTGGGATTAACCCATGTGCACACTGAGCATGATGCCTGGCATCTCAAGGATCAAAAACGCCGCCGTCTGCAGCAACGGATCCTGGCCTGGAGTAAACCGATTCTGGTCGCCGATGCCCGCGAAGTGGCGCAAAACTGTGCCCGATTTCTGCCCCATAATCGCTACAACCTGATCCGCAATGGCATTGACACCCAACGCTTTACCCCGGGGGATAAACTCCTTGCCCGACGTGCATTGGGTCTGCCTGAGGGCGCGCATCTAATCGGCTGCGCCGCACGGCTGGAAAGTGTCAAAGGCGTCGACATTGCCATCGATGCGCTGGCGTGTTTATCCCCGGGTATTCATCTAACCATAGCGGGTAGTGGCAGTATGTTGTCTGCGCTGCAGGAGCAGGTAAGCCGGCTCAACCTGGACGAACGGGTGCACTGGCTGGGGCATTGCGAGGACATGCCGGCGTTTTACCAGGCGCTGGATCTGTTTTGTTTGTCATCCCGTCAGGAAGGTATGCCCTTGTCCCTGCTGGAAGCGCAGGCCTGTGACGTACCCTGTGTGGCTTCCCATGTGGGCGGCACACAGGAAGCGGTCTGCCCCAAAACCGGCGCATTAGTACCCGCGGAGGACGCCACCCGATTGGCTGCTGCGCTGGCCGCAATGCTGCTCAATCCCCCCTCAGGTTCACCACGACAATTTGTTCTGGAACAGGCAGATGTGCGACGCATGGTTGCTGCCTATGACCGCTTATTCACCACCGAGGCGTTATATGTTTGATGTCATCCTTGCAGGCAGTGTATTGCTGAGCGTATTTCTGATTGCGTACCATCATGTCATTTTTCCCTGGTGGCTAAGTCGATACAGACGCAACCATCCTCAGCGCCCGTCAACCACCCCAAACCGGCACTTCCGCCGGCGTGCAGAAGACAGTGACCTTCCCGCTGTCACCATCGTGATGCCGGCCTATAACGAAGAGGCTGTGATAGCAGACAAGATCAATATTCTCGGCACACTGGATTACCCGGCCGACAAATTGTTCATCAAGCTGGTCTGCGACGGATGTAAAGACGATACCGCCATGATCGCCCGGCGCATCAGTTGTCTGCCTCAAAATAAGCACCTGAATCTGCAGGTAGTTGAATGTCCGATTAATCGTGGAAAAGTGACGGTGCTGAATGAAGCTGTCACCGCTTGCCGGACGCCCATCGTGGCACTGAGTGATGTATCGGCGTTGGTCTCAACAGATGCGTTGTTGATCGCTGCAGACCACTTCACGGATCCCAAAGTTGGCGTGGTGGCCGGTACCTACCGGTTACTGGATAATATGAATGCCGGCGAGTCATTGTACTGGCAATATCAACTGGCCATTAAGCAAAGTGAAGCCGCCTTGGGTGCCCCGATGGGCGTGCATGGTGCGTTTTATCTGTTTCGCCGCGAACTATTTGCGCCATTGCCGCTGGATACCATTAACGACGATTTCATCCTGCCGATGGAAATCGTTGCACAGGGTTATCATGCCCGCTACGACACCCAAATCATGGCGTTAGAACTTGAACCTACCAGTGAAGCGCTGGAACGTTCACGCCGACGTCGTATTGCCGCAGGCAACCTGCAACAAACACTGCGACTGGCACATCTGCTGCATCCGCGCCACGGTGGTATCGCACTGTTGTTTGGGTCGGGCAAGGCATTACGCGCGCTGATGCCATTTATTCTTCTGTTCACCTTCTTTGCCAGCGGCTATCTGGCAATAGATTATCCCTATTGGCGCCTGTTTTTCGCACTGCAGGTCGCGCTGTACGGATTGGTGGCTTTCTTGCAACTTGAACCGGCACTGGCAAAAAAACCGCTAATGCAAACCTTGCAATACCTGGTGCTGGGCCACCTCAATGGCCTGATCGGGAGCTGGTACTTTATTACCGGTCGCTACCGTCAGGTTTGGCAACTGACCCGCAACCATAAGGAGACCGTCAGATGAGCGCATACAATCACCGCTGGGTTAATCCCCTCAAGCGCAGCTTTGACATTCTGGTGGCCTGCCTTGGCCTGCTGCTATCACTACCCTTATGGCCGCTGATTACCCTGGCAATCAAACTCACCAGCCCGGGACCTGTGGTTTATCGTCAACAGCGCATCGGACTGGCCGATTCCCGACAAATGCGGGTATTTTGGATGTACAAATTCCGCAGCATGCGTTGTGACGCCGAAGCCACCACGGGCGCGGTCTGGGCCAGTGCTGGGGATCCCCGCGTCACGCGGGTCGGTCGCTTTTTACGCAATACCCGGCTGGATGAAATTCCGCAACTGTTCAACGTACTGCGTGGCGATATGTCCATCGTGGGCCCGCGCCCAGAGCGACCACAACTATATGGGCAATTGGAGCAAAACATTCCTTTTTATGCCGAGCGAACCTATGGCCTGCGACCTGGTATCACGGGTCTTGCTCAGGTTAATCAGGGATATGACACCTGTCTGGAAGATGTACGTCGCAAAGTGGGCTTTGACCATGCCTATGCGCTGTTACTCAGCCGCCCGCTCAGCTGGCTAAAAACCGATCTCAGTATCATTTTGCAAACGTTCTGGTTGATGGTGCGTGGCCGGGGGCAGTAACACAGATTGTTTCGCAAATTGCGATCAAATGGCAAAACGCCACGCGCGCCCATCGTAGACAAATAAAAAATCCTTTTAAATACAAAAACTTAAAAATCTGACACGGAATGGCACAGCCCCTGCAACACCACTATTGGCTTTATCACATGAAGCACTAGCCACTGGAGGCTCTTATGTCAGCGAATACATTAATCACACTTGAACAAGGTTTAGAGGGCGCGTTGGATGCCATGAGCGTGTCGCGCCTCTGTCCGCTGCTGGATCAGCTGGTCGAGGAACATCAGGAAGACGTTTGCCTGAAGATGCATCGCATTGAGTTTATTGACTCCTCTGGCGTGGGTGCTCTGGTATTTTTATTCAAGCGACTGCGCGAGAACGGCCGTGACCTCACCTTATCCGGCGTGCATGGACAACCGCTGGAGTTAATCCGCTTTTTACGCATAGACCAGATTATTCGTCTGCAAAGTTAATGACCGGGAGGTGCACCATGCGTAGTTGGATAACAGTGGTGATATGGTTATTTAGCGTGGTCATAAACAGTGCGCTGGCGCAGCAGCCGCCGGTTACCTTACAGGAAGGCGATCGCATCTTGATCGTATTACCCGGCGAAGCTGACTTCGATGCGCCCTTTGATATCGATACGCAGGGTCAGGTCAGGCTACCCGAAGTGGGCGAAATTACTTTGCGTGGGTTAACGTTAGCCGACGCTCAGGTAACGCTCACAGAGCGATTGCAAACTGCGTTTAAGAACGTCGAACGTCTCAGTATCAAACTGGTCGAACGCCGTCTCGCCATTCTGGTATTGGGTTACGTAAAATCGCCGGGGCTGGTGTACTTGCCCAACCATGCCACGGTGCAAATGGCGATAAACGGCGCCGGTGGGTTAACCCAGGGCGCGCAACTGGATCAACTGCAGATACGCCGAAACGGCGATGTCACCGTATTCAATTACAAAGCCTATCTGGACACGGGTAACCCGGCGTTGATCCCTGCTTTACAGCCACTGGATGAGATTTTTGTGCCCGCCTCCCCCCTTACCGGTAATGTGCAGGTAGAGTTTGATGCCAAAACGCTCACCTCAGCGGGCGATGCCGCCAATGAACAACAATCCATCACGGTGTTTGGTGAGGTTCATCGCCCCGGCTCTTTTGCTCACAAGCGCGAATTTTCGGTGATCGATATGCTGATGCGCGCAGGTGGCGTTACCCGTTACGCCGGAATAGAACAAATCCGCGTAATCAGCAAAGGCAAACCCTCCCCTTTTAACATGCGTGAATATCTCGATACCGGCGACAGTGGTTTAATGCCGGCGTTGGCGCCCGGCGATGTGATTTTTGTGCCTCAGGCCACTGAGCAGATTAAAACCGGCGCACGCACTGTCTATGTAATGGGTGAAGTGTTTCAGCCCGGCGCCTACGAAACCAAAGAAAACGCTAAATTTCTCGATATTCTCGCCAATGCAGGCGGACCAACCCGCTTTGCCGAAACCCGCCAAATTAGGGTACTGAAGCCAGATGGCCAAACGATCCCGGTCGACTTGCAGGCCTATACAGAAGGTTCAGGGATTGCCTTGCCACCGGTACTGCCCGGTGACGCTATTTTCATCCCGGAAAAAACCGACATGAACGAAAAGTCATGGCTGAAAATTCCCACCCATCGCGCGGTCCGTGTCATCGGTGCCTGGCTGCGCCCGGGACGCTATGAATGGTCGGCGGAAATGGGGCTACTGGATTTAATTGCCCATGCAGGCGGACCCAATGCCTCGGCAGACACGGCTCATCTGCAAATCATTCCACCCGACTCAGAATCCGGCCCGGCCCAGCCTGCCATCTTTAACCTCAAACGCTATCTGGAAAAGGCCGACATCCCGTTGCCGCCAGTCATGGCCGGTGCCACGGTGGTGCTGCCTGAGTTACCGAAAGATCCCAATGACAACCGCTCACAATGGGTACGCCAATCCAGCGCCAGCTCCATTTACATTATGGGTCAGGTTGGCGCGCCGGGACGCTACGCCTTTAACGCAGATTTGAACTTTCTGGATATTCTGGCCGCGGCACAAGGCCCCACTGCGCGCGCCGACCTGGCCAATATTCGCATTTCCCATCGCAATGGCGATATTCAGGAAGTGAGCAGAATTAACCTGCACCTTTACTTCGAAAGTGGTGACGAAAATCTGCTGCCGCCCGTGCTGCCAGAAGATGTCATATTCGTACCCGATACCGCCAGAGACTGGCTGCAACGCAGCAAGGAAAGCACTATTCGCGTACTCGGTGCGGTCGCCCGTCCCGGTCGCTATACCTTTTCCGATGACATGACATTATTGGACTTGCTCGCCGAAGCGGGTGGGCCGTTGCCTGATGCGCTGCAGGATCGCATTGTCGTCATCAATAAAGGGCAAAAACAGGATCAGGCGCGGGTGTTTGATTTAGAAGCCTTCGCGCAAAGCGCTGATTTCACTTCGTTACCCGTTCTGCGCAGCGGAGACACGGTATATATCCCGGGTGCCGAGCAGAGCAATTGGAACACCTTTTCCAAAATACTGCGCGATAGCCTCAGCGTGGTCGCGTTGGTGTCTTTCTTGTAGGAGTCAGCTTATGTCGTTGCCCATGGTTCGTTCGTTACCCTTGCACTTCGCCGAAATTGAGACGATTCACAATCAGTGTACCAGTCATCATCCGGTAACACTGGTGGTCGGCCCGGACGGCGGCGAGGGGGTAAGCTGTATGGCATTGACGCTGGCGCGCCGCGCTGCGTTATCAACACACAGCACACTATTACTGGAACTCAATACCGCGTCACCGACACTGGATAGCTGGCTAAACCTGTCCCGCGCCCCCTGGTTACCCTCTGCAGGGCTGGAAAACTTGCCCATTCAAGCGACGTCACAGCCGAATCTGGATTGCCTGTGTGCGCCTCATCTGGGCGAAGGCAGTTGGCAATTTCGTGATAAAACTCAGCTGCATTTGCTGTTAACTGCCCTGCGTGAAAAATATCAGCGCATTATTATCGATGCTTCGCCCTTGAATCGTCGTAATCAGCAAAATATTCCCCCGGCGCTGTTGGCCTCAGTCGCCGACCAAACTTTACTGGTGTTGCTCGCGGGAAAAAGTCATGAACATCGTGTGGCAGACGCCAGACGAATATTAGAAAGCCATCATGCCAACATC
This sequence comes from Bowmanella sp. JS7-9, assembly GCF_004329715.1. GTDB lineage: Bacteria > Pseudomonadota > Gammaproteobacteria > Enterobacterales > Alteromonadaceae > Pseudobowmanella > Pseudobowmanella zhangzhouensis. The sequence continues at coordinate 23,456 of NZ_JXSY01000006.1, forward strand.
GGTGGCTGCATTATCAATGATCAATATAACCCGGGGTTGCGTTCTGAAATGAACAGAGAACTGACCCGCATTGCCAGGTGGTTTCCGCGCTTATCCCGCTGGTTAGAACAGCGCATCAACCGCAGTCAGGTCATAAACTTTCAGGTGTAAGCCAGACTATTTCAACTCGCCAGTACATCTTGCGAAAGGCGGGCAGTCCAACACGGCCCTCAGTATTCGGTCGTGCCAGCGATTCTTTGAACAGAGTACAAATCAGAAGGTAACGAACGATAAGTGCCAGTTGTTTAACGAACAATCTACTGTCAGCCACGCTGACCTAGCAGCACAATGGTCGTATCATCCCGTCCACCGAGCGGACACACCTGTTGATACCAGGCTTTGATTTTCGCCAGCAGCCTGTCTGGGTGTCGATTATTACTGATCAGCTGCATCAACACTTTCTCATTGTAGGCGCGCTCCTGCGCTGAACTACCGACCTCCCACACACCATCACTACACAGCAAAACAAACTGACCGGGCGCCAGCGGGATTCGACACTGCGAATAGGCTGCATTGGCTTGCATCCCGGGCAAACTGCCGCCCAGGTTAAGTTGTTTCCAGCGCTCACCATCAAACCACCATGGCCGAGGCTGTCCGGCGTTCACCAGATCGATATGGTGGGCACTGCAGAATCGCACGATAAACAAGGTCATCAGGGTATGGGCCAGTAACTTGTCGTGGTAAAGCGCAGCCGACAATCGCGACATCAACGCCGCGGGGGAAGGCTGATCCGGACTGGCCGCCAATAACCCGCGCACATAGCCGCCGACTAAATGTGCGGCAAATTTGGCGCTGGCACCATGGCCCATCAAATCAGCGAATATCACCAGCTCCTGCTGCGGTTGTTCCACATATTGAATCAGATCACCTCCTCCTGCCGTCGCTGCGCGGCTCCATACCTGCGCCTGCATCCAACGCCCATTGTCTGGTAGTTGCGGATGTAAGCAGGCGGTCAGTTGCTTATCAAAATAATCACTCAGGCGCCGGCGCATTTGCGCGCTGCGCTCCAGCACCCGGCTGACTACTGCATGCAACTGTTCATGCCGCACCGGCTTACGCAAAAAGTCATCGATAGCCAATTCCGACACCACATGAGGTTCACGCACCTGTTCAGAGCCGCTCACAAAGATAAAGGGTAAGGTATCCAGGCTGGGATTGCCGAGCAGACGCTCGCGTAACTCAATGCCGCCCATGTCCGGCATATCAATATCGGATATCACCAAATCAAACGTTTCATTATGCAAACGATCTAATGCTTGCTGGCCACTACAACAGGTGTGGACTGCGTACTGCCTGGCAAGATAAGCACTTAGCAGCGCGACCTGAGAAGGATCATCATCAACCAGTAAAATACGTGGTTTATCCTGCACTAATTCACTGATCGGCAGGATCAGCTGATTGTGCTTGTTGCGGGCATTGCCCGGCAAATACGCTACATTGGGGCAGGCCTGATGCAACAAATATAACCCGCGCCCTGACGCCTGCAGGGGATCGTCCGGGAGCTGCGGCACGTCATTAAAACCGACAAATTCGCCGCCATCATCATTGACCGCAAACAGCCACTGGCCATCGGCACGTTGCAAACTTATCGATGCATTTTGTACATAGGGGCGAGAGTGTGTGGCTAGATTCATTATCCACTCAGACACTGCCAACTCCATGGGCCGCACTGTCTGCTCTGCCGCACCTAAATTCTGCAATACCTGACGGATCTGTTCGCGTATGGCACGGGCGCTGTCAGGGCTGGGGATAAATGCTTGCTGGTAAACTAATCTGGTCACGGTGGATTGTCTCCAACTGATAAGACTGCTAGGTTAGGGAGACTAAAAGGTTTTAGTGCGGGTCTCTGATTATGTCCTATACCCCTACGGTGCTGTTGGTCGAAGATGACATCAGTACCAGTGCTTTGATCAAAACCTATCTGCAACGTTCCAACGTCAATGTGGATGCGGCCTACAAAGGTAAAGATGCCCTCGACAAACTGGCTGGCAATGCGCCACCAGATATTCTGCTGCTGGATTTGCATCTGCCGGACATGGATGGGCTGGACATCCTGCGCGAGGTCAAACAACGCAAACTGCAGACCGAGATTATCGTGATGACCACCAACGCTTCGGTCAAAACCGCCGTGGAGTCGATGCAATTGGGCGCACGGGACTTTCTGGTCAAACCTTTTGCCAAAGAACGCCTGCTGACCACATTCCATAATGTGGCGGAAAACCTTGAACTGCGAAAACTGGTGTCGCAATACAAACAGACGTTGCCCCAGCATACCTTCTCCGGTTTTATTGGTTCGTCATTACCAATGCAATCTGTGTACCGGATTATCGAATCCGCGGCGAGTTCCAAAGCGACTGTGTTTATCGTCGGTGAGAGTGGTACCGGCAAAGAGGTGTGTGCCGAAGCGATTCATCAACACAGTCCCCGCGCAGATAAACCCTTTATCGCCTTGAATTGCGGGGCAATTCCGAAAGATCTGATGGAAAGCGAGATCTTTGGCCATGTCAAAGGCGCCTTCACCGGCGCGCTGAATAATCGCGATGGCGCCGCCACGCTAGCCGATGGAGGCACCCTGTTTTTAGATGAAATTTGTGAGATGGACCTCGAATTGCAACCCAAATTGCTTCGCTTTTTGCAAACTGGCAGCGTACAACCGGTTGGTTCCGGCCAATTACAAAAAGTGGATGTACGCATAATTTGTGCAACCAATCGCAATCCACTGGAAGAAGTCGAAGCAGGCCGCTTCCGCGAAGATTTATATTATCGCCTGCATGTGTTACCCATCTCATTACCCCCGCTAAGGGAACGCGGCGATGATTTCCTGGAAATTGCCAATGTCTTTCTCAGCCAATACAGCCAAGAAGAAAATAAAGCATTCAAAGCGTTTGATACGGATGTAATTGAGAGACTCAGGGCTTACCACTGGCCCGGCAATATCCGCCAATTACAGAATGTCATTCGTAATGTGGTGGTGCTGAATAACAGTGAGTCTGTCACGCTGGACATGCTGCCAGCCCCACTTAATACCGCAGCGAAACACACAGTAACCCAGCCGCTGCCCACGTCATCGTCCGCATCAAGCGTACAAAGCGTCGGCTCCAGCCCCGTGCAACCCAAGGTTCGCAAACTGGAAGACATGGAACGGGATGCTATCGAACAGGCCATCGATTTTTGTGACGGCAATATACCGGAAGCGGCGGTATTACTCGGTATCAGCCCCGCGACGATTTACCGTAAAAAATCCTCCTGGCGCAGTAGTTAACTGATGCGCCGGTGAGTCTGTAAACGTTGTTCTAAGGTGGCTGACATAATTTGCAAACTGCTGTGGCAACCGGCTACTAAGCGGGTCGCTTCGCTAACCGCACGGGTCACATCGCCCTCTTTGCAAGCAAATTCAATCCGTTTGGCCGACTCAGCATGGGGCGTGAGTCCGTAAGAGCCACAGCTACTGGCCAGCGCATGGGTCAGGCGCTGCAATTCGGTTAAATCGTTGAGTTCAATGGCGTCTTCAACCGCATCCAGCCGCGTCAGGGTATCATTCACAAAGATACTCACCAGTTCCGGCACGACTTCAAAGCCGACGTCTTCGCCCATCTGAAACACCACGGTCCAGTCAATGCCATCGCTGTCGGCTGCGCTTCCCGCCGCATCCCTCACTTCCGGCTGTCCGGCCAATCCATTCATTTCCGGACGCAGCGGTACCAGTTGTCTTTCATCCACCCAATGCTGAATCTTATCCAACAATGCCCGTTTACCTACCGGCTTGGTCAACACATCATCCATACCACTGTCTAAACACTGTTGTATTTCCGACTCCATGGTGTGCGCCGTTAACGCAATGATCACGCCATGTGAACTTGGCGAGGTTAACTTACGGATTTCCTGGGTAGCGGTATGCCCGTCCATTTCCGGCATAGAAACATCCATCAGCACCAGCGCATAATCTGTCATCTGCACCGCCTGCAAGGCCTGAATACCATTTTCAACCAATGTCACTTTATGTCCGGCGCTTTCCAGCATGGCTTTAATCACCAGGCGATTGGTCACCACATCCTCTGCGACCAGAATTTTTACCGGTTGATAGGCATTCATCTGACTCTCCCGTTCCTTGTCTTCATCTGCATTGCCGTAACCCTGCGCCAAACGCACCGGCACGGTAAACCAAAATTCGCTGCCGACACCGGGTTCACTGTTCACGCCAATTTCCCCGCCCATCAATATCACCAGTTCACGACAAATCGACAACCCCAGCCCTGTACCACCAAAGCGGCGGGAATAGGACGGGTCTAGTGTGGTAAACCGCTGGAATAACCGCTCATGATCCGCTTCGGCAACGCCTACTCCACTGTCTTTAACCATAAAACGTAAGTAGGCCATGCTGTCATCTATATGCTGACACTGTACTTTAATCTGCACTTTACCGTGCTCGGTAAATTTGATCCCGTTACTAACCATATTCAGCAGTATCTGGCGCAATCGGCCTTCGTCGACCATGACATAACGGGGACAGGCTTTGTCGATTTCTACCCTTAGCGTCAAGCGTTTCTCCTGTGCTTTGGGGCGCATCAGCAGCTCGATGGCATCCACTAATCCGGGCAGGAAGGCCGGTACGTTCTCTAACTGTAACTGGCCGGCTTCCACCTTACTGTAATCGAGAATATCGTTGATCAAATCCAGCAAAGCTTGCCCCGAGCTTTGCGCCGTTTCCAGATAATGTTGTTGCTGAATATTCAAATCAGTATCTTCCAACAGCTCCATCAGCCCCATCACACCATGCAGAGGGGTGCGGATTTCATGACTCATAACCGCTAAGAATTCCGACTTAATCTTACTGGCGCGCTCCGCATCATCACGGGCTTTTTCCAGTTCCTGGCGCTGACGAATTCGCTCTGATATATCCGCGACATGGATGACAAAGTTCGTCTGGTTTAACACTTCGTCGTGCACCTTGGCGACCCGCAGCCACGCCATAAAGGCCTCGCCGTTACGACGTTGCAACGTCACTTCCTCACTATAGTGGGTATGATCACGAAGTCCGTTTCTTACACGGCTGTGCAATTCACTTTGCGGATCGCTGATCACCTGCTGCACCATCGCTTCGCGCACTTTGGACTGAGAGGTTTTGAACATGTCACAGAATGCGGCGTTAACGATCAGGATCTGACCGTCCCGATCAGTTATTACCAGCGCTTCGGGGGTTTCAAACGCCCGTGAGGCAATGCGCATGCGCTGTTCCATATGCTGACGCTCACTAATATCTGACAGGGTCACCACCGCGCCTAATGTGCGACCATTTTCGCTGATAGGGTTACAACTGAAGGTAACCGGAATGGCATCTCCGCCTTGCTTGAGCAAATGCCCTACGTTACACCGAAACGCCTGACCATTTCTGATCAACTCAGCGAATTTGTGCGGATCTTTATGCGGCATTTGTAACCGTTCAAACAGCACAAACTCGTCGGTATTGTCTGCGCTAACGTCCAACAGGGTTTGCGCACTGGGATTGATAAAACTGAGCTTGCCCTGGCAATTGACACCAAAAATGGCATCACCGGCATTATCGACAATCAGGCTCAATTTACGCTGTAGCGACCACAACCTGACTCTGGCATTGTTCAACTCGGCGGTGCGTTGTTGCACTAACCCATGCAAGGTTTCACGGCGACGTACAATCAGTGAAAATAACAGCGTCAACAATGCCGGCACTAACAAGTTGAGTGTGGTTATTGCCACTTCCTGACTGGTGGACAACGCCGCAAACCGAGGTTGCACGGCCAGATACCACAAGGCATTGGGCAGCTGGATTTCAAAGCTACTCAGTGGGTTTTCGCGCAGCCCCGCTTGGCCTGCCAGCGACTGAGGTTGGCCCGTATCGGGATGAAAACGCCATAGTTCGTAGTCAAATCCTTGCGCCGTCAAGGTATCAAGGCCGCCATCTTCGAGGACTTTGTCAAACATAATCAGCACGTTAGCGAATCCCCAAAAGTTGGGATATTGCATAATCTGGCTATGATAATCAGGAATGAACACCGGTCGGCGGGCAATTAGCGCGTAACCGCCCTGTTTGAGATTAAACGGCCCGGCGACCGTGATTTTACCGGAGCTGATGGCGATATAGGCTTCCTTGCGGCGTAGATCATCATGTAATAGATCATGCCCCATAGCCGCTTCATGGCCTTTTAGCGGAAAGATATGTGAAATTTTCGCGTCTTTGGCCAGTTGCAACGCAGAGATACCACCAATCGAGCGGTATAGGATCTCGGCATTTTGTTCAAAGCCGTTTACATCGCCCTGATTGATCTCAACAAAGCCCGCCAAAATGTCTGCGGTCGAGATGTTGCGCTTTAAGTTGAGCCGCAACACCGATGCCTGCAATTCCCCAACCGCATCGGTCGTTTGCTTAAAATCGCGTTCTACATCGTCTATGTACAGGGTGGTCAGAATCCACACCGGTAACCAGCAAATCAAAAACAGCGGCAACACAAACCACCAATTTTTAAGCAATGCCCACATGAATGTGCGTCGCGAAGGCTGGTGTTTGCCCTGCTCATTGAGTGCATCGGTAAAAATTGATTGCTGCTGCATCATAACCCCATCTCCTGTATAGATGAGAGTAGCTGATTACGGTTAAAGGGTTTCTTCAAATAGCCTTCAGCACCCAACGAAAATGCATCTTCGATGGTGCCAATCAATTTGTCCGCACTGACCACCAGCACCGGAATAGCGCGCAGCTCCGGTTTGCATTTGATTCGGCACAGTAACTCCAATCCATGAGCATCCGGTAAATGTAAATCCAGCAGAATCAGCGATGGCCGCAATCCCATCGCCAGCTGATAGCCATCTTCCGCGCACGTCGCATGCAATACCGACATTTTCAGATAATTTTTGACTATGGCCAGTAAATGCATGGCCTGGGAGTGATCATCCTCAATAATCAGCGCCATTGGATTAGTCGACATAGCTCACCTCACCTGACATATCGCATCGTCCCTGATGGATTGCGACCCGACGGTTCACCAATCGGTGGGACGCCTGCTCACCACTGAATGCGGGGGTACTTTTCCCGCTGGATGTCACGCACAGTAGAGTATTGTCTATCCCGTGCTGAATGAGTAACTGTCTGACTGCATCTGCCCGCTGCATGCCCAGTCTGAGGTTGTATTCCTCGCTACCGGTATCATCTGCGTGGCCAACAATCATCATAGGCACACGGCTCAGCTGACCTGCATAGCGCGTCAGCAATGACACATACAAGGGGTTCGGCTCATAGGAGTCATGGGCGAAAAACGCACTGTTGTTCAGGATCCCCAACACCTCCGCCATGTTATCCGTCTTAGGCGCAGCCAGCGCCGCCCGCTCCTCCACAAGACGCTGATTCGCCGCCAGTCGTTCCTCGGCCAGTGCTTTGGCTGCGCCGCTGGCGCTGAGCATCATCTGCCGCTCTATTTCATCCAGGATCGCGCAGTAGATTTCCAAATCGATGGACGCATCGTCGTACAAACCGCCAACCAGTTCCCGCCGCACCCGATTGGCATGCTGATTTGCGCGGATCACCAGCGCCGGTGATTTTAAATGAGCACCGGTACGTTCGAGGATCTGCTGACGACGCAATGCACAGCCCAGGCGTTGATCCAGTGTGCCAATCTGGCTACCACTGTTGAGCTCCACACAATCCGGTGCGGGATTGGTGTGTTCGGCAAAGCCCCCTTGTCCCGCTGGCGGCCAGGTCTGACACCCGGCCAACAGTAACCAACCTATTGCTATCCAAATCCATCGACGTCGAGCGTTCATAAATGCTCCTGATGTGAGTAAGCCAATGTGGCAGTGCGAGTCCTGCAGGTGACATTGCAAATGGCATGCCGTATGCGTAGTACAGAAAAAACGGGCGGTAGACGCAACTGGGGACAGCAATTTTCGCAAACTGCGAATCACAATGTCGAAAGCACCCAGCAAATTGCAAGCTGCAGCCAGTTCAATCCGACAAACAATGAGGTAGAGGTATGAATCGTTGTGCAGAATTAATCTGGTTACTGGTCGATAGCCGCGCATTTGGTGGCATTGAGGCCCACATTGAAAACCTGTCCGTTGGATTACACCATCAGTCTTACCGGGTAGAAGTGGTGTTTATGGTCAACTATGGCACGCACCCCTTGGTCGCGCGCTTACAGCGCGAAGGCGTGCCGGTTCGTTATGCCAATGAACATCCCGGCGGGCTGTGGCAACTGCTTAAAACCCACCGCCCTGCGGTATTGCATACCCATGGCTATAAAGCAGGCATTTTGGGTCGGTTGTTTAGCAAAACATTGGGGATCCCGGTGGTGAGCTCGTATCATTCCGGTGAGCCCGGTCAGGGGCGGGTCGCCTGGTACCGCCGTCTTGACCATTGCACTGCCTGGTTGGCACCGGCTATCGCCGTCAGTGATGCCATCGCCGCGGATGTATGGCAGCGCGCCACCGTCGTGGCGAATTTCGTGTCGATGCCAACCTATATGCGCGTTACCAAAAGCCCCAATACGGTAGCCTTCGTGGGCCGCTTCAGTCAGGAAAAAGGCATCACGACCTTTTGTGAGTTGGCCGCTCAGCACCCAACACTATATTTCTCTGCCTATGGCGACGGGCCATTACTGAACGATTTGCGCGAACAATACCGCGGGCAGCTAGCATTTCATGGTGCGGTCGACGATATGACCCCGGTTTGGCCAAAAATTGGCGTGCTGTGTATTCCGTCCCTGCATGAAGGCTTACCCATGGTGGCATTGGAGGCCCTGTCACGGGGAATTCCTGTTATCGCCAATGATGTAGGTGATCTGCGCCGCTGCGTGATTCCCGGCGAAACCGGCTGGTTGTGCGATCCGGCGCAGCCTGAACAGTTAAAAACCGCACTACTGGCGTGGCAGGCCATGCCAGTGAATGAACGCTTTGCAATGGCACAGCGCTGTCGTCAGTTAATCCAACAACAATTTTCCTGCGCCGCGCAGTTACCTGTTTTCCTTGATATGTATACCCGCGCAGTGGGATAACCATGGCAATCGCCTCTGTGTTCTGGTCGCCAAGACTACAACAGGGCCTGCTGGCCCTGTGTCTCGCCCACGCGCTGTGGCCTCCGGTGGCGCAGGCCCTGAGCAACCCACAGGCAGACTGGACTATTCCCCTTAGCGTGTGCCTGATTCTGGTTATGTTATTGGTGCGAAGCTCACAGCTCACCACTGTGACATTAGCGCCCATCGCCACACTGTGCTTATCTGGCTGCCTGCTGTTGTTGCTGGTACCCAGTGCCACATTAGCCTGGGTGGTAGTGGCCTGTGTTTGTGCGATTTTCGCGTGCTACAGCACGGAAAAAGCGGCCTTCTGGATTGGCTTTTGTGTGGCGCTGCGCGAGCCGCTGGCTGCCGTCATTCTTGAGTTATTTTCCGAATCGGTGTTAATGGCAGATGCCTCCATGGTGCACCGGATAAGCCAACTGCTTGGCTGGGCGGTGCAACAAAACGGCAATGTGCTGCAACACGCCAATGGACACCAATTACTTATCCTGACCGGCTGTAGCAGTTATCAGAATTTGTCATTGGTGCTACTCAGTTGGTCCTGTACCTTGCTGTTTCTGCACGGTCGCTGGCCACCAGCAGCCATTGTTCACGCCATCCTGTTGATGACCCTGACCCTGCTAACCAATCTGGTGCGTCTGCTGTTACTACTCAAGGACGCCGACAGCTACCAGTACTTTCACAATCTCGACGGTAAAGCCCTGTTCGACCTGTGGCAGGTCGCTTATACCCTGCTGTTTATCTACTGGAGTCACCGACGCTATGTATCCCAGAATACTGACACTGTGCGTGTTGCTGACGCTCATTCTTAAAATGGGAATGGCAGGTGGCCAGCCGCAGCAAAATGCGTCCGATATTGCGAAAACAATTCGCCAGCAGGCTGACCATCATCAACTGATTTTACGTGGCCAACTGCGCTTTTTCGCGACCCAGCAATACCCGGTTTGGGTGTATGAAAGTACCCTGTGCCACACCCAGATCTTCCTGCATGTGAGCGAGCGCAACAGTGAAAACCAACACCTGATGGCCAGTGCCCATGATTTAGTGCCAACCCGCACTGGCTATGTGTTTAACGGCAAAGTGACGGACACATTTCCGACCCTGGGATTCTGGTGGCATAGGCTGACCAGTGCAATGTCTGGACACCCGGAACCACAGATTTTGCAGTTTCAACGATTTGGCCGCTGTGCGCTGGAAAGCGGCTTTGTTTGAGCACCAAGGTAGAGGGTTGGCACAGCATCTGCTGTCAGTCCTTTACCGGTTGCCCTGGATGAGGAGTACACACCATGAAAAACCGCCTGGCTTTGTCCGTTATGGTTGTCTGTGCCAGTTCACTGTCTGCGTACGGACAGGAAACGCCGGATAATCTCACCAGCACCGAGCTGGATCCGGAATTACTCAAAACTGTGACCGAGGCACTGCCTGAGTCCTATCAGGTCAACGCCGCATTCCTAAGCGATGAATTTAACCCTAATATAACCTTCTCCGAAGATGCCCAGATGGCGATTACCTTCGTCGATGAAGGTGCCGGTTTTCGAAATTCAGTGGGCTATTTTAATTTTGAAGCCGGCGCGTTTGATAACCTGTCTTTCGGTGACATCGACCTGAACAACAACGGCATCATCAGCATTGATGAATTAAGCATGGTGGAGTCCGTTAATGTCGGCATGATTTTCAATAACTTCTCTGAAGCAGGCGGTGGCGGTACATTGCAAGCCGGCGATACCACCGTTATTGGTGGAGGCAGTTTCAGCTACACCGACAGTGGCATCAGTATCTCTGATGGGCTGGTGTTCGAAGCCGGCACCACCACAGGCTTTTTCGTTATTGCCAATGCGTGGAATGGGACGGACGTAAACACCAATCTCAACACCTTCTATACGCTGGATTTCCTCAACCCGGAAAACGATGCCAGTGCCACCTTAACCAATTACGATGACAACGCCCGCCACGTCGCCATGATGTTCGCCACTGACACCAGCTCCGACATCATCGTGGGTTTTGAAGATTTGCTGCGCCCCTACGGCGATAACGACTTTAACGACGCGATTTTTATTGTCCAGACCGATCCCTACAGCGCAGTGTCCGCCAATAAATTGCCCATTGCCGCCGCACCGATGCCGGGCCTTGGCAGCTCGCTGGGCTGGTTATGGGCGGGCTTGTTTATCTGGCCAATCTGGTTTCAGTTTCGCCCATCCACCCCACGTAAGAGTGCCTGAACATGTTTGGTCGGCGCTGGCAGGCATTACCTGACGCAATGAAACAGGCGCTGTTGTACGCAGTGTCACTGGCCGCGGTAAAAGGTGTCGGCTTACTGCTTATTCCGGTCATGACTCACTCGCTGACCGTGGCTGACTATGGCCGGCTGGACATTCTGCAAACCCTGGCAGATTTATTGAGCATCGTGATTGGTATGGGGTTGGCGGATACCCTGTTCCGCTTTGCTGGCGCGGCGGAAACCCACCAGCAAAAGCAACAGGTCGCAGCCGATTTACTGGGTATGGCGCTGATTATCGGTTTGCTCACCCTACTCATTACCCAACTGGCCGCGCCGACTATTCAGCACTGGCTACCCGGTGACGTATCGCTGTTACAGGTCAGGCTGTTATTGGGGTGTCTTGCCATTGGCGGTGTCAGTACCTTATCGCTGAGCTATTTGCGCCTCAATGAAGACGCTGCCGGTTATGCGTGGCTCAGCATCGCCCGCGTGGTAGCGCAAGCGGCGCTGGCTGTAGCATTTCTCACCGCAGGCTTCGGCGTTACAGGTGTCATGTGGGCAAGCTTACTGGCCGCCACTGCGGTTGGTATATGGCTGTTTAGCCTGCAATTACGCCAAACCGGCATTCGATTTAATTTTACCGCGACTCTGGGTTACCTGCGCTATGGCAGTCCCCTTATCCTGGTTGGCATGGCCGGCTTTGTATTAGGCAGTTTTGACCGCTGGCTACTGGCCGGAGCAGTCGGCCCGGCGGCCATGGCATTGTACGCTCTGGCTGCCAAGCTCGGGCTGGTCACAGCGCTGATGATCCAACCCTTTGAATTGTGGTGGCTGCCTCGGCGTTTCGCGACCCTGCAGGGCGCTAACGGCCCGCAGCGCTGCGTCAGGATGACCACTATCGGTGTGTTAATCGGTCTGAGCGCCGCGTTACTGGTCAGCATGGCCGGTCCGGTGTTGGTACGCTGGCTCACGCCACCCCCTTATCATGCGGCCACTGACTATGTGCCATTTATGGCGGTGATCGCCGTACTGCATTCCATGAACGGATTATTCGTGATGGGATGTTATCAGCGCCATACCCGGTTGCCCGCCATGATAGACAGCGTGGCGGCGCTAATGGCGCTATGTGGCTATTTGCTATTGATCCCAGAGCACGGCGCATGGGGCGCAATATTCGCGACCTTGCTGGCTTTAACCACGCGACTTGTCGCCACCATCTGGATCAGCCAGCGTTGCTTGCCTCTGCCGTTCGCCTACCGTCGCCTCGTTGCGCTGGTGTTAATCAGCCTGTTATTTGGCCTGAGCCTGTGCCAGCTAAACGACGTGCTGCTGCGCACCCTGGCCGGTGTGGCCGCGGTGAGCGGAGTCTGGTTACTGGCCATCCTGTTGCGCCTGGTTGCGCTGCCATTTACACGGCTTAATTCGCCACAACAGGCCCACCCCTGATGATGCCGGACAGCACGTCATCGTCCCGCCAGTTTGCTGTGGCTGCGACTGTTAGCGTGCTGCTTGGCCTGATTTGGTGGAAGCTCCCCCATCCTGTTCTGGCCGGTGCAGGGCTGTTGCCACTGCTGCTGGTGCTGACCCTGCGCGCCCCATTTTTACTGATGCTCGGCTTTGTGATTTTCTCATTTTTCCGTATTCACGAAGTCTTTCCCCAGTTGTATCCGCTGCGCATCCCACAGTTGTTGGCGGCTGGCACACTAGCGTCACTAGCCTTCAATTGGTTTGCCGGCCATATCAAGCCATTCTGGAGCCGCGAACTGTGGATCTTCGCGACATTTTTTATGCTGGTCACCATTGGCGTTTTCGTCGCTACCAACCGTGCCGAAGCCATGGGCAGTTATACCGGTACCTATATCAAGATCGCGATTATCCTGATTGCGTTCGCCTGGTTGTGCACCACCAGCCGCCACTTCGCAGTAAGTGCGGTGTCTATTGTCATCGCCGGATTGTGCGTCGGCGTGGTGGCACTCAGCAATAAAGCGGCAGGCATTGGTCTGGTAGAAGGTACCCGGGTCACCATTGGGCGGGATATCGGTTCGATGCTGGGCGATCCTAACGATCTGGCCCTGGTATTGCTCTTTCCAGCCAGTTTCGCACTGGCCATGTTACTCACCAAACACACCGGCAAGCTTGCCTCCCTGCTGGGCTTAATTGGGGTCATAACGGTATTTAGTGCCATCATTGCCACCCAAAGTCGCGGTGGATTATTGGGGATCTGTGCGGTCAGCGGCGTATTTGGTTACCGCAAAATAAAATCCAAACTCTTGCTCGGCGTGATTGGCGCCATGGCGCTGATGGTGCTGTTTGTGTTGGCTGGGGTCAGCGACCGCGCCTCTGGCGGTGCCCATGAGGAGGGCATCGATGAGTCTGCCATGGGTCGCATACACGCATGGAACGCGGCGTTTAATATGGCGTTGGCTCACCCTGTGTCCGGCGTCGGACTGAATAACTTTCTATCTAACTATTTTCAGTACAGTGATTTCTGGGATGGTCAGAACCATGCGGTGCACAGCACCTGGTTCGGCGTAATGGCCGAGACCGGACTGCTGGGTTTTATGGTATTTGTGGTGATGATCATCATGGTGGTGCGACTGGCATTATTGAGCGTGCTGCAACTGGACAAACACCCCGGCCGGGAACATGTGTGGGCCAGTGTACTGGCGCAGGCGACGTTGTCAGGGCTGGCCGGATTTATGATCTCCGGCACATTCCTGACCATGGGGTTTACCTGGCCCCTGTATATTCTGATGGGGCTGGCCGTCGCGGTCGATCGCTACTGTCAGCGTCTGCCCGCACCGCCATTGCCCTGAGCCAGCAAGGTACTGGCTTAACTCATTTTGCGGATCATGCTGTCCGGCGCGATGCGCAGCACCCAATGCAATAGCGCCCACGGCCAGGACGGCACATAGGCATTGGCTTTTTCTTTTTCGATGGCACCGACCATGGCTTTGCAGCCGGTTTCGGTATCCACAATAAACGGTACTTTTTCGACCTTTTCATTGATTTCACTGCGGATAAAGCCCGGGTGAATGCAGGTTACCCTGATTGGCGTATTCGCCACATCGATGCGCATGCCTTCGGACATGGATGTCAGCGCCGCTTTCGTTGCTGCATACACTGTCATCGCGCGGCGAAAACCGCGCACCGCGCTGATGGATGAAATGGTCACCAGATGCCCGGCGTTTTGCTCACGGAAGATTTCCATCGCCGCTTCACACTGCGCCAGTGCCGCAACAAAGTTGGTTTCTGCAGTTTGTTTGTTGGCATGGAAGTAACCGGTACCGACAGAGGCACCTTTGCCCATCCCGGCATTAACGATTACCCGATCCAGCTTGCCGAATTCCTGCTGGAATTCACGAAACACGCGGAATACATCCTCGTGTTGATTCACATCCAGCGCTTTAACCAGCACTTTGATATTTGGGTTGATATCCAGCAACTGCGCTTTGAGATCTTCCAGTCGCTCGGTACGGCGGGCGCACAGCGCCAGATCCCGTCCCAGTTTGGCAAATTCAATCGCCATACCGCGCCCCAGGCCAGAACTGGCACCGGTAATTAAAATGCTTTGTCGTACTGACATAAAACGTCCTTAGCTATAGGTTATCAGGGTTTTATCCCCCAACACCTCAAAAATATCATGATTGTTTAACGTCGACAGGCTGGCTTTGCCATTGCCGCGGGTGACAATTTTGCTCACCCCACCATTGACCAGTGTCCAGTTGATACGCATAAAGTCCTCGGCTTTTAAGCCAAGCAGTTTACTCGCCACCAATGAGATGGGCCCTCCCGAGGTAAACACCAGCTGGGTTTTGGCCGGGTGCGCCAGCACCTCGCTCAGCCCATCGATGACCCGGGTTTTAAAGCTGTGCCAGTTTTCCTGGTATTCATCGCTGTCAGGTTGTGAGGTCCAGCGCGCCATTGCCTGCATAAAAGTGCGCTGCAACACCGCCATCGGATCATCCTGCCCGGCCAGAAACGCACGGGTACTGGCCGGTGTCAGCATATTCGGTTCATACACTCCGAGAATGTTCTGGTGAGGATATTCGTTCCAGCGTGGATCCTGAGTGTGGCTATGCTCACTGGCCAATTCCGCCAGTGCATTTTGCATGGTTTGTTGATGGCGCAGCATGCCGCCAACCACCACATGGTCTGGCGTAATATGCCGCGCCGCCAGCCCCTTGCCGAGCAAACTGGCCTGCTGATGTCCCAGTGGCGACAGCGCGTCGTAGTCATCGGCGTGAAAACTGGCCTGCCCGTGGCGAATTAAATAAATCACCGCCATTAACGTCGCCCCTGTTTAATCGCCTTTTTGCAGCGCCACAGCAGGTAGTGCACAAAAATCCAAAAGTTTTTAAACGCCGGATTACGGGTCTGTTTATGGTGGTAGCGGTAATAGATTTGCTGGGCGATGACCGCGAGGCGGAACAAGCCATACACCTCATAAAAGGTAAAATCTTCGGCACTGCGGCCGGTTTTCTGCAAGTAATACTCCACCACCTGTTTACGGGTAAACATACCCGGCAGATGGGTTGGCTGCCGGCGGGTCGACTGGGCAAGAAAATCGTCGTCCGCTTCCACCCAATAGGCCAGCGTATTGCCCAAATCCATCAGTGGATCGCCAAGCGTGGCTAATTCCCAGTCCAGCACACCGATAACCTCTGTCGGGTTGTCCGGGTTGAGTACCACATTATCAAAACGAAAATCGTTATGCGTCAGGCAAATGTGTTCACTGGCGGGCATATTTTCCGCCAG
>NZ_JXSY01000007.1 GCF_004329715.1 Bowmanella sp. JS7-9
CCAGCCATTTCATCACGGCCTTACCCGATGGCACATTCCAGGTTTTGGCTTGCTGATAACGCTGTGACCAGCCATCAATCTGGCGCTGCACATAGCCCTCCCCCTTGGCCAGATTACTTAGCCCGGCCTGGTGAATATCAATTTGGTGCAGTTCAATCATGCAATCCAGCACGTTTTCACACAGCTGGCGGGTCTGCTCTGGTGTCATATCGACACCGCGGGGCAGATTTTTGCGCGGAATAATGCCGGTGAGCTTTTCCATCACATAAAAATCGCCCCCCAACACGGCCTCGTCCTCACACAGTGCCAGCATCTCTGGCACATAGCGGTAGACGGGCTTGATCGCCCGCTGTAAGCGAAACTCGCGCCCCATATCGTGCGCGCCTTTAGCCTTGGTGCCTTTGGGGGCTCTGCGTAAAATCACCTCGCGCTGTGGATAATGCAGACAATAGGTCCAGTTCGACGCGCCACCGCTGTATTGGGTCACCTCGGGCGAGCCGCTGAGTCCGGCAACCTGACCCTGCAGCCAGTTATTTACCGGCTCAAGCGGTAACTCTTCACCACTTCGCACCGCTTTGGCCTGATCGATTACCGATTTACTCACCCTTACGCTCCTGATGTTCAGCCAGCATGCGTTTCACCATGCCGCCGGTTTTCTTCGCCATGGTGGCCAGATAACGAGGGCGCGACAGGAACTTCTTCAGCCGGTATGCCAGGCGCCCTTCCGGATGGGTAACAATCAAAAATTGCTGTTTTTCCACCGCATCGAGAATATACGCCGCCACTTGTTCGGTGGTCATGGTGGCCTTGTCGAACATACGATCCATCATCATCCGCGCCGTAGGCTCTGAGGTACGCATGGACTCATCCAGATTGGTTTTGAAAAAGCTCGGACACACCACATGCACGTCGATGTTCTGCGGCTTAAATTCCAGATACCAGGTCTCCGACAGCCCGACCACCGCGGCTTTGGCCGCATTATAGCTGCCCATACAGGGCACCGGCGTGATACCGGCCTGTGAGGCAATATTGATAAAGCGGCCGCTGCCCTGCTTGCGAAACATCGGCAAAAAACGCTGGCTAACGCGCACCATGCCCAGCACATTGATATCCATCACCCATTGCCACTGCTCGATACTCTCACCCAGTAGGCTACCGCCGGTAGCAACACCGGCATTGTTGACCACGGTATCCACCCCGCCCCAGCGCGTCTGCAGGATATTGGCCAACTCGCTGATGTCGGACTCGGAGGTAATATCACAATGCACATACAGCACATCCGCCACCTGCCCTTGCAGCTGGCTGACCACCTCTTGGCCGCGTTCGTCGTTCACATCGGCGATACAGATTTTCGCCTGCTTGCCTAACCGCTTGGCCCAGGTTTCTGCCAGGCCTTTGCCCAAGCCCGATGCCGCGCCGGTAATTAAAATCCGCTGCATATTAACGTCCTGTGTATTTGGCCAGTTCCAGCCGCGAAACCATGCCCATGTGTACTTCATCCGGGCCGTCTGCAATACGCAGAATCCGCCCCATGGCATTAAAGTATGTCAGCGGCAGATCGTCATTCACGCCCGCCCCGCCGAACATCTGGATAGCCATATCAGACACCCGTTGCAACATATTTGGCACCACCACTTTAATGCTGGAGATATCGGTCATGGCCTGTTTTACCCCCAGCTTATCGATTTTCCACGCAGCCTGTAAGGTCAGCAAGCGCGCCTGGTCGATCAGCATCCGCGCCTCGGCCACCCGTTCCAGGTTACCACCGAGCTTAATCAGCGGTTTACCGAACGCCTGACGGGATAGCCCGCGTTTAATCATCAGCTCCAGTGCCCGCTCTGCCGCACCAATGGCGCGCATACAATGGTGAATACGCCCCGGGCCTAAACGCCCCTGCGCAATGGCAAAGCCTTTGCCCATGCCAACCAGCAGATTGCTTTTCGGCACGCGCACATCAGTAAACAGCACTTCACCGTGGCCATAGGGCGCATCGTAATCGCCACAGGCGGTCAGCATGCGCTGGATCTCCACACCGGGGCTATCCAGCGGCACAATCACCATGGAATGCTGATTATGTTTATCATTGTCCGGATTGGACAAGCCCATAAAAATCGCGACTTTGGCATCCGGATGGCCCAGGCCGGTGGTCCACCATTTGCGCCCATTGAGCACCAACTCATCACCATCTTCTACTATGGTGGCCTGCATATTGGTGGCATCGGATGACGCCACCTCAGGTTCGGTCATGGCAAATACCGAGCGGATCTCGCCAGACAGCAGTGGCATCAGCCAGCTATTTTGCTGGGCCTGATTACCAAAGTGATACAACACTTCCATATTGCCGGTATCCGGCGCATTACAGTTAAACAGCTCGGCGGCAAACGCGACTTTGCCCATTTCTTCCGCCAGCGGCGCGTAATCCAGGCAACTTAGCCCCGCGCCTAATTCGGCATCCGGCAAAAATAAATTCCACAACCCCGCCTCGCGGGCTTGTTGTTTAAGGGTATGGATCGCCGCAGGCACCTGCCAGTGGCGAAAATCACGCCCCTCATTGAGCCGCTTGTTGTCGGCCAGAATCGCCTTTTCCTGCGGGTAGACATGCTCCTGCATAAAGGCTTTGAGGCGCGCCTGATACTGCTGTGATTTCTCGCTGTGACTAAAGTCCATGATTGCTGTCTCGCCAGATTAGGTCACCTCAGCTTACGCATAACTTTTATATGAATGAAATGAATTTAATTGATAACCTACAATGAATTTCATTCACAATAACCAGCCATGCTCGATCCGAAAACCATCGCCCAACTGGATTTGAATCTGCTCAAGGTATTTGAGGTGCTGTACCAACAGCGCAATATGTCGGCCGCCGCGCAGATTTTGTGTATCAGCCCCTCGGCGGTTAGCCATGCCATGCGCCGTTTGCGCACCACGTTGCAGGATGATTTATTCGTGCGTCAGGGCCAGCGCATGCAGCCAACGCCGGCATGTGAACGTATTGCACCGGCGCTGATTGCGGCGTTAACCCGCTTGCGTGAGGTGCTCAGCCAATGTGGTGAGTTTTCCCTTGCAACCAGCACCCAGACCTTTGTGCTGGCGATGCATGATGCGATAGAAGCAGTATTATTGCCGGCATTACTGCCCTTGTTGCAAAGCATGGCGCCGAATACCCGCTTACACAGCGTAAGAGTAGAGCGGGATAACATGCCAAAATTGCTCGCCTCCCGGCAACTGGATATGGCCATCGATGTGGCATTGCCGCTTAAAGCACCGATTCTGCACCGGCCCTTATCGCGGGATAAATTTGCCGTGCTGATGCGCCGCGACCATCCGCTGGCAACGGGTCTCAACCAGCAGACCTATCTGGCTGCACGGCATATCACCGTATCATCGCGTGCCAGTGGCCCGGCGCTGGAAGACATCGGCCTGTTGCAACAAGGAGTGAACAGGGATATTCATTTGCGCTGTCAAAGCTATCACAGTGCCCGCCATCTGGTGTCGGGTTCAGATTTACTGCTAACCCTGCCATGGCTGATTGGCCAGCACTTACAGTCACCCGCTACGCTGCTGTGTGACTTGCCCCTTAGCCTTGCGCCTATCGACTCACAAATTTACTGGCACCAGCAGACCGATCAGGATCCGGCCCTGAGCTGGCTACGTGCGCAAATAGAACAGTTATTTGTTAGCGGGCAGTTAACGCAAGGCGCATGATACAGGCGTCTTCGCGGCCACTGGCGGTGGGGTAATAATTTTTACGTACATCGATATGGCTGAAACCACAGGCCTGATACAGGCTAACGGCGGTGTGATTGGACGCTCTGACTTCAAGAAAGATCATACTGGCAGCCCGTTTGGCAGACTCGCTGATCACATGTAACAGCAATTGTTTGCCCAGCCCCTGCCCTCGGGCAGACGGCACCACCCCCACGTCCATCAGGGTCACTTCATCCAACACCTGATGGCACAGGTAATAACCTTGCACGTCATTACCTGCGGTAATCACATAACTAAAGTACGGCGCACTGAGGCCATCGGCAAAGGTGTTTTTCGACCAGGGAAATGACTGACAGGTGCAATGCACCGAATAGGCCGCGTCCAGCGTATCGGCACTAAGTGCGACTAGTTCTGCCATGTTTGCAGGACTTGCCATAACTGCTGTTTCAGGTCGGGGCTGTGCTTGAGTTGTAGCAGCGCCGGCGTGACCAGCGTATTGCCGTTGACCGCGAACTGCTCGCCCTCATTCCAGATCAGCGCCGGATCATGGGGTAACGCGCATTTCACATCATTAACGAACACATCACTGCTTTCGAACAGATTGGGCAACTCCGTTACGGCCTGCGCCTGAACTGCTGGTGTAAACTCCTCAGCAACGGGCTCAGGCAGCGCCTCTTCTCGTGCTGGTGCCGGTTGCGTTTGCACCGGTTCACCCATCCCCATCGCTTGCTTCAGCGCGGCAATCCCACTGGCGGGATCCGCTGATTTGGCCAAAGCCACTGGCGCGGCATGCACCAGCTGTTCAGGTGCCTGCACCAGTAGTTCAGGTGCTTGCACTTCATTTGCTGTGGCGGATTCTGGCATAGCCACAATCGACCCGGCCTCGCGTATATGGGCGGGGGCATCGTCACGGATAGACCAAACCGGGATCCCCAGCTCAGTCAGTACCGCTTGTTGATAAGGCGTGATTTTTTGCATGGCGGCAAGATTACCACTGCGCGCAGTCAGAATCATCTACTGATGTGCCCTATCGGCTGCAAGGCTGACTCCGTGGGGCTCTAGAGGATTCAGACAAATTCTGTTACCCAACTTAACTTGTCGCCCCGCCCGTAGGTGTTTACTTTCACCATTAACAACTGAGGCCAGGAGCCAAATCCGGTGAATGTGATTCAAACCGAGCAATTACAAAAGGCCTATGATGGTCTGGCGGTGCTACAAGGCGTCGACTTGCAGGTGCCGCAAGGGGCGGTCTTTGCCTTTTTGGGTAATAACGGATCGGGCAAATCCACCACCATTCGCATCTTAACCGGGTTGCTACGCGCCGATGCCGGCAAAGCCGAAGTGCTCGGCATGGATATCACCCGTCAGCGCCTGCCGGTTCTGGCACAGATTGGCGCATTGGTGGAATCACCGGCGCTTTACCCCAACTTAACCGCCGCAGAGTGTTTATCCATTGCCTGCCGCCTGAAAAACGTCAGCCTCAGGGACATTGACCGGGTGTTGGATGTCGTGGAAATGCGCGCGGCAAGGCAGCGCAGGATTGGTCAGTTTTCGCTGGGTATGAAACAGCGTCTGGCCATCGCCATGACGCTTATCGGCGCACCCAAGCTGCTGATACTGGATGAACCCACCAACGGCCTTGATCCTCAGGGCATGCAGGATATTCGCACGCTGATACAGCAGCTACCGGCACGGCAGGATTGCAGCGTGTTTGTCTCCAGCCATTTGTTGGATGAAGTAGAAAAAATGGCCAGTCATGTGGCGCTGCTGCATAAAGGGCGGGTAATTGCGCAGGAAAACCTGCTGACCCTTAAACAAAAGCAAGTCCGGCGTTTAAAACTGGTTTGCCACCCGTTAGACAGCACCGCTGAGCTGCTTGAGCGCATGTCGCTACGCAGTGAACAGGACACAGATGGCCTGTGGCTGGATGGTCTGTCATCAGCCGATCTCACCCCGTTACTGCAACATTTGCTTGCCCACGATGTGGAAATTTTTGAAGCCCGCTGGCATCAACCATCGCTGGAAGATTGGTTTGTGGGGCAACAAACGCAGGCATTGGAGGCGTCCCATGCAATGGCTTAACTTATGGCGCATTGAGTGGCTGAAAACCCGCCGCACGTTTGTGTTACTCATGCTGTTCCTGTGCCCGCTGGCTACCGCGCTATTCCCATTGGCCCAGCACCTGCACAATGGTGGCGCGACCATCGAGGCCAAAGGCTGGGACGTTTACTGGCAAAACGCGGTACTCATGTGGACGTTTCTGATGATGCCGATGTTTTGCGTGTTGTCCTCTGCGCTGCTGGTGCAAAGTGAGCACGTGAATCAGACCTGGCGGGTAATGCTTACCCTGCCGGTCAGTCAGGCACAATTGTATCTGGTGAAGTTGCTGATGGCCTGGAGCTTTGTGGTGCTGGCTGGGTGTTTAATGCTGTTGCTGTGCGCTGCAGGCGTTGCGCTCTTGGTGTGGCAGGGCTTCCCGGCCCATGACGCGTTTGCCTATCCGTTTATCAAAACCATGGGGCTGGTTGCACTGAGTTGCTTCCCTATGGTGGTGTTTCAGCATGCGGTGAGCTGGCGCTTCACCCATTTGATGGCAATCCTCACCATCGGGCTGGTAACCACGCTGGGGATTTCCTTCGTCGCCCGCTCGGAATACTGGGTCTATTACCCTTGGGGTTACCCCATGCTGGCGTTGAGTCCTGCCGATGAATTATCTCATCAGGCCCTGCTGCTCAGCGGTCTGGTCGGTGGCTTGATGGCGCTAGTGACTACCTGGTGGTTTGGTAAGCGCGAGGTGGGGGTGTAGCCTGTCCCGTGGAGACAGCGCTGCTTTTGTCCGGAACGAAATTAAGTAACTTGTTACATTTCACGCACTACAGACAAAAGTAAGACCAAAAACAAGATAAAAATTATTGAATACAAAGGAATTTTTCTAAGTACATAATTTCTCGCATCGCCTGGTGGAGTCATCCATGTTAATAACTTTGCGATGAATGAAATTCTTTTTCTTTCTAACTTGTCGCCTTTCACAACTAAGTGGTACTTCTTACTTACGAACACGCCACCATATTTGGATAAATCTGTTTCTAACTCGCATTGCTCTCGAGCAATAGCGGCTTCGTTATCGGCGATTACTTTTGTAACACGCAATAGCATTTTGCCGTCATCAGTTTCCTTGATTGAGCATTCTACGGGGTTTGTTCTTTCATGGATGTATCTAAAGCCACCCTGTACCGACCGGTCAGATTGGAATAAGAATGTAAACATTATCGGAACTTTTTTGGTGTTACTGCTCTTCAACCAGTCGTATCCATTAACTCTTGAGAAATGTAACGCCGCGCACAGCGGCTTGGTAACTTGGCACGTAATTGCGAAGCGAAACTGAGCCACCTGTTACGAGTCCCGCTTCAGTGGCTTGTTATATAACCTTTTTCGCGAACCAATGTATGGGTCTGCGTAAGTAAGCAAAACAAACTAAACCAACAAATACACCTATTAAAACTCTCATTCCTACGGAGTTATCTGCATATAAACTTTCACCGACTCTAAGCTCTACCAACAGGCTCTTATCTTTCTGGTGTTTCCCTTTTATTTCTTTGCCTGTCATAAGGTTTAGGAACTCTTCACAAGTCCTATAAGTACCAGAGGAAAAGTACTCATTGCCATTGATGGTGAAATAACCTCTATATTTGCCTCTTGAGCTAGCTTTGCAACTTAATTCACTATTAGTTAAATCGATTGACTCAATATTTTTATCAACCCGCACGATCAATATATAAATCACACCTAATGTGATAAAAATTGCCGCTATAGTTGCATCTAGAGCAAGTTTAAAGTTGACGGTTTTCACTGAACCCCATGGTTATATAACACCCCAAGAAGGGGCAATTGCATGTGGGCTAAAATATGGAACGAAGTGACGGGAGCCCACATGTAGTTGTCCCGTTTGCTTGGTTTGTTATGTTGCTATGCTGTAAAAAAAGACCACTTACTAGTTGTTCTTACACGCAAATTTTCAGGTGTTTGTTCGATACTTTCAATTTCTTCGATGGCAAATGGTAAGGTTGTTTGGTTTTCAATAGCAAGTAGTTCATTTGGGTACACCAGAAGAGCATTTTTAAACGTTCTACCATCTTTAAGGTGTAGGTTTACAATGGAAGCATCTTGCTTGAATTCTTCGAAAGGACCGAAGGCTTCTACCAATTTTAGTGGTATTTCAAATCCGTTCAATTTCTGCCTTCCTTACAACATAACGCTTCAAGAAGGGGCGCCGCTTGCGACGTCCCTCTTGCTTGATTTGTTAGCTACGGTTTTACCTTTGATATTGATATGCATATGCTCCCAATCATGGCTTGAAACCACATCAAAGTGTTTGAGGTTTGCACATCTTGTAACTATCAGCTTTTTCAAATTTGGTGCAAACTCAAAAACCGATTCTATCGATTCAAGGTTTCTACAATAATGAATTTGCAGCTCCTCAAGCTCAGGTAGATAGGGCATGCCATTCAGTGAAGTGGGATTACACCAGTTAAGATCAAGTTGTTTCAGATTTTTCGGCAGTTCGATGCTTTCGTAGGTTTTATCTTTTGGTTTGAATCTCCAAACATCAAGCCCCCGAAGTGAATCTAGTTCCCCAAGGCCGCTATCTTTGTGAATTGGATGCCAAACTGCCTTTCGAAGATTGGGGAATTTTGAGAAATCGATGGGGGGCCGCTTTTCATGGATTCCGAAATAGGACAAGTCTTTTAGGGAATAAAGCCCACCTATATCTTTGAGAGCGATTTCCCAGAACCAAACCTGTTTAATGGATGGTATTTCGCTAAGAAAATCCAGGTTCTGCTGTTTAAAGCCAAATACTGGACACCCGAAAGCGCCAAGAATTCCTCTATCTTGAATCTCTTTTATGCAGCTCTCAATTTGGTTTGTCTCAATCCCCAGAGAATGAGTAATACCTAAGTCTGCTGTTTCTAAATATTTTCCGATTCTTTCAATTGGCATAGTTCTAAGTAGCTAACATCTAGCTCAACGGCGCGCTGTGCGCGTCCGTTGTAGTGCCTTGTTAGCTGGGTGTCGGACAGGAGTCACTGTGACAGTCACTGAGGGGTGTTTTGACAACGCTGCTCTCCCTGATTTAACTCACCGCCGTAATGGGTGGGCTTTCCTTACTTGAAGCTGGCTCGCTGGGTCCGGCTGCAAGCATGCTTCAGCGGCCTCCGCTAGCGCTTCAAGCGTGCCAGAAATTGCGCACCCTCGCTAGTCGATTTTACTCTTATCGCGCCGTTTCTTATCGTTGCTCATTATGACGATAAGCACTCTCGAATAAGCGGCGGCAGCTAACATCTAGCTCAACGGCGCGCTGTGCGCGTCCGTTGTAGTGCCTTGTTAGCTGGGTGTCGGACAGGAGTCACTGTGACAGTCACTGAGGGGTGTTTTGACAACGCTGCTCTCCCTGATTTAACTCACCGCCGTAATGGGTGGGCTTTCCTTACTTGAAGCTGGCTCGCTGGGTCCGGCTGCAAGCATGCTTCAGCGGCCTCCGCTAGCGCTTCAAGCGTGCCAGAAATTGCGCACCCTCGCTAGTCGATTTTACTCTTATCGCGCCGTTTCTTATCGTTGCTCATTATGACGATAAGCACTCTCGAATAAGCGGCGGCAGCTAACATCTAGCTCAACGGCGCGCTGTGCGCGTCCGTTGTAGTGCCTTGTTAGCTGGGTGTCGGACAGGAGTCACTGTGACAGTCACTGAGGGGTGTTTTGACAACGCTGCTCTCCCTGATTTAA
Source organism: Bowmanella sp. JS7-9 (assembly GCF_004329715.1). Classification (GTDB taxonomy): domain Bacteria; phylum Pseudomonadota; class Gammaproteobacteria; order Enterobacterales; family Alteromonadaceae; genus Pseudobowmanella; species Pseudobowmanella zhangzhouensis. The sequence continues at coordinate 9,490 of NZ_JXSY01000007.1, forward strand.
CTCACCGCCGTAATGGGTGGGCTTTCCTTACTTGAAGCTGGCTCGCTGGGTCCGGCTGCAAGCATGCTTCAGCGGCCTCCGCTAGCGCTTCAAGCGTGCCAGAAATTGCGCACCCTCGCTAGTCGATTTTACTCTTATCGCGCCGTTTCTTATCGTTGCTCATTATGACGATAAGCACTCTCGAATAAGCGGCGGCAGCTAACACTTAAATATGGGGCACAAACAGGCAGGCTACAATGGCGAAGCCGCCTGCGTGTTTGTGTCCCAGCCCGCCTGCGGGCGACATAATTTTTTTGTTATGTGACTGTCTATTAAAACTACGGAACATACACCATGCCAAACTCATATTTGTAGCCTGAAGCTAAGGGATAGACACGACCACTTAAAACCAGATCGCTAACACCTTCTTCCGTTGTACATAAATCGACAATCAAATCCCAATAATCCCCTTGCCATTGATAGCATGAACGTTCCCAACATTCCGCAATTAAAGGCATTAAACAACAACCATATTCAAGAACATTTTCTCTGTTTAATTTGGCTAAATCACTGGATTGGAGATAGACGTTTTCCGGGGTATTGTGGAGTTCAAAATTATCATTAGTTAATTGAACAACCACATCGAAAATGGAGTCTTTCCACACATTGGGTATCGCATATTCCTTTTCCAGATCTTTTAATGGCAACTCCATTCTTCGTCATCCTTGAGTCACATAACGCAAAGCACACGGGCGGAAAAACGCGTTAGCGTTTGACGTCCCAGCAGCCGCAGGCTGCGAGTGATGCGCCTTGTTATGTGTTTTTGAGTTTGCCATTAATTCTTTTACCTAAAAAAATACCAGCAGTAACCCCGATAATTAACTCAGGTATTAAACCTAACAAAAGTAGCAAACCAAACCCCATATCGTCTTCTAGACGATGTCGTTCAATACCAGTAAAGCCATTAATATACATGGAGTACTGTGTAATGAGCTCAGAACCAGTTTCGATTGAAATTACTGTAAGAACTATTATCGAAATTAAATAAACAACAATTCTCTGAATTCTTTGCTTCATCTGGATTCACACATAACGCTTTAAACAGCGGAAAACACGAGCGGAGCGAGTGATTTTCCGATGGTTTAACTTGTTATGTTTCATTTTCACACTATTGCCCTTGAAAAACATGACAGATTTCGCCTTTACTATTAGTAATGCGCACAGTTCCGCCTAGATAATACGCATCCATTTTTTTACCTTTAACAACAGTGCCTTCTGCAATGACAACTTTTCCATAACAGTCCAATGAAGATATTTCATCGTATTCAAAATCTACATTGAGCATTATTGCTTTCTTCAATCTTATTTGACCAGCACCGTTCCGGGCATCTAAATCCTGAAAAAGTGATAAGTTAGGGTAAATTTCGAAAATACCAGAAGTGAGCACAAGTCTTCCTTCCAGACTAGAGGCGTTTTCTTTAATAAATTCAATAGAAACAGGCTTATCTTTGTCATATGCACCTTCAGTACAGCCTGATAGTAATAATAAAAGCACAGCCACAATGCATAATCGACACATATTCATCCAGAAACATAACGCCCAAAAAAACGGCGCATTTATGCGTCCGGTTTATTTTGTTTGTTATGTGAAATTACACGCTTACCATGGAAGTTCCACATGACTTTCATGCTGACACTTTCCACGACGCTATCCTTAAATTTGTCGACTTTTGGGCATCTTATTACAAGGCCATTTGAATGTGTTGGTAAAAGTTCACCAGTTAAATCAGTGCAACTTGCAACTAAATCACCTTCACTAGTGTAAGCCTCAAAATCGATTCCAATGCCTTGCCATACATGATCCCCTCGATTCGTAACTACTCCTGAAACTTCAATCTGCTGCCCCAAATCTTTATAGGTTTGCAGACTAAAATACAAATCGTTACTTGGATCAAAATACTCATCAGGTAAATTACTCCCAAATAACTGACTTGAATCAATAACATACATATCTTTCATTTCAGAGATAGTAGACTTCATTTCTTCAAATACACGTGTCCGTTCGGTTTTTACCATTTGGAAATGAATTTCATCAATGATAGCCATACCAATTCCGAGCAAAATCCCGATTGCAAGATACTTACCTATGAATTTAAGCACTTACTCTCCTTTTCACATAACGCCGTTTTAAGGGGCGCAAACCGCTGGCTATACTGCGCGCAGCGCCAAGCCAGCGAGTTTGCGTCCCAGCCCGTTGTTTGGGCGATTTGAAAACCTTGTTAGGTGAACCAGCACAAATGCCTAGATAAAGCATTGATACTAAAAGCCAAAGTGTCGATGGCTCACTAACCTGTAATACACCAAATGTGAGAGTGGTTGCGGCCTGGATGAAATGTGGGCTTTGAGATGTACGGCTTTCGAAGTAATAATGCGCTTGAGGCAAGTAATCATAAGACAACCAGTTACCGAGATTGTAACCATTAAACGTCCATTCAAACACCCGACTAAAAGTTCCAATCCCTTCTTCGATTTGCAAAGTTGTTGAGAACTGATAATCCGCAGGGTTCCAACCAGTGAAAAATGCAGCACGGATGCTTAGCGAATCTGACACCGACTTCTCTCCAGTGACACTTATTCTAATGCTCACCTCTTCAAGAACGCCAAAAGACTCCTCCCAAACTTGGTAAGGGTTGTAAGACCAAGCCCATGCAGAAACTTGGTCTGAGTATTCATAGGGTTTAACGTTCCAAGTGCTATCGAATGTTTGATGTAAAAATGAGGCGCCGCTCAACTTGGAAAAGAACAAAAGTATCAGAATTGAAATCCGTTTCATAAGTTCACCTAACAATTTAATAGTGCGCGATTGGGTCGTTTTTCTACCGACGCATCGCGCGTTTTTGTCCTGCCGCATTTTTAACAGATCCCGTAAGTGATTGCTATACAGTGCATTTTTATCTGTGTTGCTAATTGGCAACGGGACAAAAACGACCCAATGGGTCGTTTTCCTGAATATAGGGGAAATATTTCGAAACTGTGTATTTTTACAGTGTTCTTAGCATTTAGTAAAGGGAGTAATTTTTTGCGGTGACGAAGGCAAACAAAGGGGATATTCAGGCACAAAAAAACCGCAAACAATGTTGCGGTTTCTTCGGAATAAATGGCAGGGGTGGAGGGACTCGAACCCCCAACCATCGGTTTTGGAGACCGCTGTTCTACCAATTGGAACTACACCCCTGCAGACGTGCGGAATTATACTGATGCGTTAATAAAGGTAAAGCAAAAGCTCAGTGCTTTTGTGCTGTTTGCTGCTTTTCTGCGCGATTAGCCGGTTTTATCGCGGTTGGCGGCATACCAAAGTGCGTTGGTCAGCTGAACTAGTGGCTGCATTTGCTCCATGCCAGCCTGTATATCTTCGCGCCGAATGCCGGTAGCTGATGCATAGTTTGCGGCAAGTTGCTGGGCATCGGCGTCACTGAGTTGGTTTATGGCGGCGCAACTGGCCAAATCGAAATAACGATTCGATAGTGCGGCGTATTCCCAATCCAGTATCACTCCGGCTGGCGCTTTTAAAACATGGCCAAAAGACAAATCATGATGACAGAGCACCGATTTATCGGCCTGCGCCCAGACGGCCTCGCAGGTGGCGATTGCGGGCAGGAATATCTGCTGTTCAGTGGCCGGCAGGTGTTTAAGATAGCAATGCCAGTGAGCAACTAAGTCCAGCGCAGGCGTGTTGATAGTCAGCCCGTGGATCTGCCCCAGCGCAGTAGCCAGCAGGCTGAGTTTATCCGGGTCTTGGTCGGCAAAGGTTTGTACCTCGCACCATTGTTCCAGCCAGATTTGCTGACAGGCAGACAAGTACACCGGCTCAGCGGCCATGCCATGCCGTGCCAGTTGTTGCTGTAAGGCAAATTGCGCGGCTCTGTCCAGTGGCACTCGTTGCTGTGCGCTCAACCATTTGAGCAGCAGCGTTTGCTCTGCAACTTCGAGGCGAAAACAACGATTGATTTCGCCGCCTGGTATTTCGCGCAATCGGCATGCGGCTAACGGCCAGGGAAAATCCGGCAACGCCGTCAGCATAGCGATTAAGGCGGGATCAGGCTGTGGCAATGTCTGCCTCAGTGCTTTGCTGCCACTGGTGGTACCCATACACCGCCATGATCACGTACAGCCCCATCAGCAACGAGGTCAGATACAGGCCAAGCTGCCAGTTAAACCATACCGCCAGCGCATCAATGCCTATCCAGTACAACCAGTTTTGCAGCACCTTTTGCGCCACCAGCCAGGTGGCAAACAGGCTGAACACGGTGATCAGGGTATCTGCATATTCCAGCGTGCTGACGCTGCCGCTGACCGACATATGGGTGGCGGCAACGCTGAGTAACAACAGACTGGCCACCGCCACCCCATGAAATGCCATGGAGCGCGAGCCGACCTGCAGTGGACCATCGCCTTCGCCATGTTGCCATGACCACCAGCCATACACCGCCATCACCAGATAGTAAGCATTCAGAAAAGCCTGCATTGGCGCGGCTAAATCCAGATACAAATAGGTGTAGATACTGGTGCTGACAAAAGCCGCCGGCCAGCACCAGCGTACCTGCCGCGCCGCCAGCCACACATAGGCCAGCGCCGTGACTACCGCCACCAGCTCCAGCCAGGACTGGTTATTCCACTGTTCTGCCAGATCGGCCCACCACATCATTCGCCGCTTCCCATCGCATCACCATTTAAAAACTTGCACACAAACGCTGCCTGACCAATTTCCTGATGGCTGCGCTGCATCTCATCCGCCAGAATTTGCATAGTACGCTGATATTCTCCCATCACTACTGTCGAGGTCATGCCGGTATTAACCTCCAGTTCGGCATAGCTATTCAGCCGCTCGATAAAGGCCTTAATCGGCGGAATGTACTGTTCGTTCAGCGGATACAGGGTAATTTCTGCCACCAGTTTCATCACGGCTCCTTAAAATTGATAGTCCAGTGTCACACCAAACTGACGGCCATTACCCAGTTGGTAATATGGCTCTGGCGTTTCGTAAAAATCACGCGGGTCATTGCTGAACCCGCCAAATCCCCGAGTGTAATAGGTTTGATCGGTCAGATTCGATGCCCACAGGCTCACGCTATAGCCTTCCTGCTGCCAGCGCAAATTGGCGTTAACCAGCAGCAGACGTTTGGCCTGCTCATTATGCCCGTCGGAGAAGTAATAATCCGCTTTGCCATCGGCATCCAGATACAGGCTCAGGGCGTCGGTTAACTGATAGCGCATGCCTACGTGGTAGGTATAGTCCGGCGCCTGCGCCTGCTGGCGCTCGGCAATGTAGTCACCGCGGGCGGTGGTGTAATTACCATATTGGGCGTTGAGTAAACCGACACTGGCCGCCAGATAGAGATCATCATTAACCTGATAACCGGTTTCCAACTCCAGACCATTGTTAAAGCCGTTATCGGCATTGGCAATCACATCAAAAAATTCGGCAGTTCCATCGCCGCGCTGCTGCACATCATAGTCGGCGATCTGAGTATCCTGACGCTGCATGCTGAAAACGGCCAGACGGAAGAATCCCGCGTCATCGGCGAAGCGGCCTTTTACCCCGACTTCCAGGTTCCAGTTATATTCCGGCGCGAAATAACGTTTGGCCTCACTGACATTTTCATCCGGGTTAAACCCACCGGCTTTGTAGCCACGGAAAATACCGGCGTACCACATGCCGGATGGCAGGGTCATATCCAGCACCAGTTTACCGCCGAGCATGCTGTCCGACACTTTGGCGGTAAAGCCACTGTTGTCGTTAAACGTTAGTTGGTAGTGGTCATAACGCAGCGCACCGGTCAGTTGCCAGCTGTCACTTAGCTGCCATTGCTGCTGGCCGTATACCGCCAGATTGGAGGGTTGATAGGTACTGGCGTAATCCTGTTCGCTGTAAGTGTACTGACGCTGGGCCGACTCATCCGCGTCTGACCAATACACGCCGGCTACCCATGCATTTTGCGCGGTGGCCGGCGAACTGACGCGCACATCCAGCGTACTTTGCTGGCGCTGACGACTGTAGTGGTCGGTCGACTGATATTCCCACGGATGAAAGCCAACATAGGTCCAGTCTTCATCGTATCCGTAGGCGGTATGGGTGTTGCTGTGGGTGACAATAGTCAGCACCTCACCCCAGGGCTGTTGCCAGCGTGCTTTTAAATCCACTGCGCGGGTCTGCTGACGATCAAAACCCGGTTCATCGGAACGGGTCACCCCGTCATTATCCAGCGAAAACGCGTCGTAACCGTTATCTACATCAAAAAAGTGCAGCCCCATATCCAGAGTCAGCTGCTCTGTGGCCAGATAACGCAGTTTCAGGCGGCTGGTCAGCTCGTCTAGACCATTAGTATCGTGGCGATCCAGATACTGGTTATACACAAATCCGTCACTTTGAAATTGCTGCGCGGCAAATCGGTAGAACAGTTTATCTGTCAACGCGCCACCGTGGGCCAGCCCTAAATTGAAGGTATCTTTCCCCGCGGCGGTGGCAGTCAACAAACTGGTTTGGTTGGCATCGGCCGCGGTGGTGGTAATTTTCACCATACCGGCCAGCGCCGCCGCACCGGTATTGCTGGATTGTGGTCCGCGCAGGATCTCTACCTGCGCCACATCAAACAGGGTCGCTGCGCCGCCTAAGCCAGACATATCCACATCATCAACCAGCAATCCTACCGATGGGTTAATCGGCTCGGCATACTGACTACGCTCACCAATGCCGCGAATTTGCACGAAACGGCCGCGACTGGCGCCGCTGTTGAAATTGACATTGGCGGCAATATTGAGGATTTGCTCGATATGGCGCGCCTGGCGTTGCTCAATTTGTTGGTTGTCCACGATAGAGACGCTGGCCGCCATGGTCTGCAGATTCTGCACTGTGTAATCGGCGGTTACCTGGATGGTTTCGATGTTGTCGTCAGCCATCGCTGACATTGCCAGTAAAACGCCACTGGCCAGAAGTGTTTTTTGCATGCTTGGATCTCTTCGTCGTAATGCGTTGAAAAGATCCGGTTTTCGGCTGGTATTCGGGTTGAGTAGAGCTAAGCAACCATTCCTACGCCGGTATTATCCGGATCAGGTCAAAGGGTTTCCGTTGTTCGGATCTCAGCCGGCCGATAATCATCGCCAGCACCCCCTGGTGCGTATCCCATGTAACTTGTTGGAAACGCGCGGGCATTCTAACAGGCTATAAATTGGGCGCAAGAGGCGCCGCTCTGACCAGTTGAATTGCCTTTACTTAAATAAAGTGGCTGAGTAAGGTTAAATCAGTGCCGTAATGAGTTGATTTATGTTGCAAATTTCCAAGGCGGACAAATTCGGTAGCTTTACCCTCCACTATGCCAATCAGGTGCTGCATGCTGAGGTTCATGGCGTCTGTGGCCTGAATCTGGCCCAATACTTTGTTGATGCCGTCAATCAAATCGTTGAACAGATAGATGATCCTTATTGGGGCTATTTGGGTGACCTTTCGGCGCTGGATGGCTTTAATCAACAAGCGCTGGATATTATTTTCCCGGCACACCGCCTCGCCATCGCCAAAGGCTGTGTCGTGGATGCTTATTGCTTTGACAGCCCTCTGACCCGCACGCAGATTCAGCTCATCCGCAGCAGTGCCGGTATTCAATCGTCATTGAACGAACGGGTGTTCCACGAACTCGGCCAGGCCAACGCCTATTTGCGCCAACAACTGGCAAGCATCAGCCAGTATTCCCGCTCACGTTAACTGGCTATTTTCCTTTTGTATCAGTAGGCTAACGCTATTACCCAAACTTTTGCGGGAAGTGTTATGCCCTCAACGGAGTCGTTGTTAGCTTTTATCGTCACGGCCATTTTACTCAGCCTGTCCCCCGGCCCTTCCAACATGTACATTATGGCGCGCAGCATGAGTCAGGGCGCCCGTGGTGGTATCACCGCAGCAGCCGGTTTAGCGGTCGGCTCGTTTATTTATGTGCTGGCCTCCGCCTTTGGGCTGGCAGCGGTGTTTATCTATTCACCGTTAGCCTTTACCACGCTGAAAGTGTTGGGTGGCTTATATTTGCTCTATCTGGCCTGGCAGTATTTCCATGCCAGCGGCCAAACCCAGATCAACACCCATCTGCGCAAGCGTCCGGGCTGGCGTATCTTTCGTCAAAGCATTGTTGTCGAGCTTAGCAATCCGAAGACGGCATTGTTTTTTATCGCATTTTTACCGCAATTTGCTGACGGCCCAACGGAATCTTTTACCCAACAATTGCTGTTATTGGGTAGTCTGTACGCCATGATTGCGTTTTGCTGTGATCTGTTAGTGGCCAGCATTGCCGGTGTATTGGCTAAATGGTTATCCGGCCACCCCGGTGCGGTGCGATGGCAGGACAGAATCAGCGGCGGACTGCTCGGCTTACTGGCCGGCATTATCTTGTATGAGGAATGGCAGTCAGCCGAATAACTTACAACAGGAGTTAACCCGTGACGATTCTCGCGAAATTGCTCAAAGCATTAAATTCTGAAGCCAGCCCCTGGCAAATCGCCTTTGCCATTATGTTTGGCATGTTACTGGGGCTAACGCCCACCCTGCGCCTGTTCGGTGTGGTGATTTTATTACTGGTGTTGGTACTGCGGGTCAATCTGGCCGCGTTTCTGGCATCCTTTGCCGTGTTTACCATTCTGGCATTTTTACTCGACCCGCTGATGGCATCGGTGGGGGATGCATTATTGACCTCTGCCAGCCTGCAAAGTACCTGGACGGCGATGTACAACAGTGATTTCTGGCGCCTGACCCAGTTTAACCACAGCCTGACGCTGGGCAGTATCGTGATCGGGCTTTGCCTCGCGCCATTTATTGCCATCGGCGCCAAAATCGGTGTGGTTCAGTATCGTGAGCGGGCGATGAAGTGGGTCAATAAACTGCATGTGGTGCAAATGGTGAAAACCAGTAAGTTTTACTCCATTTATCAGTCGGTAGGAGGTTAAGTATGCGTAATGTAATTCGTTGGCCCGGACTACTGGCGTTTGTACTGGTCATTGGTCTGATTGCCCTGATTAGCATGCTGTTTATCGACAAGGCCGTGAAATACGCCATTGAGTCGCTGGGCGCAGATGCCACCGGCGCCGAAGTTAATGTCGGCAGTGTCAGCCACCGCTATTCGCCGTTTGGCTTTACGGTTGAGGACATTCAGGTCACCAATCACAGCGCTCCAGAGAATAATCAGGTGCAGATTGCGCGCGCCAGCGCGGATGTGGATCTGCTCGCCTTGTTGATGAATAAAGTCATCATTGATGAACTGACAGTCGATGGCGTGCAGTTTGATCAGCCACGAAAATCACCCGGCGCGGTCTATCGCCAGCCTGCCGCCGATGGCAGCAATAGTCCGTTTAACCTGCCTGACAATATTGAAATGCCGTCGGTAGACGAGATCATGGCCAATTCACCGCTGAAAACCACTGCGGCGGCCAATGAAGCTGAGACGGCCTATCAACAACATAAGGCCGCGGTCGAGCAGGCTTATCAGGCACTGCCAGATAAAAAGAAAATAGAGGCCTACAAAACCCAGCTTAAAGCCCTGCAGGACGTTAAGTTGAGTAAGCCCGAGGATGTGATTGCGGCAGAAAAAGAATTTAAGCAGCTAAAAGAAGCACTGAAACAGGACAAACAGAAGTTTGCGCAGTTCCAGCAAACCCTGGAAACAGCCAAACAGGATCTTGGTCCCAAGTTAGCCGCCTTAAAAGCCGCGCCCGGACAGGATTTTGATCTTCTCAAAGGGCTGGTTGCCGGTGATGCCGCCGCGTTTGGTGAACTGACTGAGTCAGTATTTGGCCCACAGGCGCGTAAATGGAGCGACAGCCTGTTTGCCGCGCTGGATATTGTCGGCCCCATGTTGCAACAGCAGGCCGAGCAGGAAGCAGAGCAAAGCCGTGCGGCAGGTACCTGGTACAGTTTCGATGACACCACCGCATTACCCGGCTTTTTGATCCGTAAAGCCAATGTGTCGATTGTGGTCAAAGGCCAGTCCATTGCCTCTAACTGGCAGGACATTACCACCGAGCACGAGGTCCTCGGACGCCCGACTCTGTTTAGTGTGGATTCGAAAAATTCACCGCTGTGGGATCTGCTGAATATTCAGGGCCAGCTTAGCCTGGATAGCCTTGGCTTAAACGCTAACCAGCACTGGAAACTGGCAGGAGTAAAACTGCAGCAACTGGCGCTGGCCAATGCCGATAAACTGTCGGCGGTGCTGAATTCCGCGCTGCTGGCCAGTGAAGGGAGTCTGACCCTCAACCACGGCGCATTGACCGGCAGCGGCGATATTGCGCTGCGTGATGTGAGCATTGCCGCCGAAGGGCAAAACAAGCTCACCAACATACTCGCCGGTGCGTTAAATGGCATCTCGAGCTTGAATATCAACAGCGATATCAGCGGCACACTGGCGCAACCGGCGTTTGGGCTCAAATCCGATCTGGATAATCAGTTAGCCGATGCGGTTAAAGCCAGCCTGGGCGGGGAAGCCCAGCAAAAACTCAATAGTTTACAGGCTCGTTTAAACGCCAAAGCTGACCCGGCACTGGGCACAACCGGTGACGGTATGCAGCAATGGTTGAAATGGGAAGAATTGGCCGACGGCAATCTCGGCAGTGTTGAGGACATGCTCAAGGCCAAATTCGATAACAAGCTTGAGCAGGAAAAAGACAAGGTGCTGGATAAGCTGAAAGGTAAGATTTTCGGTTAGGTACCTGACGCATTCAGATGGCGGAACGAATCAGCTCAAGCACCGTCTGAATGCGCCGCGCCAGCGGTTTTCCTCTTGGCAATGCCAGATACAGCGGCTCAAACACGGCATTGTCCAGTGGGTGCACCCGGATCTGAGAGGGGGCGGCAAAGGCTTCTACCGCAAACGCCGGCAATACCGTAAAGCCAATCCCCCTGGCTACGGGCGCCAAGATCAGCCCGATCTGATTAGAATACCCCCGCAGTGGCAATAAATCCGGATGTTCAAACTGCGGGAAATTCGCGCCAAGCAATTGCTGCGCGTGATACACCCCATCCGGATGGCCAATAAAACCTAACTGTTGCAGCGCCGCCCAGGATATATCCTCAATCTCACCCGGGGTAACCAATAGCAATTGTTCCCGCCCAATCTGTTCGGTAGTGACATCTGCCACTTGCGCATGGCGAGTCATCAGCCCGATATCGACCTGAGCATGTCGGATTGCCCGCTCAATATCATCATTCGGTGCAAACGTATGGGCAATCACCAATGCGTCATGTTGCTGTTGCAGATCCAGCAAGGCCGGATACAGCTTTAACCCGACACTACCCGGCGACATTAGTGCCACACTGCCACGATAGGGTGGATCATCGGCCACAAACGTCGCCAGCTCATCCAGTTCCGCCAGCAATACTTTGCCCCGCGCCTGTAATCGGACTCCGGCGTCGGTCAGGGTGATTTGGCGGCCATCACGCACCACCAATCGGGTCGACAACTGTTCTTCCAGCTTCTGAATATGCTGACTCACGCCCGACTGGGTCATATACAAACGCTCGGCCGTACGGGTGAAATGCCGCACCTCTGCCAGCGTGCAAAAAGTCTTAAGCCAAATCGGATTCATCATCACAAATCATTATCAAAATAATAAAATATGATAATTTTTGATTATGTTAGGAGGTTTGTAAACTGTCTATCGTTAACTGTTTAGGAGCACTCAGCATGCATAAACCATATCCACGTAATTTTTCCCACATCGGCATTTCGGTACCCGATCTGGACAAGGCAGTGAAGTTCTACACCGAGGTCATGGGCTGGTACCTGATTATGGCGCCGACGCGCATTGAGGAAGATGACAGCGCCATCGGCCAGATGTGCACCGATGTGTTCGGACCAAACTGGCAATCTTTCCGCATTGCGCATTTATCTACGGGTGACCGGATAGGGATAGAAATCTTTGAATTCAACAACCAGCAAAATCCGGAAAATAACTTTGAATACTGGAAAACCGGGATTTTCCACTTCTGTGTGCAGGATCCGGACGTAGAAGGGCTGGCAGATAAAATCGTTGCCGCCGGTGGCAAGAAGCGTATGCCAGAACCGCGTTATTACTACCCTGGCGAGAAACCTTACCGCATGATTTATATGGAAGATCCGTTCGGTATTATTCTCGAGATCTACAGCCATAGTTACGAGCTGATTTACAGCGCCGGTGCCTATTAATCAGGTGTGAATCATCAGGGGCATTGCGCCCCTTGATTTACAACTGGCGATGCAGGTCCTCTGCAAGTTGCACGAGGGCCACGCGCATTGCCTGTACGGCAGCCTCATAACCTTTCCCTTCCATGCTCAGGCTCAGTGCCAGCCGCCCATTTTTTAGAAGCTTATTATCCTGTTCCAGCCAAAAACTGACCTGCACCAGCAACTGACCGTCCTCGGTCGGCAGCAACTGTTCCAGCGCGATATTGAGCTGAGTACTGTTGTAGGCTTTGGCCGGTGACATGTAACGAATATAGCGACGCTCGCCGGCGGCAATATTCAGGCTATCAAACAATTGTAGTTCCACATCCGTAGCCAGACTGCCGCCCCAAAAATGGGTCGATGAATAATGCAGCGTACCATCCTGTTTGCGCATAACCAGCGCGGCTTGCTGTAGGTAATCCGCCACCCGCAGTGGCGCCAGCGTGATCATCTCATCGCTTTGGGTTGCCGGGTAACTGGCAGGCATGCCGGTATACAACTGATGATAAACCAGACTCGGTGGCGCAGATGCGCATGCGCTCAGCAGTACCACAATCAACACCATCAAACTAATTCGCATGCTTGCCTCCGGGTACCGGCTCATTGGCTGGTGTGGCAGGGAAAACCAGACTACTGGGCTGGTTATTTACTTTCTGAATCAATGGCTGTAGCTCACGCAATGTGCGGTTGACGTTGGCCAGCATTGCATTGAGTTCCTCCTGACCTGGTGACCCCTCGGTGTAAGCCGCGCTGAGCTGATTCACATTGTGTAAGATGTCACTGATTTGTCTGGCAATATCGGCGTCATTCAACTGGTTTAGCAGCGCTTCCATTTTTTGCCCCGAGCTATCATAACGCTGCATTGTTTGTGTGATGTTGGTCAACGTCTCGCTGGCCTCGTCACTCAGTTGTTCCAGTGGCAAACCATTGAGCTTATCCAATATGGCACTGAGCTTCTGGGTGATCTGGGTAAAGTCTCCGGCGCGTGTCGGGATCACCGGATAATCCAGGAAAAGTGCCAGCTTAGCCTCCGACTCGGTGGCGAAATGTTGTAAGTCGACGATCTGTTTACCGGTGAGTAAATTTCCGGTACTCAGGCTGGCCTGCAGTCCGGTGGTGATCCAGCGTTGCAGTTGATTTTCCATCTGATGGCGGCCTTGCGCTGTGTCCGGTAAGCCGGCCATGCCGGGGAACAGTTCCAGCAATACCGGGATCTGATAATCCTGCTCTAACATTTGATAGGCCTGAGGATTATGCAGGTTCACCTCTGCCACCCGGCCAATTTGCAAACCGCGATATTCCACCGGTGCGCCAACACTCAATCCACGCACGCTGTCGCTGATTAAAATCACGAAGCGCAGCGATTCGTTGTATTTCACCGCATCGGCGCTGGCCTCGTTGGGATAGATATCATAGGTCGCCAGTTCTTCTACCGCTTCTCCGGGCAACGCATCATTAGGGATATCGAATGCCACACCATTGGTTAGCAGCGTCTCAGCATTGCCGGTGCGCAGACTAATCCCATCGGAGTCCAGATTAATTTCGACGCCACTGGCGTTCCAGAAACGGGTATTGGTGGTGAGTAGCTTGTGATAAGGCGCGTTAATAAACACATCGTAACTGACGCTGCGTCGCGCCACATCAAACGACACGCCTTCGAACTTGCCAACCGTCAGGCCGCGGTAAATAACCGGATCGCCTTCATCAAAAGCAAAGTCCTGTGCCGAGCGCAACTTTATGCGTAACCCCGGCGTGCCCACCGGTGTCACTGGAGGCTCATTTAGTCCAATAAAACGACGCTTTTCCGCGGTTTGGGTGCCAACTGACATATCGATATAAGCGCCTGACAACAGCGTATTTAAGCCACTTACGCTGTTATGGGTGATACGCGGAGAAACAATCCAGAACTGGCTACCCTCCACCAGAAAACGTTCAGTATCGGCCTGCATTTGCACGGTGACCAACACATGCTGGTTATCTGCCGACAACGACACTCTTTTGACCACGCCTACATCCACATCGCGCACTTTAACCCGTGTTTTACCTGGCTCTACCCCGGAGGCCGACTCAAAACTAATGGTAATCGTCGGGCCAATGCGGCTGAAATGATCGTACAGGATCCAGCCACCGGCCAGCGCAGCAATTAAGGGCACCAGCCATATCCAGGATAGGCTGCGCTGTGAGCGGATTTCTGCGTCCACTGCGTCCTGATTATCCATCTGCTCTCCTTGTCCAAAGCAATCTGACATCAAAGGTAATCGCTGCCAGCATCGTCATAATCACCACCAGACAAAATGCCACGACGGCAGGGCCCGGATACACCTGAATAGTTTCCAGCTGAATAAGACTAACCAGAATCGCTACCACAAACACGTCCACCATCGACCAGCGCCCGATAAACTCGACCATACGATACAGCCCGGTGCGTTGGCGTGCACGTGAGATATGTTGCACTGTGACGGTCCAGTTCAGCCAGGTGAGTACGATCAATTTCATCAGGGGTACCACCACACTGGCCAGAAAGATAATAATCGCGACCGGGTATGAACCATGCTGCCACAGACGCACCACGCCACCCAGAATGGTGTTTGCCTCGGTGTCGCCCAACGCACTGGTGGTCATTATCGGCAGCAAATTCGCCGGTAAATACAAAATAATCGCCGTGCTTAACATTGCCCATGTCAGTTGAATCGCACGCTGACGTTGCGAAGAATCAAAGGCGCCTGCGGGATTTTTTTGTCCTTGTAACGAATGCCCCAAATTAATCAGTTGCTGCCGCAAAGTGTGCATGTCCAGCCAACTGAGCGAAGCGTAAAAGCACAGGGTAAACAACATAAAGGCAAAGAAGCTGATCCCCAGCGATACGTCGGCCATATCGGCAATCTTAATCAACGACACCAGCGCCCCGAGTAAAAACACTTCTGCCATGCCCCATGGCGTTAAGCGCTGCAGTATCCGCAACACACTGTTGGCCGCAGGGAAATGCCGCGCAAATAATACCGCCAGTTGCAGGTACACAATGCACAACAGCACCAGCAAGGGGATTACCACCACCAACAACACTTGGATGAAGGCCAAAAACATAAAATCGTGGCTGACCAATGTTTGTAACCCGGAGAGCATGGATATCTCATTTCGCTGACCGGACGCCGCAAACTGCAAAAATGAAAACGGTAAAGTGAAAGCGAGAAAAATCAAAGCAGCCAGTGTACAAGCCAGACTCACCTGGTTAGCCTGTCGCCGCTGACGATGCAGTCCGGCATGACAACGTGGGCAAACCGCCTTAAATCCGCCCGGCACCCGAGAAATGCGCACGGCTAAGGCACAGTCAGGGCAATGCACTAGTTGGGCAGAGTGAAAAGAGTCAGTCACGGGATTCCTTGTCGACAGGCTTTACTAGTAGTGTAGTCACTACCACTCATTATGCTGCTTATGATTACACGCAAGCTGCTGATTTGGCTAACAATTAACCTAACCACAAAATATCGCCTGCTTTATGAGCACATTCCCGCATACGCACCGAGCCCGAATCTGCGTGAAACTGGTCATTTATTCGCTCAAACCATTTGACATTGGCAGGTATAACGGGCACACTTCGTCGCCTTAAATTTTGACTTAAATCTTTTTGGGAGTTCCACCTTGGCTAACATCAAGTCTGCTAAGAAACGTGCGATTCAGGCCGAGAAGCGCCGCCAGCACAACGCAAGCCGTCGCTCCATGATGCGTACCTACCTGAAGAAGGTAGTGGCTGCAATCAAAGCTGGTGACAAAGCGAAAGCTACTGAAGCTTTCACTACTGTGCAACCGATTCTGGACCGTTACGCTGCCAAAGGTTTGATCCACAAGAACAAAGCTGCTCGTCATAAGAGCCGTTTGTCTGCACAGATCAACGCTTTGAGCTAAGCACAGAGTTTCCGAAAAAAGCGCCTTCTGGCGCTTTTTTTGTATCTGTCACATGACAAGGGCAAGGGTTTACTTTAGGCTAGCTCCTCGAAGTTAGGAGTAACATCATGATTAGATTGCTATTTCTGGTTCCATTTATTCTGGCCTTACTGTGGTTTATGTATTTACGCCGCAACGGCTACACGCTGGAGCAAGGCAAAAAAGGCTTCCTGTATATCTTAATTTTTTCGCTCACCGTCGGCGGTTTCTACACCCTGCTGATTTGGCTCACCCATTTACATTAGTTCACTGGCAAATCTGGCGTTTGTTTCTATAGTTGGTAACCGATTTCACAACTGAGACAAAGGACACGCTATGTTGCATAGACTGCTCCTTGCCAGTTTTGCAGTATTGGCAACATCCACACCGGCAGCTTCTCTACCTGATATCCAGACAGACACGTTGCAGACTTTGTGCATCAGTACCCGCGACCATCAGGTCCGCTGCATTAAACCTTCCGAACAGGGCGCAAATGCGAGGGTGTATGTTTATCCGCTAGTTACCCGCAATGTGCCCAGTGGCGATGATGTTACCTGCTATCAGCGCGCCAGCCTGACGGTGTGCCGCCCGGCCGCGGAAGTCTCGCCGGTGCTGACGTCTTTGCTTACCCACGACGAATAACAAAAACGCCAGTCTAAGACTGGCGTTTTTACTTCAAGATATTGGCAGAGGCCTGCCGGTAACAAAACCGTTAGCCAACCAACGCCAGCAAAATCCCCGCAGCTACCGCTGACCCCAGCACACCCGCCACGTTTGGCCCCATGGCATGCATTAACAGGAAATTGTGCGGGTTGGACTCAAGGCCTACCTTGTTGGCCACCCTGGCGGCCATGGGCACCGCAGATACGCCTGCAGCGCCAATCAGCGGGTTAATCTTCTTGCTGCTCATGCGGTTCATCAATTTGGCCATTAACACCCCTGCTGCGGTGCCTATGGCGAATGCTACCGCGCCCAAGGCTAAAATCCCCAGCGTCTCTGCTTTGAGGAATTTATCTGCAGACATCTTAGAGCCCACCGCGAGCCCGAGAAAGATGGTCACCACGTTAATCAGTTCATTCTGTGCGGTCTTGCTCAGACGCTCCACTACGCCGGCTTCACGCATCAGGTTGCCTAAGCAGAACATGCCCACCAGCGGCGTGGCCGTGGGTAAAAACAGGATGGTCAGCAACAGCACGGCCAACGGAAACAGAATCTTTTCACGCTGGGACACATGACGAAGCTGCGCCATCTCGATTTTGCGTTCATCTTCGGTCGTCAGGGCTTTCATAATCGGTGGCTGAATAATCGGCACCAACGCCATATAGGAATAAGCGGCTACCGCAATCGCCCCCAACAGTTCTGGCGCTAAGCGAGATGCTAAAAAGATTGCCGTGGGACCATCTGCCCCGCCGATAATCGCAATCGCGGAGGCATCTTTGAGGGTGTACTCCAGCCCCGGCACCATATTCAGTAAAATCGCACCGATAAGGGTCGCAAAGATCCCAAACTGAGCCGCCGCTCCAAGTAGCAACATGCGCGGATTCGCAATTAACGCACCGAAATCGGTTAACGCCCCCACGCCCATAAAGATCAGCAGCGGAAACACGCCGGTTTCGATACCCACGGTATAAATGTAATACAGCAGGCCACCGGGCTCAGAGAATCCAGCCAGTGGAATATTGGTCAGGATCGCACCAAAGCCGATGGGTAATAACAACAGCGGTTCGAACTTCTTTTTAATTGCCAGAAACAGTAGCGCGCAGCCCACCAGCATCATGATTGCCTGCCCCGGCGCGAAATTGGCCAGCGCCGTGGAGTGCCACAAGGTAGTAAGTTTTTCCATCGGTTACCCCAGCGCAATCATGGCTTGACCAGACTGCACCGCCTGACCTTCACTGACTAACACTTGTACGACGCTGCCCGCGGTGGCAGCCCGTACCTCAGTTTCCATTTTCATGGCTTCCAGCTTTATCACCACCTGACCGGCTTCAACCTGATCACCCGGGCGCACCAGGACCTGTAAAATATTACCGGCTAAGGGCGAATTTACCGTGCTGGCCGTTGCCGCAGGTGTAACCACGGGCGCACTCGATGTAGCGGTCTCTGCGCTAATTGCGCCTAACTGACCATCGGCGGCCACCTCTACCCGATACACCTTGCCATCGACCCGCACACTATAACTGGCGGCCCCACCCTGCGCAGTCGCAACGCTGGCTGCCGGTGCAGGATTTGCCGCCTCGCTGCCAGGCACAGGTTCAAACGCAGCCGGATTATCGCGGTTTTGAATAAACTTCAGCCCCACCTGTGGGAACAGTGCATAGGTCAACACGTCATCAACTTTGTCCTGTGCCACACGCAACCCGTGTTGCTTAACCAACTCATCAAATTCAGTTGCCAGTTTATCCAGCTCTGGGGCGAGTAGATCTGCCGGGCGGCAGCTGACAGGCTCAGCGCCGTCTAACACTCTCTGTTGCAGCGCCTGATTAACCGGAGCGGCCGTCGCGCCATATTCGCCACGTAATACCCCGGCGGTTTCTTTACTGATGCTCTTATAACGCTCGCCGGACAGAACGTTAATCACGGCCTGAGTCCCGACAATCTGCGACGTAGGCGTAACCAGTGGGATATACCCCAGGTCTTCCCTCACCCTTGGAATTTCCAGCAGCACGTCGTCCAGCTTATCCAGCGCATTTTGCTCTTTTAATTGGCTTTCCATATTGGTCAGCATTCCGCCAGGCACCTGCGCGACCAGAATGCGGGCATCGACGCCTTTCAGGCTGCCTTCAAACTGAGCGTACTTTTTACGCACCTCGCGAAAATAGGTTGCGATGTCCGCCAGTTTAGCCATATCCAGGCCGGTATCCCGTGGTGTGCCTTCTACGATGGACACCATGGTTTCCGTGGCGGAATGGCCATAGGTCATGCTCATCGGCGAAATGGCACAGTCGAGCATATCGATGCCAGCATCAATCGCTTTTTGGTAAGTTGCCGTGCTAAGGCCGGTGGTCGCGTGACATTGCATCGCAATCGGTACATTGACCGTTTCTTTCAACCGGGTGATTAACTCTTCGCAATCGTAGGGTTTCAGTAACCCGGCCATATCTTTAATACAAATGGAATGGACGCCCATGTCTTCCAGTTGGCGTGCCATATTCAGCCACAAATCCAATGAATGCACCGGGCTTACGGTATAGGACAAAGTACCCTGCGCATGGGCACCGACCTTAATCGCCGCCGCGACTGCCGTTTGCAGGTTACGTACATCATTCATCGCATCGAAAATGCGGAATACATCGATACCATTGGTGTGGGCACGCTCGACAAAGCGCTCGACTACATCATCGGCATAGTGACGATAACCCAGCAGATTCTGGCCGCGTAACAACATCTGCTGTGGTGTTTTTGGCATGGCTTTTTTCAGGGCGCGTAACCGCTCCCATGGATCTTCGCCCAGATAACGGATGCAGGCATCAAAGGTCGCGCCTCCCCAGGACTCGATAGACCAGTAACCCACGTCGTCCAGCTGCGCCGCGATGGGAAGCATATCGTCAAGGCGCATACGCGTAGCCAGCAATGACTGATGTGCATCGCGCAATACTAATTCGGTTATTCCCAACGGCTTAGGCATGATGATTATCCTTTCGATACTGGTGAATGGCTGCACCGATGGCAGCAACGGTCTGTGGAGACAGCTGATTAGCTGCGGGTGACAGTGTGTGAACAGTTGGTGCGTCGGCCTCATTCACGGGATTTGCAAACCTGGCCAGACTATTAGTCGCCACAATTAACAGGCTCAGAAAGGCGAATACCCCCCCCATTCCCACCAGCATCAGTAGCGCCGATTCTTTCAATAAATCGACTATCTGTGCATCCATAGCTATTCCAAATTAATTAGGGGTGACGAATAATTATCACGTCAAATAGCGAATAACAACGATGAATCACATTATTTATGCAGATAAAATGCATAACAAATCATTAACATTCGGTTTTTTCTAATAACTGCGCGGCCAGCCTGACAAAATCTGATGACGTTACGATCCCAATCAACACACCATAATCATCCAGTACCGGCAGGCAACCGTGTCGGTTATCCAGAAAATATCTGGCCACGTCCCTGACGGTATCCGTCGCCTTTATTCGGCTGCATTCCTCTGCGGGCACCGCCACTTCTTTGATACTGGTCCAACTTTCGCGGCGCTCAAGTGCGTTCGCGCCATATAGGGTCAGCAAACTAATTACCTTACTGACCAATGCCTTTTGCGTTACCAAAGACAGTAACTTGCCATTTTCATCTACGACCGGCAAATGACGAACACCCTGTTCTCGGGTCATTTCATGGGCATCTTTTAGCGTGGCATCCGGGCCAAGGGTGACCAGTTTGGTGGTCATGATCTCGTTGATAGTCAGCATGTCTTTCTCCACGAATCAGCTTACCTGTGTGAGTTTATGCTAAATTTTTTATCCCGCCCGGGCATGTATCTGGATCAACAAACCCGTTTAAAAACCATACAAATCAAGTCGTAGTCAGCGGCATTGAATATCCATCAGCTCAAACTCCTGTGCGCCTTTGCGTGCCTTCAGGTCACGGGAGAAATGTAACAAGGTTTGCCAAACGCAGATTTTCAGCTTTTTGACTTGCTACACTGGCGAACAATGCAAACACACTCAAGAGAATAATATGCGCTTCAAATACTCCCTTTTGGCCGCTGCACTGCTGCTAAGTGGCACATCAGCAATTGCCGAGCCTGCGGTTCAGTCCGGCGTAGATTTACAGGCACTGGATCGTCAGACTCGTCCCCAGGATGACTTTTATCAATTTGCCAATGGGGGCTGGCTCGATAACACCCCAATCCCGGATATCTACTCGGGTTACACGATTTATCACCAGGTGTATGAAGACGCTGAGGTTGCACTTAAGGCAATCATCGAGCAGGCCGCACAAAATAAACAGCAAGCTGGCAGCGAAGCACAGAAAGTCGGCGATTTGTATAACAGTTGGATGGATGCAGAGGCCATCAATAAGTTAGGCGTCAGCCCATTACTGCCAGCCATTGCGCAGATTGATGCCATCAGTACGCAGGAACAGTTACAGGCCATGTTGGCAAAATTGTCCCGCGCCGGGGTGGATTTACCGTTTGCATTTTATATTCAGCCTGACCTGAAAAACTCCGCCGAGTATGCAGTGTATTTTTCACAAAACGGGCTGACTTTGCCGGATCGTGATTACTACCTGCAAACCGATAATGAAAAGTTTGCCAAAGCGCGTGAGGGGCTGCCCGGCTACATTAAACAGATGCTGAGCTTCGTGGATCACACCGCAACGGCAGTGCGCGCGCAGGCCATCATAGATTTTGAAACCCAGATCGCACAACAGCAGTGGAGCCGGGTTGATAACCGCGACGATGAAAAAACCTACAACCCTTATCCTGTTGCCGAGCTCAGTAAGCTGGGCACACATCTGCAATGGCAGCCGATGCTTTCCACATTAGGTTTGGACAAAGCTGAGAAGGTCATTATCAGCCAACCTGACTATTTTATGGCGATGGATAAAATGTTGCAGTCCGTCGACTTATCCGTTTGGAAAGACTACCTGAAATACAATCTGATTCGCGCGCACGCCACCGACTTAGGTGACGACGTAGATGAAGTGCATTTTCAGTTTATGGCGAAAACCCTATCTGGTCAGGAGAAACAGCGTCCACGCTGGAAGCGTGGGATCAGTCTGGTGAATGGATCACTGGGTGAAGCCGTCGGTCGCCTGTATGTCGAGCAACATTTTCCTGCAAAAGCCAAGAGCAAGATGCAGGAATTGGTCAACAACGTACTAACGGTACTGGACGAAGGCATCGACAAGCTGGAATGGATGTCAGATGAAACCAAAATCAAAGCGAAACAGAAAGCAGCTAACTTCACCACCAAAATCGGTTATCCCGATAAATGGCGCGATTACAGCAAATTAAACATTGTCGAAGGTGACCATTTCGGCAACGCGCAGCGGGTACATGATTACAATTATCAGCGCCAAGTCGATAAGCTGGGCCAGCCGATCGACCGCACCGAATGGTTTATGACGCCACAAACTGTGAATGCTTACTATGATCCTACCCAAAACGAGATCGTGTTTCCGGCAGCGCGTCTGCAACCGCCATTTTTCCAGTTAAGTGCTGATGATGCGATCAATTATGGCGCGATCGGTGGCGTCATCGGCCACGAAATCAGCCATGGCTTCGATGACAGCGGCAGTAAATATGATGGCGATGGCAATCTGAAAAACTGGTGGAGCGAGTCCGATCGCAAGGCGTTTGAACAACGCACGACCATGCTGGTTGAACAATATAACCAGTTTTCCCCTATCGAAGGGATGACGGTCAATGGAGAACTGACACTGGGTGAGAACATCGGCGATTTATCTGGCGTGGCCATGGCCTATAAAGCCTATATCCGAAGTCTCAATGGTAAGCCTGCGCCTGTAATTGACGGTTTCACCGGCCCACAACGATTCTTTATCGGTTATGCCATGTCGCGCAAAGGTAAATACAAGGAAGAAACCACGATTAGCCGCTTGGCCAGCGATCCGCACTCTCCGTTAAAGTATCGTGTTAACGGCGTTTATCCGAATATTGATGCCTTCTATCAGGCGTTTGATGTTAAACCAGGTGATGCCATGTATTTACCCCCCGAGCAACGGGTAAAAATCTGGTAAGCAATGAATCCAAAGGCGAACATCCGTTCGCCTTTTTTATCGCTATGCAATCTCAGTGCACGGTCAGCCAATCAACAGCATTTTGGTAACCAGCGTTAATGAAACCAGCACCAACGCAGGTTTCACAATCTTACTCCCTTTGAGGTATACCAGTTCAGAGCCATAGCGTGCCCCAACCCACTGCCCGCATGCCATGCCTAGCCCGATAGACCACACCACCTGACCACCAAGGATAAATGCCCCCAATGCAGCCGCATTGGACACCAATAAAAACAACTTGGCATACGCCGTGGCTTTCGCAGTGTGAAAACCCAGCAGGGCAATTAAACTAATCGCGAAAAATGAACCAGACGCCGGCCCAAAGAAACCATCATAAAATGCCAACAGCGGTACGATAATCAGCCCGTATAGCCCGAGACTAATGCGTTGCTGAGTATCCATGTCTGTTAAACGTGGTGAAAACAACACATACAATGCGACACCGGCGATTAACCACGGAACGATAGACTGTAAATGCTGGCTCGGTATCTGTTGGATGAGATAAGCACCGAACGCCGATGCCATAAAACATAACAGCAACGGTAGCTTGACGCCTGACAGTTGAATGAGCCCATGCCGGGTAAAGAATCGTACCGCTGAAATCTTGCCGAAGATTGCCTGTAGCTTGTTTGTTGCTAACGCTTGCGCCGGGGTTAATCCCGCCATTATCAGCACAGGTATCGAGATTAACCCGCCGCCCCCGCCAATAGAGTCAATAAAACCCGCCACGACAGCTAACAGGGACAAATACAGGACGAGTTGTGGAGTGACTTCTAACACAAATTTACATGCGGATAATGGAATACCGGCCGAATTGTAAGGTGTTCCAGAGGGTACGGGAACCCTAACCCCATAAACAAAAAGCCCCGCACAAGTGCAATGGACCAGTCCAATCGGGCAATAAGGTTTACGCAGCAGGATTATGAGGTGCTTTCCATGCACCTCACCCATTCGGGCCATCGTCGCTACGCGACAATGTTCCAAAACGTTCCTGATTTGTACTCGGGCTTTCCTGCCCTCGCCCTTCGGGCCGCACTGAAGTGCGTTCAAATTCGCTCCCGGCGAATTTGTCGAACCAGAGGAGGTTCTCACCCCTAAACGCATAAACAAAAAGCCCCGTACAAGTGCAGTGGACTAGTGCAATTGGGCGATGAGGTTTACGCAGCAGGATTATGAGGTGCTTTCCATGCACCTCACCCATTCGGGCCATCGTCGCTACGCGACAATGTTCCAAAACGTTCCTGATTTGTACTCGGGCTTTCCTGCCCTCGCCCTTCGGGCCGCACTGAAGTGCGTTCAAATTCGCTCCCGGCGAATTTGTCGAACCAGAGGAGGTTCTCACCCCTAAACGCATAAACAAAAAGCCCCGCACAAGTGCAGGGCTTTTTGTTTATATGGCGCGTGTGGAAGGATTCGAACCTCCGACCGCCTGGTTCGTAGCCAGGTACTCTATCCAGCTGAGCTACACACGCGTTGTTCGGTTTGCGGCAATGCCGTCTTGAAAAATAAGGCTCACTATTGTGAGCCTTATCCTTGGAATAAATGGCGCGTGTGGAAGGATTCGAACCTCCGACCGCCTGGTTCGTAGCCAGGTACTCTATCCAGCTGAGCTACACACGCGTTGTCCGTTAACTTTGTGAGTTACCCCTCACAAGGGCGGCGAATTCTAAAGTAGCTGCATGTTAATTACAAGCCATTTTTCACCGATTTTCAAACTCGCCATCCACAAAATGAATGGCGGAGAGAGAGGGATTCGAACCCTCGATAGGGGTTAACCTATACGCCCTTAGCAGGGGCGCGCCTTCAGCCACTCGGCCATCTCTCCGTAAGTGAGGGCGAAGTTTAATGATCAGGGTTTTAAAGTCAAACCTTTTTTAGCAGCAGCGGTTTGATTGCCGGGTTTTTGTCCAATCCGCAGTATTTAATGGCTGTAAGGCTAAATTTCAGACATAAAAAAAGCTGGTTCCCCAGCTTTTTTTACTCAATCGTGATTGCCGTTGTGGCCATCACCATGAGTACCTTTTTCCGCTTGTATACGCATGTAAATCTCTTCACGATGCACGGAGACTTCTTTCGGTGCGTTTACACCAATGCGCACCTGATTCCCTTTAACGCCCAGTACAGTGACGGTCACATCATCACCTACCATCAGGGTTTCACCTACACGACGGGTCAAAATCAGCATTCTCTTGCTCCTGTTTCCGTTATTCCGAGTTGTGATCCATCTAAAAAGTAGCGCAAAATCAATGATTCAGCATTATTTTGCGCCGCCGACCACTCCCTGTTTCTGTTGTCACTGCAAAAACCGGTCGGAAATAGAACCCTAGGGCCTAAAAAACGCGCGGATTATAACTTATCTTCCAACCAAGTCGACACCGCAGCCAATGCTTTGTCGATATTTTCTGGTTGGCTTCCGCCCGCCTGTGCCATGTCCGGGCGACCACCGCCCTTACCACCGACCTGTTGCGCGGCGATATTGACGACATCACCGGCTTTAACTGTAGACGTTAAATCATTAGTTACACCAGCGATCAAACTTACTTTACCGTCATTCACCAAGCCCAGCACGATAATGCCGCTACGCAACTGATTTTTCAGGCCATCCACCATTTCGCGTAGCGATTTGGCTTCTACCCCTTCCAGTTTGCTGATCAACACCTTAACACCATTAATGGAGACTGCCGAATTAAGCAAATCGTTCCCGGCCTGACTGGCCATTTTTTGCTTAATGCGCGCCAGTTCCTTTTCCAGTGCTTTATGCTGCTCCTGCATTTGAGCAATACGGTCTGCCAGCTGTGATGGTTCAGTTTTTAAACCAGCCGCCAGTGATTGTAACTGGCTATTTTGTTCCAAAGTGTATTTGACCGCTGCAGCGCCGCTAACACCCTCAATACGGCGCACACCGGCAGCGATGCCGCTTTCTGAAACGATTCGGAACAAACCAATGTCACCGGTACGGTTTACGTGGGTACCACCGCAAAGTTCAACGGAGAAGTTACCCATGCTGACAACACGCACGACGTCGTCATATTTTTCACCAAACAACGCCTGTGCTCCGCTGGCTTTGGCGGCTTCCAGCTCCATATGCTGGGTTTGCAACGCATTATTTGCACGAATTTCGTCATTAACCAGTTGCTCAATACGGGTTAATTCTTCTTTGCTAACTGCTTCGAAATGAGAGAAGTCAAAGCGCAGACGTTCAGCATCAACCAGTGAACCTTTTTGATTCACGTGTGCACCCAGCACGGTTTTAAGCGCGGCATGTAGCAAGTGGGTAGCACTGTGATTGAGTTTTATCGCCTGACGACGGCCAGCATCGATTTTGGCATCGACCGCATCGCCAACACGCAGCGCAGCAGACGCTTTACCTTTGTGCGCCACAGCTTTACCCAGCTTAGTGGTATCCAAAACCGTAAACTCACCATCGCGCAGTGCCAGAACGCCGGTATCCCCTACCTGACCACCTGACTCGGCATAAAATGGCGTGCTATCCAGCACTACCACGCCCTCGTCGCCAGCGTCCAGAGATGTCACAGACTGGCCGGCCTTAAATAATTCCACCACGGTAGCATTACCAAACTCATGGTCGTAACCGGTGAACGCTGTGCTCTTTTCAGACTTCAGCATTTCGTTGTAGTCTGCGCCAAAATTGCTGGCTTGCTGGGCACGTTCGCGCTGCGCCTGCATGGCCTTTTCAAAGCCGACTTCGTCGATTTTCAAGCCTTTTTCACGGGCGACATCGGCGGTCAGATCCGCCGGAAAACCGTAAGTATCGTAAAGCTTGAAGACGGTTTCGCCTTCGATTGTATCGCCGTTTAATCCCTCGATGGCCTGATTTAACAGGTTCATACCGCGTTCCAGCGTACGAGAGAATTGCTCTTCTTCGATACGCAGTACTTTCTCTACCATAGCCTGTTGGTCTTTAAGCTCTGGGTAAGCCTCACCCATTTGCGTTACCAGTTCGGCATACAGCTTATAGAAGAAAATATCGTTAGCGCCCAGCTTGTAGCCATGGCGGACCGCACGACGAATAATACGGCGCAGTACATAGCCGCGGCCTTCGTTTGACGGCATGACGCCATCACAGACCAGGAAACCACAAGAACGGATATGGTCAGCAATAACGCGCAGAGATTTCTCTTCCAAATCAGTGCAGCCAACAATTTCCGCGGCGCGCTTGATCAGTGCCTGAAAAATGTCGATTTCATAGTTTGAGTGTACCTTCTGCATAATCGCTGAGATACGCTCCAGTCCCATGCCGGTATCGATAGACGGTTTAGGTAACGGCTCCATGCTGCCATCCGCGTGACGGTTGAACTGCATAAATACCAGGTTCCAGATTTCGATAAAGCGATCTCCGTCTTCTTCCGCAGAGCCCGGAGGACCACCCCAGATATGCTCACCGTGATCATAAAATATCTCTGAGCAAGGCCCACACGGCCCGGTATCGCCCATAGACCAGAAGTTATCACTGGTCGCGATACGAATAATTTTGTCTTTTGGCACGCCAATGTCATTGGCCCAGATATCAAACGCTTC
Source organism: Bowmanella sp. JS7-9 (assembly GCF_004329715.1). Lineage (GTDB taxonomy): Bacteria > Pseudomonadota > Gammaproteobacteria > Enterobacterales > Alteromonadaceae > Pseudobowmanella > Pseudobowmanella zhangzhouensis. Next base: position 36,907 of record NZ_JXSY01000007.1, read on the forward strand.
ATCGTCTTCGGCATAGACCGTGACTAACAGTTTTTCTTTTGGTAACTGCAAGTTTTCAGTCAGGAAAGTCCAGGCAAAACGAATCGCATCCTGTTTGAAATAGTCACCAAAGCTGAAATTACCCAGCATTTCGAAGAAAGTATGGTGACGGGCGGTATAACCGACATTTTCCAGGTCATTATGTTTACCACCAGCACGCACGCAGCGCTGTGACGACACGGCACGGGTATAGGCTCGCTTATCTGCACCAAGGAATACATCCTTGAATTGGTTCATCCCGGCGTTGGTAAACAACAAGGTGGGATCATCGGCAGGAACCAGCGAACTGCTGGCAACTTTCTGGTGGCCCTGACTGGCGAAGTAATCCAAAAACGCAGAGCGAATTTCAGCGGTGCTTTTGATCATTGATGGTCCTGAAAACGGCTAATTCTTTGCTATCTGAATGACCGCGCAAGATAACACGAAAAAACCGCTGTTTACACAGCGGTTAGTGAATTTTATCTGCATGAATCATACGGTTTTTCAGTACTAAGCATGCAGCTGGGAATAGATAACCCGAAGCGTAATCTGAATCGAATTTTTCACACTTGGCCAGAAAATATCGATGCTGTCGAAATCCTTGCGTTTGCACGCCTCGTCCATACGATAAGCCATGTCTTTTAATGGCACAGAGTCGATACGGATCGCGATGTTCTGCAGCTTGCGCGCCGACTGCTGAATCTTAGCGATATCCTCATTCGCCATGGCTTTATCGCAGTTCTCCAGCATTTCCTGCAATTCAGTTAGCAACGCCTGCAACAATACCGGTACCGTTTCACCACTGGGGTGTTTTTGTAAGTAAGGCAATAAATCGAACCAGTCGCGCGGATTTTCCGGCATGGCAATGCGGGCAAATTCAGGCAATGGTGCGGCCTTTTCGGCGGCAGGAGCCGGATGCTCATCTGGCTGTTCCTGTTGCGCCAATTCCAGCGCCTGTTCTTTCTCCGCCAACTGATCATTCAATGATGTAAGCGCCTGCTGGGTGTTATTTAACTGCTGCTCTTTGTCGGTCAGCGCCGCCTGACTTTGCTGCAACTGGGCTTGCAACGCCGCCAGTTGTTCGCTTAGTTCAGCCTGACTGGAGTCCTGTTCATTGAGATGTTGCTGCGAGTTTTGATATTCATCCCGCAGGCTCTGCAATTGCGCTTCCAACTCCCCCCTGGAGGATTGCAGTTCAGCGATTTCTGCTTCTCGTTGCTCCAGCTGCTCCTGTTGTTTCTTCAGTTGTTCAGCCAACGCTTTATGCTGCGCCTGAGTTTGCTGTAATTCCGCCTGCAAGCTATCTGATTGTGCCTGCTGGGCCTGCAGCTTAGACTGCAGATGTTGCTCGTCTTCGGCCGCATGACGCGCCTGCTCTTCGGCTTTTTGCAGTGCCTGCTGCTTGCGCTCTAACTCTTCCTGCATGGCCTGACGCTGGGCATCGGTATCCTGCAATACTTTTTGCAATTCATCTCGCTGCGCAAGTAATTCTGCCTGTTGTTTTTTCCACTGCTCATCCGAGCCAGCCAGCATCTGGCGCTGCTCGGCTGTTTGCTTTTGCAGTTCCTGCATGGCAGATGACAACTTCTGAATCTCTGCACTTCGCTGGGCCAACAGTTCTGCCGCCTGTTGCTCGCTCATTTGCAGCTGCTCTTTGGTATGCATGGCATCGTCGCGTACTTCTTCGATGCGCTGCTGCGCCTGAGCATGCTCTTCCCGCGCCATTTCCAGTTGATTTCGCGCTTTATCCAGCTGGGTCATTAACTCTTGTTGCTGATCCTGCCAACTCTCGGCACTACGCTGCTTCTCTTGACGCTCGCGTTCTGCTTGCTCCTGTACCTGAGATAACGCTTCATTCAACTTACGGATCTGTGCGGTACGCTCTGCCAGTAATTCTGCGGCTTTCTGCTCGATATCCTGTAGTTTCTGTTTAGATTGTGAGGCATCTTTCTGCACTTCATTGGCTTGTTTTTCTGCCCGTTCATGCTCTTCACGTGCCTGTTCTAACTGCACCTGCGCACGCTGCAGTTCTTCCTGCAATTGCGCCTGCTGCGCCTGCATTTGTGATGCTACTTGCTCACGCTCTTGCCTTGCCGCATCGGCCTGCGCCTGCATCGCCTCTAATTGTGCGGTAAGCGCACTGATCTGCTCGGTACGTTCGGCCAGCAAGGCAGCTGCACGCTGCTCACTGGCTTGTAACTGCTCACGGGTCTGCTGTGCTTCCAGCTGCATTTGTTCGATGCGCTGCTGCGCACCATCATGTTCTGCCCGGGCGGTTTCCAGTTGTTGCTGGGCCTGCTGGAGCTGGCCGTGCAGGGCTTCCTGCAATTCAGCAAACTGGGCTTTTTGCGCTTGCCACTGGGCGTTGTTTTCCAGCAGTTTTTCGGCCCGTTCGGCGGCAACCTGTTCAATCTCAGCCAATTTGCCGCTGAGTTGCTGGTATTCATCCTGCTGGGCGCCCAGACGAGACTGGGCATCCTGATAAGCACGCTGCATGGTGGCGCGCTCCTGTGCGGCCTGCTCACTGGCTTTACGCAGATTACCCAATTGTTCCTGCAGTTTTTCACTGTTTTGCTCGGCGCTGTTTAATTGCGTGCGCAGCATCTCAATCTGTTCATTGGCCTGGGAAAGCTGCGTTTGTTTACTGGACGTCGCTTGCTGCTGTTGCTGCATTTGTTCACGCAGCGCCGCCAGTTGTTGTTCGCTTTCTTCACGGGTTTGTTGCAACGTATCGATGCGCTCTTCCGCTTCCTGCAATTCAGCCTGCGCCTGACGCAGGCGCTTTTCACTCTGCTGCATGGCATCGGCGATTTCACTGCGCTGCTGTTCCAGCGACATGACTTTCATGGCCTGTTGTTGAAGCTCCTGTTGCAATCGACCCCGTTGTTGCTGACTTTCTTCCAATTCTTCCTGGCTCTGACGAATTTGCTCTTGAGCCGCATCCAAATCGGCCAGCAGTTGCGCCTGAGTCTGTTGCAACTCTTCGTGCTTCTCATGCAGCGTGCTGATTTCACCCTGCATTTCCTGCTGTGTTTTTTCCGCCTGACTCAGCGCTTCAACTTTGTCTGCCAGCTGAGACTGACTGCGCTGCAACAAGGCTTCTTTGTCTGCCAGGCGTTTTTCTGCCGCCTGTTGCAGGTTCACTGCGGTTAAACGTTCTTCCTGAGCCTGTTTAATTTCCCTCAGGTCCTGCCACAAACACAGCACGCTTTGTAACTGATTGCCGTTAAACATCGGCACGTAAATACACTGACTGGGTAACACATGGCCATCGACACTATGCTCCCAGTTAATCCGCAATACCTGACCATCTTCAACCGCATCCAACACCCGATTTTTCAATTCAAAGGCCTGTTGCTCTGTGCCATTGAGTTCAGGTGAGTAAGGGAATAAGCCCTGCCAGCTATCGTCGTCAGCAAAACCGAAGAACTCACGCGCCGCCTGATTCATAAAGGTGAAGCCACTGTCTTCCATCATGGCGATGGGCAGCAAAGATTGCCCCAACAGGCTGTCGAATTGGTGTTTGGCGAAAAACTCATTACTGATATCACTGATCCAGCACAGGTACTGCTGTTTATCAGCGTCAAATACATCAATGTGCAACTGGCTGGGCAGGATTTCGTCACCAGCCATTTTTAATTTGGCCACATAGCCATGCAGCTGACCGTTGCGGTGCAATAACTTGGCCGCTTTAGCAGCGCGGTCGGCGTCACTGAACAGATCATATATGGTGGTTTTACGCATCTGTTCCGGCGACATTTGCAGACGCTCAGCAAAGGTCTTATTCGCCTCAATGATCTGATCATCGGCATCCAGCATAACCACGCCAAGTGGCGCTGAATCCAACATGTTTTTAAAGCGTTTTTGCGACGCCTCAGCGGCGCGTTTGGCTTGATTAGACTCGGTCACATCCTCAAACTGACCGATATACCCAGCGACTTTGTCGTCGTTATTACGATAGGCGCGGACTTTAAACCTTACCTCCGCGGCTGGCATGTTATTGCGCTCGATGGTCGCTTCCTGCTGCATTCCACCAGCGATACTCAGCATCATCAGGTCATCCTGGGCGTGCATATCGCGAAATTGTTGCGGCATAAATTCCAACTCTTTGACCGTCTGACCCACCACCTGGTCGGCGCGCACCGAGAACAACTGCTCGAATAGGGTGTTGCATGCCTGGATCTCGCCAGACGCATCGGCCAGATAACAAGCGCCCGGACTGCCAGCCATGAGCGCGCTGAATTTATTCGACTCGTTGCTGGCGGTATTTTCCGCCTGGATCAAGTCTTGAATTGGCAGACACAATAATGCCAGCTGATCTTCACCCACATGCTGGCCAATAATACGTAACGGGACCTCATGTTCATCGTGTTTAAAGCGCACCCGAAAGTCTACCGGCTGGCCTTGCTTAAGCTGTTCAAAGGATTGCTTCCAGTTAAGCCAGTCTATCGGGCTAATCAGCTTCTGTAGCGTGGCGGCTTTGCCATTAATTTGCGCGGCTGTCAGGCCCAGCAAGGCAGCAAATTGCTCTGTGACACTCACCTCATCGGTTTTCGCATCGATATTCATGCGCGCTATCCCCAGCTCATCACATAGCTGCTGATTGACCGACAATTGGTGGGTCAGCGCATCAATTTTGCGTTGCGCCAGGCTGATATCAGACACCGACAAGATAATGTGTGCGTCTTCGATGGGGGAATCTAGAGGCGTAACCTGAATAGTCAAATGAATCTGACCGGCTAAATCCAGTTGTACCGTGGTAGATTTGCGTTGGGTAATGGCCTGCATAAGGGCATGTGAGGGATCAATTTTTAAGGTCGTATCCAGCGTCTGCCCGCGCAGGTTGGCAAAGCTTTGACGCAGCAAGGTCGTCGCGCCTTTATTGGCATACACCACCTGATTGGCATCATTGAGGTGCACCCGACCTAAGGCAAAGTTATCTAACAACATCTGGCGGGTATCACGTTGCTGCTGCGCTTCATCACAAAGGCGCTGCGCGTTGCCCGCTTTGTTTTTTTGCAACAAAAACATCACCAAAAACAGCAACGTTGCCGCCGCAAGGCCGGCAAAGGCGCCCAACAATACACCATCCGACTGGTTGCGCAACATCGCCACTGCCTGTCCTGGCATGGCTGTGCTCAGTAGCGCCAACCCAAATATTGCATTGATTCCTTTGTACTTATTCATGCGGATCCCACCCAGCGTATCTATTACGTCAGCATACGCGGCCTGTTAAAAAATAAAAATAGTGTGAAAATCCAACAGGATATCTGAATTAATACCTTTGGAATGAAGAGTGTAGTCGAGTGGACAGGGTTGCGCTTAGCGATGGTATTTACATGGGCAGGCAAATTGGATTTGGTCGGTGGTGAACCCTTTACTTTGCAACAGGCGCTGATGTTGCTGTTTTTGTTTCAGAGTCAGACTGCCTGGCTCACCAAAACGTCGATCATGGGTCTGTTTCGCCAGCTCAAACCAGTCAACGTCTTGTTCGCCTATCGCCGCATTGATCAACTCGTCACTGATTTGTTGCATACGCAGCTCATACCGAATCCGCACTTCACCCTGCCCTCTGGCAATGCGCTGACGCACAAATTGCTCGGTAAAGCGAATGTCATTTTGCCAGTTGCGCTGCTGAAAATCGGCTAATTCGGTTTGCACGATGGTCATATCAAAGCCACGCATTTGCATCTTCTGCCGAACCTCCGCCTCGCTGTGCTCGCGTCGGGCCAGCATTCTTAAAATCGTGTCGCGAATACGCTGTCGGTCAGTGCGTTGTTCAGGAGATAAAGGCTTCACTTTAAACAGCCATGGGGTGTAATGTGTGCATAGTGTATGTATCGGGCGCTAAGTTACAACCCTATGACCTGGCAGTGGACAGCAACGACGCAACATATCGCCCCCCATGAAAACGGCGATACTCCATTCCATAAACTGCAATTTCTGCATTTACTGGAGCAAAGCGGTTGTCTGTCAGAAGACAGCGGATGGCAGCCTTGCGTGCTGACTCACGGCAATGGCAGTGTCGTGCCGTTTTTCGAAAAACAACACAGCTATGGCGAGTTTGTCTTCGATTGGAGCTGGGCGGATGCCTATCACCAAAACGGCTTGTCTTATTACCCCAAACTGGTGGCTACCACACCTTATACACCGGTAGCGGGCCAGCGAATTTTTGGTAATGCGGAATTAGCTGAAATTTGCCAGCAGACTGACCTGCGCCAGGCCAGAACCCGGTACTCTTCTGTTCACTGGTTATTTATCTCATCCGAACTACAACAGGAATTATCTGAACATGGCTATGTTGGCCGGCACAGTGTGCAGTTTCACTGGCAACACCGCGGCTACCGTGACTTTGACGATTTTCTTGACTCCTTTACCTCCAGAAAGCGAAAGTCCACCAGAAAAGAACGCAGCCAGCTAATTCAGGCTGGGATCCGCACAGCCAGAAAAGTTGCCAGTGAAATCGATGATGACGATGTGGACTTTTTTTATCGCTGCTATCGGCATACCTATTTGAAACGCAGTGGTCACCAGGGGTATCTGTCCAGAGCGTTTTTCGGTTTGCTCCTGCAACACTATGCGCAGCATCTAATGCTGGTTATGGCGTACAGGGAAGACCTGCCCGTCGCCAGTGCGCTGTTTTTATTCGATGAAAACGGTTTATATGGACGCTACTGGGGCGCTCTGGAGTCGATTCCGGGCCTGCACTTTGAATGCTGTTTATACCAGGGTATCGAGTTTTGTTTGCAACAAAATATTCCCCACTTCAACCCCGGAACCCAAGGTGAACACAAAATATTACGCGGTTTCGAGCCGGTATGGTGTTACTCCGCACATAAACTCTATCACCCGGATTTTGCCAGTGCCGTGAAGCGTTTCTGCCAGCAGGAAAGCGCACAACTGGCGCTTTATAAACAGCAAGCAGAATTACTGCTTCCTTTCAAAACACCGAGTTACTGATTTCGTGACAACATATTGAGTCTTATTGCAAAAGCGTTTAGCCTGCGGACACAAAAATAAGCTTTCAAGGATGATGATATGAGATATACATTGTTGACGTTTGCATGTTTGTTTTTGGCATTTAACGGCCATGCAAGCAATAAAGATTGGGAACTATATTCCCAACAGCCCCTCATTGAGCAACCAGCAATCTCCCCCAATGGGCAAGTTATTGCAACGGTTTACAACACACCAGATGGTCCAACCGTTGCGCTTGCGCCATTTGCAACGATGGACTTCAGTATTGTTGCGCGTTTGAAGAAAAATCGTGACCGCATTGACTTTATTCGTTGGTCTGGAAACAAATACATCATTATTGGTACAAGTTATCCTGAGTACTTTAACGGTCAACATTTTCGTGTATCCCGCCTTTACTCAGTTGACGTAAATAGCGGTAATACTTTACCTCTCTCTGCTCGCCGTTTTCAGGATGCCCGCTGGTACCGCATTCAATCGTTTAATCTGGTTAGTGCCCTGAAAAATGACGAAGAACACGCTCTGGTCGCAACCTATGACGACAAGGACCGAGCATATTCTGTGTTCAAAGTGTCATTATCTGAGGGCTCATTTGACAAAATCCAAAACAATTATGAAGACATCAACAGTTGGACCGCAGATCAAGCTGGGATTGTGCGAATAGGTGTTTCCACCAAAAAAGAAGACGATAAATTCATCTACTCCATATGGTATCGAGCTAGCGCAGATCAGGAGATGACTAAGATTCATACCCACGTAGTTGGGGACGACAATACCTTCTCTATCATTGGGCTGAATCAAAGTGGCGATAAAGCTTATGTGATGTCTGACCGAGAGACCGGTCGCGAGAGTTTATGGTTATATGATATTAACCGCGGCGAATTTGAGTCGTTGCTAATGAGCAACGACCGCTATGATCTCAGTGGTGGTCTGAAAAACAGTCAGGGAGAATTGATAGGAACTTATTATTACGACGATTTTTTGCGCACCCATTACTTTGATGATGCTGACAGCCAACTAGAGAAATTAGTCAGCGGCTCTTTACCTGGAAAAGAAATTTCTATCGCAAGCTATAGCGCTGATAAAAAGCGTCTGTTAGTGGCGGCAACAAGTGATAGCCAAGTGCCTGTCTACTATTGGTTTGATCTGGCAAAGCGCAGAGGTGGCGCCTGGCTATCTCAATATCCGTATCTAATGCAAAAAACCTTTTCAGCGGTTGAAAATATTACCTTTGAGGCCTCCGATGGCATGACCGTTTCCGGTTACCTGACTATGCCAAACGGCGTGAAAAAGCCGAAACTCATTGTTATGCCGCATGGCGGACCACACTCCAGAGATTACAAATACTTCAATCCGTTTGTACAATTTTTAGCTAATTCAGGATATGCGGTGCTGCAGATTAATTTCCGTGGCTCTTCTGGTTTCGGTTCAGCGTTTGAGGTAGCTGGATACTATCAGTGGGGCAAACGCATGCAGCAGGATGTATATGATGGTATGGACTGGCTGATTAGCACCGGACGTGTATCCGAGGACAAGGCCTGTGCCGTCGGAGCGAGCTATGGTGGTTACTGGGCTTTAACAGCTGCCTTTCAACAACCCGATCGCTTTGATTGTATTGTGAGTATCGCCGGAATTTCGGACGTACAGGATTTAGTGTCGGATCGAGAGCGTCGCGACTATTTCTCTGGACATATTATCAACGACGATAATGAAGAGACAGTTGAAGCAGCAATAGCAGAGTTAGCTGATGTTTCCGCCATCAACCATATCAGCAAAATAAAGGCCCCAATGCTTCTGATCCACGGAACAAAAGACACCAGAGTCCCGTACGCACAATCAAAAGAATTTTACGAACAAGCCAAACGCAAAATAGATATCGAATACATTGAAGTAAAAGATGGTACTCACTTTTTTGATGACAACGAAAGTAATCAAATTAGGTACAAAGCTATTAGTGAGTTTTTATCCGACCACTTATAAAAATGGTTCAGTATTGCTACCAAAAAATGCCGGCTTTATGCCGGCATTTTAATTTTCCAGTATTCCCGTTTGATTTGATTACCATCATCTTCATCTCCGCTAACGATCGGGCATAATGAGACGCCTACGATAAAAAAGGATCCATTTATGCGCGCCGGCTTCGATATTTTTGACCCGTTTCTACTCAGAGACCAGCTAAGTGAAGAAGAAAATCTGGTGTGGCAGCACGCCCGCAAGTTCTGCAAGACAGAGTTATTGCCCGGCATTATAGAAGCCAATCGCCATGAAGTGTTTGACCGCGATTTGTTTTATCGCTTTGGTGAAGCAGGCTTTTTAGGCTGCACGCTACCGGAGGAATATGGCTGCGCGGGACTAAATCATGTCAGCTATGGCTTAATTGCCCATGAAGTGGAGCGAATCGACAGTGGTTATCGCAGTGCGTTTTCGGTGCAATCTTCACTGGTGATGTATCCCATCTTTGCGTTTGGCAGCGAGAGTCAGCGGCACAAATATTTACCTAAACTGGCCACTGGCGAATGGGTCGGTTGCTTTGGCTTAACTGAGCCAAATGCCGGCTCTGATCCGGCCTCAATGCAGACTCATGCCAAAGCGGTGGAAGGTGGCTTTTTACTCAACGGCAGTAAAATGTGGATCACCAACTCGCCGATTGCCGATGTCTTTGTGGTATGGGCCAAACTCAATGGTGAAATTCGCGGGTTTGTGCTGGAAAAAGATATGCCGGGGCTTAGCGCTCCGAAAATAGAAGGCAAGTTCTCGCTACGGGCGTCTATCACAGGTGAAATCGTCATGCATGATGTATTCGTGCCTGATGAGAATATTTTTCCCGACGTTAAAGGCCTCAAAGGCCCATTCAGTTGTTTGAACAAAGCCCGCTATGGCATCGCCTGGGGTGCGATGGGAGCCGCCGGATTTTGCTTTGAGCAGGCCAGGCGCTACACCCTGGAGCGTAATCAGTTTGGCCGGCCGCTGGCGGCTAACCAGTTGGTACAAAAAAAGCTGGCCGATATGCAAACCGAGATTGGACTGGGGTTACAGGGCGCGCTGCAAATGGGTCGCCTAATGGATGCCGGTAATTGTCCGGTTGAACTGGTGTCCATGCTTAAACGCAATAACTGTGGCAAAGCGCTGGATATCGCTCGTGTCGCAAGAGATATGCATGGTGGCAATGGAATCAGTGATGAATTCCATGTGATTCGCCATGCCATGAATTTAGAGGCGGTTAACACCTATGAAGGCACCCATGACGTGCATGCACTCATTTTAGGACGAGCGATTACCGGATTGGCGGCATTTTGTTAATCACTTAACGTTGACCTTTATGAACAGTGAACTAGCCTGATAACAGTCCGCTTGGTTTCAGGAGGCAAATATTCACCGCTGGTTGCTTGGCTTTATTTTGCTGTTCACACGGCCGGCATATCCCGGAACCTTGCCGGAGTTGTTGATATATACAGAAATATGGCCTCCTTTTAATTACCTGGATGACAATGGCAATATAGTCGGTGCAGCCACTGATGTTGTGCGCGCATTAATGAATGAAGCTAATGTGCAATACTCCATTGAAATCATGCCCTGGAGCCGTGCATTTGCTAAAGTTCAAGGGCAACCGAACAGCCTGATTTATTCCATTTATTACACCAATGAACGCGCCCCACTGTTCCACTGGTTATGTCCAATGTTTCACTCTAAAGGCGTCGGATTATTCAAACTTCGCAGCCGTAAAGACCTCCAACTGGTGTCGCTGGACGATGCAAAATCTTATTTAATTGGCACTATCCGCGGTGGGTTTTCCCGGGAGTATTTGATCGCCCAAGGCTTCAGCGAGCAAACTAACTTATTAATCTCTAGTGATGAAGAGGCCAATGTCAGACAACTGTTTAGTCGGCGGGTCGACCTGATCATTCAGAGTCCTGAGTCCATCGCTTATCGATTAAAAAAAATGGGGGTGGCTACCGATCAAATTGAGCCGGTACTGGACTCCTTTGATAATCAAGAACGTCAAATTTGCCTGGCCATTAACCGCGAATCTGATCCCATTTTAATCGCAACATTAGAACGCGCATTTAATAATATTATGCGTGACCGCAATACACGCCTTATCCCATCATTGCCTTGATATGCACGGTTACACTGCGCGCCAGGGCGCTGAGTGCATAGCCACCTTCTAAGGTTGACACCATCTTGCCATCACAGTGTTTGTCGGCAATCGCTTTCACTTTGCGCGTGATCCAGTCGTAGTCTGTCTCTACCAAGCGAAAATGTGCCATCTCGTCTTCAAAGTGCGCGTCAAACCCGGCAGAAAATAAAATCAGCTGCGGCGCAAACGCATCCAGCTTGTCCAGCCATTGCTCGCTGACCGCAGTTTGAAACGCCTCGCTGTCTGTGCCTGCAGGCAAAGGCAGATTGAGAATGTGTTCATTTCCCAGCCCCACTTCGTAGGGGTAGAACGGATATTGAAAAGAAGAACAAAACAACACACGCTCATCGTCAAAAAAGATGTCTTCGGTACCATTTCCGTGGTGCACATCAAAGTCTATGATCGCCACACGCTGCAGACCGTATTCGGCCATGGCATGGGCTGCCGCCACCGCGACATTATTAAAAATACAAAAACCCATCGCCTTGTCTTTTTCAGCATGATGACCAGGGGGGCGCACAGCACAAAATGCCTGAGAAGCCTTGCCCTGCATCACCGCATCCACCGCCATCACATTTGCCCCTGCGGCATACAGTGCGGCATCCAGACTGCGGGGCATCATGGCCGTATCAGGATCCAGTTGTACCGTGCCATGTTCTGGCGTTTGCGCAAAAATTTTATCCACATAGGCCTTGTCATGTACACGATAAAGCTGCTCGATTGTCACCTGCGGCGCATCATCACGCATAATGGTGAAGTCGACCCCGGAGGCTATCAGCCGGTCATTAATCGCATCTAAGCGCGCCGGTGACTCAGGATGATCATCACCCAAATCATGTAAATGGCACGCAGGGTGACTAATGTATAAAAAATTCATCCCTGTCCCTCCAGACTTAATATCAGGGTAATTTCGCCGGGCTCATCCATCGGCTGACGTTTAAAGCCGGCATTTTCGAATACCCGCAACATGTTCTTATTATCTGCTCGAACATAGGCATGCATCGCCGCCAATCCGCGCTTGCCGGCAATATCGATCATGGTGCGTAACAATTGGCTGGCCATGCCTTTTCCCTGATATTTTTCCCTTGTCACAAACGCCACCTCACAGGAGCGTTCATCATGGTTAAGGTAATATCGTCCTACTGCCTGAATCTCTGACACTGAGCCGCGTTGTCTGACAATGCACAGCGCCAGATCACGACTTTGGTCGACGCTCACCAGTGAACAGGATTTTTCCCGCGACATCTGTTTGGGGTAATGGTTGTAACGATAGAACAGCGTCTCTTTGGTGTGTGAATAGAAAAACTCCTGCAAGCGCCGTTCATCTGCGGGGTTTAGTGGACGCAGGTCAAACTCTTCCCCATCCACTGCCAGAGTACGAACATTCAGGGCACCGAATTCCGGTACCTCCCGGGGGTAAGTTTTCTGATAATTGGGCACCCAGTAATGTTTACGTACCGCCTCCAGCAGCTCCGCGCGAAAATCCGGATGCGCAACCCGGATCAGCTCCAGCGCCCGCTCGCGGATGCTGCGACCTTTAAGTGATGCCACACCAAACTCTGTTACCACATAATGCACATGCCCTCGGGATGTGACCACCCCACTGCCCTCAGTAATAGCCGGTACGATTCGGGATACAGTGCCATTTTTAGCAGTAGACATCATAGCAATGATTGGCTTACCACCTTTGGCCATCGCGGCGCCACGAATAAAGTCGACCTGTCCACCGATGCCGCTGTAGAACTCATAACCTAACGAGTCCGCCACCACCTGCCCGGTCAGATCGATCTCCAGAGCACTGTTAATCGACACCATGTCATGGTTACGGGCGATATTCGATGGTGAGTTCACATAATCGCTGGGATAAAATTCCACGTGGGGATTACCATTCACAAAGTCATAAAGCTTTTTGCTGCCGAGACAAAAACTGGTGACCGTTTTACCCGGGTGAAAAGTCTTGTTGCGGTTATTGATCACCCCTTTAGCGATCAAATCGATGATCCCATCGGTGATCAATTCGCTATGCACGCCCAAATTCTTATGCTGTTGCAGGTACTTGAGCACCGCATTGGGGATCTTGCCGATACCTAGTTGTAAGGTCGCGCCGTCTGGCACCAGCATGGAAACATACTGTCCAACCCGTTCGATTTTTTTATCCAGATCAAAATCGGGTAGTTCGGGTAATGGTTGCGCCATCTCAATACAGGCGGTCAACTCACTGATGTGAATATAAGAATGGCCGCTAGTGCGCGGCATCAAAGGATTGATCTGCGCAATCACATGCTTCGCTTTGCGCACCGCTGCCAATGTCACGTCAACAGCCACGCCAAGGGAACAATAGCCGTATTTGTCTGGCAGGCTTACCATAATCAACGCGGCGTCCAGCGGCAGAATATCCTGTTCGAACAGCGAGGGGATCTCGGATAAAAAGCACGGTGTGTAATCTGCGCGCCCCTCAGCCACCGCCCGGCGCACCTTCTCACCACCAATAAAGAGGGTATTTACTTTAAACAGCTCGCTAAATTCTGGCTCGACCCAGCGCGCATCCGACAACGTATTAAAATGCACCACTTCGATATCATGCAGATCATGGCTGTGTGTGATGAGGTCATCCACCAGCCCATTGGGTACTGCCGCATTAGAACCAAGAAAAATCCGGCTACCGGATTTGAGAAATGCCTGCCAGTCCGGGCGATTAGGTAGCGCTACATACATTGTCTTTAGCCTGTTTGAATCCCCTGATATGAATTACCCAGACTATGCCAGCCAGTTAAGCACCGCAACTTGATATGGATCGCCTTTTAGTCGTAGCCACCGGAAAACTTTTGCTTATTTTGTGCGTATTTAGCCAATGATTTGCTAACCTAGCTGCATATCATTGGGGTGAGAACAGCATGGCTGACGAACTAGAAAAATCCTTTCAGATCCTGAAGCAAACAGTGCCATTGATGGTTAAACATCAGGTGCCGGCCGTGCCGACGAATTATGCCTTGTGGTACACCTACGCCTCGCAGAAGTCTCCGGATCTCAATCAGCAGATCGATGAAGCATTAAAAATTTCGGCACAACTGTCTGAGTCAAAAACCACCGAGCTATACCGGCAACATCTGGCAGACACTCAGGAGCTGAATACCTGGCAATTACGTCAGTCACTGGAAGCCATGCTGCAGGAGCTGAATCAAACCATGCAGGATACTCGCAAAGAGTCTGATCAGTTTCGGCAAAATATGGACGGCTGTCTGGACGATCTGGCCAAAGTGGAAAAAGAAGGCTGGACGCTGGAAGAGGTGATGGGTCTGGTACGCACCATGGTGCAGGAGACGCAAGGCATTCGTAAAAGTACCCTGAGTTTTAATGCCGCCCTTGCAAGCGCTGAAAAAGAGATTGCCCAACTGCGTGAACAGTTAGCCGAAAGTCAGCATGATGCGCTATATGATGCCCTGACCGGCCTGCGCAATCGCCGTTACTTTGATGAAGAACTTAAAGCCATGCTCGCAAAGGGCGATGTTGCATTGCTGCTCGTCGATATCGACCATTTTAAAAATATCAATGACACTTACGGCCACGTGATGGGCGATCTGGTGATCAAAGCGGTGGCGAAAAAGTTACGCAGCCTGTGTCGCGACGGTGCCGATGCGTTTCGTTACGGCGGTGAAGAGTTTGCAGTACTGTTGCCTGCCACGCCATTTGCCAGCGCGCGCCATCGCGCAGAGGGAATGCGCAGCGCCATTGAAAAAATTAATGTGGTCAATCGCCTGACCAACGAGTCTTTAGGCGATGTGACGGCATCGTTTGGCATAGCCTGTTCTGCTAATGGGGATAGCCCGCAAACACTGATAGAGCGTGCGGATAAACAACTGTACGATGCTAAACGTTTGGGCCGAAACCGGGTCATGCCGCTAGCAATCTAAACCAACTGCAAGGACGCCCATGCATATTATCTTCTCCCACGGTAAAGAGAGTGGCCCCTGGGGCAGCAAAATACGCTATCTGGCCGAGATTGCCGGGCGCTACGGCAAGGTAAGCAGTATTGATTATCAGGATCTGGCCGAGCCTGACCTGCGGGTAAAACGCCTGCACAATCATATCGAACATCCCCACCATACACTGTTAGTGGGTTCCAGCATGGCTGGCTATGTGAGCGCGGTTGTCGCGCAACAGACTCCTGTTGCCGGTTTGTTTTTACTGGCGCCCGCATTGTTTCTGCCGGGATATCAAGTGCAGCAGTTCAGACCTGTGAGCACGCCACAGTGGGTTGTTCATGGTTGGCGTGATGACATCATTCCTTTTTCACACTCAGTGCGTTACGCCGAATTACAGCAGTGTCATTGCTACTTACTCGATGGCGATCATCGCCTCAATAGTGCCCTTGACGACATTGGCCAACTGTTTGAGAAGTGTTTACGGCAACTTAGCCTTTGATAAGTCAGATAAAATAATGTCGATATCTATGATCTAACCTTGCCTTTAATGGGTTTAAATCTGCAGATAATTAATGGAGAACAACATGTGCGACAAAGACAGTGAACAGGATATTCAAGCTTACTTAAGCAGTTCAAGTCGGTTGAACCGTCGGGATTTCAATAAGTTACTTGCTCTTGGTACCCTGGCCGCCGGATTTCCTCAATTTGCCAGCGCGGCAGATGTTGTTGAGAGCAATGTATTTGTCGCCACGCCCGATGGCACGGCAGATTGCTATTTTGTACGCCCTGCCTCCGGTAAACACCCCTCGGTATTGATGTGGCCTGACATCAAGGGATTACGTCCGGCATTTAAAGCAATGGCTAAACGTCTGGCCAGTGCCGGCTACGCGGTCCTTGTGTTAAACCCTTTTTATCGCGATGTGAAAGGATTGGCTCTGCCCGCCGGGGTCGAATTTCCCTCCGAGGAAGCATGGAAAATACTCCGTGGATACCGGGCAAAACTCACGCCTGACGCAGTGGTGCGTGATGCACGCGCCTGTTTTGCCTATTTAGATAAGCAACCTGAGGTAAGTAAAAAACGTGGTGCCGCAGCTATGGGCTACTGTATGAGTGGTTCATTTGTAATGCGTGCGGCTGCCGCCATGCCGGAACGAATTAAAGCAATCGCCAGTTTCCATGGTGGCGGCTTGGCAACCAGCGAGCCAGATAGCCCCCATCTGACCATCCCGCAGTCAACAGCCGCGGTGCTGCATGCGATTGCAGAAAATGATGATAAGAAAGACCCACAAATGAAGCAATTATTGCGAGAGGCCTATAGCCGCGCAAAACTACCAGCCGAAATTGAAGTCTACGCCGGTACGTTGCATGGCTGGTGCCCCCCGGATTCTAAAGCCTATAACGATGTGCAAGCGGAAAAAGCCTGGTCGCGGACATTCGCTTTGTTTGACAAGGCTCTTAACCAGCACAGCAAATAAATCAGCTGAACTTTCACCGCAATAGCGAATCGAAACGGATACGCAAAATCCCTGGATCAGAGAAGGACCTCTATGAAGCCTCTACTTTTCCTACTTTTGCCTGCAATTTTCCTTTTTACCGGTTGTTCTTCATCGCTAAGTGAGCAAGATGTCATAAAAGCAGTGGTCAACCAGGCCATTTTCATTCCCAATGAGATAAACATGCAGCGAGGCAGGAGTGCTTGCCTGAGCGTCAAAAATGGCTGCTCGGGGAAATATTCGCAGTGGTTAGATCAGGACAACGAAGTAGGTTGTTCCTGCGACGAGCGCAACTAACGCCAACAACAAAAGCCGCTGGATTCATCGGCTTGATTTTTCAACGCTCGGCGAGATTGTCCTGCATCAGTTTTACCATCGGTTTTCTTGCCTGATTTTACCTTCCATTTAGGTTGCGGAGGCAAACCGGCATGGTACATAGTCGTGGCGCTGGCCATCGCTGATGGATAGAAATTTTGCACCTGATCC
>NZ_JXSY01000008.1 GCF_004329715.1 Bowmanella sp. JS7-9
AACCGGCATGGTACATAGTCGTGGCGCTGGCCATCGCTGATGGATAGAAATTTTGCACCTGATCCAGCTTAAATCGGTTTTCCTAGATGTTATTCAAACAGACACTCTATCTTTCCTAGAGCCGGCTAACCTTTGATTCTCCATAGAGTTCTGCCATACCAGGAAATTCATGGCATTTTGCATGTCGAGTTTTTTTACACACAAGCGATAAGTTGACTAAAAAATCAAACAAACTTCATTAAAAACAATATCTTAATGAGAATCCACATTTGGCATGATATTTGATTTGAAATGCGTGCAAAAATGGAGACTGCGTTTCGGGTCTTTGTAGCATACGACAATCAGAATAAGCCTTGTGAGCTTTCGCAATGTTGGACGAATTGTCGTTTACCAAACTTATAACAACATGATGCAGACGTTCATGCAGCCAAATGACCACTCCAGAGTCATACACTGCCAAGTTGGACGCCATAACGGAATATAAAAACATGCAGATGAAAAAAATAAAAAAATGCACTTTAGCGATCGCTGCCCTATTAGCCAGCGCTTCAAGCAGTGCAACAATGATCGAACTGAACTATGACCCAACCCAGTTCGAAGGTGAACAAGGTCAGAACGCACTGGCCGGTTTCCAGGCAGCGGCAAATTTTTGGTCGAACCTGTTTATTGACGATACCGTTATTAATCTGGGAATCAGTTTTGCCGAACTGGATCCGTATGTCATCGGTAGTACGAATTCCAGTAAAGACGCCTATCTTTATCAGGATGTTGCATTGTCGATGATATTGGATGCTACCTCTTCTTTCGACGAGAGTGCTATTTACAGTCTTCCGTGTGAAGATCAAGGCAATGGCTTGTGCAACTTCAGCTTCATTGATCAGGAAAATCTGGGGGCCCCAGAATCACCTGAATTAGATGACGATGGAAGCGCTGACAATGCTTACCTATACCTGACCCAAGCAAACGCAAAAGCGTTGGGTTTAGGTGAAGGTTTTTTTGGTTGGGATGCATTGGATGCACAAATCACCTTCAGTAGCGCATTTGCATTCGATTTCGACCGCACTGACGGCATTGACAGCGATAAAATGGATTTCATTGGCGTTGCCATCCATGAAATTGGTCACGCACTGGGTTTCGTCAGCGGTGTTGATACCTATGACTTCGTCTACAACTCTGGATTGTTCGATCCTGATCAGCCCGACCTGGACGGTTACGCATTGGCTTCGCCGTTAGATCTGTTTCGTTTCTCAGATTACAGCCTGCTGGCTGGCGTGGGTGTGCGCGACTTCGCGCCAATGAATGGTCAGTTCTTCTCTATCGATGGTGGATTAACTGCTTTGGCCCCCTTCTCTACTGGTCGTTTTGGTGGTGATGGTAACCAGGCAAGCCATTTTAAAGACAACTTGGAACTGGGTATTATGGACCCCACATTCGCCTTTGGTGAATTCGGCGATGTTACTTTACTGGATGCCATCGCGTTTGACGTGATTGGATGGGATCTGAATATCCGCAAGGTTCCAGAACCTGGAACACTGGCTCTGTTTGGTATCGCGTTTGCGAGCTTATTTGCCTTACGTCGTAAAAAGGCCTAACAATATCCAACGTGTTAAGAAGCCCGCTTAAAGCGGGCTTTTTATTTTGTGCTGGCTAGATATGCTTTTTTCGTTAAGTAAAACATTAGCCTCGCCTCGGTACTCTAAAAATGAGCTAGCGCTATATCCATCAGACTAAGAAAAACCTAATACAGCAAGCAATAGCATTAAAAGGAATTACTATAAGAGAGTTAGCAACCTAAAACACGTCACCATTGCCCCTGCTGAATGGCAAAATCAAGATGGCACGACAAGTGACTTTTGTGATTGAACGGTACTAATTAGAGGCATCTCCACCTCACATAAACGGCTCAAACCAGATGCAAACAGCCACATGATATGCGGCTGCTTGTTTAACGTCCGGCACGACTTCCAGCAGGTTTACCTTTGCCGTTAGGTTTACGACCATTTCCTGTTGGTCTGGCTGGGCCGCTATCCCGGCGGGACTGTCCAGCTTCAGTTTTACCATCGGCTTTCTTGCCTGATTTTCCCTTCCATTTAGGTTGCGGAGGCAGACCGGTATGTTTGGTCAATGCCCGCTCGCCGGGACGAGCCTTTTTGACGCCCTGACGCTTTTCATCAGCACTTTCCGGTGGCACCAGGTGTTGTGGGCCACGTCCAATCAAGTCTTCACGCCCCATTCGGCGCAGCAACTCACGAATTTGCGCAAAGTTCTTCGGATCGTGGTAACGCAACATGGCTTTGTGCAGGCGACGATGAATTTCACCTTTGGCAGAGAACACCTCTTCACTGTCTTTACTGACCTTTTTCAGCGAGTTCACGCCGGTATGGTACATAGTCGTGGCGCTGGCCATCGGTGATGGATAGAAATTTTGCACCTGATCAAGCTTAAAACGGTTTTCCTTCAGCCAGATAGCCAGGCTGAGCATATCCTCATCACTGGTGCCCGGATGGGATGCGATAAAATACGGAATCAAATACTGCTTTTTACCGGCTTCAGCCGAGTACTTATCAAATAATTCTTTAAAACGGTAATAACTGCCCATGCCCGGCTTCATCATTTTGGATAAGGGGCCATCTTCGGTATGTTCCGGGGCAATTTTGAGGTAGCCACCTACGTGATGCAGGGCCAACTCTTTCACATACTCAGGATCTTCTACCGCCAGGTCATAACGCACACCGGAGGCGATCAGGATCTTTTTGATACCAGGCAGATTGCGGGCACGGCGATACAGATCGATGGTCGGTTTATGGTCAGTATCCATGTGCGCGCAAATGCTCGGATAAACGCAACTTGGACGACGACAGGTAGCTTCGGCTTTCGGGCTCTTGCAGCGCAGACGGTACATGTTCGCGGTCGGGCCACCCAAGTCAGAAATCACACCGGTAAAGCCCGGCACGGTATCGCGGATTTGTTCAATCTCACGAATAATCGAGTCTTCTGAGCGACTTTGAATAATCCGTCCTTCGTGTTCGGTAATCGAACAAAATGAGCAACCACCATAACAACCACGCATGATGTTGATTGAGAAACGAATCATGTCGTAGGCCGGAATTTTGGCATCGCCATAAGCCGGATGCGGTACCCGCTGATATGGCAGGTCAAAGACCCCATCCATTTCCTCGGTTTCCAGCGGCATCGCCGGTGGATTAATCCAAATATGGCGATCTCCATGGCGTTGCATCAGGGCGCGCGCGCAGCCTGGGTTGACTTCCTGGTGCAGAATCCGTGAGGTATGGGCATACAACATCTTGTTGTCGCGTACCGTTTCATACGCCGGTAACTTAACGTACACCATTTCCCAGGGTTTACGGCGCTCCGCTGGCTGGATTACGATGGGTTGCGCTTCAGGCGCCTCGCTATTTTGTGCGTCGCCATCGGCTTTATCGCATTCAGGCTCCATCACATACGGATTGGGAATAGGGTCAATTTTACCGGGACGGTCAAGGGAGGTTGAGTCCACCCCCTGCCATTCAGGTAGCGCCTGTTTTACGATGATCGCGGTGCCACGCACATCACGGATATCCGCAATATTTTCACCCGCGGCCAGGCGATGGGTTACTTCCACCAGTGGGCGCTCCGCATTGCCAAACATCAGCATATCCGCCTTGGCATCAAACAACACCGAACGACGAACTTTTTCCGACCAATAATCGTAGTGGGCAATACGGCGCAGACTGGCCTCGATGCCGCCAATAATAATCGGCACATCTTTATATGCCTCACGACAACGCTGAGAGTAAACCGTCACGGCGCGATCCGGTCGCTTGCCGCCGACATTACCCGGGGTGTAGGCATCGTCATGACGCAGTTTCTTATCCGCCGTATAGCGGTTGATCATCGAGTCCATATTGCCGGCAGTGACACCAAAATACAGATTCGGTTTACCCAAACGCATAAAGTCATCTTTATTGCTCCAGTCAGGCTGGGCAATGATCCCCACCCGAAAGCCGTGGGCCTCCAGTACACGGCCAATAACCGCCATACCAAAGCTGGGATGATCCACATAGGCGTCACCCGTCACCAGAATGATGTCGCAGCTATCCCAGCCCAGTTCATTCATCTCTTCCCGGCTCATGGGCAAAAATGGCGCTGCTCCATAGCAGTGTGCCCAGTATTTTGGATAGGAAAATAAGCCGCGGTCGGCTTTGATGGTGGCTTGCATGGACATGGGGTACCTCTGTGTTGGGCGCATATTATACAAGGCTTCACAGACGCACGCGAATTGAATCGTTAGCTCACAATAAGTGACAGGCGCTAATACTCATGGACAGAATCTAAAGGGACAAATAAGTCATTGCCCCTGCTAGATTTTTATTCGTAGCGCAGCGCCTCAATCGGGCTCAAACGGGATGCTTTTAATGCCGGTAGCATGCCGAAGGTTACCCCGACTAATGTGCAAAATCCCATGCCAAACAACGCCCATTCGAACGGGATCGTGGCCTGCATATTGGTCATCGCCGAAAGCATATTACCCAATAGAAACCCAATCAGAATCCCAATCAAACCGCCGACGTTACACAGTACAATGGCTTCGAGCAGGAACTGGGTGAGGATATTATGGCGTTTCGCCCCCAGCGATTTGCGGATGCCGATCTCCTTGGTACGTTCGGTCACCGATACCAGCATGATATTCATAATGCCGACACCGGCCACAATCAGGGCGATGGCCCCCATAACAAACGCGCCGATTTTTACCGGTCGGGTGTTCTCATTAAACTGATCGATTTGGCTCAGACTGGTGAAATAATAAAAATTATCCTCTTCCGAGTGTTTCAGGTTACGGATACGGCGCAGCACCTGGCGCGTCTCTTCAATCGCATCGTCCAGCAATTCCGGTTGCTTGGCGTGGATGGTTACGTTGGCTGAACGCTCAAACCCGCGACCATCGACCGTGCCGTAAATGTCGGTATAAGTGGTTCCCGGAATCAACGCCATGGTCTCATAGGGGCCGCCAAATGCGGATTCCTTCGGAATAAATGTCCCAACAATTTCATATTTACGACCGTCGATGCGGACAATCTGGCCGATGGGATCACTAAACGGAAACAATTCATTAGCCAGCGCATTGCCCAACACGGCAACACGTCGATGAGCGCGCATATCCATGCGCGAAATATTGCGCCCGTTGGCAATAAAGTGGGTGTTGTTTTCCGCATATTCGGGCGAGCCACCACACAACACCACCATAGGTTCGGTGCTATAGCCGTTGAAGGTCGCGACTTTGCCGCCATCCCAGAACTCAGTGCCGACGAAATCCACCGAATCTACCTGTTCGCGGATGGCCTGTGCCTCGTCCAGCGTTACCGCCGGCCATTTCATTGCCTTACGACGTTGTTCCTCACTGGTAAAGCCGTTCGGCCATTTCTGCACCTGAAATGTCTGGGTGCCTAACACTGTCATTTCTTTTTCCATGGTCTTTTGCACCACGGAAATCGCTGTCATTACGCCAATAATCGAGGCCACCCCGAGAATGATGCCAAACAGGGTTAAGCCAGAGCGCAGCTTGTTACTGCCAATGGCACTTAACGACATCACAAAAGTATCTAAAAATCGCATAGTGATTACTCGTATCTTAATGCATCAATGGGGTTAAGACGTGCGCCGCGCCAGGCTGGCACAAAGCCGGCAAGAATACCCACCAGCATGGAAATAATCAGTGCCGCCGCAATAATCACCGGAGACAAACTAGCTGGGATCAAAAACTGATTTACCAATGCGGTAATTCCCGCAGCAATTAGCAATCCGACGGCGCCGCCAATCAGACAAATCATCTGCGACTCAAACAGGAACTGCATAAGAATATTGCGCCGCTTCGCGCCAATGGCTTTACGAATACCTATCTCACGGGTGCGCTCAGTGACGGACACAAACATAATATTCATCACGCCTACCCCGCCCACGAACAGCGACACGCTGGTAATTGCCAACCCAACCGCGACAACCACCCCCATAATATTGTTGTAAGCATCCAGCAGGTTATTCAGCTTATTGATGGAGAAATTATCTTCTTCGATGGGTTTGAGGCCGCGAATTTTGCGCATCTCACCAATGACTTCATATTCAAAATCCTGCATCGCATCCGGCGACGGCGCTTTAATCGCTATATCCACATTACTGCGGCCGCCACTGTTGCCAAACACTGAGGTATAGGTGGTGATCGGAATAAACACCTGACGGTCGAAATTGGGGCCACCAAACACACTTCCGCCCTGCTTTTCCATCACGCCCACGACCTGAAACTTATACATACCCAGCTTAATATCCCGCCCTACCGGATCGAAATCCCCGAACAGATTTTCAGCAATCTCTGCACCGATGACTGCGACCCTGCGTTTGTAATCCACATCAAATGGCATCAGGAAACGTCCTGTTTCCGGTAGCATGGTCGCAACGATCACCTGCTTTTCGGTGGTGCCAATAACCCTGGCATTTTCGGCAATTTTCGACTCGTACTTGATGCTGGTATTGGTCCCCATGCTTGGGTTGACCACGCCTTTACCGAACAGCCGATCCTGCAGCTTTTGCGCCTCGTCCATCGTGATCGCTGGGCGATTACGAAAACGAAACCAGGGGCCGTTTTGCACCCACGGGCGCTGAGACACGTAGATCACATCCGACCCCACTGCCGCAAAGGACTCGCGAAAAGAAATTTGCAATCCATTGGCAGCGGTCATCGTAGTAATGACCGCAACGATACCGATGATGATTCCAAGTGCCGTCAGCGTACCGCGCGCTTTATTGGCAACCATGGCACTAGTGGCAATTTTTAGTGCTTCATTGATTTCACTGAAGAGGCTCATGGGTGTTTACCCCGCAATCGCTTCAGGCATTTGCAGCCGTTTTGGCGTTTGTAAGCGATCGCTCTCAATCACACCATCTTTGAGCCTCACTACTCGCTCGGCATGCTCTGCGATATCGTCCTCGTGGGTGACCAGCACGATGGTGTGCCCCTTGCTGTGCAACTCATCCATCAGTGCCATGATTTCCAGCCCGGTCTGGGTATCCAGGTTACCGGTAGGCTCATCGGCAAGAATAATCGAAGGGTTACACACCAGTGCGCGGGCAATCGCGACCCGCTGGCGTTGACCTCCGGATAATTCGTTGGGTTTGTGATCCTTGCGTGAGCTGAGTCCTACTGCGTCCAATGCCTTATTGGTCAGTACCTTGCGCTCTGCTTTCGGAACCCCTTTATATATCAAAGGCAGTTCCACATTGCTGAAAATGCTAACCCGTGGCACCAGATTGAATGTTTGGAAGACAAACCCGATTCGCTCATTACGTATGATAGCGAGCTCATCTTCACTCAAGGTTTCCACCGCCTGCCCATCCAACAGGTACTGGCCTGAGCTGGGTATATCCAAACAGCCAATCATATTCATCAGAGTGGACTTGCCTGAGCCAGATGGCCCCATTATCGCCACATATTCGCCGCGGCAAATCGACAGGCTCACCCCACGTAACGCATGTACTTCCTGATCACCCATCTGATAAGTACGGGTGATGCTGCGAATATCCAGAATTGTGTCCGGCTTAGTCATATCAGGCACCTTTTGTTTGAACATCGGTACCATTTTTCAGATCACGGGAAATGGCGCGGTAGCTACCTGTCACGACCTGCTCGCCTTCCTGCACACCCTCAACGATTTCAATCAGACTGTCACTTTGAATGCCAGTGGTCACCTGACGTGCAACGGATTTGCCGTTTTCAATCACCCACACCATTTCGACAAACCCGTCTTTACCGGCAGCATAGGTCTTGCCGTCAGTTTTAAGCTGCTCCTCAGTGCGTACGGTTACAGACTGCAATGGCACGCTGACTGCCGCCTCACGGGTATCCACTACCACATCGGCACTGGCGGTCATGCCAGGGCGCAGCTTAGATACATCACCAGTCAACGCGATGGTAACTTCGAATTCGGTCTTTTGGTTGGCATTGCCGGCAGGCTGGTCGATGGCCGAACTTGCAATTTCACTGACATACCCAGACAACTTTTGCCCCAGCAACGCATCGACTTCAATTTCTGCATTCTGATTCAGCGCAATGGCGACGATATCGTTCTCATCAACTTTAACCAGCGCCTCCATCTCGTTCAGGTTGGCGATAATCATGATCACGTCTTCCTGAAACTGCGAACCAATGGCGATTTCGCCCTGTTCTTTGTTTAATTTGGAAATGGTGCCGGACATTGGCGCGTAAATCGTGGTTTTTGACAGGGCATCCTGAGCTTGTTTCAGTGAACCTCGGGCCTGCTCGACCCTTTCCAGGCTGGCTTGATAGCTGGCTGACTGAACCTGATATTCCGCATCGGCATTATCCAGTACAGATTGAGATTCAAGGTTGTTCGCCACCAGCTCCTTCGCGCGTTTAAGCGTTCTTGCTGCCTGATTCACTTTTTCTTTTACCAGTAGCGACTCAGACTGAGCGGTACGCACAGCAGCTTCTGCACTTTCCACGCTGGCCACATAGCGTTCCCGATCCAATTCCACCAGAAACTGGCCTTTCTCAACCCAATCGCCCTCTTTCACACTTAAGCGCGTGATTTTGGCACTCACATCGGCGCTGATGTTGACCTGAGTCTTGGGTTGAATTTTACCTGTCGCAGCAACTTTCTGGACAATTTTAGCCCGCTCGACCTGGCTCACTTCTACTTCCATGCCCGGTTTGTCCTGCTGGCTTGACTTAGATGCCCAAACGGCACCTGCTCCGGCAAAGACGATGACTAATGCAATAATTAACTTGGTTTTCATGCTCTGTTCCTGCAACGCTGACCTGATAACAGGTTTTTAACCTAATCCTGTTAGTTCAGCTTATGTCACAGGTTGTAAGAATGTTCGCTAAGTGGGCGGATAATGTGTGTAGATTGGTAACAAAGTGCGTCAACAGACACACTTTGCAGGCACAATTGCGAGCTACGTCAAATGCTTAGCCCCGTTTCCAACTTCATCAGAAACAGGGCACTAAATTATCTGTCGTGTTTACTATGCTTTAGACTAAGAAGCCACAAACACCTGATTCCGGCCGGTGTCTTTCGCCGCGTACAACACGTTATCAGCGCGCACCAGCAACTCATCAATATGGGAGGAAGTGGCCAGGTGGGCTAAGCCGATGCTGGTAGATAATTTAACTTCGCCTTTTTCACAGCGCAGTTCAATTTGTGTGGTGGCAATACGTAATTGTTCGGCTAACTTCTCGGCATCCTGAGTATCACGACAGGTTAACAACACGAACTCTTCGCCACCAAGACGGGCAAACACATCATTCGCACGGATGTATTGTTTTACCGTTTGAGTAAATAATTTGAGGGCATCATCACCAGTTTTATGGCCAAAACGATCATTAATGCTTTTAAACTTATCCAGATCAAACATCATCAGGCTCACATTAAGCCCGTCGTTATTGGCTTTCTCAACTGATGCAGTCGCTTTTAAAAAGAAGCTACGGCGGTTACAAATACCGGTTAACGGATCGGTTTGGGCGTCACGCTCCGCGCGTCGTTTCGCCACCTCAAGTTCAGCAGTACGAAATGCCACTTCCCGCTCCAGATTGACGGCTTCATGTTCAAGATGACGAGCGTAGCGATACTCCACCTCTTCTTTCTGCTTACGCAACTGAAAGACCTGCATGCCCATGGCAAACATAATCACCACGACCTCAGAGAATGACGCCACTGGCGGCCAGTAGTAATTAATCAGGTTATGCTCAATCCACCCCAGATCCCGTAATGCCTGACTGAACAAACCGGCCATGAGCAATCCCCAGCCCAGCGCAAACACCGCTGCCTGTGGCGTGCCCTGACGCCAGCGAATCAGCGCCGCAATAAAATTAATCGGGTACAGCAACATCGCCACGGTAATACACAATACCGCCATCAATTTGATTTTCAGCAGTGCCGCCAGAATCAGCAATGCACTATTGGCCATCATTATCTGCAGCAGACAGTCGATTTTTGGTACATGCCGTCTGGTTTCAAGAAACACCCGGGTAAACCATATACCGAATAAAATGCTGCTTCCCCCCGCCAATGACATGTAATTCCAGTCAAAATTGTCGGTAACAAAGAATCGATGTCCAACCCCGGTAATCATGCCCCAGGCAAACACTTTGGAGACGGAATACGCACTGTAGATATAGAAATAGCGGATACCTGTGCTAACCCCCGTCACCAGAGCAAACAGCGCCATGACCACACAGCCACCCGCTAAAAATGCCAACAATCCCACTTCCCGGGAAGATTGTTGCGCGAATGCATCTGGCGACCATAAGCGCAGGTTAGGAAAAATAAAACCTTGTCCGTCAGAACCCAAACGCACTAATACCCAGTTTGTTTGCTTGGGCTCGAAGGTAATCTCGGCGGCAAACCTGTGATGCGCCAATTGCCTTGTCGAAAAAGACTGTGTTAATGACAAATATGCCTGCAGCGAATAATTGCCTTGTTTCTCACTGGCGGTATACAGGGTGAAGTCGATTAGTTGATGATCCACATATTCCAGCACCAACTGGCGTGTATCTGTAAGGTCATTGTTGACTTGTGCCAACACCCAAATCGCCCCTTTTTGCAGCCCTTGTGAGTGATAAACTTTAGGTTGGAGAAAGCGATTATCGCTCAATGCGACCAGTGCATCAGACAAGGTTGCCTGATCACTTTCGTCATGCCATTGCAGATAGTATGGTGCCAGTCGTTGCCCTTCCTGCAAATCAGACAGTAAAAAAGGTAGAACACTTGTATTTTCACTTTGTAACGGCTGGCTTTTGGACGGTAACGTGAAAAGCACCAGACAGGATAACAACAGCAAAACACAACGCTTAAAACAACTGACACTCAACAACACAGAAACGACGCCTACAACCACTACAGGTCTGAGATCTTACCAGTTATACAAAGGTATGAAATGAGTTACTTTAAACCCGGCATGTAACCCGCTGTTTTTGCTGTAAATTGAATTTGTAGCGAAATGTAGCAAGAAAATATTAAGCCATTTCAGTGATTTATACTGAAAAACTTAAACGAATTAGATATTGAAATACATACCATTGAGTTTGTATTTAATGATCTGAAAATAGAAGATCTACTTTCGTCCGCACAACACGTTAAGAACTGCATTGACTCTGTTTTCAACACTGCCGCTGACAACAATATGTGGAATATTGTGCCCGGCCAGATACTCGCGGTTGAACTGCTGGAACTCTTCACGATTGGCATCGCCGGAGCGCTCCCAGGTATCATCGTAGGGAATATCATTCTCACACAACACCACCAGCTCATAGCGTTGCCAGCAGGCATGTGCCATCCGCGTCAATTCCGGTAGCGCACCATTGTGGTAATGCAATGCGAAATGCCAGGTGGTGAACGCATTGGTATCACATAACAACACGCCATTGGCCTGTTTGGCATAATCGTCCTCCCATTGCTCCTGCACTTGGGCGATGTGCAATAACTGCTCAGGTGATAAGCGCCGCTCAACCTGATGTTCTAACCAATAATCACGGCCGTACTCGGGTACCCAAACCGTCTCCAGCTGCGCGGCAAGCTGCCGGCATAACGTGGATTTACCCGTGGAGGGGGCGCCAAGAAAGACAATTTTTTTCAGCATGGATGAGTGCGTCGGATTATCACAAACAAAAACGGCCGGCGATTATACACGGTAATGACTGTCTTGCACTGCAGCCTGTTGCCATTGACGTAACCCCAGCACAGACATCACCAGGAAACACACATACAGAAGGGTGGTGGGATACAGCCCTTTTTGCACGTAAATGCCGATGGCGACAATATCCACCACAATCCATAACCACCAGTTAAGCAGTCGTTTGTGGGATAACAGATACTGCGCCATTAAACTGGCACAGGTAATAAAGGCATCCATATAGGGAAAATCTGCCGGGGTAAAATTTGCCATCACGCTGCCAAGAATCGCGGCAGACACAACAACCAACAAAGGCGCTGCGATCCATTCCCAACTGCCACCACGCACAACCTTTACGTGCCCATGATCATCCTGTCCGGATTGCCACCAAATCATAAAGCCATAAAACTGGAAGAACATATAAAACACATGCAGCGCGGCTTCAGAAAACAGTTTAGCCTGCCAGAAAATCCACACGTACAAGCTTACCTGCACCAGCCCGAAGGCAAAGTTCCAGATGCTGCGTTTAATCAGCAAAAATACACATAAAAAGCCAGCCACTGTCGCCAGCCATTCGATAGGAGATGCACCGGCAAAGCCGGTTAACCAGTCATTTAGCGTCATTATTATTCATTTTAGTGCCCTATTCGCGCCACTATACCCCATGCAGCCGACAATGCGTAACGGCACTGACCAGAAGACCTGAGTTGCACGGCGCTAACAGAGTTCAGTATTCTGTCAGGCCTCACACCTTATTGCTTTGGAACCATCTTGGCCGCCACCTCCCGGTTTTCCATTACGTCTCATCCAGTCGTGCTAACCATGCTGGCTATGCTGGCATTTGCCGGGAATTCACTGTTATGCCGTCAGGCGCTCGCGGGTACGTCCATTGATCCGTTGAGTTTTACCCTCATACGCTTGTGTAGTGGCGCAATCGTCTTGACGCTTGTGCTTCGGTTGACTTCGTCACAATCATCACCGCGCGGCTCGTTAAAAATGGCACTCGCCCTGTTGGGCTATGCATTAGGATTTTCGCTGGCCTATGTGCAATTGAGCGCAGCCACTGGCGCGTTGATTTTATTTGCTGCGGTGCAAGTATGCATGCTTAGCGTGGGGTTGTGGCAAGGAGACAAATTCACCACGCCGCAATGGGGTGGCTTTTTTACCGCCATGGCCGGGCTAATTTACTTGCTTATGCCGGGTGTGAGTGCACCACCGGTATTACCGGCGGCATTGATGTCGGTTGCTGGAATATGTTGGGGATTTTATTCGCTGTGGGGCAAACAAGCCGGTCAACCTCTTGCTACCACCACGGGCAACTTTTTATTGGCAGCACCAATTAGTTTGCTTGCTCTTTGCATACCCGGCATGGCACCAGACTGGGATTGGCAGGGCGTTATGTTTGCTGTGCTGTCTGGCGCCCTGACCTCAGGCCTGGGGTATGCCATCTGGTATCACGCCCTCGCCTATCTGCAACCCACCAGCGCCGCAACCATTCAACTTTCTGTGCCGGTAATTACCGCAATCCTGGGGGTTATGCTCCTGGCTGAGCCATTAACCCCACGCCTGATATTGTCCGCAGTTGCCATCCTTGGCGGTATTTTATTGGTGATCCGCTGTAAATAATCTCCATGCTAGGGTGCATCACCGGGAATGTCCCATTGATCGACTACGGCGTCTTCATATTGGTAAGCCAACTCGCCGCCGGAGAACTCCATCACAGTCACCGCGTACTCTACTTCTACCCGAAACTTTTGATTGGCGATATTGCGGCGATCATATGTGGGGGCCGAATACGACAGCAGCCGGCCATTGTACCAATCCGCCAGAATCGGATAGTGAGTCTGACCAAACAGATCCTCCGGTGACACCTCCACCGCTTCGCCATCACAGTTAATCTGCTCAAGACGGACTAACCACAATTGATTGTCTTTAAGTTGCCACTGGGAGCGATAGCTATTGTTCCAGCGCCGGCAGCCAGTGGGATCTTCAAACATCTGCCTGATTTGTTCTGGCGGCAGGAAATCCTCTAAAGGATCATAGTAGGCTTGCAAGTCTTCGGTGCTTTCACCTTGGCTTCTTTGAATATCAAACGTTGGAGGCCGGCCGCATGCCAGACTCACCGTACTGCCAATCATTAGTGTACTCGCCAACAAAATGCTCGTTTTCATGCTTTTCTCCCGTAGTTTCAATACATTAACGAGAGAAACTGCCCCATCGGGGTTAGTTTATCCGCAGAAAAACAACAGGATAGTCACGGCTTACCCGGAGGCTTTCAACAGAGATATCCACAAGCGGACTCAGGATTTATGCCACTCGAGCAGCATATTGTTGGCAGGCATCCCGTGACGCTTTTGCAGATTTAGTCCGAAGGGTTCAGCCCAGCTGATGAGTTCTGCAATATCACGGATCCCCCCCATCCCCTGCCCCCGCAATGCGGCATCAAAAGTGGCATTGCTATCGCTGGTAAACCTACCATCCACATTGAATGGCCCGTATTGGCAGAATACGCCTCCGTTGGGCAGATGTTGTGCCACCAGCTGCATCATCAGCTGCACTCTGTCTGGCAACATGATATGTGCGGTATTGGCGGTGAATACCCCATCCACCTGACATGGGAATGTATCCTGGCCAATAGTGAAGCTAAGGGGTTTGCGTAGATTGTCGCTGGGGTATTCATCAATCCATTGATGAATACCCCTGTGGTTAACTGGCATATCTGACGTTTGCCAAACCAGATGGGGTAAGCGAGGTGCAAAATACACGCTGTGCTGGCCCGTACCTGAGCCGATTTCCAGAATCTTTTTGCGCGAGACAAATGCCTCGCGCAGTATTGCGAGTATCGGTTCCTGATTGTTTTCACAGGCCTGACTAAAGGGCTTTACCATCAGAGATTGAGATTCGGAGCCAGCCATTTTTTGGCTGTCGTGACGTCCCAACCTTTACGCGTTGCATAATCCTGTAACTGATCTTGTTGGATCTGCGCAACAGCGAAATAGCGGGACTGCGGGTGGGCAAAATACCAACCAGACACAGACGCCCCCGGCCACATAGCGTAACTTTCCGTGAGCTTCATGCCGATGCGTTGTTCTACATCCAACAAGTCCCAAATAGCCTGCTTCTCTGTGTGTTCAGGACAAGCCGCATAGCCGGGCGCCGGGCGAATACCCTGATATTTTTCACGTATGAGATCCTCGTTATTCAACGCTTCATCCGCAGCATACCCCCAGATGTCCTTGCGCACCCTTTCATGCAAATATTCTGCAAACGCTTCAGCCAAGCGATCTGCCACCGCTTTGACCATGATTGCATGATAATCATCGTGCGCGGCCGTGTATTTTGCCGCCAGTTCATCTTCGCCAATCCCACCCGTGACGGCAAATGCCCCGATATAATCGGCGATACCGGTCTCTTTTGCTGCAACAAAGTCACTCAGGCAGTAGTTGGCCGCGTTGGATTTTTCAGTCTGCTGACGCAAGTGATGCGACACGCAAAGCACCTGTTTGCGACTCTCATCGGCGTAGATTTCGATATCATCACCGTGTCGATTGGCAGCAAACAGCCCAACTACGCCCTTAGCCACAATATCACCGCTTTGCAGCAGACTATCCAGCATCGCATTGGCGTCGGCAAACAGCTTTTGCGCCTCTTCACCCACCACTTCATCCTGCAAAATACGCGGATATTTACCGGCTAAAGACCAGGTCAGGAAAAACGGGGTCCAGTCGATATAATCGCGCAGCGTAGCGATATCGACCTCTACCTGCTGCACGCCCAAACGCTTAGGTGTGACGGGCGTATAATCAGTGAAATCAGGCTTAAAGCTGTTTTCCCTCGCCTGTTGTAACGTCACCGGTGCAGTGCGCGGCTTTTTGCGCACATGCTGGAGCCGCACAGTCTCGTACTCAGCCTTTAACTCAGTGTGATATGCCGCGCGGTTGACAGGATTGAGTAATTTTTGGCACACCCCGACCGCTCGGGAGGCATTGGGTACATACACGGTTGGATGGGCATAGTGCTGCTCGATTTTCACCGCGGTATGGGCCTTTGATGTGGTAGCCCCACCAATCAGTAATGGCAAATCAAAGCCCTGACGCTGCATCTCTTTGGCCACATGCACCATTTCATCCAGCGACGGTGTGATCAGGCCAGATAAGCCAATCATATCCACATTCTGCTCGCGGGCAGTTTGCAAAATTTTCTCACAGGGCACCATCACGCCCAGATCAATAATTTCGAAGTTATTGCACTGCAGCACCACGCCGACGATATTTTTGCCAATATCATGTACATCGCCCTTTACCGTAGCGAGCAGAATTTTGCCATTGCTGCTACCGGCGGCCTTTTCTTTCTCGATGTACGGTTCCAGATAAGCCACTGCACGCTTCATTACCCGTGCGGATTTAACCACTTGCGGCAGAAACATTTTTCCTTCGCCAAACAAATCACCGACCACATTCATGCCGTCCATCAGCGGCCCTTCAATCACGTGCAGTGGACGTTCGGCGGCCTGGCGTGCTGCTTCGGTGTCTTCTTCAATAAAATCAGTAATGCCTTTGACCAGCGCATGCTCCAGCCGTTTATTGACTGGCCAGCTACGCCATTCCTGGCTTTCTTTCGCGATTTCTTTACCATCGCCCTGATATTTCGGCGCGATTTCCAGTAACCGGTCGGTCGCATCATCACGGCGATTGAGAATGACGTCTTCTACCGCATCGCGCAGTTCCACAGGAATATCATCGTACACCGCCAACTGACCCGCGTTGACGATGGCCATGTCCATGCCCGCCTGGATTGCGTGATATAAAAATACCGAGTGCATTGCCTCGCGCACCGGATTGTTACCACGGAATGAAAACGACACATTAGATAAACCGCCGGATACCGAGGCATAGGGTAAATGCTGTTTGATCAGGCGCGTCGCTTCTATAAAATCCAGCGCATAGGCATTGTGCTCTTCAATACCGGTGGCGACCGCAAAGATATTAGGATCGAAGATAATATCTTCCGGCGCAAATCCCACCTGCTCGAGCAGCAGATCATAACTGCGTTTACAGATGGCAAAGCGGCGTTCAACCGTATCGGCCTGACCTTTTTCATCAAACGCCATCACAACCGCGGCGGCACCATAGCGCTTGAGTAATTTTGCCTGACGCAGGAACGGCTCTTCACCTTCTTTCAGGCTGATGGAGTTAACAATGGCTTTCCCCTGAATACATTTCAGTCCGGCCTCGATTACCGACCACTTAGACGAGTCGATCATAATCGGCACACGGCTGATATCCGGCTCTGAGGCAATGAGATTCAGGAAGCGCACCATAGCCGCTTCTGAGTCGAGCATCGCCTCATCCATGTTGATATCAATTATCTGTGCGCCGTTTTCTACCTGCTGGCGCGCCACATCCAAAGCTGCTTCATAATCCTCATTGAGGATCAATTTCTTAAACACAGCAGAGCCGGTGACATTGGTACGCTCACCGACATTAATAAAATTCTGACTGGCCTGACTCATGTCGCCTCCTAATGCACAAACGGCTCAAGTCCGGCCAGGCGCATTTTGCGCGCTGGCGTGGGAATTTTTCTGGGCGCAATGCCATAAATGACATCAGCCATCGCACGAATATGTGCCGGCGTTGTGCCACAGCAGCCGCCCACAATATTCAACAGGCCAGATTCTGCCCATTCACGGATATGGCCGGCCATCTCCTGAGCATCCAAATCGTATTCGCCGAATTCATTTGGCAAACCGGCATTAGGGTGTGCCGATACCGCACACTCCGCGACTTCACTAACGTCAGCCACATACTGACGCAATAAATCGGGTCCCAAAGCGCAATTCAGACCAAAGCTCACCGGATTGGCATGGCGCAGAGAATAATAAAAGGCCTCATCCGTTTGCCCCGATAACGTGCGCCCGGAAGCGTCGGTAATCGTGCCGGAGATCATCACCGGCAGTGTTTTACCCAATCGTTCAAACACTTCCTGCACAGCGAAAACCGCCGCCTTGGCATTTAGTGTATCGAAGATGGTTTCAATCAGGATGATATCTGCCCCGCCTTCGATCAAGCCTTCAGTGGCTTGCTGATAGGCCTGATTGAGTTGGTCAAAACTGACATTTCGATAACCCGGATCATTCACATCCGGCGATATCGATGCGGTACGGTTGGTAGGCCCTAACACCCCGGCGACAAATCGCGGTTTACGGGGCGTGCTGAATTTGTCCGCAGCACGTCTGGCGACCTGTGCTGCGGCAACATTAATCTCATAGGCCAATTCCTGCATGTCGTAGTCGGCCATGGAGATGGTTGTCGCATTAAAACTATTGGTTTCGATAATATCGGCGCCCGCTTCCAGATAGGCGCAATGAATTGCTTCGATAATCTGCGGCTGAGTCAGCACCAGCAGGTCATTATTGCCTTTAACGTCAGAATGCCAGTCTTTAAATCGCTCTCCGCGATAATCCGCCTCGCTGAGTTTGTACTGCTGAATCATGGTTCCCATGGCACCATCGAGCAGCAAAATGCGTTGTAGTAGCGCGTCACGTAATTGTTGTTCGGCAGACACCTTATTACCTCGTCAAGCCAGCGTGGTCAGGTCAAACGGCGTAACCTGATACACATAATAGTTGAGCCAGTTGGTATACAGCAGCGTACCATGGGCACGCCAGGTTACCAGTGGTGTTTGGGTTGGATCATCATCAGGATAGTAATGCAGTGGAATAGCAGGATTGAGGTCTGCGGCCAAATCCCTGCGATACTCTTGATCCAATGTTTCAGGGTCGTATTCCGGATGCCCGGTCACAAACACCATACGCTTGTCATGAGAAGCAGCAATGTAAGCGCCCACTTCCTCGCTACCCGCCAAAATGTTTAATCCGGCGTTTTGATAATCCTGCACGGCAATATGGCCAAAGCGAGAATGGGGTGCGAAGAACCGCCCATCAAACCCGCGCATCAGTTCATCGGTGGGCTGATAGACATCGTGGGGATAGACTCCCGATAATTTATCTTCACGCAACGCACGATTCACACCGAAAAAATGGTACATCGCCGCATGTGCTGCCCAGCATAAAAACATCGTAGACTGCACATGTTTTTTCGCCCAGTCCATTACCTGCTGCATCTTCGGCCAGTACTTCACATCCTCATAGTCCAGCAGAGCCAGAGGCGCGCCGGTGACGATCAGTCCATCGTATTTCTTGTGCTCGATATCTTCGAACTGATGGTAGAAGGTATCCATATGTGCCGCAGGGGTGTTTTTCGGCGCCTGACTATCAATACGGATCAAATCGATGTTGATCTGTAATGGGGTATTGGACAGCAGTCGCAGAATCTGCACTTCGGTCTCAATTTTATTTGGCATTAAATTCAAAATGCCCACTTCCAGCGGACGAATGTCCTGATGGATGGCCCGCTGGTCGTCCATCACGAAGATGTTCTCATCACTTAATACGGAAAGTGCCGGTAGTTCACCGGGAATACGAATTGGCATGTCGCCCTCATCATAACGGATCGAAACAATCCGCTTATCTTGCCAGTCTGCCAGTCAAAGTCAACATCTTTACGTCTAGACGTCTAAACGTTCATTTACTTCTGAGATAGCCTTTTTACTGAGTTCAGTGTTAAAACTAATTTTGTACCTATTAAGCACAAACAAGGATTTATACATGATCGGTTATGTCACCCTTGGCACCAAAGACTTAAACCGTGCCGCAGAATTTTACGATGCACTACTCAGTGAGTTGGGTTGCGGGCGCTTTATGGAAGATCCCGGCAAATTTATTGCCTGGGCAAACCCGGCTAACCCCAAAGGGGCTGGTCTGGGAATTACCTATCCGTTTAACGGTGAGGCCATGACAGTTGGCAATGGTGTAATGGTTGCCCTTGAAGCCAAAGATACCGATACCGTGGACAAGGTTTACCACAAGGCGCTTGAGCTTGGTGGCACCTGTGAGGGGAAACCCGGCGAACGTTTTCCCGGATTCTATGCAGGATAGTTTCGTGATTTAGACGGTAATAAGCTCAATGTATTTATTATGACTCAAGCTTAAATTTACTATCCGGGTGGCTCAGCCGAGCTACCCAAAATAATTAAAGGCACAAAACTTGCTGTTTTTAATTATGGCGTCTCGCCTGTTGTACCCCATGGTTTCGTTGTAGCCGTACTCAAACCAGCAAATAAAAAATATAACCTAATCAATTCAATTGGTTAGCATGAAAATTCAAGCGTGAAGCTGAATTTCCGTACTAATCAAATGGCCACGATGGAAGCTGGCTTATGCTCACGGCACTGTTATTTTCGTCAACTATTTTGACAACTTCACTTCTGGTCAACCCAGAAGCGCTTCATCAATTTGCGCTGTCTATATGGCCCGCACAAATCGTATTAATTGCGATTGCCGGCTTAACCCTGCGCTATCTGTTTGTCGGTGATGATGGCAGATGGCCAGCGTGGATTTTGGCACTGTTTTTCTGTTTAAGCGGCATCAGTATGTTCTGGTTGCACGAAGCGCACAGTACCTCTGTCATCGCATTATTTGGCTTGCTGTTTATCCTGCAGGGGCTGCTGTGGCTGTTAAGCGCGTCACAGACAGATATTATCCCGGCGAATAGCCATATATTTAGCCGCATAGGCATGGCGGGCTGCATGCTGAGCGTATTCGGCCCCTTATTTATTGCGCCCTTTTTAGACCATGCCTGGTGGATGGTCGGTATCGCTGGACTCGCCCCGACCCCCACCAGTCTGCTGGGGCTAAGTGCATTATTCTTGTTAGAGGGTCGCTTACGCTGGCGTTTATCACCCATTCCTTTTGCCTGGATCATCTACCATGGCTATGTATGCTTTGAAGCCAATTCAATGACGTGGTTTATCCTGCCACTAGTTGCCATCTCATTGATGCTATTGATGTTTTTTGAATATTTGAATTACTGGCGAATCCCCGAATCTGATTGACAAATGCGGTGATAGCACGTTACAACCTAGCCCTATTTCATACAGGAGTGGTCTGAATCATGGGAAGTTTATTGGACTCAGTGTTTACCTATCAAATCGCGCTTTTCGTGCTCGTCGTCGTTATTCTGAAGAGCTCGATGAAGTTTGTGCCGCAAAATCGCGCCTTCATTATTGAGCGTTTCGGCAAATACAACCGCACCTTAGAAGCGGGCTTGAATTTCATTGTGCCGTTCATTGATACGGTCAGCTATGACCGTTCCCTGAAAGAGCAGGCCATCGACGTGCCCAGTCAGGGCGCGATCACCAGAGACAATATCAGTCTGACCGTTGATGGCGTGTTGTATTTAAAGGTGCTTGATCCATACAAAGCGTCATACGGGGTGGAGGATTATACCTTCGCCGTGACGCAATTAGCGCAAACCACTATGCGTAGCGAAATCGGTAAAATGGAGTTGGATAAAACCTTTGAAGAGCGTGATGCGCTGAATATCAATATCGTTAACTCCATTAACGAAGCCGCACAGCCCTGGGGCGTGCAGGTGTTACGTTACGAAATCAAAGACATCGTGCCACCCCAATCTGTGATGGAAGCGATGGAGCGTCAGATGAAAGCGGAGCGTGAAAAACGCGCTAAGATTCTGGAGTCCGAAGGTGACCGCCAGGCCGCGATAAACGTAGCGGAAGGTCAGAAGCAGTCTATCGTGCTTGCCGCCGAAGCCGACAAAGAGCAGCAAATCCTTAAAGCCGAAGGTGAGGCAAGCGCAATCATTCGCGTTGCCGAAGCCAAAGCAGAAGCCTTAGCCAAAGTCGGTGAAGTCGCCAACACCTCTGAGGGTGGCAAAGCGATTGAGCTTGATCTGGCGACACTGGCAATTGCAGCGAAAGAAGCCATCGCAAAACAGTCATCTGTCGTGTTATTGCCCGATAGTGCGACCGACATCAGCAATGTTGTGAGTCAGGCCACCGCAGTGTGGAAGAAGCTCACTAAGGAGTCCTAATGCTGGAATTTTTCCACAATAATCTGGCCGAGTTCTTTATTGCGCTAGGCATTCTGCTGATGGCCATTGAAGCCGGCATCATGGGCTTTGCTACTCTTTTCCTGTTTTTTATTGGCGCAGGTGCCTTACTAACGGGTATAGCGATGAACTTAGGTTGGGTCGCGTATGACTGGACCAGTGCGTTCATCTCCCTAGCGGTGATTTCAGCAGTTATCACTGCGGCCCTGTGGAAGCCAATGAAAAACCTGCAAAATCAAACAGACGATCCTGCTAAACCACACTCAGATTTTGTTGGTGTGGAGTTTGATTTAACCAGCGAACTATCCAGTAAGCAGGTGTCCAGTTACAAATATTCCGGCATATTATGGGCCGTTCGAGCCGGTGTGCCGATTCCGGAAACCCTGCCCAGCGGCACGAAAGTGCGCGTTGTCTCTGTTGAAGTGGGCACGCTGTACGTCGCCCCTGCCGAATAAACCAACAACCAGTGGCAAATTTAACCAGATTTGCCACTGGTCATACCCCTGAATCTGTTGTTTTACATGCATTTTTTAGCGCTTCCGTTATGCTATAGGGCTACACCTTAATACGCTAACAAGTGGTTAGATTTAGCTCCTCATGACACAACAGAAAAAACGTCCGTTATACATTCATCATGCCGGTCCGGCACTGCTCGAAACACCGCTACTGAATAAAGGCAGTGCATTTACCCGTGACGAGCGGGCTGCGTTCAATCTAACCGGCTTATTACCGCCACGTTTTGAAACGCTGGAGGATCAAGTAAGACGGGCGTATATGCAGTACAGTAGTTTCGAAGAGCCAATCAATAAGCACATCTATTTGCGCGGCATCCAGGACTCCAACGAAACCCTGTTCCATGCTTTGTTGCAGCAACATCTGGAAGAGATGATGCCGATCATCTATACGCCAATTGTTGGTGAGGCCTGCGAGCGATTTTCTGATATCTATCGCAGCAATCGTGGTTTGTTTATTGCCTATTCTGAGCGGGAATATATCGATGACATTCTGCGTAACGCCACCAAACAAAAAGTTAAAGTCATCGTTGTGACTGATGGCGAACGTATTCTTGGTTTGGGCGATCAGGGTATCGGCGGTATGGGGATCCCAATCGGTAAACTTTCTTTGTATACCGCCTGCGGCGGGATCAGCCCCGC
>NZ_JXSY01000009.1 GCF_004329715.1 Bowmanella sp. JS7-9
GGCGGGATCAGCCCCGCCTATACCATGCCAATTATGCTGGATGTGGGCACCAACAACGAAAAACTACTGGCTGATCCTATGTATATGGGCTCACGTCATAAACGTATCAGCCAGGATGAATACGACGAGTTTATCGAATTATTCATCAATGCCGTTAAACGCCGCTGGCCCAATGCCATGATTCAGTTCGAGGATTTTGCCCAGCCGAATGCGATGCCGATTCTGAAAAAGTATCAGGATCAGGTGTGTTGCTTTAATGACGATATTCAGGGCACTGCCGCCGTCACGGTCGGTACTTTGCTGGCAGCCTGCCGCACTAAGCAGGCGCGATTGTCCGAACAAAAAGTGGTATTTGTTGGCGCCGGTTCGGCTGGTTGCGGCATCGCCGAGCAAATCATTTGCCAGATGGTAGCAGAGGGTCTGAGCGAGGCGCAGGCACGTTCACAAATCTACATGGTGGATCGTTTTGGCCTGTTAACCAGCGATATGCCGGGCCTGCGTGATTTTCAGCAGGCATTGGCACAGCCGACAGATTCACTGGCAGACTGGACCTATAGCGGCGACTATCCTTCACTGCTGGATGTCATGCACTGTGCCAAGCCCGGCATTCTGATTGGTGTGTCCGGTCAGCCACGCCTGTTCACCGAACAAGTCGTGCGCGCCATGCATCAGCATTGTCCGCAGCCGATTATTTTCCCGCTGAGTAACCCGATTAAGCAAATCGAAGCACATCCGAAAGATTTAATCGAATGGACAAACGGCGAGGTCATCGTTGCCACCGGTAGCCCATTCAAACCAATTAACTATCAGGGTAAGCAATATCCGGTCGCGCAGTGCAACAACAGTTATATTTTCCCGGGCGTGGGATTGGGCGTTATTGCCGGTAAGCTCACCCGAATTACCGATGAAATGCTGCTGATTGCCAGTGAGACCTTGGCGGCAGCGTCTCCACTAGCCAATACCGGTCACGGAGAATTACTGCCACCACTGACCGAATTGGCGACCCTGAGTAAACAAATTGCCTTTGCGGTCGCGAAAACCGGCCAGCAACAAGGGTTGGCACTGGAAATGAGTGACGAGATGTTGGAGCAGAGCATTGAAGCTAACTTTTGGAAACCTAACTATCGTCAATACAGACGGGTTAGCGTGTAGTCGATTGCCCTGTCAAAAAGCCACCAGCCGGTGGCTTTTTTGTTTCAGACCTTTTATCAGCGAATGCTCAGCTAAATCTCAGGTCTTTATCAGGTTTTTCAGTGCCCGCGATGTCATCCTGCCCAAAACTCAACTGGAGCACATCATGCCTATGTTAATCCCGACCATTAAGAACGCTAATCCCATCCGTCTGCTCGCTTGGGGCGCAGCCTTGTTACTGTGGTTACTACCCGCCATCGCCATGCAATTTACCGCTGAAGTGAACTGGACCGCGCTGGATTTTACAGTTTTCGCCGCCATGATCGGCAGCGTCGGCCTGGCGCTGGATCGATTGGTGCATCTGTCAGCCAACGCAAGTTTTCGCCTGGCGTCTATCGCGTTGATGTTTACCTTGTTTTTACTTATCTGGGTCAATCTGGCGGTGGGGATTATCGGTGGAGACTCAGAGCCTCTCAATCTGATCTACGCCCTGGTCCTCGTCGCTGGCGTCGTGATGGCATGGGCGGGGCGATTTACACCTAATGCCATGCTCAAATGCTGTTTAATTATGGCCGTGACCCAAAGTGTAATTACCCTTGTTGCCATTATTCTCGGCTGGGGCCAGCCCTACAGCACGCCAATGATGCTGTTTATTGGCAACGGTATCTTTATTCTCGGTTTTCTCACTGCTGGTGCACTGTTTTACCACGCAGCGCGTGGCGATTTCCCTGCTAAGACAGATTAAGATACAGTGTAAAAAGCAAAGTATTTCAAAGAATTAGTTTTTGCAGATGATCAAATTTGGCACCTTTACGCTCGACATTCAGAATCGGCAGCTATTTGAGAACGACCAACGCGTGGAGCTTAATCCACGCTATCTGGATGCACTCATCTTATTAATCCAGCATCGGGGTGAGCTGGTCGCGAAAGACGTATTTTTTGACTCTGTGTGGCCCGGGGTTGTGGTGACTGATGATGCGCTCACCCAATGTATCAAGACCTTACGCAAACTGTTACGCGACTCTGCCACCGCCCCGGTCTTTATCCAAACAGTGCCGAAACATGGCTACCGTTTTATCGCCGAATGCCGTGAGCAAACCGATCCACAGCCTGCAATCACCCAGCATAGCTATCTGGCCATCGCTCATCCCGGATGGCGCCTGTTTATCGGTGGTCTCGCCGGCGGCGCATTGGCAGGCCTGTTTGGCGGTATATTAATCGCGATGGGATTACTGCAACTGCAACCACATGCCGGTGCGTTCTCCACCCTGATCACCATTACCAGTCTGACCCTGTTTATGGCGTTACTTGGCAGCGCCGGGATCAGTACGGGTGTGGCGCTGAGTCGCCACATGCGGTTTCCCATCCTTCCCATCGCCAGCGCCGCCATAGGCGGCATGCTGGTTGGTGCGTTAGTGAAACTGGTGGGATTTGACACCTTGCAGTTACTGACCGGTCAGGTTCCCACTACGATTACAGGTGCATGGGAAGGACTATTGCTCGGTTTTAGTGCCGGCTCGGCCTATTGGCTGTTGGGTCATCCGGGGCGCTTTCGATTTGCCATCTCGGCAGGAGTCGGCGTGTTAACCGGTGCCTGTATTCAACTTTCTGGTGGACAATTGATGGTTGGCAGCTTGTTCGCGCTGGCACAGCAGTACCCAAATGCATCGTTGAATATCCCACCGTTACCCCCGCTTATCAGCCTGCTAATCTGCATGCTGGAAGCCCTCGTTTTTACGGTCTTTATTGGCCTTGGGCTGACACTGGCAACCCGTTCACCAAAGGATTGATCCGCGTCAATCCTACGTGACACTCTTTCTTTTAAAATTTAGAAAAATCTAAATTAGCGCATGACAAAATAAATGCGTCAGCGTATATTTCAGAACAATCTAAATTAGTAGCAATTTAACTAAGGACACGATGAAAGCCTGGGTATTACATTTGGCCATCGCCCGTCGTAAATGGGTGTTTTGGGGACTCGCATTATTAACTGCCGTAATGGTGGCACAACTGCCACGCATTCAAATTGATACCGATCCGGAAAACATGCTGCCTGCAGATAATCAGGCACGCATTTTCCACAATCAGGCTCGCGAAACCTTTGCCATGCACGATGCGATTGTGGTCGGCGCGGTTAACAACGATGGAATTTATACCCCCGAATCACTCGCCGCGCTAAAAAGTGTCAGTGACTTTGCCGCCACGCTGGACGGCGTCATCGTGCAAGATCTGATGTCATTGTCTGCGGTGGACAACATCACACAGGAAGGCCCGGGAACGATACGTTTCGAGTGGATGATGAAGCAAGTCCCCGAAACCAGCGAAAAAGCCGCCCAACTGCGCAGCAATGTCGAGCGCTTGCCTTTGCTATTCAATACTCTGGTTAGCGAAGACGGCAAAGCCGCCGCGATTTATGTCCCCATCATCGATAAAAACCAAAGTTATGCCATCGCGCGCCAGTTACAGGCACACATTGATAGCCTGAGTAGCACAGACCAATGGCATATCACCGGTCTGCCTGTGGCAGAAGACCGCTTTGGCTATGAGATGTTTGTGCAAATGGGGATCTCTGCGCCACTGGCCGGCCTGATGATTTTTGTTTTGCTGTTCATTTTCTTCCGCAACGTGCCCTTTATTACCGCCCCCATGATTGTGGCAATGGCAACCGTGTTGATCACCATGGGGTTATTGATCGGCATGGGGTTCACCGTGCACATTATGTCCTCAATGATTGCCATTTTTCTGATGCCCATCGCCGTGGTGGACTCGGTGCATATCATGTCGGAATTTGCTGATCGCTATCGCCCGGGCATGTCTGTAAAAGAGGTGATTAAAGAAATCGTCGGCCACCTTTTCACGCCCATGTTGTATACCTCAGTGACCTCTACAGTGGGCTTTTTGTCCCTGATGCTGACGCCGATTCCACCGGTGCAGATCTTTGGTGCATTTGTCGGTTTCGGCATCATGTTAGCGTTTGTCATTACCATTGTGTTTATTCCCGCCTATCTGGTCAGCCTGAACCCGGCCACACTGGATAAGATGCAACAACATTTGCCGGATGAGACCCAATCCAAGTTGGCTGGCGCGGTGCGCAAGCTGGGTAAACTGGCTGGCAGCCATGCCAAATTATGGCTGATGGGATTTATGCTGATTTTCGCCTTCTCTGTGTGGGGGATCAGCAAGATTCAA
The DNA here is from genome assembly GCF_004329715.1 of Bowmanella sp. JS7-9. Taxonomy (GTDB): domain Bacteria; phylum Pseudomonadota; class Gammaproteobacteria; order Enterobacterales; family Alteromonadaceae; genus Pseudobowmanella; species Pseudobowmanella zhangzhouensis. The sequence continues at coordinate 4,321 of NZ_JXSY01000009.1, forward strand.
ATTAATGACAATCCGGTACGCTGGTTCAAACAAGACCATCAATTGCGCGTTGCCGACCGGGTGTTAAATGATCACTTTGCCGGTACCTACGATGCGTTTTTAGTCCTGCAATCAACGACGGCCCCTAATACAGCAATCAATCGTGCCCTGGAAACGGCCGCGTCCAGCATGTCTTCAGCCTCGGCTAACTGGCTGAAGTCGTTAAAAACACTGGGGCTGGACCAAGCGATTAGCGCCATTGATGACAAACTGTTTGAGATGACTGACAGCACAGATCAGGCTGCGCTTGAACAACTGATGATGTCGCTGGAGCAAATCAATCGCGACAGTAAAGTGTTCACTCAGCCAGAAGTACTGGAATATATGGCGGGCCTGCAGGCGCATATGCAGCAAAGCGGCCTGGTCGGTAAGTCCAACTCCCTGACCGATGTAGTGAAAACCGTCAATCGTGAGCTGCGCAGCGGCGAGCAGTCGGACTATCAATTGCCAGCAACCGCCAATGGTGTGGCGCAGGCATTGTTGCAATATCAATCTTCACACCGCCCGGATGACCTGTGGCACTTTGTCACCCCGGACTACCAACAATCTCTGCTGTGGTTGCAATTAACCAGTGGTGATAATCAGGATATGACTGCGGTAGTCGATTTAGTTGATGACTATGTGGCAACGAATCCGCTACCCGAGGGTTTGCGCTACGATTGGGCCGGCAAAGCATATCTGAATGTAGTCTGGCAACAGGCCATGGTGGCCGGAATGCTCGACAGCCTTATCAGTGCCTTCATCACCGTATTTATCATGATGGTGATCCTGTTCCGTTCTCTGGTCTATGGCACGCTGGCCATGTTACCGCTGACCATTACCATCAGCCTGATTTACGGCCTGATTGGCTGGATAGGTAAGGATTACGATATGCCGATTGCGGTATTGTCTTCTCTTACACTGGGCTTATCGGTTGATTTCGCCATTCACTTCCTCGAGCGTGCGCGAGATACCTACCGCAATACGGGCAACCTGCGCACTGCATTACAGGTGATGTTCGAAGAGCCTGGCCGCGCCATCAGCCGCAATGCCATCGTGATCGCTATGGGCTTCACGCCGTTACTGTTTGCACCTCTGGTGCCTTACATCACGGTGGGGATTTTCCTCGCCAGCATTATGGCCGTCTCAGCCCTGGTAACATTGATCATGTTGCCAGCCTTAATGACCCTGTTACAGCGCCGTGTTTAAGGAGTTAATCATGCAACGAATTCGCTTATTAGCCCCATTACTGTTCGCCATGGCATTACCAGCCAGTGCGCAAGACATTGATGCCCGGGAAATTGTCAAACAAGCAGAACTGGCTGCGTACTACGCCGGCGATGATGGCCGTAGTGCCGCTCGCATGTTGATTAAGGACGCACAAGGCCGTACCCAGACCCGTCAGTTTATTATTCTGCGTAAAGATCGCGAGGACGGCGGCGCACAGGATATGATGGTGTTTTTCTCCCGCCCGTCTGATGTACGTAACACGGTATTTCGCGTGGTGAAACAGGTCGAACGCGATGACGATCGCTGGCTGTATTTACCCGGTCTGGATTTGGTCAAACGTATTTCCGCCGGCGATAAACGTACATCATTCGTGGGCTCTCACTTTTTCTATGAAGATGTATCGGGCCGCCGTACCGATGAGGACAGCTTTACGCTATTAAGTGACGAGGGCGAGCGCTACGTACTGGAAGGCAAACCAACTGATCCTGCCAGTGTCGAATTCAACCGCTATGTAGTGGAGATCGACAAACAAACCAAACTGCCCATGCTGATCAACTTTTACCAAAACGGTGATCAACCATACCGCCGCGTGGAGGCCCTGAAAATCGAGAACATTCAGGGGCATCCAACCGTGACCCACTCGCGGGTATCGGATCTGCAAAGTGGTGGCTCGACCGAGATGCAATTTCGCTTTGTCAGCTATGACCTGGGTTTACCAGACGATATTTTCAGCGAGCGCAGCCTGCGCAACCCGCCTACTGACTGGTTAACTCTGCGGGACTAGACCATGCGATTGTTGCTGATATTAAGCCTGGTTAGTTCGCTCAGTTTCGCCCAGCAATCAGATTCTGATGACTGGGGCGACGATAGTTGGGACACCGACTGGGCCGAGCAGGAAACTGGCTTACAGTTTACCGGATTTATTGAAGGCGGCCTGGGTGGGCGGCTGCAATCATCTGCTTTGCACTCACGTCAAACCCTGTCAGGTGCGCGGGTGCGTATTGAATCCCAGTATAGCTGGCAGGACGTGCGCCTGACTGCGAAAGGAGATGTGGGCTTCGACGGCGTGCAGCAAAAATGGCAGACCGGCTGGCGCGAATTAAGTGCTCAAACAAGTCTGGGACAGCATCTTGACCTTAAACTAGGTCGCCAGGTACTCACCTGGGGCACCGGTGATTATGTTTTCCTTAACGACCTGTTCCCTAAAGATTGGCTGGCATTCTTCGCCGGCCAGGATGATGAGTATCTCAAGGCACCCGCTGATGCCGTGCGCCTGACCGCGTTTCATGACTGGGCCAATCTGGATATTGCCTGGATGCCAGAGTTCACCCCGGATAATTACATCAATGGCGAGGTGTTTTCATTCTTCAGCCCGTGGGCTGGCATTACGATTGCGCCCGGATTTCACGCGGAAACACCCAATGATGACGAATGGGCGTTGCGCTTGTATAAAACGCTCAACGGCACCGAATGGGCGCTATATGGCTATCAAGGCTATGAAAAAAGTCCGAAAAGTCTGACAGTAGCAGGCCTGCCCTATTTTGCCCCGTTGACTGCCTGGGGAGGATCGGTGCGTTTGCCAGTCGGCGATGGTCTGTTCAACTTCGAATTTAGCCGCCACCGCAGCACGGATGATAACGACGGTCACAATCCACGGATTAGTAACAGCAAAGACTTAGTGCTAATTGGCTATGAGTGGGAGTTAGTCACTCGCTTAACCGCCGGGGTGCAATTGTATCTGGAACACACTAACAACCACGGCGCACTGCTCGCGGCCAGCCCGTTTCCCCAGTGGGAATCGAACCACAATCGCAGCGTATTGACTAACCGCTTAACATGGCGCGACAGCGCCGAGTTATGGACCTTATCCCTGTTTAGCTTCTATTCCCTAAGCGATAAGGATTTTTATCTGCGTCCCAGTGCCAGCTACCGCCTGAATGACCAGTGGCGTTTTAGCGCTGGCGCCAATTTGTTTGGCGGGGACACCCAATACGACTTTTTTGCGCAGTTCAAAGACAACAACAACGTCTGGCTGCGTATTCGCTATGCCTATTGACCAAGGAGAAATTTATGAGTGTTGAACGTGCCTTAACCGCTTTTGCTGGCTTTATGGTGTTGTTATCGGTTGCCCTGACCTATTACGTGCATCCGAATTTTGTATGGTTTACGGTGTTTATCGGCGCTAACCTGTTTCAACAAAGTTTCACCGGTTTTTGCCCGGCTACCATCATTATGAAAAAAGTATTCGGCCTGAAAACTGAAGCGCAACTGGCCAGCGGCAAATAACTTGATTCGCTCGCCACAACGCGCCACAATTCGGTGAGATCCGAGGAGTACTGTATGCAAACCACCGCCCCCCATTTACATCAGGACGAAGCCAAAATGGCCGCAACGTTTTTGCGTTGTATGGCTAATGAGCACAGACTGCAGATCCTCTGCCGCCTGGCGAATGGTGAAATGAGCGTGGGTGAGTTAATCGAACCATTCGATTTGAGTGCGTCGGCATTTTCCCAGCACCTGGCCGTATTGCGCGGTCAGGGCTTGGTGACGTACCGCAAGCAATCGCAAACCTTGTACTACTCCATCAGTGATCCGGACACTATGACATTTATTCAACAGTTAAAGAGTAAATTCTGTCCGGATGAGTAATCCGGTTTTATTCTTTTTCTGCAGGCCAGTTTACTGGCCTTTTGTGTTTTTTAAGGGCGCCTAATGCACAATTTTATTTATCACAATCCCACTAAAGTGATCTTTGGCAAAAACACTATCACTCAACTGCGAAATGAACTGCCGACGGATGCCAAAGTATTGGTGTTGTATGGTGGGGGAAGTATTAAACACAACGGTGTGTATGAGCAGGTATGCCAGGCGCTGGATGGCGTTGAGTGGGGCGAGTTTGCAGGTATTGAACCAAACCCTGAATATGACACCCTGATGCAGGCCGTAACGCTGATTAAACAGCAGGGCTTTACCTATTTGCTCGCTGTTGGCGGTGGTTCGGTCATCGACGGCGTCAAATTTATCGCCGCAGCCGCCCATTTTGAGGGTGAGCCATGGGATATTCTGGCAAAACAAGCCAAAGTGGAGAGCGCGCTGCCACTAGGCTGTGTGCTCACGTTGCCGGCCACAGGCAGTGAAACCAATATTGCCTCTGTGGTAAATCGCCGTGCATTGGGTAAAAAGTTGTCATTCCTGTCTGAGCATGTACGCCCGCAGTTCGCCGTGCTGGATCCAGAAGTCACCTATTCTTTGCCTGAGCGTCAGTTGGCTAATGGTGTGGTCGACGCATTTGTGCACGTCATCGAGCAATACCTGACCTATCCGGTCAATGCCACTGTGCAGGACCGTTTTGCCGAGGCAATTTTACAAAATCTGCTGGATATTGGCCCGACGGTATTCAACAAGGATTACGCCACACGCGCCAACCTGATGTGGAATGCGACACAGGCGTTAAATGGACTGATTGGTGTTGGCGTGCCGCAAGATTGGTCTACGCACATGATTGGACATGAGCTAACCGCGCTATATGGGTTGGATCACGCAGTAACACTGGCTATCGTGTTACCGTCAATGTTACGTCACACGAAAGCGGCCAAACGCGAGAAATTATTACAATACGCGCAGCGTGTGTGGCATTTGGATCTCGTTGACGAAGAACAGGCGATTGAACAGGCAATTGCCAATACCGAGGCCTTTTTCCGCCAGATGGGTATGCTTACCCGCCTGAGTGAACATGATATCAACGATGACGCCGTTCGCTTGGTGCCACGCAAATTAATGGAAAATGGTATGTTCAAGTTTGGCGAGCGCGGCGAACTCACACCCAAGGATGCCGAAACCGTCATCCGCAACGCTATGTAAAAAAAGCCGCTGATGCGGCTTTTTCTTTCGTAGGTGTTAGCTCTCAATATTCAGACTACGGATCTCATCACGGGTCTGATTTTCCAGCATTTCCAGTGTTTTACCGTGTGGTACAGGCGTTTTTGTTTCCGGATCAACCTGCACAAAAACGATGTCATCGGCGTAACAAATGGTTTTCTTGGTGGCTTTGTTACGTACCAGACAGGTCACAGTGATGGATGTACGCCCTACCGATTTGGTCGCCAGACCAAACTCGACAATATCGCCCTGCACCGCAGGGGATTCAAAACTGATTTCACCGATATGTTTTGTCACCAGAAAATTAGTTTCCAACTGACAAATGGCATAAATTGCCGCCTCTTCGTCAATCCACTCCAGCGCGCGACCACCAAACAACGCATTGGCATAATTTAAATCGTTGGGCATCACCAACCGTCGGGACAAAAAGCGCATCGTATTCCTCGTTAACTTTCAATAAACTAGCGGTAATTATACGTGGAAATGTCGCAATCTGAGGTGGAAATTGCTGGAACAGGCGATCAACTGGCTGAATAACATGCAGGATGCCCCTGGCCATCGCTTATTCTTGGTTATTGAAGGTAGCGAGGCGTTTGCTATCGAGCAGACACAGAGGTTACTCAACAAATTCACGCCCGCATCAGCACTCAGCCTTAATTGTCACTTGGATGGAGTTACGAGTGGCAGCACTAAGCAATTTCGCCATCATTTGGGTCAGGAATTCGAATGGGTAATATTCAATGCCCATCAGGGCTTTCGGGCCTCAGCGTTTTCCGCGATGACAGCCTGTGTAAAGCGTTCTGGTCTGTTTATCCTGTTATGTCCTCCCATAGCGGACTGGCCGTCCTCACCAGATCCAGCGCTAAAAGAACGCGTCAGCGTGGGTTTTCAGCATTCAGTAAACGATAGCCCCTATCTCCGGTTGTTCTGTCAGATCATTCAACAATGCACCTATGCATCGCGCCTGTCCGCGTACGAGTTCATAGCGGGTCACATCGATGCACTTCAACAGATAACCCATGATCAATTTCAGCTAACTACCGAACAACGGGACATCATTCACCTGGTTTGTCGTCGGGCTGAGCAACACGTTATGCCACCTTGCGTGCTTCGTGCCGATCGTGGGCGCGGTAAATCTACCGCGCTTGGCATCATCGCCCATTCACTGGCCGAACGTGGGCTGGACGTGACAGTGACCGCACCAAGCAGACGCCAGTTAAATACATTTTTCGGGCACTGCACACACCCATCTGTGCGATTTATACCTGTCGATGAACTACTGCGTGGTCCAACGAATACCCACTGCCTGTTAATTGATGAGGCTGCGATGTTCCCCGCCGATGCGATAAAGCGCCTGTTACAATCCTTTCCAAAAGTGGTGATGGCCACCACAGTGAATGGCTATGAGGGATCCGGGCGCGGCTTTGATATCCGCGTCACGGGCCATCTGAATAAACACTATCCCGATTGGCAACTGATGACGTTGCAACAACCCGTTCGCTGGGCTGAGAACTGCCCTCTGGAGTCATTAACCAATCAAGTGATGCTGATGGACACAGAGACATCTTGTGTCTCGCGGCAAGATGGAATGGTTCTGCTCTCCGGCCAGGAACTGGCAGTCGAGCCTCAGTTACTTAAGACGGTATGGACGTTATTAATTAATGCCCATTACCAAACCACCCCGGATGATCTGCAACGTATGTTGGATGGCCCGGAAAATCATCTGATACTACGCATAAATAACGGATGCGTGCAGGGAGCGCTGTGGTTGGTTGAAGAGCCTGACCATCTCACTCAGCTGGCAGAGTCAATCTGCTCTGGTGATCGGCGTCCCTCTGGTTATCTGCTTCCGCAACTACTCGCCTATAACCACGCGCAACCTGAGTACTTGCAGTACCGATATGCGCGAGTAATCCGAATAGCAACGGATGAAACATGCAGGCGGCGCGGGATTGCCAGTAGCTTATTAGCATTTGCCGCCAATTGGGCCAAAGCGCAAAAATTCGATCTTATTGGTACGACTTTCGGCGCTAATCATTCTCTCGTCGAATTTTGGCGGGCGAATCATTATCAGGCTTTACATCTGGGTGAATCGACCGATGCGTCAAGTGGTGAAGTGAGTATCGCCATGGCATTGCCATTAAACACCGAAGGCCAACAGGCGTTGGATAAACTTACCGAAGCCTTTGCCAATAAAATCAAATGCGGATTGTTTTATCGAGAGATAAATAAGCACACCTTAACGATGATTTTACAAAGCTTACCGGATAGACAACGCACCTTGCCAGCCCTTAGCTATTTGTGCCGCGGTAGCAGGCCCGCATTAAGCCAGAAATCAGAACTACTCCAGCTTCTGGTGGATCGCGCGACAGTCATGGATCACACCTCCGTGCGCATACTTATCGACTTGCTCCTGATGCATCGCCCAGTAACTATTGTCGCCAAAGACTTTGGCCTCGATGGCCAAAAAACGCTAAATCACAAATTGAAACAATTAGTTAGCGAACTTTATATAGAGAATTAAGACTAAACACCTGTCATTTTTCACAGGGAAGTCATTATGAAACTGCGTAGAAGCCATGTATTGTTTGGATTGTTTTTAATCTGTCAGAGTGTGCATGCGGACCCCGAAACCGGCCGTAAGATTGATTACGATGAACTCAACGGCATGGCAATATTAGCCACCCAGCTCAAAAGCCCCTTCTCCGAAATCCGTGCATTTGTTACTCCACAGAGTAAGTCCATCAAACTGGAGGCGGTAAAATTATGGCTGGAAATTGATGGTACTCCGCAAATGCCAATTGATATTCAGGCGGACGGTACCTTTATTCTTCCAGCCCTGAGTGATGCACAGGCAAAACATGCTCAATTAGCGGTTAATCAGGCGAAAGGAGACGTGTCACTGAGTGTAAGCGCAAAAGTTAACCCTCCGCAGACACTGGAAGTGTCATATCAGGATTTATTTCTGATTCTGACGGACACCGAAGCGTTAATCGATGAAATAGCTGGTGCTGCCTCCTGGTTCGTCCCTACCCCAGATGACCTCTCGTTTAAATTTGATCAACCAGCCAATATAAAAATCGCCGACAAGGTTTATAAAACCAACGACGAGAATCTCATTGCGATAACGCGCAATAAAAAGATGTATAAACAAAATCCTACGGTGGTGTTTAGCCGTCTCCCACTGGAAATTAATCCCGAATAAGCAGCATTTCACTTACCCCAAAGGCTATCCATTGGATAGCCTTGTTTTTAGTCATCAGCTAGATTTCAAGCGCGACAACCAAAACGCCCTGCGATTAATCTCACATGGGAGTGAAGAACGGTGAGCTTCGGGTAGCCCACCTTAGATTTTCGGATGCAAACAAAAAAGCCCCTGTCTTACGACAAGGGCTTTTCCGTAAATTGGGAGCCTGCGGGGCTG